>CABIXF010000114.1 GCA_902362595.1 Bacteroidaceae bacterium | reverse complement strand
ATCCTTCAACCGGCTGCTGCGGAAACGGTTGATGGTGTTGTGGTCAGGCACCCTGGTACCGGTCAGCCACATGAAGCGGATGTCATTGCGGCAGAACTCCTCGATGCGGCGGCTGGAATAGATATTGCGCAGATAGGCATATACCAGAATCTGCAGCATCATGCGGGGATGATAGGCCGGACAGCCTTTGACGGAGTACTTGCGGTAAAGTTCTTCCAGGCTGATCTGTTCAATAATACGGTGAACAACCCGGACCGGGTCGTTCTGGGGAATAAAATCGCCTAAACACGGAGGTAAAAGCAGATTATCGTTGGAGGTATAGTTTTTAAACATTATCTTTGGGATA
>CABIXF010000113.1 GCA_902362595.1 Bacteroidaceae bacterium | reverse complement strand
ATTAGTTCCGAATCGACTACGAATAGCACCGATTCGGAACTAATTCACAAAATTTGCAACGTGGTTTACCGAATGCTTACGTTATACTAATGGATGTACTTTCAAATAGGTTTCTTAATAAAGAAAGTATAAATTAGATAAGACATCAGATAGTATATATAGCTATTTAGAGTATTTTCGTTAGAAGTAGAAATTTATTTAAGTGTGTCAAATGAAGAATATGCAAACTTCAAAGACACACTTTTTAATATAATACTTCAACTTCATTAGTGTCCCGTTAAAATGGGACGAGTTAAACAATTAATCAAATAGCCCGGAATCAGGGGATTATTTAGATCTTTGACATCATTGAAATTAGTCTTG
>CABIXF010000112.1 GCA_902362595.1 Bacteroidaceae bacterium | reverse complement strand
GAGTAGTAGTTGTAGAATCCTCTGATTTCTGTGTTGAAACGTGCTACTATGTCTTGTGGCTCATTGTCTATCAGGTATGTTCTACCTTTAGAACTCCACACTTCTTTGCCATTTCGTGTTTTCACATTCATGGCTTCAAGACTCAGTAGCTTCTTCTTTATTACTTCTCGTGATACGTGTAGTATCACATTACCATTACGATGTCTACGAGTTTCTCCTCTTGCATTTTTCTGCGTTGTGTAATCTTTACGGACTGATATTTCATAGCCGAGAAATTTTGCACTGTCTTGTGAGTTGGTTATCAAGGTCTTTTCTTGCGACATCTCCAACTTTAGCTTTTCTTGCATAAATTGTGTGACATCCGCCTTGATTTTCTCGCACTCTGCTTTATTTCCAATGACCCCTATAAGGAAATCATCAGCGTA
>CABIXF010000111.1 GCA_902362595.1 Bacteroidaceae bacterium | reverse complement strand
TTGACATATGCTTCTATTCCGTTTTCTTCCATAAAGCTATAGTTCTCCTCCGAGCCATAACCGGAATCGGCAACCTCTTCCAATGGGAAACGGTTATAACGTTCATGAAACGAATTTTCAAAAGGAATCAATGTAAGAGTGTCTGTAGGATTAGGGTAGAGTCCAAAATCGACCATAAACTGGTTTTCGGTTCCGATTTGTAGATTATATCCCGGTTTTAATTGCCCGTTTCCCATAGGGTCTTCCTTCATATGCATAAATGTAGCATCAGAATCTGTTTTGGAGTAGGAATTTCGTTTGCCGAGTATGCTCATGTGCCTGTCATATTCGGCAAGTTTCTCACAGTGCGATTCCAATTGCTTGATTTGCCTTACCTTTTGTTTCTTAGCTTTCTTTTCTTCCTTGTCCGATGCGGCCGGTGCATTTTCAAGGGAGGCTTTTAACTCTGATATCATATCCG
>CABIXF010000110.1 GCA_902362595.1 Bacteroidaceae bacterium | reverse complement strand
TCAAACCGACCTCACTGCTAATGTTCCGGAGGGTAACGGTCCTAGACAGCTTACGCTGTGGTAAAATTTCTCCGGACAGCAATGCAACTTTATAGAAAATTGATCCATAGTCTGAAGATGCATTAATCTGCATATTTCATTGAACCAACGATAGGTAACAAAAGTTGTGTCCTTGGCAGCAAAAATGACATCAAACATCGTATCCTTGAAAAAGAAAGCAACTAAACCACAAATAACAACAGCCAATGCTATCTTAATCAAAGAATTTCTTAATACATCCAGATGCTCCCAAAATGTCATGTCGGTTTTCTGCATGGTCTCTCCTCATTTTCATTCATTTTTTGAGGCTGTCTCAAATTGAAATATAATTTGAGATGGCCTTTCTTGTGCCTGCAAAAAAATCGGGCAAGCCCAAACTTCGCTCAGTCAGGACTTGCCCGTCTCCCTAATTTTTCGTATCTTTAGGGA
>CABIXF010000109.1 GCA_902362595.1 Bacteroidaceae bacterium | reverse complement strand
CTCCTGCTTGGTGACGGACTCGGCGTACCGCCATATCTCCTCAAGCTGTTCCGCGATTCTGGAGATGCGGGTGTGGATGGACTTGCCCCAGACGAACGTATAACGGTTGGCGTTCGCTTCCATCTTCGTCCCGTCGGTGCAGGCCACGTCCAGACTTACAAAGCCCTCCGCCACGAGGAACTTCACGATGGTGGCGAAGACGGTCTTGAGCACATCCTTCAGCCGGCTGCTGCGGAAACGGTTGATGGTGTTGTGGTCAGGAGTCACATTGCCGGTCAGCCACATGAAGCGGATATCATTGCGGCAAAACTCCTCAATGCGGCGGCTGGAATAGATATTGCGCAGATAGGCATATACCAGAATCTGCAGCATCATGCGGGGATGGTAGGCCGGACAGCCTTTGACGGAGTACTTGCGGTAAAGTTCTTCCAGGCTGATCTGTTCAATGATACGGTGAACAACCCGGACCGG
>CABIXF010000108.1 GCA_902362595.1 Bacteroidaceae bacterium | reverse complement strand
TAAAGCTGGAGACAGCAAAGCCGAGCATTACTAATTGCCCGTCAGCTTTCCTTATCCGCGCCGGGCGGATGGAAAACATCAAAGGATGATATATACGTTTGGCCAGTGTGCTGAAATTGCTTGCTTGTAAGTCATGATAAAATATGATTGATAAGGAGAATGGGTACGTTGTTCATTATTCATTTTTCATTATCAATTGAAAGGATATTAAGGTGACTATGGCGCGAAGGTTCCACCTCTTCCCATTCCGAACAGAGAAGTTAAGCTTCGCCACGCCGATGGTACTGCGTACAAGTGGGAGAGTAGGTAGTCGCCGTTTTACAGAGAGCCTCGAGATAGCAATATCTCGGGGCTTTTTTTGTGCCCGTTCAATTCTTTACGAAGTCTGGTAGGAGATTCTATGGCTCAACGTAAAAATCTGAGGGATTCGTTGATTAAGCATAACGTGAGTTCGAAATAGTAATAAATATATTTCAGTGATAATTAGAAACATAGCGATAAAAGTATTAAATTTATAGTGCTGAATTATAAGAT
>CABIXF010000107.1 GCA_902362595.1 Bacteroidaceae bacterium | reverse complement strand
GCAATGACATCCGCTTCATGTGGCTGACCGGTACCAGGGTGCCTGACCACAACACCATCAACCGTTTCCGCAGCAGCCGGCTGAAGGATGTGCTCAAGACCGTCTTCGCTACCATCGTGAAGTTCCTTGTGGCGGAGGGCTTTGTAAGTCTGGACGTGGCCTGCACCGACGGGACGAAGATGGAGGCGGACGCCAACCGTTATACGTTCGTCTGGGGCGAGTCCATCCACACCCGCATCTCCAGAATTGCGGAACAGCTTGAGGAGATATGGCGGTACGCCGAGTCCGTCACCAAGCAGGAGCTGCGCGACTCCGCTCCCGTCACTTACCAGGACATCACCCCCGAGAAGGTGGAAAGGGCGCTGGAACAGATACATGAAGCTCTGGAGGGAACGGATGCGGACCGGAAAGTGAAGGCCAAGGTCCGGCGCGTGAGGAAGGCATGGCCCGAACAGCTCAGGAAATACGAATCCCAGGGAAAGATTCTCGACGGGCGCAACAGCTACTCCAAGACAGACCCCGACGCCACGTTCATGCGGATGAAGGAGGA
>CABIXF010000106.1 GCA_902362595.1 Bacteroidaceae bacterium | reverse complement strand
CATATCGTGAAGTTCAGGAAGATAATAGAAGTTATGCAGTCCGTTAATACTTAGCATAAGCCCTCCAGTTTCTCCACCAGCGTTTTCAGCCCCTGATAGTCTAAGCCTTTCTTCTGAATGCACAAGCCTTCACGTGTTTTTATCGTCACCATGATGCTTCCTTTATGGGGAGTTGTACGTTTGGGCTTGTCTTTAGCAACATCCTGCCGTTCTTCATTGCCTGTCCGAATCAACTCTTCCGGAATTCCTTCCACTTCTACAGGTACAACTTTCTTCTGTGCCTTCTTGAACCAGTCATAGAATGCCGTGTAAGGAATGTTGTTGCTAATACAGAATGAGTTGATGGAAACTCCTTTGGGCTCACCCTCGGTTTTGTATAGGAACCACAGTCTTTCAAAGTCTTTTTCGCTAAACATAATCTTTCAAGTTTTAAGTTTAGCACGAAGGTATGGGAAAGAGCCATGCTAGTCAATACGCCAATTTTGGAAGTTTAAGTTCATAATGATTTTGATTTTAATAACTCACATATTTATCACTCTGTTATTTAGATTGATTCAACTTAGATTCGTAATAGAATTCAATTGGCTTTTATAATATACTGATTATCATGATGTATAAAAAGTGTGCATATTCCGGAGCATACCCGTTCACATTCCGGTAGCCTATAAAGCATAAAAATAGCCTTTAAAAGCACAATTTTATATCCGTTCA
>CABIXF010000105.1 GCA_902362595.1 Bacteroidaceae bacterium | reverse complement strand
GCAGACAATGACGGCGGAAAAGCCAGAGTACACATTGTAAGTGCATACGATGTGACCCATGAGGTTTCTCTCGGACAGGAACGTGTACCGGAAAAAAGTAATGAGATTACGGCTGACAAGGCACTGATAGAATCGTTGTCAATTGGCAAAGGAGACCTTGTAACAATGGACGCCATGGGTACGCAGAGGGAAATAGCGGAGGCGATTTTCAAAAAAGGAGCTGATTATCTTCTTATAGTCAAGGACAACCAGCTTCTTTTGCGCAAAGAGATAGAGGAGATCGTCGGCTGGAATATGCTCAAAAAAAGAGAAAACCGTAATGATGATGTTACCATAGTTGATGAAAAGGCTCACGGATATACCGTAACCAGAAGCTGTTTTACTGTTCAGGAAAAATACATGCTGGGAAGCATGTACAGGAAATGGGCGGGAATAAAGACTTTTGGAGTATTCAACACCGTACGCAAGAACAAGAAAACAGGAGAGGAAACAAAAGATACACAATACTTTATCACCTCTTTGGAAAAAAATGCCGCAAGTCTGATTATGCATAAGAGGAATCACTGGCAGGTGGAAAATGGACTTCACAGGATGCTTGATGTGGAATTCAGAGAAGATGACAGTAAAAAGAAAATGAACTCGGCTATAAACTATTCTATTATAACGAAAATGGTTACAGCAGTGCTTAAGAGGAATGAAAAGAAAATACCGATAGGGAGAAAAAGACTGATGGCAGGATGGGATGAGAATTTCATGGAGAAACTTATTCTGGAAACAATTAACTTCCTTAATATCGGAGATTGATGCGTTTTCTCTG
>CABIXF010000104.1 GCA_902362595.1 Bacteroidaceae bacterium | reverse complement strand
CCCCCCGGATGCCGTAACATCCGGGGTTTGGGCTCTTCCCCGTTCGCTCGCCACTACTGGGGGAATCATTGTTATTTTCTTTTCCTGCAGGTACTAAGATGTTTCAGTTCCCTGCGTTAGCCTCCATCTGAAGATGGATGTTATCTCTTCAAGACAACGGGTTGTCCCATTCGGAAATCCGCGGATCAAGGGTTATTTGCACCTCCCCGCAGCTTATCGCAGCTTATCACGTCCTTCATCGCCTCCGAGAGCCAAGGCATCCGCCATGCGCCCTTTCCTACTTTCCTTATCACGTGCACACTCCGTCTTTCAACGGGTGCGGGATGATATATACTTTTAGCTTTCGTACTAAAATTACTTTTTGCTTGTTACATCATGTCATAGACCGTTTTTCAATGAACAGTTAATAATGAATAATTAAAAGTTCGTTGCTTGTGGAGAATAACGGATTCGAACCGTTGACCCCCTGCGTGCAAAGCAGGTGCTCTAGCCAGCTGAGCTAATCCCCCGTTTTTTTGCGGCTGCAAAGGTAAGCATTTACTTTCGCCCCGGCAAATTTTTAAGGAAGTTTTTTTCACTTCCTTCTTTTCGAGGTAGTCCCAGGCAGAGTTGAACTGCCGACCTCTACATTATCAGTGTAGCGCTCTAACCAACTGAGCTATAGGACTAGCTTGTGATTCAGTTCAACCTCGTCTGTTCCGACTCGGCTTCATCTTTCTCTCTTTATATCGAAAAACAAACTCATCTGCAGTACAAGGCAAGAACCTTCGTCGGTTCCTCTCCAGAAAGGAGGTGTTCCAGCCGCACCTTCCGGTACGGCTACCTTGTTACGACTTAGCCCCAATTACCAGTTTTACCCTAGGGCGCTCC
>CABIXF010000103.1 GCA_902362595.1 Bacteroidaceae bacterium | reverse complement strand
TGATTCTTATTGCTTGTGGATTACACAACTTCAGAATCACGCACAAAATGAGTCATATAATAAATTAATCTATATAAAGTCTATTATAATACACATCAACATCAAGTCCTGCGGTAATATTTGCCAAAACATCTTTAAAAGGTACATAAAAAGCTTTGATACCTAGCATTCCTGGATTCATTTTTACAGTATCTTTCCATATTACTTCTTTAGGATTAATGCATACTTTTATTATCGTGCTTACATTCATACTGATGCCATTACATTGCGAAACAATTGGACGTAAGCATAAACCATTAGGAAAGCGTAATTTAATATTGCTATTTAATGATTCATTAAACTTTCTAGTCTCAACAATAACTTCAGAAGCTATCATAAATATAGAATAAAAACCTATTCCAAATTGGCCTATAGATTTAAATCCAGAAGATGCCAAACCAGGATTTTCTTCTTTAGCTAGGTCTGAAGCCCAAAAGCTTTTTCCAAAATTCAATAAATAGTCTTTTATAGTTCGCATAGACATGCCTATACCATTATCTCTAACAATTAACCATTGTTTGTTGTCTTTTTCTTCAATATATACATCAATACGACCTTCAAAGCCTTCATCCAGGTATTTTCTAGCAACAATGGCATCTCTTGCATTTTGTATTAGCTCGCGTACGACATATTCTATCTTTTTTTCTTTCCCATATAATTTTTCCCCTCCAAGAGTCTTTATAATTCCCTCAATATTACTAATATGAATATTAGCATCGCAAGGGAACCATCCACACGTCTTTACATATTTACATAATTCTTCTCTTGATTCTGCACCACTTACTCGACGGGCCTGAAAAGGTATCGGAAATGGAAGATTATTTAAGACTTCATATGATTGAATAAGCTCATTGTTAAGAACCATAACAGCATCATAAACAACATTCCATGCTGCATAATCTGATTCCTCAAAAGCAATATTTGACGCAATAATAACATTAGATTTATTTGTTGTGTCAATATCTATTTGAGATAATTTATTTTGAGCTTCCCAATGATTACGAGAAACTCCATTTATATCTAATAATTTTAGAAGATAGTCTGGCGCTCTCCCAGAATCAATATGCCCTGCATCAGCACATCTTAGAAGACATGCCAATTTCAATGGATTTATTCGCCAATCTACAGGGAAACATGGTAAAGCAGGGATCTGATTTCCTAATGCCTTAACTTTATCCATATTCCAATGATGACTTGCTGCTATATCTCCAATGACTTGCCATAAATGTTTTCTTAATTCATCATCTTCTATAATACCTCAAATCCGCAACTACGCGCCTATATGATACAGAAGCGAAAATAATCTGCATCGTTAGTAAAAAGGGGGCACAGTGCATC
>CABIXF010000102.1 GCA_902362595.1 Bacteroidaceae bacterium | reverse complement strand
TACGGTTCGGAGGCAGGCTGTCGGAAACCTACCACCGTAAGGTGGCATGGCGCCGACAGCCGAGCCTACAGGTGACAGACAATAAGATAGATACAGATACGAAAGCATTGGATAAAATAATTGTTGAGCGGTTTTCTGTAGTTATTTGATAATGGCAAAAAATAGGATTATGAAAAGAAATACTGACAATATGGAAATCAAACGTCGCAGTACATTTGCGATACTGTTTTATATAAACCGCACCAAAGTCCGTAAGGATGGAACGTGCCAGTTGCTGTGCAAGATAAGCATAGATGCCAAATGGGAACAGATAGGAACGAAAGTATCCGTCAATCCGGCCATCTGGAATCCTGAAAAAGGACGGGCTGACGGCCGCAGTGAGAATGCCATTACCGTCAACCGGGCTATTGATGATCTGACCAAAGAAATCAAGGAGCATTACAGGCGGATTAAGAACAGTCTGGGATTTATTACGGCAGAGCAGGTAAAGAATGCCGTGATGGGAGTCGGTCAGAAACCGTTAACTCTGCTGGCTCTTTTCAGAGAGCATAACGAGGAGTTTAAGAAACGTATCGGAATAGACCGGATAAAAGAAACTTATGACTCTTACCAGCGTTCATATAAGCATCTTTCGGCTTTCATCGAGGAAAAACGTGGCGTAGAGGATGTTCTTTTACGGAACCTTAACCGTGTTTTTTATGATGACTTTGAACTTTTTCTCAGGACGGACAGGAATTTAAGCCCGAAGAGCGTGCATGAACATCTTTATAGGCTGAAGAAGATGACCATGCGGGCTGTCAGCCAGGGAACAATCCGCCGTGATCCGTATTGTCGCCTTCATCCTGAACTGCCCAAACGGAAAAGTCGTCATCTGAAGCTGGAAGACCTGAAGACACTGCTTACAACACCTGTCGAGAAGCCACAGCTTCAGTTTGTAAGGGATATGTTCATCTTCTCCACTTTTACCGGACTTGCCTATACGGATTTGAAAAAACTGAGGGTAAATGATATTACCCAATCTGAAGACGGTTCATGGTGGATTCATATCCACCGCCAGAAAACAGGAACACTGTCTTCTGTCCGATTGCTGGATATTCCGTTGAAGATAATAGAGAAATATCGGGAACAGAGAAAGGATGACAAGGTCTTCAATCTGTATAGTCGTACGTATTTCATTATGCTCGCCCACCAGTTGGGTGAAGTTTACGGATTTGAACTTACATTTCATAAGGCACGACACAATTTCGGAACCCATATAACCCTTTCATTGGGTGTTCCAATCGAGACAGTCGGCAAAATGATGGGGCACATGCGTATTGAGACCACGCAGCTTTATGCCAGTGCGCCCAGATTGGTCGCTTGATAAATACTTCTGTAGTAAGAAGTTAGGATTGGGTTCAATATAATCCTATCGTCAATCAG
>CABIXF010000101.1 GCA_902362595.1 Bacteroidaceae bacterium | reverse complement strand
GAAGGAGGCGATAACCGTTTGTTTCCATAGCTGCTGATGATTCGTTGTTTGCAAAGATACGATTTTATACGGTTTACTCCTCAGATTTTTACGTTGAGCCTTTTGTATATTTGTCTTACTCTAAAAAGAGAGAAGAATTATTAGAAGCGTTTTGACATTATCCACAAGTTCAGGAAATCCCCAATTTCACAACGATAACAATGGATAATACAAAGGCGCTCCACGGGCTATTTATATTTGCAGTTCAGAACGAATGTGTACTTATAATAGGCGTGGGGCTTTGTGTATTACTCGGTTATCAAGTATGGGGATACTTCTGAACAGGTAATGCTAAAGTTCCCCACGCTTCACTATTATATTAACAGCTTTTGGGGAAGTAAGCTGACAATTGGATTGGTATATGAAAACATTTGTCGTTGTGAACTGTGATTCCTGCTGTAACCGGATTTTTCTCTTTTATGTTTTCTTTATTTTTTGCATTGCTACGTGTTTTGCACAAATTTTGTGCCATTTTTCCGGTCTGATATATTGTCTGAAAAAATTGAGTTATACTGACTATTTGTCATGTTAAATGATTAATTTGAGATAAAAAGGAAAATAATGGATAAGATTACGGAAGAAGTTGTTAATGCGCAGCTTCATGCAGAGATTTGGTCTTCTAGCTTGTATATTGTCTTTCAGTTATATTTTTTTGAACAGAAATTACCGATGTTGGCTTCCTGGCTAGATGTACAAATTCGAAAGAAAGCTGTGCGAATTCGGAAAATATCTGAATTCCTGCTGCTTGGAAAAGCCAATGTGGTGATAAGAGAGCAAGTTTGCAGGGCAGAAGAATGGCAAAGTCCGATGATGGCTTTGAATGCTTTGTTTGCTCATGAACAATATTTTCATCAACAAGTGGCTGATTTTTTGCGCTGGGTTCGTAATACAGATAACCCTTCTTTACAGGAATTGGCCTTGAATTTGTATACGGATGAAGTGCACCTTAGTGATTTTATATTGGAATTATTGCGGATATTGACAAAAGAATGGAGAAGGAGGTTGCCATTTGACTGAGTCGTATTTGCGGGATTAAAAGATAGAATTAAGGTGAAAGGATTTTATTATGTATAAGAAGTAAGTCTGGGACAGATATGGAGAGTTTTGATTTTGAGCAAGAGTTGATAACCCTGCAGGGGAAACTTCGTAATTATGCGTATTTGTTGTTTCCTCAGAAGGAAGATGCAGAGGACTTGTTGCAGGAGACTTTGTTGAAAGCACTTGAAAACCGAGAAAGGTATAATGAAAATGTGAATTTTAAGGGCTGGTTGTATACTATTATGCACAATACGTTTGTGAATATTTGCAAGTCAAAGAAATATTGCTTGTTTCTGAGTATGTCAGATGGAAATTTAGATGCAGATATAGCTCGAACAATGGAGGATTTTGCAACTGATGAATTGAGTTTTGAGGAAGTGGCTCAAATAGTAGATGAACTTCCGGAAAACCTTCGAGTGGTACTTTCGATGAGGTTGAAGGGTTTTAAATACTTTGAAATTGCAGCGCATACCGGAATGCCGCTAGGACTGGTAAAGAGCAGGATTTTCTACGGGAAGAAGAGGCTGAAGGAAATCTTGAGCAGCTTTTAATAAAAGAGGGTGTGTCAAAATGATGCATCCTCTTTTTCGTTATATAATCATCGTTTTGCCATTTTTCATAGAGTATGATTTATGTTTTTCCTATGTCCATGCCTTTTGG
>CABIXF010000100.1 GCA_902362595.1 Bacteroidaceae bacterium | reverse complement strand
TCATTTCAAAAGACCGTGTAATTGACTATATTTCAATAATTTCAAAGAACTATTTATCCACTTTTACGGGACAGTAGTGAACTGAGATACTTTTATGGCATCCATATCACAAGATAACTTTCCTGAAAGTTCAGACTTCATTGATTCTATGAGTTCATTCCATGTCGGAATTCCGGAATTTCTAGAAACTCCGGCACCAACAAATATAACCAATCGATTTTCTCGGCTAGCTTGTTGTATATGTAAAAGATTTGAAATTTGCTGCTTATCCATAATATTTTCTACTTTATTTTCTGTAAAACATCCCCGAACTTGGCATAATTGACTACCACACCATCATCAAGGTCGAAGCTGATGGCTTGTTCAGCCACTACCTGCAAACGTTCGTGATACTCACGGCACTCATCAAGTTGCTTCTGAAGCGTTTGGAGTTGCTTGCTTTCCTTGGTAGTCAGTTCTGCCCGACGCATATCGAGTTTTTTTATCTCCTGCTCCAAGTGTTCTATGAAAGGGAGGAGGTATTTGGCTCGGATACGTTCCACTGTATAGGCATTCATGCGATGCATATAAGCTATTACCTGGAAGGTACCTTTTTTGGATGCGAACAGCCAGTAAATCGGACGGTTCTGATACATCTTTTTATGGTCTTTCCAGAAGTCCTTCACGAAATATTGTTCCAATGTTTTACCCAAACATTGCTCCATGTAATTCAGATTCTCTACTTGCGTTTCTTCTCCAAATGCGATGCGAACAAAGTCTGCTATACGCAGAGGAGCATTGTCACTGAAACCACAGTCACTGTTCATCAAAGGCAGAATGCCGTCATCGTCTATTTCATACTTCCTGCCATGATAAGAGTAGGGGGCAATCTCTTCTGCAGTCGGTTCTGGATGTGCGATATGCAGTCCCGGTTTGTCCAAACGGTAACGCCCCATCATACATCCTACGGCATAACTGATGAGTTGTTTGATAATGACATCGTCGTTCCACTTCATTATCTTAGGCGCATTTTCACCTTCCTCAGATGGTACAAAGGAAATTTCACCTTGTTGTAGAATGGTGATTTCATCAATCGGCACGTCGGGTGTAAGTTCATCCTGCAGACCGTATATCTCAATAAACTGGCGGTTGAGTTCTTCCTCGTTCTCGTGCAATTGGTTGAACATTTGCTCCCACTTTTTCTTGTATTGCTCCATACGCCATTTCAGACTATCAGACTTTGGAGTAGCTAAATCAATGTAGATGTATTCACCTATTTCATTATTTTGTTGTTCAATTTTTTTGTTGATATGGGTGTTCTCATTTATAGTCAAAAGGGGATTGGCCTCAAAGTCCCATGAGCTCTCGTGGGAGTTCCAATCAGATTTGGAAATATAAATATTTTGCTTTACAACTTTATCTATATTGCTAATAGGTAAATATGGTATATTTCCAACAGAACCACTAAAAAGATTTATAGTTGGATTTATTATATTTGAGAATATGCTAATCAGTTTAGTATTTACGTATCCTAAAGTTTCTACGATATTTTTTGTATAAATATTACACGCTGCATGATCAAAAATAAATCCTTTGGGATAATATCGGAAAGCAATGCCAATATTAGAAGAAACAGAACTCCAAGAGATTGCTTCAAGATAATAATATTTAACGTGAGTTCGATATAAAATTAGAAAATAGACAGTTGTCCGTCATTGACAAAGTTTACATCAATGGCGGGCTTCTTTTCAAAAAAGCAATATGCTGCTATAGCCGACAA
>CABIXF010000099.1 GCA_902362595.1 Bacteroidaceae bacterium | reverse complement strand
GATGGGATGAGAATTTCATGGAGAAACTTATTCTGGAAACAATTAACTTCCTTAATATCGGAGATTGATGCGTTTTCTCTGGGTTTGTGCTTGACCACTTTGGTTACCTCTTCGCCAATCCTACGATATAAGGACAGGTCCACACCGGCCGGCTCTATAACCTCGGTTTCGAGTACGGGCAGATCCTCTGTCATTTTGCGGTTCTGACGCTTCTGCTTCCGGATTTCCACCGGTTCCTTTTCTATCTGCTCTACGGCCTCGTCACGCTTTTCTTCCGCCTGATGCCGGAGTCCGGCAAACTCTTCGGCAAAAAGGTCGGGCATATCGGGATTATATACGGGAAGCTTTTCTGTCTTACGCCCAAAGAGCTGGCGGTTCAGCCATGCAATCTGAGCCGTCAGCTCTTTGATTCGTTCCTGCAGGTTCTTAATCTGTTCCGCCTGATTCTTATTAGTGGCAGACAATGAAGCAATGGAGGCATTCAGCCCTTCTATCGTCTTGAGCAGTATATCCTTTTCTTCCATTGTTCGCATCTGTTTTGTTTATGTAAATATACTAAATATAAGCGGATTACACAATTATATCCGCACTTTATTCACTCCGGAAGCATATTATACATGATATTCCTTGCGCTCTGCCCTCAGGCGCCGGAGCCTCTGCTGCGGATTTTCCTGAATGCCCTCGACCATCATCACCAGGTCGCGCCATTCCATGGGATAGCTGTTTGATTGGGGATCGTACTCCGGCAGCTTGAAGCGGCCTGCCTCCAGGCGTTTTACATACATCACCATACCTCCGTCTTCCGCATGAAGCAACTTCATGAGCCTGCGGCTGGAACCGATGAAGATGAAGACATCACCATTCTTCACTTCGCTGTTCATCTTCTCATGCACCACTCCGCACAGCGAACTGATACCCTTGCGCATATCTGTCCTGCCAGGACACAGGAAGTAGCGCATCGTGTCGTTCAGGTTAAACATGGCCGCCTCGAAGACTTTGGGTGAACAGCTCCATCAGTATCTCTTCTGACCCGTTCCCAAAGTGGGCACGAAGACCGTTGGGAAACAGAACGGACACACCATGCGGCACTTGTCCTTCAGGGGACGATTCCATGACTGACTGTTTAAGACTGATGGGAACCAGCTCCTGTTTGATACTGTTCCTGTCAACCGAACATTTTCTACGCCAGTAATGATAGGTTGAATAACTTACACCTATCTGTTGTAGGTACGACTTCAACGGTAGGCCGCTTTGTTGTACCTGTAATTCCAATTCTTCAAATTCCAGTCTATTCATAATAATTGAGGTTTGATTGTATTCGCTGCCGCAAAGCTACAATCAAACCTCAAGGTGTAAAAGGTGCATTTGTCCGAATGCTTACAAACTAACAGAACAACAGAGTTTCAATTCCATAAGGTACGATTAAAAGTGGATACCAGCATCTCTCTCCAGTCTTCCTTCACGTGTTTCAATTCCATAAGGTACGATTAAAAGGGTCAGACTACACTGTTCTACAAGTTGTAAAGATGTTTCAATTCCATAAGGTACGATTAAAAGTTTTAAAAAGAAAATGCCGCAAATCGCCTTATTTGTTTCAATTCCATAAGGTACGATTAAAAGCTCGTACGCCTGTACCTACAACTTCAAGTTCTTTGTTTCAATTCCATAAGGTACGATTAAAAGTCAATGACGGGGTAAATGATTTTACACCATTGCTGTCCGGAGAAATTTTACCACAGCGTAAGCTGTCTAGGACCGTTACCCTCCGGAACATTAGCAGTGAGGTCGGTTTGATTA
>CABIXF010000098.1 GCA_902362595.1 Bacteroidaceae bacterium | reverse complement strand
GAAATAGGAAAAGACCTGAAGGACGCCAACCGTAAGATTGATTCCCTTACAGATGCCCTGCTTAAGGCAAACAGCAAGGCTGAGAAGGCTGCCATTGAATGCAAGCTCCGCGACAAGGAATACAAAAAGCTTGAGAAAAAGCATAACGCCCTTGTCGAGCGTCTTTCACTTATGAATAACCAGACTTACGCTTCATCCAAAAGCCTTAAAGGCATTGACCGCAAAAAGGTCGTAAAAGGAAAGCATGACGACAAGGATGACTTTGACGGTACTCCCACTGCTCCGGCTGGTGAAGTTCCACAGTCAGAGCCTTCCGCATCATGCGACACGCAGGATACTCCGGCCACTCCTCATTCCAAGGAAAGACCGTATAGAAAAGGGATGAGATACAACAAGAACTGTGTAGGCACCCCGATAATACACAAGTCCGATTATACAATGCTTCCTGAGGGGTCTGTAGTGATATCATCGAGCTATCGTAAAATAAGAAATATCGTGAGCCATATTGAGGAACATCACTTTGAAGTGCTTAAGGTAAAGCATGCCGACGGCAGGATTGAAAGCATGTTCCTTCCTATGAAAGATGACGCCCGGGCTGACATCTACAATGAGATTGTACCGGGTACAAGCATTACGGCAAACATGCTCTCGTATCTTATGTTCAACCGCTTCCAGATGTCAACGCCAGCATACAGGGAAGCTAAAAACCGTCTGTCGGATATGGACTGGAACACTTCTGTCCAGAACCTGCTGAACTGGGCCGACAAAGGTGCAATGCAACTCAATAAGCTGATACCTGCCCTCAAGAAGATTGCCCTTCAGGACGGTGCGAACGTGAATGTGGACGAGACATGGCTTCGTTACCACGCTTACAATAAGAAACGCAAGACCTATATGTGGTGTCTGGTAAACAGAAAAGCCCGTATTGTCATCTTCTTTTATGAGGACACAACGGACGATGAAGGTTTGCAGAAACATGGAGGAAGGAGCAGAAATGTGTTGAAGGAGTTCCTTGGTGATGCAAAAATCAAATCACTGCAGAGTGACGGTTATAACGTATATATGTATCTTGACAACGAACTTATGGATATAGAGCATCTCTGTTGTCTGGCTCATGCAAGGGCTAAGTTCAAGTATGCCTTCGACCAGGGAAGCCTGCAGGCAAGAATCTTCCTTGAGCTGATAGGAAAGTTATACGGCATGGAAGATACTTACCGCCGGGAAAAACTTACCGCAGACGAGATTTACCACAGAAGAAACAGTAAGGAAACGACGGAAATCATTGATAAGATAAGGACAGAGCTTTATAATCTGCTTGCAAATCCGGATGAGAGCCGAAGTGAACTTATGGGCAAGGCCCTTAAGTATCTGAAGAACTTCTGGAATCAGATCTTCGCCTACAGAAACGATGGAGAATACTCAATAGACAATATGGCGGCTGAAAGAGCGATAAGACCAATCACTGTCCAACGAAAGAACAGTCTGTTCTTCGGAAGCGTGAAAGGAATACAGAACTCCGCAATCTATAATACCTTTATAGAAACCTGCAAACAGGTAGGAGTCTCCTTCAGGGATTACTTCTGCAGGCTGCTCAGAGAATTAAAAAAAGGAAGAACGGATTACGAAAACCTTCTTCCCATGACAATATGCAAATAATAATCGTTAAATTTGTGGACTCTTTTTTAGACGGGTGCCTGCTGGCGCCCGTCTAAAAAGGGGTGCCCTAAAATTGGAAGTTTACATTATGAACCATTAGTGTCCACTAAAAAATCATAGTAGTTCTTTGAAATTATTGAGATTCAATTTGTTATGAGTAATTTTGGGGAGAAC
>CABIXF010000097.1 GCA_902362595.1 Bacteroidaceae bacterium | reverse complement strand
CTCTTTGTCGGCTATAGCAGCATATTGCTTTTTTGAAAAGAAGCCCGCCATTGATGTAAACTTTGTCAATGACGGACAACTGTCTATTTTCTAATTTTATATCGAACTCACGTTATATATCTTCATAAACCGTGCCCGTGACCGTATAAAACTCCTGCATTGGGAGCCGGGCGGCATGGTGTTGTACTCCAAACTTCTGGAAGCCGGTACCTTAGGCAAGCCTGATTCTGTCAACGACAATGAGGTCTGTGCAAATATAGAATGGCGGGAACTTGTCATGATAGTGGAGGGTATCATGGAAGCCCGCGACTCCCGTCGCACGAGACTTGAAAACCTGCAGAAACTTCGAAAATAGTGCCGTTTTCTTACTCTGTTTGCTTTTGTATGTCATTGGATTTTAGTATATTTACATTGTGAAACAATGAGATACAGATGCTTACGGAAGAACAGGAAAAAGCCTTATTGGAAGAGATTGATAAGCTCCGCCAGGATAAAGCGGCGCTTATCAGCAGGGTTGCTTCGCTGGAGCAGTCGCTGTACTGGCTCCGGAAAAAAGTCTTCGGACGGATGAGCGAAAAAAATCTTCCGCTTGATCCCAACCAGTTGTTTCTGTTCTCAAAAGAAGAAATGTCCTCCATGGAAATATCCCGGATGGAGGATGAAGTCCGCAAAAGCGATGAAGAAATCACCAGAACCATAAAAGTCAAGGAGAAGCCGTCCCGCAAGCCCTTGGATACATCTTCTCTTCCGGTAGAAGTTGTTGATCTTTACCCCGAAGGAACAACTGACGGGGAAGGCAGGCTTAAGGATGAATTCATTGAAATCGGAAAGGAAGAGAGTTCACGCCTGGAACGTGTTCCGGCAAAAGTATATATCCTGAAGACCGTCCGTCACAAAGTGATAAGTAAATCCGATATGGAGAAATACCCCGAGGAAAGGCAGATTCTGATTCACCCGCTACCTCTTGTTCCGGTCAGCAAATGTATGGCAGGCGCCTCGGTCCTGACAGACATTATCATCGGCAAGTTCATGTATCATCTCCCGTTCTACCGTCTGATACAGCAGTATCGCGAATCAGGAATCAGCATAAGCGAATCTACCATGTGCGGATGGTATGAAATGGCGGTAGAGAAACTCAAGCTGCTGTACAACCTGCTCAAACAGAAGATACTCTCCAGTGAGTATATACAAGTGGACGAGAGTGTCATTCCTGTGATGGACAATGAGAAACATAAGGCGAAAAAAGGGTATGAGTGGTGCGTGCGCGACGGCATCACGGGGGACGTCATGTTCCATTATGACCGTGGCAGCCGTTCGGGGATGGTAGCCCGTGAACTGCTGGGATGCTATCGTGGCATTGTGCAATGTGACGGCTATGCAGCTTACGAACAGTTCGAGCAGATGAAAGGAATTACTCTGGTCGGCTGTTGGGCACATGTCAGAAGAAAATACGTGGATGCCCTGGAAGAGAACAGGTCCCTGGCCACACAGGCAATACATTCCATCGGCAAGCTGTACAAAATAGAATCTGAAGCCAATGATGCTGGACTCGCAGCTGAAGAGCGTAAGGAAAAACGTATAAGCGAAGCCTATCCGCTGATACTTGAATTTGAAAAGTGGCTGCAGGATGCTTATCTCAGAGTGCTTCCTAAAAGCCGCATGGGTAAAGCCATTGAATATACGTACACGCTTCTTCCTAGGCTTTCCAGATACGTAAACGACGGAAGAATAGAAATTGATGACAACCGCATAGAAAATGCCATAAGACCTTTGGCCGTGGGCAGAAAGAACTATCTGTTCTGCGGCAACGACGCATCCGCATACAGGGCTGCCATCGTGTACTCTCTGATAGCCACCTGCAAGTCGGCAGAAGTAGACCCTAGAATCTGGATGGAAGATGTCCTGAGTAAAATCCCATATTATGAAAGGGATGAGAAAAATATGGAGGAACTTCTACCACGTAATTGGGCAAAATCCAATCAAACTTGTTCCGAATAAACACTATTAGTTCCGAATCGACTACGAATAGTACCGATTCGGAACTAATACCCCAAATTTGCAACGTGGTTTACCGAATGCTTACGCTTTTACAATGGCATTGCAAATACCGTTAATGATATTGCCGGAACTATCAATAGCATTTCTCAATATCATTGCAGCATCACGCTCTGCTTTAATAGCGTCTTGAAGGTCTTGATGGATTTTCAACAATGCCTCTTTTGCTTCACGGATTTCTGTGAGCCGCTTGTCTGCATCCTGCTTTTCAGCCTCTAATTCATGATTGCTTTCAACCTTTTTCAACATATCATCAACGTCTATTAGACTTTATATAGATTAATTTATTATATGACTCATTTTGTGCGTGATTCTGAAGTTGTGTAATCCACAAGCAATAAGAATCACCATA
>CABIXF010000096.1 GCA_902362595.1 Bacteroidaceae bacterium | reverse complement strand
CATCAGTAGAAGAACAAAAGAAAATTGCAGATTTATTACTGCTTATTGAACAACGCATTACTACTCAAAACAAAATCATTGAGGATTTGAAAAAACTAAAGTCCGCAATCTGTGAAAAACTTTTTTCTAGTCCCAAAGATAAGCAACCACAAATAAGATTATATGGTTTTTTCGGTGATTGGCACTTTGTACGGCTTTCTGATATTTGCCATAGAATCTGCAGAAAAAATACGGGAGAGCAATGTAAGCAAGTTTTAACGATAGCAGCTCAATATGGTCTTGTTAGTCAAGAAGAATTTTTCAACAAGAATGTTGCTAGTGAAAATTTGTCAGGATATTACCTTCTACAAAAGGGAGATTTTGCATATAATAAAAGTTATTCGGGAGATTATGTTTGGGGGACAGTAAAACGTTTAGACAATTATGAGCAGGGTGTACTATCCCCATTATATATTTGTTTTCGTCCAGACCCAGCTAGAGTGGATTCTGATTTTCTCATCTATTATTTTGAATCAAAAAAATGGCATAAAACTGTCGCAAATATAGCTGGTGAAGGTGCAAGAAATCATGGTTTACTTAATATCTCTGTTGTAGATTACTTTAATACTATTCATTGTATTCCATCTATGGATGAACAGAAACAAATAGCTCAGATTATAGGTACATTGTTATCAAAGATAGCACGAGAACAACGCATGTTGAATTGTTACGCTGCACAACGGCAATACCTACTTCGTCAGATGTTTATATAAACATTTGGCGAAGTAAATATTGTTTTTCTGACTGTACAGCAATTAAGATGTCAGTTTCTACTTGGACTTTTCTTTCAAGTAAAGAAAGAAAAGCAGAAATTGTTTTTTGTTGTTCTATTATCGGTACTATTACCCTGAATTTAGCTAAATCTTTCTTCTGAATATTAGGTAATCCTGAGCCAATGCGAAGTTTCATAATAGTATCCTCATTACATTTAAGGTAATGATACAGATATAGTTTCTCTACATTATTTGTGATATTTTGAATTGTATAGCAATGTCCTCCACTCCAAAATGGAGTGGTATTGAATTGTACATAACCACAAGAATTTCCGCCTTCACTTATAGATATGGTGTTGGCTTCAGTATTATAATCATCATAATAACCTGATGGTTCTATGCCTCCATTCATCACATAGTAATTGCCACTATCTGTAAGAAATTCTCCATTGACTTGTTTACCTTTAACTATATCACATATATCAGCTAATGTAACAACATCACCATTTATAGACGTAAAGAATCTTTCTGAAATTGCGGACATTTCAGAAATTTCATCCTTAATTCAGGCAATTATTTATCAGAAAAAGATGGATGGAATACGCGAGGGGAATTGGCAGAAAACGGAATTAAGCAAAGTTCTACAAGAGAGAACAGAAAAGAATATAAATGGCTATACTGTTTGTTCTGTATCTGTAAGTCAAGGTGTCATTAATCAGATAGAATATCTTGGACGCTCTTTTGCTGCCAAAGAAACATCGCATTACAATATTGTTAAATATGGTGACATCGTTTATACAAAAAGCCCAACAGGTGATTTCCCTTATGGGATAGTAAAACGCAGCTATATAAAAAATGCTGTTGCGGTTTCACCTTTGTATGGTGTATATAAGCCGATTAATGATAACATCGGAGTTTTTCTGCACTTCTATTTCATGCAGTCCAACAATGCGTTCAATTATTTGCATCCACTTATACAGAAAGGAGCGAAGAACACAATCAACATTACTAACGCCCGTTTCTTGGAAAACTCCATTCCTCTTCCAAAAACAGAGGATGAAGTAGTCTATATTGCTAACGCCCTGACAAGCATTCAAACAAAGATTGATTTAGAGAAAAGTTTGTTATGTTCGTATGAGAAAGAAAAACAATACCTTTTACGTCAGATGTTTATATAAACAACTGACGTAAAAGGTAACTTTTCTGTTCACAAAGTAAATTGGCTATATTCTTTTCGATAGAAAGCTTGTCCGAATAGGCTTTGAGAACGGAGTATATTTTGTTCTGTTCTTCTACCGTTGGAAAAAGAAACTTTTTTTTCATGAAATCGCTCTTTTGCAAATTGAAACGTGTACTGCCTTGTGCCAATGGAAAAACAGCCTTTCTAAATGATTTGGTTGAAATATAGTATGCTAAAAATGGAGGGTAAATCTTACTTTCGTCTGTAATATGGACACCAAAACAAAAACTATTCAGGTATAAAGGATAAATATCTCCCAAATACACTGCACCCATTCCAACTTCATCCGGCGTTTCAGATGATAAGGTGAAAAGAATGTCGCCATAGCGGACAACCGATTGTTGCTCTGTCTCATTGATTTTTACTAAACCAACATCGGTTATATCAATGATTTGATTCTGATAGACATTCATATATGTTATGTATGGCCACCCCTTACCAAAATCTTCTGCACTTTTACCAGATAGGCCAGAATATGGCTCTCCAAAATCGTTAAAGGATAATTCGACCTTAGGTTGTCCTGATTCTATTAAGGTATCGCATATTGCCTGAATTAAGGATTCATATTTCTCAATGATTTTGTTTTGAGTAGTAATGCGTTGTTCAATAAGCAGTAATAAATCTGCAATTTTCTTTTGTTCTTCTACTG
>CABIXF010000095.1 GCA_902362595.1 Bacteroidaceae bacterium | reverse complement strand
CCTATTCATCCTATAACAGAATGATTTACAGAATAAAAAACTATATTTTTAGGATAATGCTGGGGTTTGGATAACTGTTGCGGGCCTATCTGCCTTACAATGCACAGGTCACCCCTTACCTCCGTTTGAAAGCTCCGGCCGGCAAGTGCATCCGTATCCGTACAGATAACTACCGGGGCGGTTCGGCTCCCAATGTGTTTGCCGAATATCGCACCCGGGAAGGCGAGCAGGAGTTTGAATGTAAGGGATGGATGAACGGCCACTATGTGCAGTATGAACTCCCCGAAGGAGTGGAGGTGCTCGATGTGAAGTACCGTGAAACAGGATATGATACCTCTTTTGCCGGCAGTTTCGCTTGCGACGACCCGATGCTGACCCGCTTGTGGAACAAGGCGCAACGGACACTCTACATCACTAGAAATACATTCATGTGTGGAAAACGGATTCCCTGGGATTGGTCGTACCTCGTTCCGGCGGATGGACATGGGGTGACTGGGGAGAGAACAAGGACATGACGCTGCTGTTCAATCTCTGGTACGTGATTGCCCTGAAAGGATACGAAGAGATGAACCGGTTGGCTGGTGAGCCGGAAGAAGCCGCTTGGGCGCACGCCACTGCCGACCGCTTGCGGAAAGTGTTCCACCGTACGTTCTGGAACGGAAAGTATTATGTTTCTCCGGGTTATCAGGGAAAGCCTGACGACCGTGTACAGGCGTTGGCCGTCGTGTCGGGTGTCTTGCCCGAAGAACTGTATCCGGTCATCCGTCCTTTCTTTTCCGAGTGGTATCACGCCAGTCCGTATATGGAGAAATACGTGCTGGAGGCCCTCTGCACGATGGGCTATTATCAGGACGCTTTGAACCGCATGAAACTGCGTTATCGCGCCATGATTGAAAGCCCGCTGACCACCTTGTGGGAAGGCTGGGGCATCGGCAGTGAAGGTTTTGGGGGCGGTACTTACAACCACGCCTGGAGCGGCGGTCCGCTGACCATCCTTTCGCAGTACATTGCCGGCATAGAAACTGTGGAACCGGCCTTCCGGACTTTTCGGGTGGTTCCTCATCCGGCACACCTGAATTTCATCCGTACGCAGGTCCCCTTGTCGGGTGGCCGTCGCATCGTGCTGGAAATGGACAAGTCGGCTCACGGCGGAACCATGTATCTCCGGGTGCCGGAAGGTACGTCTGCCGAAGTGGAGCTTCCTGCCGAATTTCGTAGCTGGCGTGTGAACGGCGAGCCAGAAAGCGGACGGCAGTTGAGGCTTTCTGCCGGGGAATGGCGATTTGAGATGCAGGCGGATTAGGTTTGTATTGATGACGATATGTTGAAGGCTGGGAATCGGGAGGCTTCCGGCCTTTTTTGTTCAAACGCTGGTCTATTATGGGGAATATGTCTTTACATTTTCTATGTTTCCCTATCGGGAACCGTACGTTTCCCGGTGCGGAGCCGTATGTTTTCCGTAAGGAAAACGTAGGTTTCTGCCTGAGGAAACGTAAAAATCGACAGGAGGTTTTTGGGTGAAGGACTTGAGGGTCTGGGGATAAGGTTGGACGGAATCTTTTAAATACAACTGTAGCTTTTCTCATGCTTAATCATTACATTTGCAAATATGTCGCTATTGGTAAGATGAAAGAGCTGCAAGTAGAAATGAAGGAATTGCTGAAATAGGAAGAAGAAAGCAAGAAGGATTTGTTGAATCTGTTTAGGAAGTTAGGGTATGGAATTGAATGACAAAATTATTATATACCAAACCATTGATGGACAAACATCCATTGAAGTGAAATTGGAAAACGAGATTATATGGTTTTCGGCTAACCAGATGGTCACTCTGTTTGATAGGGATGAAAAGACTATAAGAAAACATATCAATAATGTCTTTTTTGAAGGTGAATTGGAGAAAGAGAATAACACGCTTTTTTTGCGTGTTGATGTGAAGAATAATTTGACTCCTTCTTGTGTGAAGATGGGAAGAGGCTGTTGCTCCGGAAGTCGTAGTTTCTGCACCAGTGAAGGATGGTAAGAAGTGGTTGAGTAGTTTATAAATTAAACATATACGTATTAATATTTGAATTTATGAAGATAAAATCTATTATTATTGAAAATTTTAGAGGCTATAAAGATAGACAGATTATAGATTTGAATGATTTTACAGCTTTTGTGGGTAGAAATGATGCTGGAAAGTCTACAATTCTTGAAGCATTAGATATTTTTTTTAATGATAATAAGGGAATAATAGAGATAGACGCGGCAGATATAAATAAACAAGCTAGGGAAGAAAATGGGAAAACAGATATTGTGATAGGAGTAGAGTTTATTGATTTGCCATCCGAGGTCTGTATTGATGAAAATAATAAAACTACATTAAAAGAAGAGTATTTACTTAACGAGGAAGGGAATCTCACAATAATTAAGAAGTATCTTAATGGCAGTAAAACAGCTAAGGTGTACATCCTTGCAAATCATCCAAGTAGAAAAGAATGTTGTGATTTGTTATCTAAAAAACAGTCTGAATTACAAAAACTTACTGCCCATTTAGCTTGTGATAAGACTAGAAATGCAGAAATGCGTAAGGCTATTAGAAATCAATATGTAGATTCTTTGGATTGCAAAATGCAAGAACTTGAAGTCTCTAAAGAAGATGCTAAAAATATATGGGATAAGTTAAAACAATATATGCCGGTTCACTACTGTCCACTAAAAATGGACAAGGTTAAAAGTTAAATAAATTCGGTTCACTTGAACCATATCGGTCTTTGACATTTTTGAAATTCGATT
>CABIXF010000094.1 GCA_902362595.1 Bacteroidaceae bacterium | reverse complement strand
GACAAATCGAATTTCAAAAATGTCAAAGACCGATATGGTTCAAGTGAACCGAATTTATTTAACTTTTAACCTTGTCCATTTTTAGTGGACAGTAGTGATGCAAATTATATAAATGATAATCTATAATTTAAACCATATTCAATAAAATTAAATGGGTTCAAAAGGAAAAACAAATAAACAAAAAGAAAGTATTGAAGCGAAATATAAGCTTGACGAAATGATAGGTGAAGGCGGCAATGCAAAAGTATTTGCTGTTATCCCTTTAAATGCGCAAGAATTGCTAGCTTTAAAGTATTTGTCTGTACGAAGTGAAGAAAAAGAACAACGATTTCTTGATGAGGTAAAGATAATGAAAGATAATGCTAGTATATCTGGAATAATGCCGATTCTTGATTTCGATTTAGATAATTATTGGTACGTTATGCCTATTGCTACTCCAATAATGAAATGGTCAAATGATATGCGGACTAAATGTACAGAAGATCCGTACAAAATAAATAAAATCGACTACTCTTCTTGGATAACCACTGTCATAAAAGGATTCATAGATCTAACAGAAACTTTAGGGAAACTTCATGATCTTGGAATACATCATCGTGATATTAAACCAGATAACATATATTATTATAAGGAACGTCTTTGCTTTGGTGATTTTGGACTTGTGGAATTTCCTGACAATAATAATTTTACTCGTAATGATAAAGGATTAGGGGCAATCTTTACAATTGCTCCAGAAATGAAGCGCAATCCTAAGGGTGCAGATGGTTCTAAAGCAGATGTTTATTCATTGGCTAAAACTCTTTGGATGATTCTCTCTGGTGATGAAAAAGGATTTGATGGACAGTATTCATCAATAGATCAAACTCATGGATTACGATTTTATGATCATTTAAAGAATGAATATCTTGTAGAAATCGAAGAATTACTTTACCAAGGAACTGCAAATGACCCGAAAGCTCGTCCTGATATAAAACAATTCGGGAACTGCCTTTCACAATGGTTAAGTTCTTATAGTGATAGATTAAAAAAGGAATTGAATGAATGGAGGTTTGTCGCTAATCGTATTTTTAGAGATGGTGTTCCAGTTAGAACAGAATACCAAGATCCTACAGCAATTGTTAGAGTACTTAATATCTTAGCATCTTCTTCTGCAATGAATCATATGCTATTGCCAGAAAGTGGAGGATTGGATTTTTCTTATGCAGATATTGCTCCAGAAGCAGGGTTTATATATATTTATACAAAAGGAGGTATTAATGTCATAAAGCCTAAAGCATTATATTTTGAATCATTCCAAGATTCTCGTTGGAATTATTTCTTCATTGAAGCAGAAAATGTAGAGCCAATTGATGGAGTTCCTGTATCAAGATTCGGTGATCAACTTCTTGTAGAAGATACTCCTGGACATTATGTTAAAGCTGATGATGCTGTATATGGTGTATATGATTATGATTCAGGGGTACCGCTTCCTATGGGTTACAAGATTGTAAACAGATTTATACGAGGAAAGTTCCTTATTGTAATGAAATTGAGTCCATATAATCAGATACCTTCTACTTATGATGGGCGTCATGCTATGATGGGTAACGAAGAGTTGCGTAATTATTTTGAACGAATGCAAAAAGAAATAGCGTATGGCGTTTCAAAAGGTTACAAAGAGGAAGAAATATTGAATATGCATGAATTTGGTGATCATCCATATCCGGAAAGGCAACCGAACTTATGTTTACAGATAAATGTTGATGAGAAGAAATTACCTAAACCTGACGATTTTATAAAAGAGTCTTTTAAATTATGGGATTTTTCAGAATTTATACAAGAACAAATGGAAAATGGAAATATCGCTTTCAGTTTTGAATTCAAATTTGGCTCTTATAGTTCTTGGCTATATAGTTCAGGATGGTATCTTTGTTCAGATGGAAAGATTCGTGAAGGAAATGATGAGAGTCTGGAAAAGTATCAGGTTTATGATCGAGATGTAGCTATTAGCATAGTTAATTGCCTTAATGATTCAATTCAAAATAAATGTAAAGGATATGACACATCAAATCTTAACACAAAATGTCATTTTGATATAGAGTTTTGTATGATAGGTAAGCCGCATCATCTTTTTACGAAAGAAGAGATTAAAAATGAAATGAGGAATGCTGATGATAGACGAGGTAACCAACTCGTGATTGATGAAGATGGATATGCGCATGTCCTTCCTACCGATATTCGACATATTGGATTTCTTTATCCTGTATCTAACGAATCATGGGGAGGCTATAATAATTATGTAGGGCGATATTCTTCTCTCGATACTTTAGATGAAACTTATCGTGATATGTTGGCCTGTTGGCTCGAATACCTTAGGTTGGGGCATCACATACATTGTGATACCAATCAATGGAATAATGTAGAAGATTTATTATCTGAAATTGTAAAATTGTATTAAGTTTTTCAATATAATAGTGGATAAGACTAGTCACTTTCCATAAATTAAGTTTGTATATGGCTAGCCATTTTATTAAATTAGAAAATACGAATGAACACCATAAAATCCTTTGCATAAGTCGGAAACAGTAGCCATTCAATTCTATGCAATTCCAAGTTTTCATCTACAGAGAAGTTATAATCGTCTTGTAAAAACATATTTTAAATTATGAGAATCTGGAAAGTTTTAATTTTTATTATTTTACGAAATATTCTGTCTTTAACCAATAGACAGAAATCTAATTTTGGAATGAGATTTCACTAGCTGCATATTCCGGAGCATACCCGTTCACATTCCGGTAGCCTATAAAGCATAAAAATAGCCTTTAAAAGCACAATTTTATATCCGTTCATCCC
>CABIXF010000093.1 GCA_902362595.1 Bacteroidaceae bacterium | reverse complement strand
CGCTGCATCTGAATCCTTCAATGCAAAAATAAAGAGCTTCCGTTCGCAGTTCAGGGGAGTAAAGGACAAGGCCTTCTTTTTGTTCAGACTGGCTAAAATTTAGGCTTAATCAACGAATCCCTCAGATTTTTACGTTGAGCCAAAATTTATGCTTAATCAACGAATCCCTCAGATTTTTACGTTGAGCCGACTTTATGATGGTAAACCAACGTATAAATACGAAAAAAGCGACTATCTTTTTAAGATAATCGCTTGATTTTCTGGTGATCCGCTTGGGGCTCGAACCCAAGACCCCAACATTAAAAGTGTTGTGCTCTACCTGCTGAGCTAGCGAATCAATCCTTTATTTGCCTCGGTTATTTCCCGATTGCGAGTGCAAAGGTAGGTATTTTTGTAATAACTACCAAATATTACCCCCATATTTTTTAAATATTTTTTCACTTAGAGGTATAGCACATTGTTTTCCAACTACTTACAATTTTCTTTCTTTAATGCTTTTTGATAGCAACAACGACACAACGGCTCATATTCTTCTTTCTCACCTAGCAGCACCCGTTTATCATTCAATACAGTACGATGCGAAACATAAGCCAAATTTCCACATTTCACACAAATGGCATGCACCTTTGTCACCTCATCGGCTATGGCACACAAAGCTGGAATGGGGCCAAACGGTACTCCTTTAAAATCCATGTCAAGTCCTGCAATGATAACCCGAATACCCTGATTAGCCAACTCGTTGCAGACAGCAGGCAACCCGTCATCAAAGAACTGCGCTTCATCAATCCCCACCACATCTATTTCCGAGGTAAACAAAAGGATGCT
Source organism: Bacteroidaceae bacterium (assembly GCA_902362595.1). Classification (GTDB taxonomy): domain Bacteria; phylum Bacteroidota; class Bacteroidia; order Bacteroidales; family Bacteroidaceae; genus Phocaeicola; species Phocaeicola fibrisolvens. The sequence continues at coordinate 2,081 of CABIXF010000093.1, read as the reverse complement.
TGCTGAAGAATCAATAGGGGTAGATTTTATGCTATTATTGTCATGTGAAACCACATCTTCCTCCGAATAACGGGTATCTATGGCCGGTTTGAATATTTCCACCCGCTGATGTGCGAAAGTAGCCCTCCGCAAACGCCGTATCAGCTCTTCCGTTTTACCTGAAAACATAGAACCGCATATCACTTCAATTCTTCCTCTCCGGCAAGTTTCTTCCCGGTGGTCTTCTGAGAATACTACCATATTATCTTTTTTAATATAAACAGGTGCAAAATTACAACGATAGGTTGAAACCACCGAAAAATCGGCGTTTTTTTATTAATAGTGGCGAAAAGGATAATTAAAGAGAAAACTTCTGTTAAATGTTTGTCAAATCACGCGCGCAAAAAAGAAAACTTTTTACCTTTGCTTTATCACATGCAAGAAAAGAAAATGGGAAAACTATATGTTGTACCTACTCCGGTAGGAAACATGGAGGACATGACTTTCCGGGCAATCCGTGTTCTGAAAGAAGCGGACCTGATTTTGGCAGAAGATACACGCACGTCGGGTATCCTTTTAAAACATTATGAAATAAAGAATGCCATGCAATCGCATCATAAATTCAATGAACACCAGACCGTAGAGAGTATTGTCAATCGGATAAAAGGAGGACAAACCGTTGCTTTGATTTCCGATGCCGGAACACCAGGTATATCCGACCCAGGCTTTCTGGTCGTACGGGAATGCATCCGAAATGGAATTGAGGTACAATGTCTTCCAGGAGCTACAGCTTTTGTACCCGCACTCGTATCTTCTGGCCTGCCAGACGAACGCTTCTGTTTTGAGGGTTTCCTTCCACAGAAGAAAGGCCGAATGACTCGACTGAACGCATTGAAAGAGGAAACCCGCACAATGATTTTCTACGAGTCTCCTTACCGCCTAGTCAAAACACTCACCCAGTTTGCTGAAATATTCGGTGCCGAACGCCCTGTTTCAGTTTGTCGTGAAATCTCCAAAATACATGAAGAAAGTGTACGGGGTACTTTACAGGAAGTTATTACCCACTTCACAGAGACTGAACCAAGAGGAGAAATCGTCATCATACTGGGAGGAAAAGAAAACTAAATTATAATTCTAAATAAAAAAACTATGAGAAAGGTTGTTTTATCTGCTTTATGTGCTGCCGCATTACTGACAGCATGTAACAATTCCGGTCAGGACAAAAGCACATTGCAAGCTCAGAATGATTCACTGATGCTTGAACTTTCCAACCGCGACACAGAGCTGGACGAAATCATGGGGTCTTTTAATGAAATTCAGGAAGGATTCCGTGAAATCAATGAAGCCGAAAACCGTGTAGACCTGAAAGAAGGTACCCTCGAAAGCCAATCGGCTGCCGACAAAATAAAAGAAGACATCCGCTTTATCAGCGAAAAACTGAAATCGAACCGTGAGCAGATTGCCAAACTGGAAGCACAACTGAAAAACAGCAATTACCAGTCCGCACAACTGAAAAAAGCCATCAAAAACCTGACTGCAGAACTGGCTGCCAAGCAACAACAAATTGAAACATTACAGGCAGAACTGGCTGCCAAGAACATCCGTATCGCCGAACTTGACGAAGCGGTCATGGACTTGAACAAAAACGTAGATGAACTGAGCGCTGAAAACGAGGCCAAGACAAAGACAGTGGAAGCACAAGACCAAGCACTGAACACTGCCTGGTATGTATTCGGTACGAAATCTGAACTGAAAGACCAGAAAATCCTGAAAAAAGGTGATGTACTAAAGGACAATGAGTTCAATAAAGACTACTTCACTCAGATTGATATCCGCAAGGAAAAAGAAATCAAACTGTACTCCAAACGGGCTGAACTACTGACTACTCATCCTCAGGGGTCATACGAACTCGTAAAAGATGACAAAGGACAGCTTACTTTAAAAATTAACAATCCGAATGAATTCTGGAGCGTATCACGCTATCTGGTAATTCAGGTAAGATAAATTCAAAATCTTTTACATAAAAGAGGCCGTCTCAAAATGAATTGAGATGGCCTCTGTCGTTTCATATCAGATTGAAGTCGTTTGGATTTTCCTCAAAA
>CABIXF010000092.1 GCA_902362595.1 Bacteroidaceae bacterium | reverse complement strand
AAATCTTTAGGTAATAACAACGCCTCGGCTTGGGAAAGTCGGGGCGTTGTCATAAAAAAAGAGGGTATGCTTTTTGACACACCCTCTTTTACTTGATACCTGGTATGTACGTATTCCGAAAGGAATCATTTGGAGGCTTCCAGTGATTCTTTTCTGAACTGTTTCAGAAGCTTTTCAAGTTCAAGTGACGCTTTACGGGCACGCATTCCTGCTGCCTTATTGCCTTTTTCAATCTGAAGTTTGGCATTCTCTGAAAACTGAGCGAACAATTCGCTGATCTGAGCAAATGAATTTTCCATTACTTTGTACTTTTAATTATATATTATTGCAACGTAAGCATTCAGCAAACCCCGTATTGTGAGAACTGCTAATGCCTGTATTTACATGTCCTTTAAAAATTTTCAACTTGTCTTTGAAAATGTTGAAGATATTCGAAGATTTCTATCAAGGTCTATTAAAGACTGGGAATTTTCTCTGAATAAGAGGCTGTCTCAAAATAGAAAATAGAGATAGGGTTACTTACAATCTATAAGCTACAACATAAAAATCTCCTGCTTTTAGTCCTATAATTACAATAAACAAGGGCTAAAGCAGGAGTTTTTTTTACTTCTAGGTTTTAATCTATAAGATTTTTACTTTTGCAATTCTATTTTGAGACAGCCTCTTTCTTTTAACCATTATCTCATCCTCTCCTTGTATAATCCGGCAGACAAACTAATTTGAAACCCTGTCCTCTCTTCACCCCCGGCTTTGCAATGCAAGTGACGGCCCCATTCATCTCCTTTCTGAGCAACGGAAAAACGTGCTGTTCCAATAAAAAAGTTAAATAAGGAAAGATTCATAAACTAAAGGCAATTTTCATTTGTTATTTTTTCAAAAATCACATACCTATTTAACTCTTATCATTACCCAATTACTATTGTAAACAATAAAAGAATCTTTTAATTATTAAGTATAAAACCTCAGTATGAAAATCGTAAAATTAATTTCCTTTTTCTGCTTTTTAGCAGTCCTGTTTACTGCATGTCATAAGAACAAGGCAGGAGACGAAATCGCTTCGGTCACTCCGGAAGAACTGCGCACCCTGTTCCGTTTTGACACGCAAAAGGATGTGTACGAGAACCTGCAGTCACTCAACTCATTCGACAAAGAAAAGCCGTACCAGATAAAGGGAAAGACCATTGTCATCAGCCAGCTGACTCCTGAAGACATCGATGCCTTACAGGGCAGTTTCAATCTGACAGTGGCAGGAACAGTCAACCGCACTCCTTTTCAGGAGACACTGGCTTTCAAAGGATTCAAGAAAAAAGATCCGGAACAGGGAGGCGGAGAGGAAGACAATACCCTCACTCAGGAAGAACTCAGAAGTATTTTCATTTTCGATACCAGCGAAACGGTTACCGTGGCACTTGCCAGCCTGGAACAGTTCAAGGGAGAAAAACAGATTAACCACAAACAGGTATTCATTGATGAGATACGCGTACAAAAGCAGGATGCGAAGCTCGGTACTTTCACGCTTGTCGTAACCGGAAACGTAAACCACAAGAAGGATTTTGAGCAGACCTTGGAATTCACTGGTTTTGCTCCGGAGAAAGATGAAGAAAAACCGGCGGACAAGCCGTCTGACTACAATATGGCACAAAGAGCCAGCATACAGGTTGCCGAAGGCAAAAATATCTATGAGGCCAACTTCGATGCCTTTTACCGCGAGCACCAGACAGACAACTTTGCCGTACAGTTGAAAGGTTTTCTGACAATTCATTCTTCTGACAACGACGGAACACCGTATGCATATACCGAGGAAGATATGCAGCACACTTCGCTCACGGAACTGAGATATGAATCCGGAGCAAAGAAATTATATTTGAAAGTAAAGTATAAAAACTACACCAGTCCGGAATTGTATCTGCCTTTCGACCACAATGAATATTACAAGACTTTCATCATTGTAAATCAGGAAGAGGTAGGCAAGTATTACCAGAGTGGCGTATTGCATTATACGGAAGAAACCGGAAGCGGAGGATATCTGTTCAGCCAGTTCATTACGGCACGTAACGATTTCCAGGTGGAATACCAGTCCTCACAGGAGGCCGGAGACTATATCAACTATTCGGTAAAACTGCTGAGCCCCAGCCATCAGGAACTTGCAAGTTTTGATGTAGCAGTAAACGGATTCAGAGCATTGACCAACCTGAAAAATGAACTGATTATCACCGGAGGAAAGTATTCCGATTACATCCGTAATGCACTTAAGAAAGGAGGAGATGTAGAAGCCCTTATCAAACAGACCTTCCCCCAGCGTATTAAGGATCTTTCATTCTCTATCAACGGTACCTCACTGACTTACGGTTCAGACAGACACTCGTTGTACAATGACAATGAAAAATCACTTTACTTCAAAGATGTAATCATTGAATACCAGTCGATAGAAAAGGATGATCAGGGAGGCATTACCCTGAACATTAAGCTGTCATCTGTGAACGGAACAATTCTGGATGCAATCATCCCGATAAAACGCTTCCTGCTGAGCAGTGACCTGAACAAATAACCAATTATTCTTTGCTTGCATGCAGTATTCCTGCATGCAAGTTTTTTTATATACATATTCATCAATCACCGTATCAGCCATGCAAAAGAAAAAAGCTGTCTTCAACTGGAGCGGAGGAAAAGACTCTGCACATGCCTTGTGGAAAATCATGCAGTCGGACGAATATGAAATACTCTTCCTGCTCACTACTGTCAATCAGGAAACCACACGCTCTACCATGCACGGTATCCCGATGGAACTGCTGCAGGCACAGAGCCGGAGCATCGGTATTCCACTGAAAATAATCGGTCTCCGTCCGCGGGGAGACATGGACGACTATAACCGGGCCATGACCGAAGCCGTAGAAGAGCTGAAAGCAATGGGGATTACCCATTTTATCTTCGGGGATATTTTCCTGTACGACGTGATGCAATACCGGAAAAGGCAACTGGAGCCGATGGGGATTCAGGTGGTGGAACCTTTGTGGGGGAAAAATACGGTAGAGGTGATGGATGATTTCCTTCAGACCCGGCTGAAAACGATCATTGTCACTACCATGCACGACGGATTGGGAAAAAAAGCTATCGGAAAAAACCTCGATGCCGAATTCATCGCTTCCCTTCCCTCCGGCTGCGACCCCAACGGAGAAAACGGAGAATACCACACCTTCTGCTACGACGGTCCGATATTTTCATATCCGGTTCCTTTCCGCCTGGGAGAGCCTTTCATGGAGAGCTATGATATCAAACTCGACACAGGAGAGGTACGTACCTACTCTTACTGGTTTGCCAACCTGAGGCCGTCTCAAAATGAAGTGAGACGGCTTTTTTGTGTCTGCAAAAAAAAAAA
>CABIXF010000091.1 GCA_902362595.1 Bacteroidaceae bacterium | reverse complement strand
TCTTGTCGTAATACATCAATTGAACCTTTTAGACCACAAAGATAAGTCAAAGAACGCTTTAATCAATTATTCGATATAAACTCTAATGAATTAGGAAATTCTTTTGGGAAAATACATGTTAACATATATTCTGAGAACTTTGATAAACGCCAATGGCTAATAGATGCAACGTATGCTAGACATCATGAAGAGCAGAGGTATGTAAAATATATAGATAGTAATTATAATCGGTTGCGCTATATTTATCATAATGGGCAAATTATAGGATTGGCTGCATTAAATACACTCTATCAACGTCATTTTTCATATATGAGTATTCGTACGGTAGGGGGATTATCAACTTTTTCTAGTGATAGTGGAATGGGGCTTTATATAGGATATATTTCTACAGAACCGGAGACAGCCAAACGTGATGGAAAATTTGAAACAAGAATATTAAATGAATGGGTTATAGAGCAATATAACATTTTACTTCAACAAGGGTTAACTAATAAAGATAAACTATGGTTGCCATATAATTTATGTAGTTTTGATATTGATATGTGCGATATCTTAATGGTTTATTTTGCTAATAAGTCTAACCTTTTTTCAACTGATCTAAAATCATTATTATCGTTGATAGCAAAAGGATCTAAATTAGTTTTTGCGATTGCACCACATGGTGATGATGATAGAATTGATACATATACGGATAGGGAAAGAAGTCTTAATATGTTAAATGATAATGAATACCTCTTTATTCCATGTACTCTTAGTGATTTCTTAAGTACGGAAATAAAAGATAATTGCTATTTTAATATTATTAGTTGTATAAAAACTGTTGCAGCCAAAATGGAACTTAAAATCCAATTTAAGTTAACTGATGATAAAACATATTCTATATTTGAAGGGGTATATAAAGGGCTGATACTTAGTCGCCTATGATTATATGCTATATGTGATATTATACTTGTAGAGTATTTTTTAGTTACTTTGATGAGAGGAATTATTAAAAGAAATCCTTATGCAAATACCACAATCGCAAATACTTACCACCCGATGCCTTAACCGAGTATTCGATACCACCTCGGCCACCTATAAGTTCTTCTGGTTCTTGTCCATCTTGCAGATACATGCCCGCACGGAAAATTTGCATATAAACGTATGGGACATTATGGTCCGCATGGTGGCCAATGCCTGGTATCCGATACACTATTTCCGGCTGTCATTCGGGAAAAACGATTCGTTGTTTGAGATTGTCACCGAGTTGCAGAAAGAAACGCAGATACCGATTGATGCAAGTTGTGAGGAGGTGATTGGGCAGCTTCAGGAGAAACTGGAAAATAAATCGGTAAAAAGTAAACTGCGTCGACTGACAGTGTATGTGCCATACTGTTTTTTGTATCCCTGGATAAATGCGGCCCATAACAACCGGGAAATCATGTGGCGTTCGCAGAATCGGGAGAACGGATGCCTCTATTCCATCCATAAGGAGAAGATGGATTTTTATATCGAACTCAATCCGATATGGGATGAGTACCTGCATACTCATTATCGGATTCTGATGGATTTCACTTATTGGAACTTGACACAGTTCTTGCAAGTGAGAAATCCGAATGTCCCTGCCATCTCCAGTAAGTTAATCCGACCGGAAAGCAGGAGCTCGTTGGCAAATCCGCATCGTTATTGGAATAAGGTGATACAACTAGGGGGACCTGTACGCTGTATTTATACGGGACATGAGTTGCATGCTTCCGACTATGAACTGGACCATTTCATCCCCTGGAGTTTTGTTTCTCATGACTTGCTTTGGAATCTGATTCCTGCTGATGGAAGTATCAACTCTTCCAAAAGCAATTATTTGCCGGATTTGGATATTTACTTACCGAAATTGGCTAAATTGCAGCATCATTCTTTGAAAATCTCGATGCAGGCAGGGTATCAGCCTGCAATTTTGGAAGACTTCCTGTCTTTGGGATATACCCCGAAGGAGTTTGTCAACATGAATGAGGAAGAGTTTTTAGAGGTGTATAGGCGTACGTTCGGACCGATGCACCAAATTGCCCAGAACATGGGCTTTGAAACCTGGAAATACTAATATTATGGAACCTGAAAAAATAAACCATCCTTACCTGACTGCCATCAAGCGCACTAGCCTTTCTGCGCCCACCCGTTATTTGCTTCAGCACAGTCTGCTGAAGGGACGCATTCTGGACTTTGGTTGCGGGTATGGATTTGACACAGACGAATTGAAACGGCAGGGATATGACATTGTGGGGTATGACTATTATTACCGGCCTGAATATCCGGAAGGAAAGTTCGATACCATCTTGTGCAACTATGTGCTGAACGTGCTGGAACCCTACGCGCAGGCCGAAGTGATGATGAACGTGACCAATCTTCTTTCTCCCACAGGAACGGCCTTTTTTGCCGTGCGTCGTGACCTGACGGAAGAAGGATTCAGGTTGCATGCCATCTATCGCCAGTACACCTATCAATGCAATGTGCGTTTGCCTTTCCTGAGTCTGGAACGGAACGCGAGCTATGAGCTTTACGAGTATCATCATTTCAACAAGCTGCCACGGAAGGAAGGGGAGACCTGTCCTTTCTGCCGGCTGTCGCGCAAGGTGGAAATCATCTGTGAGACGGCCACTTGTGTAGCGTTCTACGATGGCTATCCGGTGTCGCAAGGGCATGCGTTGATCATTCCCAAGCGGCATGTGGCTTCTTATTTTGACTTGACCCATCACGAACGGGAGGCCATGAATGTGATGCTTCAGTATGTGAAGCAGAAGGTGGACGAACGGTATCATCCGGATGGGTATAATATCGGCATCAATGTGAACGAGGCAGCCGGGCAGTCGGTCTTTCACGTACACATGCACCTGATTCCTCGCTACAAGGGGGATGTGCCCAATCCGAAAGGCGGGGTAAGGGGTGTCATTCCGTCCAAGCAGAGTTACAATGCGAAGGAAACCCTCTCTTCGCCCGTGCAGCCGGAGAAGAAGAAGGCTTATACGGTTGAGGAGAAGAGGAATGAGCATGGAAACGCATATATTCCGTGGGAGGAAGAGGCCGACAAGTTGCTTTGTCGGTTGTATGATGAAGGGAATAGCATAAGTGCGCTTGCCGAGATGTTTGAACGTACTCAGGGAGCTATCCGCAGCCGCTTGAAGAAGCTGGGGAAAATTAATTGAAAAAGATTGGTTGTTAAGAGTAATTTTTATGTCTGTTCAAACAGATCTTTGATGTTGTAAAAGCCACCACTTGGTCCTTCTATAAGTAGCAGACAACCTTGATAGGAGATATTTTTCCATTTTTCATTCATATCAAGTCGTAGGATAATAGTTGGGATTCGCTGTTGAGGAGAGTCGTACCTGAAACAGGGTTGAATATAGAGGGGACTATATGCTTGATTGTCATTATTATATAACTTCAGCATTTTAGTCCCCTTTTCTTCAGATATTGTACAGTGGTTAAATAATGATTTTAAATCGAGGCGCTTTTGGTCAAATCTTTCAATAAAGATGGTCTTTGAAGTAAACTCTTTTTCTAGCAAAGAAAGTATGTTCTCTTTATAGTCTTTGGGGAAATGTGGTTCTTCGTTATTGATAGATATTTCAGTGTTATGTAACTCAATATTGGTTTTAGTAGGAGCTTTTAGTAGGATATTGTGGAAAGAAATTATGTGGCATGCACATAGAATCATCCCATTTTCAGCGATAAAATATTGTATGTCGGTTTCCTTCTTGATCTTTAAACAGATAGATTTAGCTGAAGTACTTTGGGTATCGTAACTACAATTTCCTTCAATGCAATATATCAGTAAAGGAGGTCTATTTGTTTTTCTTGAGTGATAGAGTCGTAAATAATATACCAACTCATTCTCTTTAGAGCATTTAGAGGAATCATAATATTCTGCTAGATTTATGTCACTTTTTTCGGTACGTAACCAAAGTTTCTGATGTTTGAAATACTTAGATAAGGTTTCTATGCTTGTTGTTAGCATACGGTTTATGTGTTGCAAATATAAAGATTCGAAACTTAAATTATTAAAAGCATTTGGATTATTCGTTATGACTTTGATTTGAGATTCCGTTACACAACTCTTGTATTCTTGATAAAAACTACGGTTGATTGTGTAATATGGACATCTATAGGCGTATAAAAAATGGGGACTTTTGGGTGTATGGTGTTTCTTGTATTGCATACATAAAGGATAGCTTGAATACCAATTTTGAATATATTTATAATGCTGGCAAATAGAGCAGTCCTTAATATTATATCCTAAAGATTGTGCATAAAGGAGGAAGTAATTATTGTCAAAGTGTTGGTTGTAAACAGAGATTTCTAAAAGTGCCTGTTTATATTGAGGCATAGTGATTTCTTTACATGTTGTTTTATAGCAATCCTCATTGTGGTATTTACCTGAACTGAAAAGAGCATATTTTTGCACAGGATACTCTATTTCTAACGGTTTGTATGCATCCTTTAATGTAATATTATATTTGTCTCCCTTCAGTTCAGTATTCATTTCGATTTCTTTTATATCGTCCTCAGAACTTACAGGGATTTCAATAATGGGAAGTTTTGAATTGATTTTTTCTTCAGAACATGGATGGGTAACACAGATTTCGATCAGGAGAGTGCATATTCCGGCGGATACCCGTTCAGCATTTCCGGTGATATCCGTTCACTCCCCAGTTAGTATTCAGTGTCGTTGGCAAAGTTAATACTT
>CABIXF010000090.1 GCA_902362595.1 Bacteroidaceae bacterium | reverse complement strand
CCTTAATTCCGCAACACTATTACAAATATAACTTTTTAAGTACCTGAGCAACAAAAAGTTGCTCAGGATTTTGCCATGTCAGATTTTTCACCTATCTTAGTGTTGCAAATCAAAATATGTATCAAACCCGACAGACATGGTAAAGGTAGCAATAAAATCTGAGAAACTCTCTCCTTTTGGAGGAATTTTTTCAATAATGGAGCTATTTGACTCCAATCTCTCATCTGTAATCGACTCAACTCTCGGTATGAGATGCAGGCTGTATGGTTATCAATACAGCGAAATCATCCGTTCGCTTATGAGCGTTTATTTCTGTGGCGGCTCATGCATAGAGGATGTCACCACTCATCTGATGTACCACCTCTCGCTTCATCCGACATTTCGCACATGCAGTGCCGACACGATTCTCAGAGCCATAAAGGAACTGACCCAGGATAACATTTCCTACACATCCGACACTGGCAAGACCTACGACTTCAACACGGCAGACATGCTGAATACACTGCTCCTCAATTGCCTATTGTCCACAGGGCAGCTGAAAGAGGGCGAGGGGTATGACGTTGACTTCGACCACCAGTTCATAGAGGCTGAGAAGTTTGATGCGAAACCCACATACAAGAAGTTTCTCGGGTACCGTCCAGGTGTGGCTGTCATTGGCGACATGATTGTCGGCATAGAGAACAGCGACGGCAACACTAACGTTCGTTTCCACCAGAAGGACACGTTGAGGAGATTCTTTGAGAGGATTGAACAGAAAGGATTGACAGTCAATCGTTTCAGGGCAGATTGCGGATCCTGCTCAGAGGAAATTGTGGAAGAGGTCGGAAAGCATTGCATGACTTTCTATATCCGCGCCAACCGCTGCGGTTCGCTCTACGATGACATCTTTGCACTCAGAGGGTGGAAGAGAGAGGAACTGGGCGGCATTGAGTTTGAACTGAACTCCATTCTTGTTGAGAAATGGAAAGGGAGGGCATACCGTCTTGTAATCCAAAGGCAGAAGCGAATTGACGGTGAGATTGACCTGTGGGAAGGCGAATACACCTACCGCTGCATCCTTACAAATGACTACGAGTCTTCCGAGAAAGAGATTGTCAAATTCTATAACCTCCGTGGAGGGAAGGAACGCATCTTCGATGAAATGAATAACGGATTCGGCTGGAACAGGCTTCCAAAATCCTTCATGGGAGAAAACACGGTGTTTCTTCTGCTTACGGCACTCATACGCAACTTCTATAAATTCATCATGGCGAGGCTTGACGTGAAGAGGTTCGGACTCAAAGCAACAAGCCGCATCAAGGCGTTTGTCTTCAAGTTCATCTCTGTGCCAGCCAAATGGGGCAGGACATCAAGGCAGTATGTGCTGAATATCTATTCATGCAACAACGCTTATGCTGATGTGTTCCAGAATGACTTTGGATAACACCGACAACTTATGGTCGTGACTTTGCGTATTGCCTCAAGTCGCATGGTGGGGTAAGGGGCGTTTATATGTCTTTATGGTGACATTCGATGCACTGTGCCCCCTTTTTACTAACGATGCAGATTATTTTCGCTTCTGTATCATATAGGCGCGTAGTTGCGGATTTGAGGATTATGATAATGTAATTAAGTCAATTCATATACTAAGAGATAGAAATGGGCTTAATTTCCCCACAGATGGAATTAATATTTCGACAGTAGGTCCTTTAGAACAATTAAAAAAAATAAGAGAAGAACATCTGAAGATACAACTCACCCTCTCTCTTCATGCAACAAATCAAAGAACAAGAGATATAATTATACCTCACATGAAAGGTTATGACATAAATAAGATTGTTGAATCTGTTTTATCATATTCGGAAAGACATAACAGAAAAGTAACAATTGCTTATTTATTGATTCCTGGTCTAAATGATAAAGCAACTGATGTACGTCAATTAGGAAGATGGTTTCGTGAGAAAAATGTTTTGATAAATCTTTTGCAATATAATGATACCGCAAATTGCAATATTAACAGGCCAAACAAACAACAATTAGTTGCATTTAAATTGCGACTTGAAGCGGCTGGTTTAGAAGTAAAAATGAGAGAATCACGAGGTAATAACATCAAAGCTGCCTGCGGTCAGTTGGTTAGTAACACAAACGAGAAGAATAAGCAACACAATTCAATGGGGAAGGATTTAGGTTTTCACAATCGTTCAAAAAGCAAGAAAGAGAATCCTAAAAGCAAGCACAAAAATACATTTTCTAAAATTAATTACAAAACAAAACACTAAATTAACCGTATTTTGTTTGTGATGCATAGGCGATCTGTTTTTTTGTCTATCAACAATTAGAGTTACAAGGAATCTATTATGGAATATAAATGTTTATCCGATTTTTTGTTTAAAGGAGAAAATAAAAATATTAATATAAGTGTGAGCAAAAATAGTCCAGTTAATGCCTCCTTAAGTTTGGATGGATACAAACATTCAATGGTTCAAATAATAGCATTAACTATTGCACTCAAAATGAAGACTGTTATTGTTAATCCACCTATAGTAAGTGATACATATGTTTTTATCGCAATAATAAATGAACTAGGTGGTACTGCAAAAATATATAACAAACGTTTGTTTATTGACGCAAGTACCATATGTAATGCCAACATTCCTTTCTTTTTAGGAAATCTCTGTCCGAGATAAGTATTGGTGAATAAAAATATTCCTATAGGTAGGATAATTATCGACAAAGAAATTTTCTCTGGAGTGGGAAAAGCAGACCAAAGTATGCTATAATGCAATAAAATAGTTATACAAACTTGAATTTGAGGAGGTGATAAGATGACAGCATATATGAGATTAAGATAATACCGCGAGTTGTGTTGCGGTACATCCGTATTACATAACTCGCTTTCGGTCAAGAATGTAATAATGGAGGATGTCATGAATAAAATTATTAGATTTAATGACAGCGAAAAGCTTTTTCGTTGTCCAATATGTAAACGAAAGTTAAAGATGGTAGGCAATAGTTTGCTGTGTAGTAATAAGCATTGTTTCGATATTTCTAAATTAGGATATGTGAATTTTGCATTAAATCAAAAGCAATCTAAGCATTATAGCAGAACTTCTTTTGAAAGCAGAATGGATATTTTAGAAAAGGGATACTATTCACATATTCTTACGGAGATAACACATATATTGAGCAAGCTTGAAAACATAACAACTATTCTTGATGTCGGATGTGGTGAAGGATATTATTCTAGAAAAATCAAAGAACTATTTCAAGCAGATATAGTTGCTTTTGATATTTCAAAAGATGCCATTTCCCTTGCTTCAAAAAGAGACGGTAGTAAGTCTATAAAGTGGTTTGTGGGTGATTTGGAAAATATGCCAATTAGAGACCACTCAGTAGACTGTATACTGGACATATTTACACCAGCTAATTATTTGGAGTTCAATAGAGTTCTGACGGATAGCGGCTATATTGTAAAGGTTATTCCTGGGAATAAACATCTGATGGAGTTCAGAAACATTGCAAAAGAACATTTGAAAAATCAAGAGTATTCCAATGAGAATGTGATTAACTTATTCAAGAAGCAGTATTCTGTTATTTACCAAAAAAGAGTTTCAGAATCATATGAAATGCCGTTAGAGGATATTAAAATTTTTGCAGACATGACCCCACTGCTCTTCCATGTAGATAAAACTGAGATTGATTTCAAAAAGCTAAAAACTTTGACGATTGATGCAGAGATATTTGTGGGAAGTCTATAACGCTTGAAACTTTCAGTTTGACGGAGCAACAAATTCCAATTTGTTGAACTGAATAGCACATACTGACCGATAGGAACAAGGATGAAATATACCTTGTTCCTTTTCGTTTACCCAGGGCATTCATAGAAAATGAATAAACAGGTCAGTTATGCATACCAACACTTATCTCGGACAGAGACTTTAGGAAAGTGTATTCATGGTTCTATGTATTTGTGCCCGGCGCTATTAATTGCATTAGGAAAATTTGAATATTATGGTTCTGGAGGTTGTCAAATTGGTGATTCGATAGATTCACATAATAGACCATTTTCTCATATTGCTTCAGTGATTGAATGTTTTAATCACAAAATAAGTATAGAATCTAATAGAATAATAGGTAATTTTGGTGACAATAGCGATATAACCGAGTTAGATATAAAAAATTTTTCATACTCTAGCGAAGATTTGAGTGGACCGCTTGTAGGAGGGGCCACTAAAACGGCATTACTTTTATCTGTTAACAAACAAAAATTTATCATAAAAAATCCATATTTAAAAACGGATGTCTATGATATGATTGATTTTTTGCGCTTAATAGGTAAAAAAATTGACATCTCTGATAATTCTATTGTCTGCAGTGGAAATGTTATGGCTTCTTCCAATCAGTATATTGAATTTAATCTAACTCAATGCATAAGTGAAATTATAACATATTCCACGTTAGCTTTAATAAATAATACAAATTTGACATTTTTAGATTTAAACAAGAAAACAATTTCGCTAACTTTAAACCTGAGATATAATATTATTCAATCAGTGACAGAAAAATTATCCTCTTTGCCTTATATAGAAACATAAATGCTATTAGACCACTTGAAGTTACGGTCATAAATCAAAAGGATGTTGTCCCTTGGAAATTTCCTCCTAAACATGAATTTATGTATGGTGAGTGGCTAAGGGAGCAGTTTGATAAGGGAGCAATTCCTGAGCCAACTTATGATCCCGATTTAGCAATTCTTTTATCTCAATTAAGAGAAAATAGTATTAACCTTTTCGGACCAGAGGCAACAGAAGTGATTGAGCCTGTACCAATGACAGATATTCGAAGGGCGATTAAAGAATCCTTACCCGGGTTGATAGCTAGCATTGAAGGTGACGAACGCAATGTGATTTTAACTTTAGCCAGAATGTGGCTGACATCCTCTTCCGGTAGAATTTGCTCAAAAGATCAGGCTGCTGAATGGGCGATACCTAAATTAGCCAAAGAGCATGCTACTTTACTTGAAAAAGCAAAAAAGGCTTATTTGGAAGATTATGATGACAAGTGGGAAGGAATGGAGACTGAGATAATTGAACTCGTTAATTATTTGAAAAGATCTATAGAGTCTTCCCTTAATATTTAAATCCTTTTCGAATAGTTTAAATACAACAGTGATTAGTTTTTAATGCGTATTATTGGTGATTATTACTTCGATATGTTCCCTCATACCTCGTTTTCTCAAAAAACAGTAAAAAATTGATAGATATGTTTCCGCATACGTCGGGCTCTAAAATTAGCCAAAGACATCAATTCCATCAACTCGAGCCACGTGGAGTGCGTAGTTTTGATGTCAAGGGTAAGCAAATAAAGGGCGAAAAGAAAGCTATAAAACTGCTTGAAACTTTTGAATACCTCAAATCCGCAACTACGCGCCTATATGATACAGAAGCGAAAATAATCTGCATCGTTAGTAAAAAGGGGGCACAGTGCATC
>CABIXF010000089.1 GCA_902362595.1 Bacteroidaceae bacterium | reverse complement strand
TTAAATCTTATAATTCAGCACTATAAATTTAATACTTTTATCGCTATGTTTCTAATTATCACTGAAATATATTTATTACTATTTCGAACTCACGTTAAGATACATTTTTCCAATTTTTATGTTATATTTTTTTTCAAGAATATAGCAATATAAATTCTGTTGAATGCAATAGTGCCAGTAAGGAGTATCTTCTATTTGATTGAGTTCTCCCAAACCCTTCTCACCATAATTATTTACTGTGATGGGATTGCCCATAAAGTCAACAATACGATGACTACGCTTCCAATCATATATATCGAAAACATCTCCACGTTTATGTATCATGTCTATTGTTCCTGCAATTTCTAGTTCCTCATCATAAATGGTCCATTCTGTTCTAAAAGGTTTAAAATTATGATTCTTGGAGAATTCCATAAACTGTGCATATTCATGGTCAAGGGTGATTTGCTCTTCTATATGAACATATTTTCCTTCGTAGTTAAATGAGAATTCCTGTTTATAAGGAAGTCCTTTATAATAATTTTCTATTTGTTGGTGCATAAAAGTTCCTACATCACGTGAACATGTACCTTTGGCATCCCATTCTTCAAGTACTTGTCCTTGTGGTACATTTCGTTGACGGGCTTTGTATTCTGCCCAATAATATGAGTCAAATGGCTTAAAGAAACAAGATATAACACTGCTGACAGGAATAAATAACTTTTGTCCATTGTATAGATAAATATGCTCTTGTGGATAAAATTGAATATAAGTATCTCTTACGTGAAATGTAGATTCTCCTTTTGTATAATTTTTATTTGTGGAACAAGTATCAAAAACTAATGGGGTTACCATTTGAGCACATATTTTTTCCTTTTCTGTTTGTTTTATATCAGAAATTTCAAGTTTTTCGTTTTCTATAATACCAAATTTATGGTTTAGGTATTTTTCACGAATATTTTCGATTGCCATTACTTTTGCTTGAATTTCTGTCCATCGTTCAACTTCTTTGGGAGTAGGATATGAGAGAAGATCAATAGGTAGGAATGTAGACGGGTAAATTTGATGAAGCACTTGTGCAATTAAAGCGGCACACCCCTTGGAGTTGGAACAGACTTGATATTCAGTAAAACGAATGACAATCCATCCAATATTGTTTAAAAGTGTATCACGGAAATCGTCCCCACATCCTATATAATGGATGGGGTTACGTGTAAGAGCAGCGTATGGTTCGTCTATTTCGATGTCTATTCTTATGGATGGGTGTTTCTTGCATATAATCGCGATGTCTGGTTCAAATGGCCTGTTATCTTCTACAGGGAGTATATTGCAATCGCCGAGTATAAGTAAATCACACTCTTTAAAAATGTCTTGCAGATAATTTTGGAAATTAGCTTCACTAAAACCTCTTCTGGCTATGGCTTTTCTTCTATAAGGAAAAACGATATTTCCATATTTTGGATATTTAATTACTGGATAAATCTTGTTGCTCTTATTTTGGACAGAATGTGGAGTAAAATAATCAACATGCTGAATATCAAAGTTATCAATAATTCCTACTGTATAGTCATTATTGATTTTTTGTTCTGCTGTATTGATAATATTTGCCAATTCTTTGTCGACATTAGTAGTTTGTGTGAAACATTTAATTCTTTGAATCTTATCTTTTGCTGTTTCAATATCAGCAGGCTTTAGTGCATTAGAAATCGAATTGATATCATCTTTTATGTATTTTTGTTGTTGTAACTCTTTGTCTTTTTTATTAATGAGTTCTTGCATTTCCTTTCGAGAAAATTCTTTCATAAAAGAAATATAAATGATGCAAGGATTTTGGTGTTCAAATTGCTGCATTACAGATTTACATCTTTCCACAAATTGAGTTTGTGTTGTTATTTCATCAATAATGGCTACATAGTTTGAAGATAATTTATCCAAGTGATGAAAATTAGATGATTGAATTCCAAGTACAGCCAAGTTTGAGGTCAAAAACTGAAATTGAAGACTTTCATCAGGATTGGTTCCAAATGTGATTACTTGCACAGGAACGTTCAAGGATTTTATAAAATTACTAATTTCTATATTGAGATAGGAAGGAAATTTTATTTTTCCTTGTTTATACTTTTCTATATTATTGTTATTTTCAAGAATCCGTTTAAAATAAGTGTAATTTAAATCAGTAGCAGTACAGAAACTTGAAAAAAAGAATTGCCATACACGATAGTTTCCTTTTAAAGTTTCTCCTTTATAATTAGTTTTTACAAGATTTAAGTTATAGAAATAACAACCAGAGTGTGGAGTTGTAGATTTCTTGCTACGGCATAACTTACTAAAAGCAACTTGTGCCTGTTCCCATTTTTCTGTTACCAAAAATTTTTTCTGTCGTTTGTCGAAATTTATTATTTCTGTAATGTTGTTTATAACTAATAGTTTGCTCGCAGACGGATGTTCTTTTTCCCAACAAGCAAGTCCATTAGAATAGGTGGTTTTAATCATATTATATTCAGCTAATACCTGTTCATCCCGTTGAAGTTGTTTTAATTCTTGTATTTCTTTCCATTTTATTTCTGGGAAAGAAGTGATTCTTTTTATATCTTGTCTCGTAAAACTATTTTCTGGTTTAAAAATTCGTACTTCTTCTAGGAAATAAGAGTATGCATAAGGATATGTATTCTTTAGGTGATTAAATTTTTTCATTAAACGCTTTGTGGATAATTTAAGCGCAAAAATGTTGATTATAAGAATGAGGAATAATGTAGCTACAATTATGCATATCGCTATAATACCTTGTAGCCCCCATGTTATAAGGATTTCTAATGCACATCCAATGCAACTCATATTTTTTGAATTCTATAATTTTTTAATAGTATAAAGTGTAAAACTGTGATAGCATGTTTTAGTTAGCGGTTTATGGGAAATTTTATATACAGTCGCTTATAGCGTAAGAATTACTATGCTTTTTGAGTGTGTCGTTTGAAAATTTCCTATGTTCCTAAATTCCTGATAAGTAGAATGTTTTTCTTTTTCTAATATGTTTTGGAAATAATCGTCTTGATTTGAATACAAAAGTACAAAAAATCTGTGATATAGGCCTATTGATATAGGGCTTATTTTGATTTCCAGCATGATAGCCATCCTTTATGGGGTTATTCTTAAAATCTCCGTAAAAATCGTCTTTTTTGTACATGAATCAACTATGCAGAATTCTCAAGAATGAAAGATTTTTTATATGTTATAAAGTGATTAAAAATTAGGATGATGTAAAGGTTAGAGGTTATGATTTGAAATATAACTGTACTAAGTCAGTTATTTGTGCAATATTTATTCAGGAAAAATGAGAGATTATAGGAGGTATTTAGTAACAAAACCCCGGATAGATCTAATTCATAGACTTTCAGGGGTTTGTAAAAAATAAATATGGTAGTTAAGAAAGAAATTCCCCACCAAACGACAAAGGAAGCAAGTCTTTCGTGCCGTTCACCTCATAAATCGCTTTTTCTCCATACAGCAGGATGCGCATGGGCTGACGGTAGCGCTGTTCCGTTTCCAGCAATACCTGGCGGCAAGCTCCGCAGGGAGGAATCGGCGTGTCAAGGTAGCCGGATTCACTTCGGGCAGCGATGGCCAGCGTCAGTACCGCCTGGTCGGGATACTGAGAGTTGGCATAGAATAAGGTGGTACGTTCGGCACACAGTCCGGAAGGATAGGCGGCGTTTTCCTGGTTTGTGCCTGTCACAATCACGCCATTTTTCAGCAGGGCGGCAGCACCTACCGAAAATTTGGAGTAAGGTGCATAACTGCGGGAAGTGGCTTCTTTGGCCTTGTCAATCAGTTCGCGGTCTTTCGGAGCAAGTTCTTCGTATTGCAAAGAGTGGATACAAATTTCCAGTTTAATTTCTTTCATGGCTTTTGTTTTTGTGAGTGGGTAATAGACAAATATAGCGAAACTCGCCCGATTTCGGATGGATTTAGGAAGAATAATGTAAACTATTGGGCTTTCAGGGAGATACGCAGCATTATTCCGCATTTGTAAATGTGTGCTTTGAAGCCGTTTTTTGAATAGTTAAGCGAAAAAATTGCTACCTATCCGTTGCCCATTCCAGTTGTATGGAGTTGTTTGAAAATCCTTTCTGCTCCGACCGTAAAGAACGCAGTTTCATCATTTTGGCTTAGCGAAGGTACTTATTTTTTTTGAGATATGAAAAATATAGGTTCCGGAAGTCAATGGTGATAGCTTTGTCGATGTCTGACGATATTTTACATGCCGATGATTAACTCTGTCTCTGTTAATTTTGCAAACAATGGAACAGATTATGAATCAGACAGATGTAAAGGTTTCGTTCTACCTTAAAAAGAGCGAGGCGGATGCCAGGGGAAACTGTCCCGTGATGGCACGGCTTATTGTCGGCAAGCACTCTGAAACAGCATTCAGTGTCAAGTTTCGTGTGCCACAGTCATTGTGGTCATCCGGACGGGCGTGTGGAAAAAGTGTTGCGGCAAGAGACATAAACAACAGACTGGATGAAATACGTGCTGCCGCGCTCGGCATCTATGCGGAACAATCTGCAATCCGTGAGGATGTAACAGCAGAGGATGTAAAGCATCAACTTTTGGGTATGGCTTCGGAACAGGAAACCCTATTAAGCTATTTCAGACTTTTCATTAGAAATTTCGAGAAACGCGTTGGGATCAATCGTACGGAAAAGACATTGAGGGCTTACCGCAATTCCTACAATCATCTGGTACGTTTTTTACAGATGCAATATAAGCTGTCAGATATCCCTTTTGCCGCATTGGACCGTTCCTTCATTGAAAAATATGACTTGTATCTACGTACGGAATGTTGTCTGGCTTCAGGCACAATAGTCAATCTTACCGTCCAACTGAAAACAATTGTCGGAGAAGCTATTGCTGACGGTATAATAACAGTATTCCCGTTTGTCGGATATGAACCGGTACATCCGAAACCGGAACAGAAATATCTCACCTCCGAAGAATTGAATAGGATTATGACAACACCTCTCCATGATCAGATTCTTTATCATGTGAGAGATATGTTCCTGTTTTCCTGTTATACGGGTATTCCCTATAGCGACATGTGTCTGCTGACAAATGAAAACCTTTCTCTCGCGGAAGATGGTACCTGGTGGATCAGGAGTTCTCGCAAGAAAACCGGTGTAGATTTTGAAATACCGCTTATGGAACTGCCGTTCCATATTATTGAAAAATACCGCGATATGGCTCCTGAAGGAAAGCTTCTCCCCATGTATTCCAACAGTTCATTGAATCGTTATCTGAAACGCATCGCCGAAATTTGCGGTATAGGACGTAAGCTGGTCTTCCATGCAGCCCGTCATACCTATGCGACAGAAATTACACTTTCCCATGGCGTACCGCTTGAAACGGTCAGCAAGATGTTGGGGCACAGTCGTATTGAGACCACACAGCATTACGCAAGTGCGCCCAGATTGGTCGCTTGATAAATACTTCTGTAGTAAGAAGTTAGGATTGGGTTCAATATAATCCTATCGTCAATCAGCTTATCCGACGG
>CABIXF010000088.1 GCA_902362595.1 Bacteroidaceae bacterium | reverse complement strand
GGAATCGCCGTTTTTTGCCAACCGGAGGACAAGAATTTCCCGAAAACGGCCAGTTCTGCGCCAGCCGGAAGACGAAAAAAATGAACCCGGCGACCATTTTTTTCACCCAGCTGGGAAATCCCGGCCAAAATTCCTCCCCCGAAAGGCAAAAAATCCGAAAAAAATTCCGGAAAAACTGGAAACGGAGCTACATGTCCACAAACAGAACCGGGATTTTTCCATGCAGCAGGGCAAATGACGTCACGGAAATCCCGCATCGCAGGGACATTTTTACACAGGACGGCCCGCATTTTTTATGTTTCCTTGCCGGAAAACGTACGTTCTACCCGGTGGAAACCTACGGTTCCAGGCAGGAAAACCTACGGTTTACACACCGGAAACATAGAAAACATAAAGGAAAAGAGAGGTTATCCTGCCGACATTTTCAGAATACGAAACACAGGAAAAAACAAACGGACCGTTTACAGGAAAAGAACAGAAAAGCCGCATACGGAAAAACAAGGTAAACAGTCTGAGGGGAAACTTACAGAAAACCAGGAAGATAAAAGCGGATTGAAAACAGAAGACCTCACGTAAGGACATAAAAAAAGGAGTTCCGCTGAACTCCAACCTTTGTTAACCTTAAATCTAATACTATGAAAAACACAGTGCAAAAGTAAACATTCCGGTTGAAACCGCAAAAGAAACAGCTGAAAAATCATGTTTTACAACACATATTAACCAAGAATCCCGTTATATTCAATCCCATTAACAAAAAAGGCTTTCCAAAGCCTAAGCCCGGAAAGCCTTTCAGTCACGAATTATATGCAAAATCAAAACTCACATTCACCCTCTTCTTCTGAAGACGGAATCGTCACCAATACTTTATCGATTCGAGCTCCATCCATATCTACGACCTCGAAAACAAAATTATTCCATTCCAAAGTTTCACCGCTTTGAGGGATATGCTGTAAATATTGCAGAATCAACCCTCCTACTGTATGGTAATCCACGTCCTCTAACAAATCCTGTCGGTTAAAATAACACAAGAAATCATACAACGGGCACTGTCCGTCGACCAGCCATCCTTCCTTGTTAATCCGCTTGATGATATCCGGCTCTTCTCCGGCATCATCCATCGAACCGACCAGTCCTTCCAGAATATCGCGCAAAGTAATGATTCCCACACAGGCACCAAACTCATCGCAAACCAGCGCGCGACTTATTTTCTGCGCCTTCATCTGTTCCAATGCCTTATATACATTCATATTCTCATGGAAAAACGTAGCTTCATGCGTCAAGGCAGACAAATTGAAATCCTCTTCAGGGAGATGCAAAACCAAATCTTTCAGGTTCACCACCCCTTTCACCTTATCCAAGTCCCCATCTTCCGTCACCGGGTAGAACTCATACAGCTCTTTCACCAGCACCTCCTTCACTTCGGAAGCCGTCATGTTGCTTTCCAGTGAAACAATATCACTTTTGTGCGTCATGATGGAACCGACCTTCAAATCACCCAACAGAAATACACGCTGCACAATGTCCTGTTCCACAGGTTGCACTTCTCCATCATCAGCCCCTTCCTTGATAATCGACTTGATTTCCTCTTCCGTCACCTTATTATCGGTTTCCTTAATATTCAGCAAATTGAAAATCAATTCGGTACTCTTCGAAAGCAACCAGACAAACGGCAAGGCAATCTTGGCCAGCACATTCATCGGACGGGCCACCAGCTTGGCCATTCTTTCGGCCATACTCATACCGATACGCTTCGGCACCAGCTCCCCAAAAATGATGGTCAGATAAGTAACGATGACAACGATAATCCCCTGTGCCAGTCCGGATGCATAAGTAGAAGATACTCCCCACGAAACCAGTACATTGGTCAAATCGACCGCAATTTTATTTCCCGAATAAATACCGGTCAAAATACCTATCAATGTGATCCCAATTTGGACGGTAGAAAGAAAACGATCTGGGTCCCCTGCCAGTTTTAATGCTACGCGAGCAGATTTATTACCTTTTTTTACGTCGGTCGACAACCGGGATTTTCGGGCTGATATTAATGCCACCTCGGACATGGCGAAGATACCGTTCAGTACTATCAACCCGATAATAATGATTATTTCATCCATATATAAAAACGAGTGTGTTTCAAAGGAGCAAATTTAAAGGAATGTTCATATCCAAAAAAGTGAGCCGTCTATAATTAAATAGTTTTAACAAACAGACAGCCCACTTTTTTACATTTCTCTTTCTTCCTCAAACACACGAGATTAAAAGCCTACGCAAGAATCTCTTCAATACGCTGAAGCTCTTCTTCCTCGAACGAAAGATTGTCCAGCGCCTTCAAGCTATCACCCAATTGTTCCACCGAACTGGCTCCCACCAACACGGAAGTGATCGACGCATCTTTCAGCAGCCAAGCCAATGCCATCTCGGCCAACGATTGTCCGCGCAAGCGTGCGTGTTCGTTCAATGCCTGAATCTTTCTCAAGACTTCCGGCGTTAGTGCCTCTTTTTTCAAGAAGCCTCCACGGGCAATACGGGAATCCTCTGGAATGCCGTGCAAGTAACGATTGGTCAGCAAGCCTTGCGCCAAAGGAGAAAAGGCCACAAACCCCGCCCCATTTTCTCTGACCGCCTGCAAGATTCCTTGAGATTCCGGCTCACGTACCAGCATGCTGTAACGTCCCTGATACAACAGGCACGGCACATCCCGTTCTTTCAAGAAACGGCTGGCAAACAAATAGGCTTCCAGGGGATATTTGGACAGGCCCACATACAAAGCCTTCCCTTGGTGTACGATATCCACCAACGTCTGAAGCGTCTCTTCCAACGGCGTTTCCGGATCATAACGATGCGAATAAAACACATCCACGTATTCCAGATTCATCCGTTTCAGACTCTGTTCCAGGCTGGCCATCAAATGTTTGCGGGAACCCCAGTTGCCATACGGACCCGGCCACATGTCGTGTCCCGCCTTTGTAGAAATAAACAGTTCGTCCCGGTAAGGAGCCAATGACGATTTTATTATCTGTCCGAAAGTCTCCTCGGCCGAGCCATACGACGGCCCGTAATTATTGGCCAAGTCAAAGTGTGTAATTCCATGATCAAAGGCATAATGCAATTTTTTCCGGCTGAGTGAGAGTGTATCCACGTCCCCGAAATTATGCCATAATCCCAGTGAAATGGCGGGCAGCATCACCCCACTCCGTCCGGCACGCCGATATTGCATGCCACACTCGTAGCGATTTTCTGCTGCAGCATAAACAGGTGCTATCATAATAATATGAATTTGAAAGGTTCAACCATCATTCTTTTGTCGGTGACAAAAATAAGATTTTATCTCGCACCTCTTTTCATTCATCCCTTCTATTATTTCCGCCTTCGTAATTTTTTCTCAGGCTTTCTCTTTCCCACCTCTTTATTACGCTTCTCCCCCCAAAAGAATCACCAGCCATTACAGCTTACCCGACTGATGCAGAATATGCATGAACTCCTCACCGGTAATGGTTTCTTTTTCCAGCAAGAAAGAAGCTGCCTCATGCATCACATCCAGATTTTCCTGAATGAGGCGACGTGATTTCTCATGTGCTTTCTGAATCATTTCAAGCACTTCCTGGTCAATGCTGGCTGCCGTTTCAGCAGAACAAGTGAGCGAAGTATCTCCTCCCAAATAGACATTATTCACCGTCTCCAGTCCCATCATGTCATATTTATCACTCATTCCATAACGAGTGACCATTGCACGGGCCAGTTTAGTAGCCTGCTCAATATCATTTGAAGCCCCCGTAGTCACAACGTGACAAATTTCTTCCTCTGCCGTCCGTCCACCTGTCAGGGTTGCAATCCGATTGAACAACTCTTCCTTGTTCATCAATACCTGTTCCCCACTCTCCACCTGCATGGTATATCCGAGTGCTCCCGAAGTGCGAGGAATAATCGTAATCTTATGTACCGGTGCCGAGTGGCTCTGCATGGCAGCCACTAACGCGTGTCCTATTTCATGGTAGGCTATGATTTTCTTCTCTTCCGCAGAAACAACCTTTCCCTTTTTCTGTGCACCCGCTATCACGGTTTCCACACTTTCTTCCAAATCCTCGGTAGTCACTTCACTTCTTCCCATACGAACCGCCCTCAATGCCGCTTCATTGACAATATTGGCCAATTCTGCACCCGATGTACCCGCCGTAGCACGAGCCACGATATCTATATCTACCGTCTCATGCTTTACCTTCTTCAGATGTACGTTCAGAATCGCCTTCCGTCCCTCCAGGTCGGGTAATTCCATTTGAATACGTCTGTCAAAACGTCCTGGGCGAAGCAAGGCCTTATCCAAGTCCTCCGGACGATTCGTGGCTGCCAATATCACAACTCCTTTCCGCCCGTCAAATCCATCCATCTCCGTCAGCAACTGGTTCAATGTCTGTTCCCGTTCATCGTTTCCTCCCAGTCCACTGTCCCGTCGTTTGCCAATGGCATCTATCTCATCAATAAAAATAATACAAGGAGCTTTCTCGTTTGCCTGCCTGAAAAGGTCGCGTACTTTTGCGGCTCCCATTCCCACAAACATTTGCACGAACTCGGAACCCGAGATAGCAAAGAAAGGTACCTTTGCTTCTCCGGCTACCGCACGTGCTATCAACGTTTTTCCCGTTCCCGGAGGCCCCACCAACAAAGCTCCCTTAGGTAACGAAGCACCTATATCCGTATATTTCTGTGGTTTATGTAGAAATTCCACAATCTCTTTCAGCATTTCTTTCGCTTCGTTTTGTCCGGCCACATCGGCAAATGTCGTCTTGATTTCTGCATCCGCATAAATCTTGGCCCCTCCATTCCCGAATGACATAAAATTACCTCCAGTTCCCATACGGGCCTGGATACTTCGACTAGCTCGCTTCCCTATTACATAAAACAACAGCCCCGGCAATACCCACATCAAGATAAAATTCAAAAAAGGAGAATTTTCTTCAGGAACTATCTCTGTAAAAGCTACTTTACCATCCTCATTCGGACTTTTTGCCTTCAGTAGCCTGTCTACCAACTGAGGGTCATTTATTTCTCCAGTCTGATAAGTCGTGACGTTTCCTTTATCGGCTACCGTAAAATAAATCTGTCCGGATTTAATCATCACCTCCTTTATCGACCCTTCCTCCATCTTCTCTATGAAAGTTCCATAATCTGTGGATTTGATTTTCTGTCCCGTCAAGTTCGGGAAAATCAACCAATTCAAAAATAAGACAATCAATATGACCCATAAAAAGGTCACAAACGGATTTCCCTTCTGAGGGCGTGAGTTCACAGTTTCTTGCTTCATGACGTTTCATTCTTAATTTAAAGACAAATATCGCCAATCACACATAAAAAGAGATGGTTAATATGGCGAGAATAGTGTGCTAGATTTCGCAAAATCAATATTAAGCCTCAAGCCCAATTATAAAAGAATTTACCCATGATTCATTCTTGTCAATTTACAGACAATTCACCGTCATAGTTATACAGTCATTTAAATCTACTATTTTTCAGCGACTATAACCTATAGAGGGATAAACACCTAGATACAAAAAACGAGGCTGTCTCAAATTGAAATATAATTTGAGATGGCCTTTTTTGTGCCTGCAAAAAAATCGGGCAAGCCCAAACTTCGCTCAGTCAGGACTTGCCCGTCTCCCTAATTTTTCGTATCTTTAGGGA
>CABIXF010000087.1:5248-5954 GCA_902362595.1 Bacteroidaceae bacterium | reverse complement strand
TTCATTGAAATCGGAAAGGAAGAGAGTTCACGCCTGGAGCGTGTTCCGGCAAAAGTATATATCCTGAAGACCGTCCGTCACAAAGTGATAAGAAAATCCGATATGGAGAAATATCCCGAGGAAAGGCAGATTCTGATTCATCCTCTTCCTCTTGTCCCGGTCAGCAAATGTATGGCAGGCGCCTCGGTCCTGACGGACATTATCATCGGCAAGTTCATGTATCATCTCCCGTTCTACCGTCTGATACAGCAGTATCGCGAATCAGGAATCATCATAAGCGAATCTACCATGTGCGGATGGTATGAAATGGCGGTGGAGAAACTCAGGCTTCTGTACAACCTGCTCAAACAGAAGATACTCTCCAGTGAGTATATACAAGTGGACGAGAGTGTCATTCCTGTGCTGGACAATGAGAAACATAAAGCGAGAAAGGGGTATGAGTGGTGCGTACGCGACGGCATCACGGGGGACGTCATGTTCCATTATGACCGTGGGAGCCGTTCGGGCATGGTAGCCCGTGAACTGCTGGGATGCTGCCGTGGCATTGTGCAATGTGACGGCTATGCAGCTTACGAACAGTTTGAGCAGATGAAAGGAATTACTCTGGCCGGCTGCTGGGCACATGTCAGAAGAAAATACGTGGATGCTCTGGAAGAGAACAGGACCCTGGCTACACAGGCGATTCACTACATCGGCAAGTTGTACA
>CABIXF010000087.1:0-5038 GCA_902362595.1 Bacteroidaceae bacterium | reverse complement strand
TTAGAGTACTTCCTAAAAGCCGTATGGGTAAAGCCATCGAATATACTTACACGCTCCTTCCAAGACTTTCCAGATACGTAAACGACGGAAGAATCGAAATTGATGACAACCGCATAGAAAATGCCATAAGACCTTTGGCTTTGGGAAGAAAGAACTATCTGTTCTGCGGCAACGACGCATCCGCATACAGGGCTGCCATCGTGTACTCACTGATTGCCACCTGCAAATCAGCAGAAGTAGACCCTAGAATCTGGATGGAAGATGTCCTGAGCAAAATTCCATATTATGAGAGGGATGAGAAGAATATGGAAGAACTTCTACCACGTAATTGGGCAAAATCCAATCAAACTTGTTCCGAATAGATACTATTAGTTCCGAATCGACTACGAATAGCACCGATTCGGAACTAATTCACAAAATTTGCAACGTGGTTTACCGAATGCTTACCCTTAAACGATGCGTCTGTTTCCTCTCTAAATAGTGATTTGATGCCATTTAAAGACATTTGCCCTACAGAATTTCAAAGCTTGGCAACAAATGGCTCGAATTGGCACTAATTGGCACAGTTAATATAGGTGATAAAAGAAAATGTGATTTTATTGTTTTTGTTTGCGAAGCTGGTCTATTACCTCGTCTATATCGAAGAATTCCAGATTGGTGAATGATTTCTTGCTGGACTTTATCAGACCGTCCTTTATCCATTTATTGACGGATGCTTGGGTTGTCTTCATCCATTTGGCTAAATGAACATTTGTAATCAGGTAGCATCTGTTTAATTGCGTAACAGTATGTTTGTTTGCTGAAAAGCCACGCTGCAGACGGTCTATCAGTATATCGATGTCTTTTTTGATGATTTTGGGTGCTGGTCTGTTTTCTTTGATGATCAGTTCAATAGAATTCATGTCGAAGTTAGCCAACTGTGGTAGTTTGGATAACTCTTCGATGATATGACCAGCACATCGCAAATCTTGAATATGGAATGTCAATTGCTTTCGTCTTGGCATAGTAGTGATTTTCCTTTTTCAGTGGTATAGTATTTCTGCAAACGGCTGTTAGGCTTATCAGGAACAGTCATTGCCAACAATCCTTCTGCAATAAGAGGGTTTATATATTTCCTCTTAAACTTTGTTCTATCACTAAAATTGAATAAAGCAATAATCTGAGTTAAAGAATTTTCGAGCAAGCATGCTTCCAATATAGTTTTTATCTCCTTTTGACTTAATGCTAACTTAGTGCCGACTTGCTGCCAACTTAGTGCCGACTTAGTGCCGACTTGTCGGTGACTGGTCGGTATATTTTCTGCAAACTCAAATTCTTTAGGGTCGCGATAAGTAATGGAAAAGACAAACTCCTCTCCACTATGAATCTCTATCTCAGAGTTTTCAAAGTATAACGGAGCATATTTCCGAATATTTTTCTGTCCAGATCCAAGCTCCTCAGCCCATTTCATTTCACGGAATACCTTTGTTATTAGCGGATTCTTTGTACGGGTACGCCAGTCATTTATATCTATATCCCCTGTTTGGAAAGGTTTCGTCCAATTCTCCGTTATGACCCGGTCACGGAATATGAGAAACTTATTGGTATATGAACTGATATATTCACGATGCAGAAGGGTATTTGAAATCACTTCTCTGAATATCATTACCCGTAAATCCAAACGGTCTATACCATTATCTGCCAAACGGAACTTATCAGGCATGTTGCGTTGCACAAAATTCAGCAAACGGATATATGACTGAATCAAATTTACGCATATCATATCCCGGTCATTGTAACGAATATCAGGGTCAGTCGGAAGCGGATGCAAGAAACGCTCGTAAGATATGCTACGGTAAATGGCATCCGTACGATGCCAAGGACAACAATTTAGAATAGTCTGTTCCTTGCCAAATAAAAGAATGGCAGCCAACTTATATCCTTCTCTGTTTGTTCCCCGTTGTTTACCCCAAAACAGACTTTTCAGGAATTCTTCATTTGTCATGCTCAGCCACGGATGATTGGAGTTATGAATGGAAATGTGGCTGCGCATAATCTTGAACGATTCTTCATCCATATCCGCCAATGTTACATCGGGAAATACTTCATTCTCGGAAGATTCCTTTTCTTTTCGCATGAACATGTTCTTAACCAGATAAGTATGCTTTGACACATCATTATCTGCATCCCCCCAACGGTCGTAAAAGCGGTTCTTATATCTATGTACCTGTTCACTCTCCGGCACATTCAGATACAGGATAATCTTACCGTCTATCTCTGTCTGCTCTGGCGTGATTGGCATTGGAGGAAGAAACTGTTCAGGATTATTCAGCGTATTGATAATACTTTTGGTCATATCTGTTACGCATTTAGGGTTAATTCCCAATATTGTACCATCATCATCCACCCCTAAAAAGATATATCCTCCCTCTGCATTCAGAAAAGAACATACCGTTTCATATACGGAAGCCGAAACCTTATCCGTGCATTTCTTAAATTCTACTTGCTTATTCTCACCATGCGAAAGCAAGTCCTTTATTTTATCTGTTGATAACATACAGTTTCTTTTATAATACTTTTACCGCTTCGTCTATTACACTACTGGCAAAACTATCCAAATAAGTATTGGTCGTTGCCAAATCACTGTGACCTAATATCTGTGAGATAACTTCACGTGGTACTTGATTGTCCTGTAAAGTCATAGCCATTGTATGACGACTCACATAGCTGGTCAGCTTCATGTCCGTAATCCCCAAAGTCTGCGCTAAGTTAGCCAAATTCTTGTTATTACGTCCAAAACGGCTACGAATATGATTATATAGTCGTTCCCCCTTGTACCCGGCAATGGAAACAATCGGCAACAAATAATCTTCCACTAATATAGATAGTATGAGCAGCAAACCAATCCAATAAATTTTGTATTTCTTGTGTAATTCTAATCTGAATTGGTTTTACCCGTTTGGCCTCCTTTGTCTTATTTCGTTTATATACGATATAGTTACCCCCTTATAACGGATGGTATTCTTCTTTATTAATAATGCTGCATCAATGAAAGAAATACCATAACAATAGTACGAAAATAATCAGAAGTAACTACGCCATATTCTAATCGCTACAGATATATTGAATTTCAGATATACACTTTCCTTCCCCCTCAACGCATTTTATAAGCCAATACAAAATAAGCTACAAACGTACAAGCCATCAGTACCACACCGAACACTGACAAATAAATCGCACCCGCACAGCTTTTCCCAAGCAACTTCCCCAAATTCATACAGCTGATTGCCACATTCCAGAATTGACACAACCGTATAGCCAACACATATTGCCGACCTATATTTTTCTCAGTAATCCGAAATGCAAAATGGTAGTATCGGACTGGAACAAACATACTGCATCCCAACACCAAAAATAAAAGCAACATTACCATTCCCGACATAGCGTGTTCCTGAAAAAACAAGCCCCCAATCTGCCGAGTCTGATACAGTATATATATCCAACCCGCCAAGACTGGCAGGAAAGCGACTCCTGTCAGTAAATAGTCGAACCCTGTCCGCTGATACCGGACATTGCTACCACTCCCTGTATAAAATCCCAAATTAATCATCCGATTCTTCTCCCTCTTTTTCCTTCCGGTTACTTTTCTTCAATCTCCCGCTTTTGCGCAAGGCCTCATTGATAATCCACTGCAATTGACCATTGGTACTACGGAATTCATCAGCTGCCCACTTTTCTATGGCATCCATTGTGGCAGCGTCTACCCGCAGTACAAAGCTTTTGGTCGTATTTTCTTTCTTGGGCACTATATCCTCACCTAAAATTAAACGATTTCTACTCACATAAGAACAGAACGGGAGTACCGTCTGTCATTCCCAGATTTAATGGTTCAGCGTGCCAGTATTCAACACCGGCTGGGCAGCCTCATCCGCACAGAGTACCACTAGCAGATTGCTTACCATAGCGGCTTTCTTTTCTTCATCCAGCTCCACGATTTCCTCTTTCGACAATTTGTCCAGTGCCATGTGAACCATTGAAACGGCTCCTTCCACAATTTTCTCACGGGCACTGATAATTGCCGAAGCCTGCTGACGCCGAAGCATGACCGCTGCGATTTCCGGTGCATAAGCCAAATAATTGATACGGGCCTCCAGCACTTCCATACCGGCCATTGCCAGACGCTCATTCAGCTTTTGTTCCAGCTGCTCATTGATTTCCTCACCTCCCGAACGGAGTGTCAATTCATTCGCATCCGATTCATTGTCATCATAGGCGTACTGTCCGGCCACCTGACGTAAAGCCGCATCACTCTGTATCTTCACAAAGTTCTCAAAGGCATTCATACGGCTGGCCACCGCATTCCCCACGTTTGCCGACTTACCGTCTCCCGTGCTGGCCATGGTCTGTGCGTCAATCTCAAACATGGCTTTGTAGGTATCTTTCAACCGCCACACCAATACCAACCCAATCAGAATGGGATTACCTATCTTGTCATTCACCTTTATAGGCTCCACATCCAGATTACGCGCACGAAGTGATAATTTCTTCTTGTCCATGAACGGATTCACCCAAAAGAATCCTGTTTCTTTAAAGGTACCTTTATATTTGCCAAAGAAAACCATGGCACGTGCTTCATTGGGTTCCAGCTGCATATAGCCGCAATTCAAAATAATCCACAATAACACCATCACTCCCCCCAATATATAGAAAAGAGTTTCTCCCACAGTAAAACACCACACCGTTATTCCGGCCCATACAAATAAGAACAAGAAAAGAGCTAAAAAGCCATTCATTTTAAAGCCACTGAATTTCATTTCCTTCGTTTCCATATCCATTAGATTTAAATGATATTATTTTGATATCACAAATATATTATTTAAGGAATTAAAATCCAAGTGCAGGAGCTTTCTATTTCCATCTTTAACAATCTATAACCGTGAAGGTGGACCGATTCAAACGAGAAGAGGGTGTGTCAAAAAGCATACCCTCTTTTTTTATGACAACGCCCCGACTTTCCCAAGCCGAGGCGTTGTTATTACCTAAAGATTTTGTATCTTTA
>CABIXF010000086.1 GCA_902362595.1 Bacteroidaceae bacterium | reverse complement strand
GATGCACTGTGCCCCCTTTTTACTAACGATGCAGATTATTTTCGCTTCTGTATCATATAGGCGCGTAGTTGCGGATTTGAGGTATATGAAAAAAGGAAAAGAATACACTCCAGTGTTTCAGAAGCAATATCCGGAGTATTCATTAAATAATCTGTTTTTGACTTATGCGAATGGAGAAGGAAAAATTTTGCAGATCACTCATAGGAAGTATGGGTATTTTACTCCAGTAATTTCTATACCACTGCTTAATTTCCTTGCATATTTCGAGAAAGATTTTATAACGGCCTGTCATACAGGAAGGAATAAACAGGGAAATCTAGAAACAATAGTAGTTTTTAATCATAAAAAATTAAATTACATTCATTTATTAAGGGTGGAAATAAATGAGAATCAATTGTTTATGAAAACTCCTGTTTTGAAAGCTGATTTTTATTCAAATATACCACAACATTTTATAAAAAGTTTATTACTATGAAGGTGATAAGATTGATATTATTTTTAACGATGTTTCCAGTAATTAGCTTTGCACAACTGGAGCAAACGAAATTGGTTTTAACCGATGGGATAGATGATGGTTTGTTAAAACAAGCAATTGAAAATAATGTGTCATGGCTTTTACAAGAATGCAACAAGGCCGTAATGACAGGTGATAAACCAGATATTGAGGGTGATAATATTACGAAGGATGCTCGTAAGGAAATTCGAGAAATGTGGAAGACTAGTCCGATGGCCTGTCCGGTTTCACAAATTGAAGAAATTTGTATTCAAACGGCTTCAGGATACCAAGTGCGTAATATACCTGTAACTATGATGGCTGCCAATGATTCTGTAAAGGATCAGGAAGTGGTAATCAGTTTAACAGATCGGGGGATAATTGATGGAGTGGCAATAGCCATAAACGAGCATAAATATCAGGAAATTATGTCAGAACATGAATCTGTGTCTGATTTATATCGTCGTCAGGTTATCGTTGACTTTGTAGAAAATTATAGAACTTCTTATAATCGGAAAGACTTAAAATACATTGAATCAGTATTTAGTGACAATGCTTTGATTATTACAGGCAAAGCTATTAAGGAAAAACCAAAGTCAGATTATACATTACAATCACTTGGAACTGAGAAAATTGTCTATCAGAAGCGTACTAAAAAGGAATACATTTCTAATTTGAAGAAGGTATTTGCATCCAATAAGTATTTGAACGTTATATTTGATGAAGTAGAGGTTATACAGCATCCGAAATTAACTGATATTTATGGGGTTACACTGAAACAGGAATGGAATTCAGATCAGTATCGTGATGTTGGTTTTGTATTCTTGATGATTGATTTTCAAGATGAGTTACATCCGTTGATCCAGGTACGTACTTGGCAGCCAGAAAAACTTGACGGAAAAGTTCTAGCTCGAGATGAAGTTTTTAATTTAGGAGATTTTGATATTGTTCGTTCGTTAGTTAATGATTAAATTTGAAATGCTATGAAAAAGCGATTGATTTTTTTATTGATTTGTGTGATTAGTACAGTTTTTACATCGTTTGCACAGCGTAATCTGGAAGTGAAAGATGTTAGTTCTGGATTGAATGTTTTTTCTGGAAAGGATACCGAGGCTGGTATGGTTATTTCTTGTCCGGCAAATATTTCTTTGACTTTTGAGTCTAGTCATGATAAAGTAGTTGATGTGTATAATACGGAACAGAAAGGTGAAGAAATGTATTACTATTTACGTTTTCAAACAGGGAAAAGGTATCGTGGACGTAAATTAATAATTCGCACTTCAGAATATGCTCCTGTGTTGATTATGGCAGAATTAAATCCAAAAGAACTGAAACAATATAAGTTGGTAGACCCGGATGTAGAGTTCGTTTATGGATGTTATTACGAGTACAGAAAACGAGGCACAGATTTTTTCCAGAAATGTATGTATGGGGAGGCTAAAGAGCAGTATAGTATAGCCAAAGAATGTTCTGATTGTCCTGCAGATTCTAATTTGGATGAACTGATTGCATCGATTGATACAATTATCGTGTGTCAAGATAAGGCAGCAGAAGCTTATCAATTATTGGATTATGAAAAAGCTAGCATGTATTATGGAAGGATATTGGAATTGAATCCATCTGATACGAATGCTTCCAACAAGCGTTATGAATGTATTCGTTATTTTGATACAGATTGTAATAAATATTATGATGCGGCTGAAGTGTATTATGAGGACGGGGAATATGAGAAAGCTTTAGAATTGTATCAGAGAGTTGTAGACCAGAACTGTGGAAATGCTGTACAGGCAAGTGAGAAAGCTAAAAATATTCGTGTAATGCAGCAAAGTAGAAATCAGCGCGTGCAGGTCTATGCTTATGAATATAGTAAAAGTGCACCTATTGGTATAACTATAGGAAAGTATCGGCAGCGTAAGGTTGGAGGATATTTTAGTTTGAGTTTTCATCCAGATCTTTTTAAGGCGTTGCAGAAAGATTATAGCAAACAGTTGGAGGCCGAAATGAATTTATCTTTTGGATGGACTATAAATCCTGTGCGTAAATTTCCTGTATGGATCTTTTTTGGTCCGGGATATACCGGAGTCGGTGAATTTGTGGATGAAGATGGCAATCCTTATATTGAATCGGATGAAGATTCTTCTTTGAGCGATAATGATGGCAATCAAAATTCAGACAAAAAGGATCCTTCTTTTAAACTTTATAGTGCTATATCAGCAGAAGTCGGTCTTTTAGGTAAAATAGGTCCATTAGTATTGCGCTATACTTACCAGTTACGTTTTTCCGTCTCTAAAGAATATGAAGATAAGATAAGCAGATCTCGACATGTGTTTGGTGTAGGTTTTTGTTTTTGATGTTTAGAGATTAATAAATCAAGTATAGGAACGGTAGAGGTGGTACGTACATCTCTGCCGTTTTATGTTAAAATAAGAATCATTAGTATGAAATTTGTTCGTATAATAATAAAAGTTTTCTTATCACTCTTGGTTTTGCTTCTTATGCTTTCCGGAGGGATATTTTGTTATTTGAAATATAAGCTTTTAACACCGGAACAATTGTCTGAATTAGTTACTCGCGAAATTAATAGACGTGCTAATGTGGAATTTTGTTGTGAAAGAGTGGATTTGAGTTATTGGGATAATTGGCCATTTATAGAGATTGTAGTAAAGGATGGAAGTTTTCAAATACAAGATAAGTCTATAAATGCAGAAGCACCATTTGCTGGAAAGTTTAAAAAAATATCGGGATCTATTCAGTTACTTAAGTTGTGGAAGGAACATGTTATTAGTATTGATAATATTTTAGTAGAAAATCTAGAGTTGGTTTATAATGCTGAGGAACCAATACCTAAGTTAACAAAAAAGAAAGGGCATAAATTAGCTTCTAAACTTTTGTCGGAAATAGATAGATTGCAGATTTCGCAGGGTGATATTAAACTAAAAATACCTCACCGGAAACAAATTTATAATTGTAAAAATGCTGATATATTGATTGAAGGAAAGCTGGGGCAAGGTTTTTCTGATATTTCATTGTCGGTTTCTTCTCCTGTGATGCAAGGTACAGGGTTACCATTGGACTCTATTTCATTTGATTTGTTTTGTCATGTTAAGTTAGATAAAGAACATGCCGGTGTTGAATTGTCAGATGCTCACTTTAAAATAAATGACTTTCCATTCAATTTGGAAGGAAAAATTATGAACTTGAAAAGGAAACAAGTACCATTTATTGATTTACAATTTGATTTGGGAGCATCTAGTTTAAAAGACCTGATAGCTTTTATTCCATCTGATTATTTCCCAATAAAAGAAGATTATCAAATAGATGGAACAACCATTTTGAAGGGTACAATTCACGGTGCTATGAAAAAGGATTCCTTGCCAGATTTACACATTCAAGGTAGTTTGGAACAAGGTAGGTTTCATTGGGCAGAATTAAGGGAGGATTTAGAGAATATTCAATTAAATTTGGAGATGAAATATTCATCTGCCTGTGCGGATTCATGTTTCCTAAGATTGAATCGTTTTTTTGTAAAAGGTATGCAGAGTGAAATAAATCTGGAAGGAACTGTAATGAATTTTGTTCGTGATCCGTATATAGAGGCTTGTATAAAGGGGAATCTGAATTTTGATTACATTGGAAAGAAGGTCCTGATGGATAAGAAGATTACATTGGCAGGGATGATGATGGTAGATGCAAGATTGGGATGTGCCGTTAATGAGTTGAGGAAAAAAAATTATCATTTAATAAAGGGAGCCGGAAAATTAAAAATACAGAATGTAGTATTTGATCATTTAGAGAAAGAGATACATTTTTTCATTCCTGATGTTTCTTTAGATTTTGGTTACGCTAAAAATGCCAGTGATTTTATAAAGCAGACAGAAGTCTTTTCTGGGGTTGCTGAGATTGATACATTGTGTCTGTCTTATAAAAAAAAGTTATTTGTTAATTTGTCTGATTTGCGTTTACGTTCCAATACGGCAATTTCATTGCGAAAGGATGAGGTTTCTCCAATCACTACTCATTGGAACTGTAAATTGTTGGATGCCAGATGGAATAATTCATCAGCCTGGACCTCTATTCAGAATTTAGAATTACATGTGGGAGTTAAACCAATTGGAAATAATCTATTAAATGGGGAAGGTGGACTTATGTTTAAGGCTGATAAGTTGAGATTCTTAAATCCATATAGGCAACAGGCTTTTATTTTTGATAAAATACAACTAATCTCTGAAATTCGTCCTGTAGAAGAAAAACGAAGGACAGGTGAGAAGCATAATCTGAAGGGAGTTCTGGAGTTTGAACGCTCTCAAATGTATATCCCTCAGTTTCCGATGTTGACTTGTATCAATCATGCCTATTTAGGTTTTCAGAATCATCAGTTAACATTGAATCGGCTTCATGTGCAAGCTGGTAAATCTGATTGCTTTCTGTCTGGTTCATTGTCTGTGGCTGATGCAAAAAATAAGAGAAGTGGTGTACCGCAGGTAGAAGGTTCCCTTCGTATCCTTTCTGCTAATATCGATTATGATGAGTTAGAGAGAACTTTGTCTTATGGAGTCTCTTCCGAGAAGTTACAGAATAGTAAGATGATGGCATTCGGAGACTTGAATAACTTAGAGAGTCAGTTGCATGTGCAAGAACCTATTAAACTTAAGCAACATCCTGTTTATATTTCTAAAAATATTGCATTGGAACTTCAATTTGACCTTGATCACATGAATTATAGGAATGTAGATTTACAGCATGTGCAGGGAAGCGCTTTTGTGAGAAATCAAGCTTTAAAGGCTCATTTAACTACACGTACGAACTTAGGAAAAGCCGAATTAGATCTTTTGTATAATAGTTTGCATAAGGATAAAGTTACTACTTGTTTTGATTTGAAGTTAAAAGATTTTTTAGTAGCGCAAGTACATGAAGTGATTCCTACTGTAAAAACCATATTCCCTTTAATAGAAACTATGGATGGATTAGTTAATTGTCGATTGACAGCAGTTGGTCCGGTAGATAATAGAATGCTTCCATTATTGGGGAATACCGATGCTATTTGTTCTGTGGATGGACGTAATCTGATTCTGATGGATAATGGAACATTTAAAGAAATAGCACGTCG
The DNA here is from genome assembly GCA_902362595.1 of Bacteroidaceae bacterium. Taxonomy (GTDB): domain Bacteria; phylum Bacteroidota; class Bacteroidia; order Bacteroidales; family Bacteroidaceae; genus Phocaeicola; species Phocaeicola fibrisolvens. Next base: position 722 of record CABIXF010000086.1, on the reverse strand, counting down.
TTTTCGATTTAAGAATAAGGAGAAACATGAGATAGATAAGTTATCGGCAAATTTAATATTGCATAAGAAGAAGATTGAAGTATTACCCTTTGTCTTGCAATGGGATCGATATAAAGCGATTGTGGGAGGGGAGCATAGTATAGATCTTACATACAATTATCACATGGATTTGTTAGATTCACCGATACCCATTGATTTTGGAATAGATTTAAGTGGCAAGGAAGGACAATTTAAATATAAATTGCGCAAATGTAAGTATAAAGATTTGTTTAAGGATGGAGGAATTCAATATGACGCAGAAGTTGAAAAACGTTTGAGTCGGATTCGTCAGGCAATTATACATCAGATGCAATAGAAGCTAAGATATATTTTACAAATAAAGGTAACCTTGAGTGCCGATTTTATGACTCATTTTTTAGTTGCAAATCAATGGCCTTATCGAAAATCGTTACAGAAAATTTTCCCGATTTTTCTGTAACGATTTAGTAACGGAACTTTGCCTGAAATGGGCATTTTAATGTCTTTTGGTTATCCACCGGATAAATAGAAAAAGTCCCGTAAAACGTTGATTTTACGGGACTTGTCTTAAATTGACTACCTAATGTCTTAGGTTTCAGCGGAGAGACAGGCTCTCGAACTTATACTTTCACAGAATATCATAAAACTGCAAACGACTGATAATCAAGTGTAAATTACAATATAGAGTAAAAGTAAATGTTTCT
>CABIXF010000085.1 GCA_902362595.1 Bacteroidaceae bacterium | reverse complement strand
TTTTTTTGAGGAAAATCCAAACGACTTCAATCTGATATGAAACGACAGAGGCCATCTCAATTCATTTTGAGACGGCCTCTTTTTACAATTTCGTTTTCAGTAGATTATGCTTCAGCGCAAGGAATTACAGAAACATAGCTTCTGTCTTCGCGACCTTTCTTGAAACATACAGTACCGTCTACCAATGCGTAAAGAGTGTGGTCACTACCCATACCTACGTTTTCACCCGGGTTGTGAACTGTTCCTCTTTGACGAACAATGATGTTACCAGCTTTGCAAGCTGAACCACCGAATATCTTTACGCCTAATCTCTTACTAGCTGACTCACGGCCGTTCTTAGAACTACCTACACCTTTCTTATGTGCCATTTTCTTCTACGTTTTAAATGATTAAGCAATAACTTGTTTGATTGTCAATTCAGTAAACTGCTGGCGATGACCGTTCAGTTTTCTGTAACCTTTTCTTCTCTTTTTGTGGAATACCAATACTTTGTCACCTTTTACCAAGTGAGAAGCTACTTCGCAAACCACTTTTGCACCGTCTACAGTAGGAGCACCTACAGTTACAGTACCGTTGTTGTCAACCAACAAGACTTTGTCAAATTCAACAGTTGCACCGTTTTCAGCGTTCTGGATGTGCTGAACAAACAGTTTCTTGCCTTCTTCTGCTTTGAACTGCTGACCGTTAATTTCTACGATTACGTACATTTTAAATAAATATTAAACGGGTTTCCTCCGCAAGGTGAACCGTTCTCTCCGGCTACTTTTTTACCTCCACGGACTAAAATCGGCTGCAAATTTACGGCTTTAAATTTACATAACCAACTATTTATCTGAAAAAAAACGATCGATGGGCTCGTTTTTTTATTTGAGCGGAGTCAGGTCGGGCAGGATGGCTATATGCGGATAGGCTGCCAGTTCCTCGCGGGTGGTCATGCCGTGCAAGACACCGGAAAAATTGACTCCGGCATTTTGGGCAGTTTCTGCATCCACCGTGCTGTCGCCCAGATAGAGTACTTGTTCTTTGGGGCATTGCAGGCGGGAGATGGCTAGTAACAATCCTTCGGGAGAGGGTTTGGCCTCCTTCACATCTTCACCTCCTATGATAATGTCAATGAATCCTTCCGGGAATTTCTTCCCCAGCAGTTCCATGATGCGGTAGCGGTATTTGGTAGAGATGATACCGATGCGGGCACCGCGTGCTTTCAGTGCATGCAGCACCTCTTCCGTCTCGGGGAAAAGCCGGGTGTTGACCGTCATGTGCAGGTCGGCTTCTTTCACGTATTCTTTCCGATAGGTTTCCAGGGTATCGGCATCCGTCACTCCGCTCAGGATGGAAAAGGAGTCAACCAGCGTTTTTCCGATGGTACGTTTGATGGCGTGGTCGTCCACCTGATGAAATCCGTGACGTTCGAGCACGTTACGGTAGCACATCACGATGCCGCGGGAAGAGTCGGCCAGGGTATAGTCAAAATCGAATAAATAAACTGTGTATGGTTTCATGTAGTTACTATATATAATAAGGTGTATGTTCAATCTGCAGCAAGGCAAGTTTACGTTCTGTTCCTCCAGCGTATCCGGTCAGGCTGCCGTTGGTGCCCACCACTCGATGGCAGGGGATAAGGATACTGATGGGGTTGTGTCCGATGGCGTTTCCTACTGCCTGGGCAGCCATGTGAGGACGTCCGAGTCTGCGGGCGGTTTCTACGGCGATTTCTTTGTAAGTTCGGGTTTCTCCGTAGGGGATGCTACACAGGATGTTCCACACTGTTTGCTGAAAAGGGGTACCATCAAGATGAAGCGGGGGAAGGAAGCCGGGCTTCTTTCCGGAAAAATAGAGGTCGAGCCACTGTCGGGTCCGACACAGGACGGGAGTCTCCTCTTCTTCAGTTTCTTCCTGAAGGGTACTGCCGAAATACTTCTGTCCGTCAAACCAGAGTCCGCAGAGCCTGTCGTTCGTGGCCGCAAGTGTGATACCTCCAAGAGGGGAATTATAATGGCTGATGAAGGTCATGTAAAATGTTTTTTGTGAGGGTAGAATGTAGACAAAAGATGACTTTTGAAGACTTGCAAAAAACGTTTAGACGTTTCATTTAAAACGCTTAGACGTTTCATTTAAAACGCTTAGACGTTTTACTTTAAACGCTTAGGCGTTTAGGATGAAACGCAAAGGCGTTTTCATTGAAACGTCCTTGCGTTTTTTCAGGTCCTTTTAATCCATGGGTTGATAGTTCTTGGCGAGGCCTCCTTCGCTGGTTTCCTTGTACAAGGAAGGGAGGTCGTGCCCTGTCTGTTTCATGACTTCGACTACCTTGTCGAATGACACCCGATGGTGTCCGTCGGTAAAGGCCGAATAGATGTTGGCATCGAGGGCGCGGGCGGCCGCATACGCGTTGCGTTCGATACAAGGAATCTGTACCAGTCCGCATACTGGGTCGCAGGTCATGCCCAGGTGATGTTCCAGTCCCATTTCTGCTGCATATTCAATTTGTGCCGGGCTGCCGCCAAACAGCTGGCTGGCAGCGGCTGAAGCCATGGAGCAGGCTACTCCCACTTCGGCCTGGCATCCGGCTTCGGCACCGGAAATGGAGGCGTTGTGTTTCACGATGTTGCCTACCAGACCGGCAGTGGCCAGTGCACGGAGGATACGTGCGTCACTGAATTCACGGCTTTTCTGCAAGTGGTACAGAACTGCCGGAACCACTCCGCAGGCACCGCAGGTGGGTGCCGTCACGATTTTTCCTCCCGAAGCGTTCTCTTCGCTGACGGCCAGGGCGTAGGCAAAGACCAGTCCCCGGGAGCGGAGAGAATCTTTGTATCCTTTCGACCGGATGTAATAAGAAGAGGCTTTACGGCGCAGGTTCAGCGGACCGGGCAGTACCCCTTCGGCATCCAGTCCCCGGTGGATGGCTGCCTTCATGGTCTCCCATACCTCTGCCAGAAAATCCCAGATTTCCTTGCCTTCGCACTGTTCCACGTATTCCCAGTAACTTCTGCCCGTGTGTTCACACCAGTAGAGTATCTGGCTCATGGTGTTCATGCTGTAAATGTCGTTGGTAGCCGTGCGGTCGTGTCCTTCTTCTGCCAGTGCGCCTCCTCCCACGCTGAACACCGTCCATTCGTCCAGTTTCTTCTTTTGGGCGTCGAATGCCTTGAAGGTCATTCCGTTGGGGTGGAACGGAAAGAATACATGAGGCTTCCAGATGATTTCCACGGGAGCGTGAGGCTGCAGGGTATCCAGAATGGCCACGTCGGTCATGTGTCCGCGTCCGGTGGCGGCCAGGCTTCCGTACAGCGTGACTTCAAAAGAGGCGGCCTGCGGATTCCGTGCGAGGAATTGTTCGGCTGCCTTGCGGGGGCCCATGGTGTGACTGCTGGACGGGCCCGTTCCGATGCGATATAGTTCTCTGATTGATTTCATCTCAAAATAGGTGTGAGTTTTCTGCAAAGATACGCAATAATCGTATATGCTTGTCGTATCTGTTTGTAAAATCCCTTCGGGTTATTTTAAATCGACCACGGTGATGCCGGCCCCTCCGAACTGTACGTGCTCGTCCTGAAAATGAGCAACCCCCGGTACGGTGGCCAGGTACTGGCGGATGAGGGTACGCAGGATACCGCTTCCGGTACCGTGCAGGATACGTACACGGCTGACTCCCACCAGGATGGCGTCGTCGATGAAATAAGTGACGGCCTGGATGGCTTCATCCCCTCTCATTCCTCTGACGTCGAGATCCTGCTTGAAGTTCAGTTTCTTTTCGTACATTCGGTCTTGCGTTTCGCTGCTCACGAAAGTTGTCTTGTTGGAAAGGGGAGCGACTTTCGGGGCATCGGTCCGTTCCAACCGTTCGGTTTTCACGTTGGTTTTCATCAGACCGAACATGACTACGGCATTCTTTCCGTTGACGTCCATCACCTGTCCCACACTGGTCTGTCCCTTGATGCGGACATAGTCGCCGGCTTCTATTGGGTGGACTTTAGGTACAGGCTGAGGCTCGGAGGCTTTCTGCTGCTGTCGGGCCTTCTTGTCTTTTTTCCGTTCCTGCTTTTCACGGAGCTGCTCCATCTTGCGGGCGATTTTTTCTTCCATGGCCGCTTTGTCGAGTTTCTCTACCTGCTCCTTAAAGTCCGTCAGTTCCTGGCGGGCAGTACGGGTACGTTCTTTCTCGGCCTGTGCTTCCTTGATGGTGCGGATGGTGTTTTCAATCTTGGCGTTCGATTCCTGAAGCAGGCGTTCGGCTTCTTCCTTGGCTTTTTTCAGGATTTCTTTTCGGCTGCGTTCCAGCTCGGCTATTTCCTGTTCGTAGCGGGCAATGGTGTCTTCCATCTGTTTTTCCCGCTTGCGGATGTTCTGGCGTTTGGTTTCCCAATAACGCTTGTCGCGCACGATGTCTTGCAGGTACTTGTCACTCTGGATGTATTCGCTTCCCACAATTTCCGAGGCATCGGCGATGACTTCTTCCGGGAGCCCGATTTTCCGGGCGATTTCCACGGCGAATGAGCTTCCGGGATTCCCAATCTGCAACTGGAAGAGGGCGCGCATTTCGTGGCGGTCGTAGAGCATGGCTCCGTTCACCACGCCTTCATGGTCTTCGGCAAAATGTTTCAGGTTCTGGTAGTGGGTGGTGATGACTCCAAAGGTACCTTTCAGGTTGAAACGCTTCAAGACGGCTTCGGCAATGGCCCCGCCAATCTGCGGTTCCGTTCCTCCTCCGAACTCATCAATCAGGATGAGGCTCTGGCTGTTGCACGATTTCAGCATCACCTTCATGTTGGTCAGGTGGGAAGAGTAGGTACTCAGGTCGTCTTCAATACTCTGTTCATCGCCGATGTCAATGAAGATGTGGCTGAAGATGCCGGCATGGCTTCGCTCGTGCATGGACACCAGCATGCCGCACTGAAGCATGTATTGCAGCAGTCCGACGGTTTTCAGGCAGACGGACTTACCTCCGGCGTTCGGACCGGAAATCAGCAGGATGCGTTTCTCGCGGGTGAGGATAATGTCCAAGGGAACCACTTTCTTGCCGTGCTTGGCCAGCGACATTTGCAGCAGGGGATGTACCGCCTGGAACCAGTCGACAATCTGCTGGTTCTCGAACGAGGGTTTCAGGCCTTTTATCTCGATGCCGAACAGTGCCTTGGCACGGATAAAGTCAATCTCGGCCAGGAATTCGTAGGATTGCAGGATGGCGGGTATCTGCGGACGGACCGTTGCCGAGAAATCGGTCAGGATACGGATAATCTCCCGCCGTTCTTCTCCCTCCAGTTCCCGGATGCGGTTGTTGGCTTCCACCACTTCCGCCGGTTCGATGAACACCGTCTTTCCAGTGGCCGACTCGTCGTGTACGATACCTTTGATTTTCCGTTTCATGCCCGGAGCTACCGGAATGACCAGGCGGCCGTCGCGCATGGTGGGGGTTACATCTTTGTCGACGTATCCTTCCAATTGGGCCGCCCGTAGGATGCTGTTCAGGCTGCGCGAGATACTTCCGGTGGTAGCTGAAAGTTCCCGTCGGATGCGCAACAGTTCTGTGGAGGCATTGTCCTTTATTTTTCCGAACTTGTCGAGAATGCTGTCAATGCGCGCAATCAGTTGTGGAAAGGTCAGGATATCTCCTGCCAGTTCATGTAGTGCCGGATAAGGGGAGGTGGCTGTATCGTCTTCCTCGTCTTCATCAGTCTGCTGGAGAAAGCGTACGATGTCGCGGATGGTTTCCAGCGAGCGGCGCAGGTCGAAGAGTTCCTGCTCGTCCATGTACATACCTTCCACCCGGATACGTTTCAGCGAGGGGCGGACATCGAAGAAGTACTGTGCGGGAAAATCTTCCTCTTCCTGGGTAATCCGTACAAACTCTACCACCTGTTCCAGTCGGCGGTTGATTTCCTGGTAGTCGTCCGAGAAAGCCATTTCGTCTACACGTTCTTCTCCCAATGTGCTTAAACAGCGTGCTTTCAGCAACTGTCGGATTTGGTCGAATCCAATCTTTTGTTCGAAATTATGAGGATATATCATGATTCGTCTGTTTCGTTTTTCTTGGCTGCAAAGGTACGACAATGAAAAAAAATAATCAAAAAAGGCGGTAAATATTTGCGGATTCCAAAATAATGCCTACCTTTGCATCGCCTTTGAAAAACAAGGCAACTCTCAAATAGAGTTTTGGAGAGGTGGCAGAGTGGTCGATTGCGGCGGTCTTGAAAACCGTTGTACTGCGAGGTACCCGGGGTTCGAATCCCTGTCTCTCCGCTGAAACCTAAGACATTAGGTAGTCAAATTAAGACAAGTCCCGTAAAATCAACGTTTTACGGGACTTTTTCTATTTATCCGGTGGACAACCGAAAGGGGATTGAAAAAGAATATCGGCTCAACGTAAAAATCTGAGGGATTCGTTGATTAAGCATAAATTTTAGCCAGTCTGAACAAAAAGAAGGCCTTGTCCTTTACTCCCCTGAACTGC
>CABIXF010000084.1 GCA_902362595.1 Bacteroidaceae bacterium | reverse complement strand
AAAGTAAATTCAAATCCGTTCTCCCCAAAATTACTCATAACAAATTGAATCTCAATAATTTCAAAGAACTACTATGATTTTTTAGTGGACACTAATGAATTTGCATATTGGATAATAGCCTCAATATTTATATACTATAAAATTTCTAATCTTTTCAAAATCAGATAAAATATCTTTCTTATTCAATCCTGCTTGCAACGCTACAGCAAACAGATCCTCTTTCGTTGGTTCAATCTTATCATTAATTGAAGTAGTACGAAAGCCATTGATGCCATCGCTAGGCAGCAAGTCATAAGCCGGAGCAAAATGCCAATCCCCATCACGATAAATGAAGGCAAAGTTCTTGGCATGGTCATCTTTGTTGCCTATCAGATAGTTGAATACCATCAGTCGGTAGACCTTCCACAGCTCGGCCACGCTATGTGTCAGCATGGCACAAACTTGAAATATGTGAGCGTAATCAATGCTTGGTAAACGATAATCAGCACCTATAAGGCCAGCCATGCTTACTACATGCAATTTGCTATTTGGTATCCGGTCAAATCGTTCCACACCAAAATATTTATCTTCAAAGAGACGTGTTTCCGGCATTTCAATTCCGCATTGCTTGGCAAGAAGCGAATAACGGTATTCATCTATACCAATACTCTGTGGGTCTCGTTTGGCACGGAATTTTACCAACCACTCCTTGTTATTATAGCGAACGAAGATTTTGGGTCGTGCACCTCCAGGTGAACCACCGCGATCTTGAAACTCCTCGATACCTTCGCCCGTATAATCGTCACTATCCAATATTTGTTCTGCTTCCAACGCCAACTTCTCGAAATCGGCATAATCCTGTCTTGTCACCACACTATGGTCCGGACGGAACTCCAATGCTCCGCGTCCTGTGGAACCTACCAATGCAAGGCGATCCAATAAAGTTAAAGTCCGTGGATTGATACTTTTTTGTTGCAAGTATCTATCTAAAATAAGCAATCCCCATCCATCAGGTAAACAATCATCGAAAACACCAAATCCTCCTTCAAACGGACGAGATTTGGCTATAAAGACACCGCTTTTCAAGGGTAATTCGAATGGTGATATGGAAAAACCGGAGCCAAGCCATTCGGTTGAATACTCGAAAGCACATAATCCTTCTTTGGTCAAAGCCAAACGACCGACTAGTCGATTATCATAAATGATTTCTATTTGTTTTATGTAATTCATTCCTACATTATAATATGTTACAATTTTACATACTTAATATAGAATTGTGGAATTAATCCCATTCTATAGTCAGTTGATACGTCTCAGGTTGCACTTCTAAAGATATATTACCATTCTTTGAACTAAAAGGAGATTCAACAATCGATACTTTTCCATCATGATATATAGCAAGATCATAATGTTCAGAATTATCTAATGCAAATTGATACTCCGAACAAGACATGAAAATAGGATTACCACTTTTTACCTCAAGGTATCTCACATCCGTCTTTGGAGTTCCCTTCTTTCTATATATGATATCGTAATGTAAATTATCATTACCACTTTCTTTATTAAGTATTGTCGAACAGCCATAAACATCCTCATATTGTTCACAAGATTTCATCGCCTCAAATGTTTTTATTTCAGCTTTTTTTCCCTATAAGATATTTTGACCTATCAGACTTATATCCATTTTGATTTTTCTTATTGTTGCCTGTCTTTATTTCGGAGTTTAAATCACGTAATACACTATGACATCTGGCGATTTCTATCGCCACCTTATTTGTGTCATCACCTGCATCTTCTTTCTTGTGATTGATTGAATCTAACTCATCATATTTCTTTAGCCTAAATCTAAATAAATCTTCCAATCCTTTAAATTTCGCAATAAGAGCATCAGTCTGATTAAGGATTCCTTCTGACATATGAAATTCATCAAGGATCTTTTCATATTCTGGCAAAATAGTTGTCGGTATATCAATCACTTCATAATTATAATTGTTAAGAGAAAAATTAAACTTACTTTGAACCATTTCTTGCATAATCTCATTAAGATTATCCTTATTAATCAGTGTTAGTTTTATTTCGTTTACTTTCTCTTCAAAAAAAGGTTCAGAAAAAGCCATGCATTTATTTCGATAATCCTCTATACAAGATAACGCATCTTGTTTATTAGAAGCAATCCGCCTTGAAGTCTCACCGTATAGATAAGATTTATATTTTACAAAATATTGATTCCGTATTGCAATAAATGATTCTTGATAAAAAGTTTTAAGACCATCATTCCCCAATATTGAGCAATCGTCCACCTTCATACTGAGCAACAAGTTATATTGTTCAAATGGTCTAAGATCTTCAATTCCTGTATATATTTCAGGCAAATCAAGGTACGGATATATGCTATGAATAAATTCTTTTGCATCAGTTATATGCTCCGCTAATTCTGATATATTGATTTTAGTATCTTGAGAATCAGAATATGACTTCCAAAAATTCTGTTCATACTCGCTAATGCCCAAACTTTTAAGAGTTAAAGTCCAAACTTCTGGTGAGACGTCCTTTTTAATGATGTACTCTATATAATGTGTATCGTGCGTGATAATATTTCTAAAATAGTTGGCCATCGTATTGCTTGTCACTTTCAAAGCCATACAAACAGCCTCATTAAGATTCTCGCTAAATACAGGATCGGAGATTGCATTGATACAATTATAGTAAGAAGAACATATATGAAAGTGCATTCCTCCATTTTCAAAAGAAGTCAATACATCGCCTTCTTTCATATAATGTAGTTCTCTGTTAAAATCATATTGTGCAGAAGTGTAAATATGCAGGTTATTGCATAAACTTTTCAATGAACTTATTGACTGACGAATAAGTTTTATATCCTTTATGTCATCACCTATTCTAAACGCAAGAAAATATTTAATTCTTTCAGAAAGATATTTTTTCATCTCTCTTAAAAGATTCTCGTTGTTGATATAATTATTAAATGAAATAGCTATATTCTTAGCCAATTTTACACCAAATATTTTTGAAACAGAATCCTCTCCCACGCGATTGCCAATTTCCAATTTAGGGAGTGTTGACAGTATAACTTGCGGCAACTGATCATTATCCCAATAATAAACCTCCTCAACAGGTTTCCATTCCAGATTTCCTTGTAATCTTGCCCACACATGAGTAAGATACTTATCTCTTATTTTAGGCAATAATAATTCATCTTCATTATTATTTCTAATAGCCTCCCTTAATTCTTTATATCGTTTTTGAATACCATAAGGATCCACCTTTTGAGATAAAAGTTTATATAACTGTTCTAAGGAAAGACTACCGATATTTTTCTGCGCTCCCAATGTGACAAGAAGTGGATTAATTTGGGTTATTCTATCAAGGAAAAGCGTATTTTCCAGGTAATTATAATTCACGCCACAGCCAAAATTTGTTGATTGGATCACTGAAGTTTGGAGTGGTAAAAATTGGGGCATGGCTCTCAATATGTATGCAGAGTAACTGTAGCGAACCGTCTCCGATTTTATAGAACGATAAAACAAGCTTATACTATTATTCATAATGTCAGACAACACTCTTTTATCTTTCAAAATAAGTCCAAGCGCCTCAGATAAGCTATATTTAGATAAAAACTCGACATCGGGAACATATGAATAATTATAGGTTTTTGATATTTGATTATATTGGTCAAAATTATTACAATAGTAATTATCTATTTGAGATTTACTATTATTATCCCTTACTTCATCCAAATATGCCGATTTGTTCCCAAAATAAACATGATCTGTAGGAACTCTTTGTGACACACCTATGTTGTGGTATAAAAAATGCAATGTTTCTTCTTCAGTTTTAGCACCTAAAATTTCTTTCCATTCTGACAGCGAACCTAACAATAACCATTTATCATCTATTTTTGTAAATAGATCACGAGAAAATGTAGGTTCTTCAAGAAGCAAAGAACACGCCTTTCTTGGATTGCCTAAGCGATTTATCAAATGTAGCTCCGACGTAAAAGCTGTTGCGTCCTTTGTTGGATGTTCAAATTCCCATTTCAACACTTCACACATTCCTTCATAATCCATCTCTTTTGCAGACCAGGCCTCTATCTTTTTACGAATTGCAGTGTGATCTCCATTTATTACCGATGTTATTTTTTGTAGTTTTTCCGTTACTTGGCGAATATTCTGCAAGTGCCAATTTTCTTGGAGTTTGTTGATTAGTTCAGAATCAACAGATTTTATTGATAAGCATTTTGGTAAAACGGTATTTCCCGACATACTAAGCACATATGCCGGATTATCTTTATTTACATCTATAATTTCTCCTTTTGCATCAATAAGGATGCTTATACTTATGCTATTCACACTGCAATCTGCAATAGCGTCTATAAACCCAACCCTTTCTTCAAGTGAAAGTTTATTATTTGCTATGGTTTGTATGCTATCAGCCACATCACCAAGCCTAATATTGATTTTATCTAAAACATATTTAGATAAATATCTATCAAGTGAAAATATTTCCTGGGTAATAGCAATAAGATGATTGTTTAGCGACGTGTTTTTATATATTTCCGGCTTTGCTTCTAATAACCAATCAGCTAATTTGTCTCCAAGCCTAATCGTGGATTCAATAGAAGAGAAACTAGAATTTATCAGAGGAAAAATTTTGATTCTCTCCAAATTATTTTTTATTGATTCTGCCAATGAAGATAGCAATGCCGCATCTATATCAGCATACGTAAAATTCAAAATATTAAATGGAACCCAATTATCACCATTCAGCAAATTATGATTGACTAAATTTTCGGATAACTTCACAGCTACTTCTCCGAGTTTCTTCAATACAATTTTATTATGTTCCGAATTGACCAAATGATTTCTAGATGCGTTTAATTCAAAAGTCCCATGATAAATTGCAGGAACATTTAACCTAACTTGTGTTGGAAAATATGAATAAAGATAATGCTCATAGTTAAACTCTGTCATTGGATAAGCGACTCCTACCTCGTATGCTCTATCATTGGACTGGTATTTGCACACCGCAAAACATATGTTTTCGTCATTATCACTAATTGTAACTTTTTCAATCCCCTCATCAATAACTTCTGCTTTAATCCTTTTTATAACTCTTTTTTTACCCTTATTATCTATATCAACACGTTCAATATTCCTGAGGAACAATAAAACCGAACAAGGAAGTGAAGACAATTTAAAATCTATATCTGAAACCACTGATTGACTTTGACAAAAAATCTCCACATCAGTAGTACAAGTTCCATTTACATCAAAACAACCTTGCTTTGTAATATCATCATCGTCTATTCTAGAAATTGACAATATAGGTAATGGTAAGTTATTAGGACGTTCTCTTTCAAAGTCATTTACATCATTCTGTGTTAGAATGCCTCTCCTTAGTCCTTCATCTTTTATCGTTTTCCACTCGCTTTTGGCAATTTCTTCACTAAATGAACATTGAACGCCATTAGAATGGATAGTTATCTTATCACTCCAATTAAGCAAAGAGCGAAAGCCCAACCCCTTATTCCCAATAGGTCGCACGGTCACATTTTTGTATGATTCTTTTGTTTTCGTTGAAAGAAATGAGCGCATTATTGACAACAGCCCTTCCTCGGTAAAGGGCCTGTTTCCCCAATTCTTGATATGAAAATGATTATCGTCAGTTAGAACTAATTCAATTTTAGGAGAACCTTCGTCATCTGCATTCTGAATCATTTCATACAATTCACGTCCAGAATACTCCTGTTTCATATCCAGTTCAATCTTTTTGTCTTGACGAATGCGTGAACTATTGAATGACAATTGAGAAAGATATTCTTTTTTATTAATCATTAAACAGTCACTCTCTTTGGTTATAAAATTTCTACTCATTTTTCTTACCTCTTTTTCGGATAACATTTTGTTCGTTTAATACATCGTCTAAGGATTGATATTGCTTTTGCGCAAAAAGAGCGTCAAATTCTGATAACGAATTTAAGGCAAATCCTATTTGAAGCAACCCCTTTAAAGATATTTCCCCAGTCTGTTCAAACCGACGGTAAGTAGCAAACTTGAGGCCGGCTCTTGTAGCTATGCCTTCTTGAGTTAGATTTAACTCCAATCTCCGTACTTTTACTTTAGCGGCAATTTGCTTCGCTACATCATCCGGAGTTGACAAATTAAACGATATTATATTATTCATAAGTCGGCTATTACACATATAACAAATAAAATATTGTTTATACAAAGATAGTGATAATATTTCAAGACCAAGCATCTTGAAAGCTCTTTTTTAGCTTATACGAATAATATCTCTATTAACTTGAATCTGCCGTGTTTTTGTACCTTTTCTCATCAAAAAACGGCATTTTTCACAAGTTTTTGTACCGCACATTTTGATATTCAAGAAATTACACTTACTTTTACTTTCCAAAATGGAGGTACAAGCCGAGAATGGTGCTAAAAATCACTAACTTACACATTCTCAGATACTTGCCAACCTACTGGTTGTACCTTTTAGAGCGCTATACTATTGATAATCAAAGATGTACACATACTGCATCGGCAAGTAGGATATTGTAATCAACTGCAACGAATTAGAACAAACTATAATGAAGAGGCCGTCTCAAAATGAAATATAATTTGGGACATTCAGTAAATAATATAAAATTAGCCAACTAATTCATACACAAAGTGTTGCGAATTAGCTGGCTTTTTTGTATCT
>CABIXF010000083.1:6327-7293 GCA_902362595.1 Bacteroidaceae bacterium | reverse complement strand
TCCTCACTGCTGCCTCCCGTAGGAGTTTGGACCGTGTCTCAGTTCCAATGTGGGGGACCTTCCTCTCAGAACCCCTATCCATCGTTGACTAGGTGGGCCGTTACCCCGCCTACTATCTAATGGAACGCATCCCCATCGCTTACCGATAAATCTTTAATCTTATTTGCATGTGCGCTTAAGATACCATCGGGTATTAATCTTTCTTTCGAAAGGCTATTCCCGAGTAAGCGGAAGGTTGGATACGCGTTACTCACCCGTGCGCCGGTCGCCATCAAACTTAGCAAGCTAAGTTCATGCTGCCCCTCGACTTGCATGTGTTAAGCCTGTAGCTAGCGTTCATCCTGAGCCAGGATCAAACTCTTCATTGTAAAATATTTTCTTACCCTTGCGGGTATCTTTTAATCTCTGTATCAGGAAACCGATTTCTCTATCCTTTTCAGGTTATTGACGGTTCTTGTTTCATCTCACATATACATTATATATAAGACTACTTCTTGTACTACATCTTCGTTTGTTTATCTAAAGTCTTTCAAAGAACTATCTTTTCTTGAGCTCCCGTTTCAGCGGGAAAGCGTTTGCAAAGGTAAGGCGTTTTTTCTTTCCCTCCAAATTTTTTCGAAGTTTTTTGAAAAATTTTTCAGGAGGACCTCGCGGGGCTTATCCGTTTCTCGCTCCCTTGCCGTCTTGCAAGGTAAGATACTCGGGTGCAGCGCCTTTGAAAGTCTGCCTTTCTTCACCAGTCTGTCATCTTCAGCGGCTCTCCCTCTCGAAAGCGGTTGCAAAGGTACGCACTTTTTCCGGTTCTGCAACTTTTACGCAATACTTTTTTGCGGAAATTTTGAAGACTTTTTGTAAACAGCTGTAAACAAGACGGTTGCAGGTAAGCGTTTTTTGATGCTTTCAAAAACGGAAGGAAACAGCCCTACATTATGTATTTCGCGCGGGCGTGTATACGCGCACATGCGC
>CABIXF010000083.1:0-6102 GCA_902362595.1 Bacteroidaceae bacterium | reverse complement strand
GATAAAGAAGACATAAGAAGACTTGAAAAAAACGCTTAGGCATTTCAATCAAAACACTTAGACGTTTAAGACAAAACGCTTCGACGTTTCAAGGAAAACGTTTAGGCGTTTCAACACAAACGTCGAAGCGTTTTTTTACGGGAAACATTTACATAATTTTACATATAGATTACACTCTTTTTCAGCAAGATAGAAGAATATATTTCCCCTGACATAGTCAATCAAACATAACAAATACTTTTGGGAACCTCTCCCATCCAGACAAAAAAAGAGGCCGCTCATCACTGAGAAGCCCCTTCAAAAATGCAAATTAAAAGAGAGACATTTATATTATAGATCCTCGTTCCAACCTGTATAACGATAACCTACTACAGAATAAGTCACGCCCGGATCTACAGTTGTTGTATAGGTAAAAGAAATCTTATCTGATACTGTTCCTGAAGGAGCCGTAGCACCATTCAATTCCAGTTTTCCGTCTGTCAATGTAAAAGTTTCCTCAGAAGAAGTTACATTACTAGCCAAATTCATCACGTCCGTACCTGAAAAAGACAATTCCGGAACATTGCACGAGATTTTTCCATTGATAAAATAACGTTTCAGCTCATTACTTACTGTATTGGATGAATTATACGACCCGATACGAATCCAACATTTATCCGTATCATAGTCTGTCGTATTGGCCAAGAAACAGTTCACCCCTTCCGCGATGACCGTTCCATTTCTAGATATGGAAACAGTATATTGTCCTCCCAACGGATGAATTGGAGTGTACTCTATGTCATAACTTAAATCTTCAGAATTACAAGCTGTCAGTATCCACAAACAAGATAACAGCAGTAAATAGGCATATTTAATTCTTTTCATAAAAGCAATTCTAATTTTAATATGTACATCAATTAATTATTTTCCATTCTCTACCTGCCACCACATAGGCTCATCCAACTCCTTTGTAACCGGCGCATTCGGATTATATTGAGATGAGCGTGACGGAACCAGCAAACGACGAGGAAACTCCATCGGCTGCAAAACAGAAGACCCCGGGGCAACCAATGTACCCAACTCATACCCAGGAGTCAATTCACGTTCCAAAGCTACATCTGAAACACGTACTGTAGCAGCAGTACTGATAGCTGGAATACCCGTACGGTTGCGGTCGAACACTCCATCGAGCGCATTGGCATGCGCATAAGAAATCCATTTCTGCGTCATAATGCATTTCATCATGCTTTCTTCAGAAGTAGCATCAAAAGCATAAGCACCTCCATCTGCCACAAAAGCATCTCCTTGTCCGGCTGTTGATTCCCACCGGTCAAAAGCGGCTTTCACCCCTTTCTCATAATTCTCTTTTGCAGCTGCTACATTACCCAAACGAGCATAAGCTTCTGCCTCCAAGAAATAAATTTCAGCCTTGTTCATCAAATACACCGGATCATCATAAGCTTGCAGGTAACGTGACGAACCGACCAATTCAATGACCGACGTTTCAGGTTTACTGCCACAAGGAAGTCCTTCATATATATCAGAAGGCTCGCCCTTTCCTCCAGAAGCTGAAGTGGGCATATACAGGTTTGCCACACGCGGGTCGTTGTAGTGCAACAGATACTCCAGCAAAGTATGACAAGCACGAATATTTTCCTTCGTATTCAACTGGCGAATGTTGTATTCATACAACGGATTTCCTTTGTCTGTCGCATCCTCAAACTTCGTAAATGCACAATCGTCTTCCAGGAAATCGTTTTCATCGAGCAAACTTTGAATCGCATCCTTGTTTGCCTCAAAATCACGAATCAGCACTTTCAGTTTCAAGTTCTTGGCAAATCTTCTCCACTTATCAATATCTCCTTCCAGAAACATATCATACGTTTCTATATAAGAACTGGATTTTTCTGCTGCTTGAGGACACTTTGCAATCGCTTCATCCAAAATAGCCAAAATACCCGGATACACCACCGTACGTCCATCATCATAATGAGGATAAGGATAGTTCACTTGGTCCAGGGCCTCCGTGAAAGGAATATCCTCATACAAATCGGCCAGCATGTGATAATTATACGCTGTAAGCACTTTGGCAATCACCCAATAATCCCATGCTTCGTCCTGTTCAGACATGGTAATCACATCCTTCAAATCGGGCAATGTATTGGTATACGCATTGGTAAAGAAACCGTTATATGAAGTTACCGTCAGACTGTAATTACACAAAGTATTATACTGGTTGGTAGTATTTCCCTGGGTGGTAAACTGAAGCCACATATCCCCTATCAAATCGCCATAAAGTCCCAATTGTGCGATGGTAGAAGCACATGCAGAAGGAAGCAATGCCGACATGGTAGTAGATACAGGATAGTTCGGATTGTCATTGACATCAAGATAATCCTTACAGGATGTCAGTGAAGCGCCGGATATCAGCAAGGCAAACAAGCTGGAATATAAGAATTTATATTTTTTCATACAGATATTTCTTTAATGGTTTAAAATACGACTTTCACGTTCACACCAATGTTGCGCGTAGAACTTGTACCTGTGGTTTCACCAAATTCTGACAACAAATCATTACCCAAGTTAGACACTTCCGGGTCTACGTAATTGTTTTCTTTCGGAGTGAAAAGAAGTAGGTTACGTCCTACCAACGCCAATGAAACCTGCTGGAACGGAGTCTTTGCCAACATGGATTTCGGGAAGGTATAGGAAAGTGACACCTCACGCAATCTGAAGTAATCCTTCGGAATAATGAACTGGCGACGTACCTCCGGACTGTATGAGTAGTTACCCAACGCATAGTTCATCTGGTCGGTACGAACAGGAATATTGTTTTCCACGTATTCCCCATTTACAACCTTTACAGAGTGTGGATAAATAAATGAGTTACGCTCATTGAACACAGTCTGCGTAGAGTTACCATTGAAATGCGAAATATAAGAAGTGTTAGACAACATATAACCACCTTTTCTCCAGTCGGCAGAAGCACTGAAAGTAAAACCTTTCCACTTCAGACTCGTATTGAATCCCATGTTGAACTTCGCTTCTGAGCTTCCCACATATTCATATTCGGTATTACTATCTGAAAGGAAACCATTGTTATTCACAATGTTATATCCATAATAAGGACTGTTTTCATCCATCACTTTATTGGCAGCAGGAATACGGAACAACCCTACAGGTTCACCTACCTTCAGGACATAATATACACCACGCCAGTTAGTATAAGAGTACTCATCCGCACCGTCCCAAAGTTCCTTCACTTCACTCATGTTCTTGGTAAACGTAAATCCAATGTCCCATGTCCAATCCTTCGTACGAACCGGAGTCAAGTTCACCATCAATTCCACACCCTGATTCTGAATTTTTCCTACATTTTTCGTCTCGTATGAGTAAGCAGTTTCAGGAGCCAGTGAGGCAGAAATAATCTGGTCTTTCGTCATACGGTTATAATAAGAAGCATCTACAGTCAAGCGGTTATTAAAGAAACTTCCCGACAATCCGACCTCGTATTCTGTGGTCATTTCAGGCTTCAAGTTCGTACTCGGCAACGTATTATTCGATGTCATACCCATCACCCCGCCAATCGGCATGGAAGTATAATAGCCATTAATGTCCTTGAAATTGGCAATCTGATACCATGATGTAGTCTTATACACATTGGCATCATTACCTGTCTGTCCTAAAGCTGCACGCACTTTCAAGAAATCTACCTGATGTTCTTTCAGTGATGGCATCATCTCTGTTAAAAGGAATGACACGTTGGCACCTCCATAGAAGAAACTGTTGTTTCCGGCTGGAAGAGTAGACGACCAGTCATTACGTCCCGACAGATTCAAGAATACCATATCTTTATAACCCAACTCGGCCTGTGCAAAAGCACCAATCAAACGACGAAGTTCATTGTAAGTGACAGATACGGCAGAAGAAGATGTATTGTACAAGCTATACCATCCGGCAATGGCCAAACCATCCACATATCCACCGGTATATCCGTAACTGCGCTGGTTCAAGTTCCATCCAGCTACTGCATTAATAGAAAAATCATGAATCTTGTAATCTGCATTCAACAGAGCAGTCGCATCTATCTGACTGCGGTTGTAACGATACTCTGAGTAATAACCTAAAGATTCAGTGGCTCCACCCAACTGGCTGTAAGACCCGTTAGAGAAAGTTGTTTTAGGCTCCTGGCTAGTGGTACGGTTATTAGAGAAGTCACCACCTAAACGAGCCGTAGCCTTCAAGCCTTTCATAATCTCATAACTCATTTCAATACGTCCGTACACACGGTCATCCTGATAATTACTTCTATAATTATCAATCATATAATAAGGGTTGGTAGCATAGAACGTATAATAGTTGTCCAGATTGTAGCGTTCATCATTGTAATCTTTCATCTGACTGAAATCTACGTCCACCGCATGCTGCAACAATTCCATATACATATCGTTGCTGCGACTGATGTCCTTACGCACGTAATTCATCGTCATATCCAAAGAGAACTTATTGATATTCATATAACCACGCAATGAGAACGTATTTCTGGAGAACAGGTCTCCGTTGTTCGGCAAAATACCATTGGACGACAAATTACCATACGAAGCAACGACTCCCACCTTGTCATTTCCGTATCGCACGCTGACGTTGTTGTTCTTCTCAAAACCTGTCTGATAAAAATTTCTCAGGTTATGCTCTACGTATGAAAACGGTTTGGTCATCGGAGTATCCAGTTGGTCTGATCCCCATTCATGAATGGTGCCATCCAAACGAGGCCCCCATGAACCGTTTTCACTTCTGTTCCAGCTTCCCCATCCTTGTCCGAACAAGTCCTGCGTCTGCATTACACGCAATACTTTCGAAGCCGTAAATGAACCGTCATACGTTACACTCAATTTCTCAATCCCGGCTTTTTTCGTGGTAATCATTACCACTCCATTGGCTGCACGAGAACCATACAATGCCGTAGCCGATGCTCCTTTCAAGATGGTGACCGATTCCACATCTTCAGAGTTAATGTCATTGGCTGCATTACCAAAGTCGGTAGTTGAACTGTCATCTGTCGGACTACCGCGGAAAGTAGAGTTGTCAATAGGCACCCCATCCACGATATACAACGGCGAGTTGTTGTTCAAAGAAGAAATACCACGAATCAAGACTTTTTGAGAAGTACCTGTATTTCCTGCTGATGAAATCTGTACACCGGCTACTTTACCGCTTAATCCACCCATCACTGAACCGGACTTACCTGCATCTATATCTTCCGACTTCACCGTAGTAGCAGCATATCCCAACGTCTTCTCGCTTCGTTTCATACCCAATGCAGTAACCACGACTTCATCCAGTACCTCTTGAATCACTCTTCAAAATCACATGCAATGGAGTATTCTTTATGGCTACTTCCTGACTTTTCATACCCACAAATGACACAATCAACGTCTTGCTTTCAGCCTTTACTCCCGTAATCATAAAATTACCATCCACATCAGTAGTGGTTCCTTGCGTAGTGCCTTTCACCAAGACTGAAGCTCCCACAATAGGCAGACCATCCTCTTCAGAAGTTACCACACCTTTTACGATCAATCCTTGCGACCATGCTATTCCCATCCATACAAACAGAAAGGCCAGCATCAATGTAAGTTTCCTTTTCATAAATCCCTCCTTTGATTAAACATTTAAACAAATCTCGTTTAGTTAATAACACATTATAAATACATATTAAAACTCATTAACAACGTCGCAAAGATATATATTTAAATAAATAAAAAGCAAAATATCACAGAAAAATATAATTGAAAAGCAAAAAGTTATTTTGAAAATAAATAATTATTCACATTGAATGCATAACAAGAAACCATATTCAAATAAAATGCATAGATTTTAATACAATCCGAAACTTAAAAACACAAACTAAAACAAAACAAAAACATACCAACTCAATATATCATGTATTTTTTCAAACTTGCAAATAAATCAAAAAGAAACCACAAATAGAGTAAATACGACACGATGGAAAATCCCCCACTCCACCAAAAAGAAAATAAAAAGAGGCCGTCTCAAAATGAATTGAGATGGCCTCTGTCGTTTCATATCAGATTGAAGTCGTTTGGATTTTCCTCAAAAAAA
>CABIXF010000082.1 GCA_902362595.1 Bacteroidaceae bacterium | reverse complement strand
CTGGAAACTCCTTTTTTTTGAGGAAAATCCAAACGACTTCAATCTGATATGAAACGACAGAGGCCATCTCAATTCATTTTGAGACGGCCTCCTATTGATTTTTATACCGTTTTTACAGTTTCCAACCTGAAATTTGTTCCTGAATATTCCATAGTTGAGCATACAACCCTTCGGCCTGCATCAATGTTTCATGCGTACCTTTTTCCTTTATCTGTCCGTTATCCAACACGATAATTTGGTCTGCCCCCTTAATGGTTTTAAGTCTATGCGCAATGGCAATGACAGTATGCCCTTTGATGAGTGCATCTATGGCTTTCTGTACTTCCACTTCATTTTCGGGGTCAAGTGAGGCGGTCGCTTCATCAAGCAGGATGATTTGTGCGTCTTTCAGCATGGCACGGGCTATGGATATGCGTTGCTTTTCTCCGCCCGAAAGGGTACACCCTCCTTCGCCTACCAAGGTGTCATATCCTTTGGGCAACCGCATGATGAAATCATGGCAACAGGCTTTTTTAGCTGCGGCTATAATTTCTTCTTCCGTCGCGTCAGTTTTACCAAAGCGGATATTATTGCGTATGGTGTCCTGAAACAGATAGACATCCTGAAATACCATAGAGATGTGGCTCATCAGACTTTCTGGATTTATCTCATTCATCGGAACACCATTGAAAAAGATACATCCTTTCTGTGGGTCGTAGAAACGGGCGCAAAGCTTCATCACCGTACTTTTCCCGCTTCCCGAAGGTCCGACAAGAGCCGTCAAGGAGTTTTTCGGGAGCGTAATGTTTATATCATGCAACACTTCCTTGTCTTGATAGGCAAACGATACGTGTTCAAACCGGATATCGCCTGCTGCCGGGGATTGCCGTTCTCCTTTCATCTCCGGCTCGTTCATCAAGGAAAGGATGCGTCCACCGGCAATGGAAAAATAGCGGAACTCGGTAAAGTTTGTTAGTGCGGAAGTCAGCGGGTCGAACACACGAGAACCGACTACAAGGAATAGCACGAATACAAGGATTGAAAGTTGCCCTCCCAACAGAAGGTAAGTTCCACATAGCACCATCATTGTCAGCCCGGCACGTACTAAAGTGATGCTCAACAAGACGAATGGGCCTAACAAGGCCTCCTGACGGATGCAAGCACGGCGAAGTTCCGCAAAAGCATCGCGCAACCTAACAAAGCGGTCACCTATCAGATTGTACGCTTTCATTACACGAATACCCTGTAAGTATTCTTCCAACCGATTTCCAGCATTTATTTTTGCTTGAATTTGCCTGCCGCTTAACTTCCGCTGTGCCTTTGTGCTTGCCCACAGGACGAGCAAGGCAAGCGGCAAGGCGGCAAACATACTGACCGCCATCCTCCAATCTATCCATACAAGCGAAGCAAAAGCCAGTACGGGCATGACTATGGCACCCATAAGTTGGGGCAGGTGGTGCGAAATTCCGGTTTCTGCCATCATGAAGTCCGTAACAAGCATAGACGACAAATCACCCGGATCACGTTTCGACAAAAAGCCCAACGATAGTTTCCGCAAGTGCTCCGCCAGCGACAAACGCCCGGAAGCACTCATTTCGTATGCTCCTCTAAAATTGGCTCGGTAGGATGCCCGTTCTGCCAAAGCCATGACCAGCATATAAACAGCCATAATGCCGAATATCCACCACAGGCGGGTCGTGTCAAGCGGCTGTCCGCTCCCGTCAAATGCACTGAAAATGATACGTATCGCTTCTATAGAAAGACAAAACGGTACTATATTCACTAAGTTGGCAAGCATGGTGTAACCCACCGGCTTGTAAAGTCTTTCCGTGTGACCTATTGTAATATTCTTTATTGCATTCATATCTTATTTTATTTATATGCTATAATATGTATTTCTTCCTTTTTACGGATTGTTCTGATGGATGAAAATCCGACTTCATGCAACCGTTCTTTCAATTCTGCCGGAGTATAGACAACCATACCATCTATCCGTTCCGTCCACATTTTTCCAAGTTCGGGGTCGCTCGCTTCCAGACTAATAAGGAAACAACCTCCTTCTCGGAGAACACGCGCCACTTCAGACAACGCTATGTTTACAGGCGACCAGAAATAGACCGTTTCAAAAGCCGTGATAGCATTAAAGAATCCATTCTCATAAGGTAATGAACAAACATTCCCTTGTTGTATGAAACATCTTTTATTCAAGTCTTTTTCGTTGTACTTTTGGGCGAATGAAACACTTTCTTCTGACAGGTCTATGCCGTAGATATTTCCTTTCGGACATAAATTCAATAAACGTTTCAAATTCGCACCACCGCCACAGCCTATATCAAGAACATTCCAATTCGGCTGCCATTCCACTTGCTTCATGCCACGATTAGCTAAAGATGCATGAAAACAATTCATTCCTCGCAAAATCATCCGTCCCCAAAATCCTTGCGGACAACTTGTGTTTTGCAAGACCTTGTTTAAGAAATTCTTCTTTCTCATATTGCTTTTAGTTTTTGTTCAATGTCCAATGGTATGCGCTCGTATAGGCATCCCACATATTTTTATATACACCCTCCGTCACGGACAGCTGTTCATGCTTTCCGCATTGCACAATGCGTCCTTCTTTCATGACGACAATCTGATGTGCGGAGATGATGGAAGAAAGGCGATGGGCAATCACAATGACCGTTTTATCCTTTATCAGTGACTGCAAAGCCATCTGCATTTTATGCTCGTTTTCAGGGTCAGCGAAGGCAGTGGCTTCGTCCAACACCAGTATCGGAGCATTCTTCAATATGGCACGAGCTACACATATCCGTTGGGCTTCACCGCCGGACAGGAATACACCTTTATCGCCTATCCTTGTTTCGTAGCCTTGCGGCAAACGCTCTATGAAATCGTGGCATTGGGCAGCTTTCGCAGCGGCTATTACCTTTTCTTTTGTAGCATCTGGAGAACCTACGGCAATGTTCTCATATAATGTGTCGTAAAAAAGGAAATTGTCTTGAAATACAAATGAAACCATGTCCATCAGTTTTGCCGTATCTATCTGACGAATGTCAATACCTCCTATACAAATTTCCCCTTGCTCCACATCCCAGAACCGGGGTATTAGGTTGGCAACCGTTGATTTTCCGCTTCCTGAAGGACCGACAAGGGCGGTTATCTTTCCTTGTGGAGCTTTGAAGCTGACATCACGCAAGGCTTCCGTTCGTGTTCCCTGTTCCGTGTTTTCGTAGAAGAATGATACATGACGGAACTCTACATCGTAAGCAGCAGGCACTTGCGGATGTCCCGGCTCCGGCACAGGTTTCTTTTCCAATATGCGGTCAATGCGGTTTACTCCTTCGTTGATGTCGCGCGTATTCCCTCCTAAAAAAGTCAGTTTGTAAACGGGCGAAGCCATACCCGGTCCCATGATGATAAAAAACAGCCACACCACAGCCAATGAGAGTGATTGCGGACTGGCTTGCAACAGCAGAATACCCATAGGAAGAATAAACGTAACCATCGAATTAAGCAAGACGGTAAATGCTATCATACCGTTCTGATATGTGTCACAACATTTCAAGGCGAATGTCTTGTATGCCTGAATTTCGGTATTGAACTGGCGGAATGAGCGGACGCTCTGCCCGAAAATCTTGACTACGGGCATTCCCCGTACATACTGCACGACGGACGCGCTCATCTTTTCCTGCGCATCGTAATAGATGGCCATGAACTCCCTTGCCCTTTTTCCCATGAAATTGGAAAATTGCAGGAATAAGCTAAGCACCACAACGGCCAGGCACACGACTGTCAGCCACACATCCAGCGAGAAAAAGATGACCAGCATTACCACTACCGTTGCCATTACATTGACCAAATCCGGAATGGTATGGGCGATGAAGCCCTCTATTTTCTCGATATTCTGGTCCATTGTTTTCTTGATGGCTCCCGTAGAGGTATTGTTCAAATATCCCAAAGGCAGTTTGCCGATATGTTCAGACAGACGGACACGCAACCCATACAAGATACGGAATGCAGCCACATGTGAGGACATCAGGGCGGCATAGAGCAATATCAATCCGCCAACAAGCCCTCCAAATGCAATCCATCCCCAACGCATCATGTCCGTTCCGTCCAAAGCGGAAAGATTGGAGCCATTCGACAGCAACTCTTTCAAAATTTCATAAACTGCCCAATAAGGCACAAGCATACACACCGCGCTGCCAGCCGACAGCAGACCTGCTAATATAAGCAGACCTTTCCTTTGTCCCGCTATCTCGAACAGACGGGACAAACCTTTTTTCTTTTTTGACTTTTCCATTGTTATTACGCTATTTTGATGTGATTTTATATCCGAGCAATGAACTGAATTTGTAGCAGAGCCAAGGGATGCGCCCCAATATCTGCCCGAAGAAGAATCCCCAGCGTGAACGGAAGAACTTCATATAGTTAGCCTGTTCAATGAGCTTTAAAGACGGTTCCCATTGTTCCACCACATACCCGTTGCTTATGCCGGAACGGATTTGAGCCTCGTGTTTGCGGAGCGAATCGGGCTTCACACCATGTCGGCTCATTATCGTGCCGCACACGTCAAACCACAATTCACCTCCCCCGAAACGGTTTGCCACGTGATGCAGGAAGGATTTTACTTGCTTCTCGTAGAAGTACATCAGTACCCCCTCCACGATGAAGATAAATTCTGCTTCGGGGTGCTTCCGGCGCAGGTCATCCATCCAGTCGGTCTCCAACAAAGACGCTTCAATATAGACATTGTCCGGCTGTTCGGGTATCAATTCCCGGCGTAGAGCAATGACCTCAGGCAAATCCAAATCATAAAAGACTGCTTTCTGACTTCCGATACGCTGGAAACGGGTATCCAGTCCACATCCCACATTGACCACGACCGGATGCGAATGTGCTTTAATAAATCGGCGCACAGCGCAGTCAAAATACCATCCACGCACCACGCATCCCACTTCGCTCAACTTTGCCCCGTCGAACTGGGAATAATCGTATTCCAGACTGTCCGCCAGCCGCTCCGCAGCCTTGTCATACAGGATGGGATTGTCCCGGCGGCTTTCCTTGGCTCTCATGTATAGCGGAATAAGCAGTGTTTCCGCTACAATACTCTTAAACTCGTATTTCTGTCTCATATTTTTGGAGTGTTTAATAGTGAACGATATTCAGAATTGTTCATAAAAAAAGGAGGAAACCTCCGTGAAGATTTCCTCCTTACCAACCGTTCTGATGCGGTTGAATGTTCGTATGTACGTTGTCTGTATCTCATATCTTGATAATAGCCCTCCAGCCTTGAATTTCAAACAGGATGTAATCGTGCAGGATGGCCTCCATTTCCTGCCGGGGTACGGAGTGCATCAGCAGTTCCTCGAACATCGTGAACATCCATACCGTATGCAGGTGGATGATAAAGTCGGACACCGCCGTATTGATTTCGGGATGTTTCCGCTGCATGGACGCGAACCACGCCTTAACCAATTCCGTGGAACGGTCGGTATAATTCTCACGGAAGCGTTCCAATGAAGAACCTTGCGCACGGAACAACAGTATTTCCATTAGCGAACGGTGTTTGTCTATAAGCGAAACATATTCGTCAATGCAGGATTTCAGGTATTTTTCCGACCGCATCATCATAATATCTTCGCCCCGTATGCCGTGGTGTTCTTGCAGCATGGCTTCCAAAGCGCACAAAACAGGACGGACCACTTCACGGAATAATTCATCTTTGCTTGTGAAGTAGTTATAGATATTCCCAACACCAACACTCGACAATTCCGCTATTTCGCGCATGGAAGTCTTGGAATAGCCTTTCTTCTCGAATTGCTGTCTGGCAATCGTCAATATCCGACCCCTTATGTCCTCTTTCAGCACTTGCATTTATAACGAACAATGTCTGTTTTTAATTTTTTGCAAAGGTATAAGGCTTGAAATTGTCGTGCAATACCTATTTTTAGGGATTTTGCGTCTTCCAAAACATGGGGAGCGAACCGTTTCGGTATGCCCGAAACACAAACCTGCTCCCCATCAAAACTTCTCCTTGATGGGTTGGCTTTTATGTTTCTTCAAATCAATCCTATTCCATAAAATAAAGTCTTACTTCATTCTACATCAAGCTCAGGTTTATTAGCAGGCTTATTTGAACCTGATGAACGCCACAGGCTACCACACCGATGCCAAATGCTGCCACGCAGGTGCGAAGCGGTTGGATTGTGCCGGACATCGCTTTCCTTTGCATCACGGACGCTTGGAACAGCCGTCACGGGGTCGGCGGATAACGCCACTCCCTGCCACAAGCTGCCACGATTGTGCCAACCCATCGTTTGATGCGTAATGCCCATTTACTTTGCGTCCAAAACCGAGTATCAACATTAAAAACAGTATCGACAATGGAAGTATTGATTTTTCAGAAAGAGGCGTTTGAGGAAATGGCGGCGAAGTTCAGCCGCTTCTCCGACCGTGTGAACGAACTCCTTGCCAAACAAGGCGGCAAGTCATTAAACCGCTGGATGGACAACCAAGAGGTCTGCCGACAGTTGAACATCAGTCCGCGCACCTTACAGACGCTGCGTGATAACGGCACGCTGGCCTATTCGCAGATAAACCACAAGGTGTTTTACCGACCGGAGGATGTGTCGCGCATTGTCAAGCCCGTTGAACGTAAGCTGGCAGACAAAGCCGTTTGATTATTATTGTACCACTAAATCCAATGTAACAATGAGTGAAATGATTACCAAGAACCATGCGCTTATCGCTGAGTTCGGCGACAGCCTTGACCGTCTGTTGGACGGCATCGAGAACTTCATGGCAAACAGCCGTCCGACATTAGGCGGTGAACGCTTCCTGACGGACAGGGAGGTGTCTGCACGGCTGAAAGTGAGCCGACGCACCTTGCAGGACTACCGCAACAACGGCATAATCGCCTATTACCAGTTGGGCGGCAAGATTCTGTACAAGGAATCGGACATAGAACGGATGCTTGCCGCCAATTATCGGGAGGCGTTCAGATAGGCTGACGGAAATCCCCTGTAAAACGGTGTTACCCTCAAACGGCGTAAGAGATAGCCTTACACGCCGTTTGAGGGTATCTCATACGCCGTCTGAGGTCTGCTCAATTTCCCGTTCTCTTTCCACGTGACGGGGAGAGCGAAAAGAAAAGGTTGACGGGCTGTCTGTTGTTCATGGTCAGCCTGCCCATGATAAACCGTCTGAAAGCCATGCTTTCCCGACCTCTTAACTTGAAGGAAACGGCTATCACCATTTCAAGGCTGTAAACATCGTAGTTTATCCCGTTGTCCTGTTTGATGTACCGCTTCGTTTCGCTTTCCAACAATTCGCCATTCTTGTATATGGCATGGACAGCCTTGCGGATGTAGCAGCCGAACACATTGAACGCATCGGACATTTCCTGCTGCGTCATCCAGACGGGAGCGGTCGGCATGGCAACCGCCCCGTTTTCTGTGATTGTGATTATTCCTCTTTCCATACTCATCTGTCATTGTTTTTCGTCAATCCGTTGGCTTTCCTGACCTGCATCAGCCTGTCCATGTCCTCCGATATCTTGTCGTCTGTCACCTGTAGGCTCGGCTGTCGGCGCCATGCCACCTTACGGTGGTAGGTTTCCGACAGCCTGCCTCCGAACCGTA
>CABIXF010000081.1 GCA_902362595.1 Bacteroidaceae bacterium | reverse complement strand
ACAAATCGAATTTCAAAAATGTCAAAGACCGATATGGTTCAAGTGAACCGAATTTATTTAACTTTTAACCTTGTCCATTTTTAGTGGACAGTAGTGATTATGAACTTAAACAAATTGAGAGATAAGGCCTACTAGTGCACAATAGCTCACGGATGGCACGAAGAGAGCCTAAGTGATGAACATTTCCTCCGTCTGGTCATATCCGAACTTATGGAAGTGGTGGAAGCAGACCGGAAAGGCAG
The DNA here is from genome assembly GCA_902362595.1 of Bacteroidaceae bacterium. Classification (GTDB taxonomy): domain Bacteria; phylum Bacteroidota; class Bacteroidia; order Bacteroidales; family Bacteroidaceae; genus Phocaeicola; species Phocaeicola fibrisolvens. The sequence goes on along the minus strand of CABIXF010000081.1, from coordinate 7,630 downwards.
GCATGCTGATACTAAAAAGTTCAATTAGGAATTGGATTACTACATACGTGAGATGAAGTTGTATGGAGAAAATTATGATAAAGCCTATCGTGATACGTTTGAATATTATCTTAAAGACAACCAAGCTGGCTATGCCTTTCCATGCAAAGGACAAAGAAAAATTGCCGTATTTTCAGTTTAATGAATAAAGGGCTTCACCCCTTAATTTTTATCAGAATGAATCAAGAAGCGAAAATAGTATCAGAATCCATTATCGGAAGTGATTTCAGGGCAGTGTTTGTCGATGGGAAAGCCTACACGGTCTACCCTCCTACTGTCCACAAACTGGCCGGAGCAATCTCCAATCTGTCAGACATACAAGAAGCAGACAATTTGAAAGAAGTTCTGCTATCCTTGGGAGAAAGCGAAGCCGAGGTTGTAGTGAATGATACTCTCTTGGGACAGATAGCGTCGTTCATGGAAAATCTGCATCTGTTATACCGGGAAGTAGCATATGAAATACCGTACAGAAACTTAGTATTAATGCAGCGTGACAAGCTCCATACCGTTACCGGAACGAAGGTTATAAAGGGTAAGGACATGGCTTCGCACAGAAGAAGAAACAAGAAATAGATACGACTCTATTAGAATGTTAAAAAGCAACAGAAACGTTACTTTTTTACGTTACAAAGTTTGCTTGATAGTAACGAAAATGTTACCTTTGCATTGTCAATTAAAAGTTCTTTGATTTATGAAGTTTTCAGAGTTTTACAAATTGATTGAGTCAGCAGGCTGGACAATCGAAAAGGGAAAGAAACATCACAAGTATGTTCATCCCGACTTTGACTACTTTATCCCTGTAGGCAGACATCCAGCCAAAGAGATACCTAAAGGTACTCTTGACAGCATGATGAAAAAGGCGGGGTTAAAGAAGTAAAAGAACAGCACCCACTTCGGTGGGTGCATTTAATTGACAAAACTTAAAATACACGATTATGAAGAAGATTCAGGCTATTATTGAAAAAGCAGATGATGGAGGAATCTCTATCTATTCTGAAGATGTAAACGGTGCGTATGGCTTTGGGCTTACAGAACAGGAAGCGAAAGAGGACTTTATTTCTGTTTTAGAGGAACAGGCGGAATATTACAAAGAAAAACATGGTGAATTTCCCAATTGGTATAAAGCTGGTTATTCTGTGGAGTATGTGTATGACTTAAGCGGTTTTTTTGAGGCATTTCCGTTCATCAATGCCAGTAAGTTTGCAAAGGAAATAGGTTTAAATGAATCTGTAATGCGAAAATACAAGGGCAAGATTGTGACGCCTTCCGAGAAACAGAAAGCATATATACAATCAAAATACGATGAAATACTTAAAAGAATGGAACTTGTCAAGTTTTGATATTCCAGCCGTGAGGCTTTGATATAAATTAAAGAACAAATTGACAATCTGGCGCATCATAATGGTGCGCCTTTTTTGACCAGATTATTCCGGATTATGCCTGCCATCTTTCAAGACTTTAGCCTTGAATACGGTCAATTTGAGTGTTGCCATATAGATTAAAATTTTTAGGATACGCAAAGGATACGCACAAAACCTCAAAAGTGAGGTTTATATCCTTTTTTTTAATCTATAAATCGAAGAAAGTTTCTTAGAGAAGTAAAGGCTAACATCCTTAATTATCAGAATATTAGCCTTTAAACACTGAGGAGCGGCAAGCGGGACTCGAACCCGTGACCCTCAGCTTGGGAAGCTGATGCTCTACCAACTGAGCTACTGCCGCGATTTGGTGATGCAAAGATAGAATTAATTTTTTAGAATCCTCCTTTTTCTTCGTTTTTTTTCGCCCGAAAAGCAGAAAAAATAGCCTGCCGACCTACTCCCAGAGCTTGTACAGGCTGCTTTCTCCCCAATAATTGTGGACGGAAGTAGCGATGCAGTTCTTGTAACGGAAGAAAAACGAACCAGGCATCTCCCCTCCCTTGGCATGGCAGACCGATGTTTGGAGCGAAGCGGCTTCTTCTGTCGGCACGATGTCGAAGTAGCGATACTCATATCCTTTCAGGTTGAGTTCCCGATAGGAAGTCTGGCGGTACCCGCTGCACAGGCGATTGTCCTTCACGCAGACGGAATAAGGCAGGATACCGGCCATCTCGTAGGCCGTTCCGCCAAGACGTGCGGTCAAGGTCTGTCCCAACAAGGCCATTCCTCCCCCTTCGGCCAACAGCTTTCCACCGTTTTCCACGTACGCGCGCAACTGTTCCATCAGGCGTTTCCGGCGATGCAGCTGGCGGGCAAACAGTTCCGGATAGCCGCCGGGCAGGTAGACAATATCTGCCTGAGGCAGTTCGCTGCCGAACACCGGACTGAAACGGATGATTTCTCCTTGCATTCGGTCGATGTTTCTTCGGTATAGGAAAGGAAAGGCCGGGTCGGAAGCCAAGGCAATCCGCAGCTTTCGGGCACCAATCCATGCCTCTGTTTCGGTTTCCGAGATGTAAGGGAGTGAGTACGCACAGGGGAAGATACGGGTACAAAGATTCAACAGCTTGGGCAAGTCGACATGCTGCGCCAGTTGTTCGGCCACCTTCTGGAAAAGCTGGTCGAGATCCTTCCGGAGCGGCAGGGTAAGTGCCTGATGCCGGAGAGGAAGGCCTGCATCCTCCAGTAAAGGAAGATAACCCAGACATTCCACTCCCGCCTCGGCACAGGTTTCGCGCAGGAAACCATATTGGGCAGCCGAAGTGACCTGGTTGAAAATCACTCCGGCTATTTTCAAATCTGTATAGAAATGCTTGAAGCCTTGCAGCATGGCTGCCGTGGAGTAGCCCGCATTGCGCGCGCTGACCACCAGCACCACCGGTATTCTCATCAGACGGGCCAGTTCGGCCCCGCTTCCCTGCGCTTTCCGGAAACCGTCGAACAGTCCTCCCTTCCCTTCTACGAGACATACATCGGCCTTTTCGCCGTAACCGTTGTAGAGGGTTTGCAAATGAGTGTGCGAGGCCATCCACGCATCCAGATTGGCCGGTTCGTGGTCTGTGGCCAGCGCATGATAGCGCAGCTCAGCCAGCTCCGGTCCGCACTTGAACGACTGTACATGCAGGCCGCGGTTGCGCAACGCCCGCATCAGTCCCAAGGCCACGAGGGTCTGCCCGCTTCCGGGCATCAGGGCTCCGACAAGAAACTGTGGCTTCATCGGCTTACGACAATCCTTCTATTTCTCCGTTCACAATGTCGATGTGCAATGCCTGCGGCTCTTTCGGCAATCCCGGCATACGCATCATTTCTCCGGCTACTACCACCAGCATTTCCGCTCCGGCGTTGATGACGATGTCACGCACGGCGAAGTTGAAACCGGAAGCCACCCCGTAGAGTTTCGGGTCGGTAGAGAAAGAGTACTGTGTCTTGGCAATGCAGACCGGGAAATGCGTATATCCCAAATCCTTGATCATCTGTATCTTCTTGCGGGCAGCCGGGCCGAACAGCACCTGTTTGGCGCCATACAATCCGCAGGCAATCTTGGTCACCTTCTCTTCTACTGAGTCGTTCTCGTCGTAAGTGAAGGTGAGCGGCTGCGACGGGTTGTGTTCGATGGTGTCTACCACCAGGTTAGCCAAGTCGACGGCACCTGCTCCCCCTTCCATGAAGGCGTTGTTGATGGCGAAGCCCACGCCGATTTCCTCACAGTGACGGCGCACGAAGTCGAGTTCTTCGTCGGTATCGTTGGCGTAACGGTTGAAGGCCACCACTACGGTCTGGCCGAACGACTGGAGGTTGTCGATGTGCTTGTCGAGGTTCTTCACTCCTTCTTTCAAGCCTTCCATGTTCGGTTCCTTGATTTTGTCTACATCCACACCACCGTGCATTTTCAGTCCCTGAGCCGTAGCTACGATGATTGTCAGTTTCGGCTGGAGACCTGCCTTGCGGCATTTGATGTTGTAGAATTTTTCCGCACCCAGGTCGGCACCGAATCCGGCCTCTGTCACTACATAGTCGCCGAAGGTCATGGCCAGCTTGGTAGCCAGTACGGAGTTACATCCGTGGGCGATGTTGGCAAACGGACCGCCGTGTACGAAAGCCGGTGTATGTTCCGTAGTCTGTACCAGGTTGGGCGACAACGCATCTTTCAGCAGCACCGTGATGGCACCCGCCACGCCCAGATCTTTCACCGTGAAAGGTTTGTTTTCGATGGTGAATCCCAGCAGGATGTTCTCGATGCGGCGGCGCAAGTCGTCTTCGTCTCTTGCCAGACAGAGGATGGCCATGATTTCAGAGGCCGGCGTGATGTCGAAGCTTGATTCGCGGGTGATGCCGTTGGTCTTGCCTCCCAGTCCTGTCACGATGTAGCGCAGGCCACGGTCGTTCACGTCGAGCACACGGTTCCAGAGCACTTCCTTCATGGCAAAGCCGTTGTCCTTGTTCTGGTACATATAGTTGTCGAGCAGGGCCGTAATCATGTTGTGGGCCGAAGTGATGGCGTGGAAGTCACCTGTAAAGTGCAGGTTGATCTTGTCCATTGGGAGCACTTGTGCATAACCACCTCCGGCAGCTCCACCCTTCATTCCGAAGCAAGGACCGAGCGACGGTTCGCGCAAGGCACAGAAGGCCTTCTTGCCGATTTTGTTCAGTCCGAGTGCCAGACCGATGGAAACAGTTGTCTTTCCGATACCGGCCTTTGTCGGCGTGATGGCCGTCACCAGAATCAGGTTGCTCTTTTTCACCTTTTCTTCATCGATCAGTGTTTCAGGAACTTTGGCAATGTAACGTCCGTAGTTGGAGATTTCCTCTACTGGAATGCCATACTCGCGTGCGATTTGTTTAATCTTTGTCAGCTCAATGCTGCGTGCTATTTCGATATCCGATTTCATTAGGGCAGTTTTTAAGTTTGTGCCGCAAAGATACAAAAAGCCCCGTGCCGAGGCAAATGGAAACTACAGTTTTCTCGCGGGAGGAGGCCGAGGTGTGTCGTATTTCTTATAAAAAATACGGAGAAATTCTGTAACTTTGTCCAATAAAGCATATAAACCCTATAATCTGTAAGCAATATGAATAACTTCGATTTTTATAGCCCGACCGAATTCGTGTTCGGAAAAGGCACAGAGAGCCGGACGGCAGAACTGGTGAAGAAATATCGTGGCACGAAAGTGCTGATTGTCTACGGCGGCGGTTCCGTGGTGCGCAGCGGACTGCTCGACAAGATTAAAAAGGAACTCGATGAGGCGGGCATCCCTCATGTGGAACTGGGAGGCGTACAGCCCAACCCTACCGACCCGAAGGTGTACGAAGGCATCGAACTGGGACGCCGCGAGCAGATTGATTTCCTGCTGCCCGTGGGCGGAGGTTCCGTCATCGACACGGCTAAGGCCATCGCCATGGGTATCCCCTACGAGGGTGATTTCTGGGATTTCTATATCAACAAGGCCGTACCGCAGAAAGCGGTTCCCCTGGGCGTGGTGCTCACCATCCCGGCAGCCGGAAGCGAAGGTTCCGGAAACACGGTCATCACGAAACTCGACGGACTGAAGAAGCTGAGTGTCCGCACGCACGGTCTGCTTCGTCCTACCTTTGCCGTAATGAATCCGGAGCTGACCTATACCCTGCCCGCCTGGCAGACGGCTTGCGGGGTGACCGACATGATGGCGCACATCATGGAGCGTTATTTCACCAACACCGAAGACCAGGAAGTGCCCGACCGCATGTGTGAGGGTACGCTCAAGGCCATCATCACGGAGGCCCTCCGGGTGATGAAGGAACCGACGAACTACGGAGCCCGTGCGAACCTGATGTGGGCCGGTACCATTGCCCACAACGGAACGTGCGGCGTAGGAGCTGTGGAAGACTGGGCTTCGCATTTCATGGAACACGAAGTGAGTGCTATATATAATGTAACACACGGGGCCGGACTGGCGGTGATTTTCCCGGCCTGGCTCACCTACATGGCCAGCCATCACGTGGGCAAGGTGGCCCAGTATGCCCACCGCGTATGGGATGTGCCCGAGTCGGACGACAAGAAAGCCATGGCCCTGGAGGGAGTGGCTCGCCTGAAAGCCTTCTTCCATGCCATCGGCATGCCTGTCACCTTCAAGGAACTGGGTATCGAGCATCCGGACATCGACCTGCTGGTGAAGAAACTGCACGAGAACAAGGGACAATACGTGGGCTGCTACGTGCCGCTGGATGCACAGGCCACCCGCGAAATCTACGAACTGGCCAACCAATAAAAGCGGAGGGATTATGGAATACAACAATCAGGACGTGCGCAGGCAGGACCGCCTGCTCGACGAGACCCGCGCTTTTGAAATCCTACGCGACGGTGAATACGGCATCCTCTCCATGCAGAGCGAAGACGGAAATGGAGCCTACGGCATTCCGATTAATTATGTGTGGGACCGCGGAAACTCCATCTACATCCATTGTGCGCCGGTGGGCCGCAAGCTGCGTTGCATCGACGCCTGCCCCAATGTATCGTTCTGTGTGACAGGACGGAGCCGCGTCATCCCCGACAAGTTCACTACGGGCTACGAAAGCGTGGTGCTGCAATGCACGGCCCACCACAGCCTGCACGAAGCAGAACGGATGTCGGCCCTCTCCCTCCTGCTCTCCAAATACTGTCCCGACCACAAGGTACAGGGCATCGAGTATGCCAACAAATCGTTCCCTCGTACGGAAATCATCCGGCTGGACATCCAGAAGGTGAGCGGAAAGACCAAAAAGATGGGGCTCTGACAAGAAGATTTTTGAAGACTTTTGAAGATTTTCTGAAGACATTTGAGGACTAGGAGAAAACGTCTAGGCGTTTGAAACAAAACGCTTAGACGTTTTACTTTAAACGCTTAGGCGTTCGTGATGAAACGCTTAGGCGTTTTGATCCAAACGTTTAGGCATTTTAATTTAAATGTCTAAGCGTTTTTTTACTTAAAAAAATAACCAGATAATCCCGTTTTTTTGTCAGTTAATCCAGGAAATCCCTATTTCCCTCCTTTTCTTCAACTACCCCGGTTTGCCAACATAAAATAACTTTATAAATTTGCAAACACTTGCGAATCAATGGGGAATTCTTTGATGATATTATAAAACTGTTTTTCTTTTCAGGTTGTATCAATCCTGAAACAGATAGTCGTGTGAAACTTGAATCTCTCTTTTTATACTACCACAAGGCCGGCATGGACATTTTTCCATTGCGGGCCTTGTTCTTCTATCTCGTTTATAACCAGCCACTCAGGAATAGGTTGAAAAAATTATACAAAATAAACTGCTAAAAGGTTTGGCTATTTCGGATAAAAGATTTACCTTTGCACTCGCAAAAGAAAAAAAGATGCACTCTTAGCTCAGTTGGTAGAGCAACTGACTCTTAATCAGTGGGTCCAGGGTTCGAATCCCTGAGGGTGTACAAATTTCGGAAAGTTTGACAATTATAGTGGATGCACTCTTAGCTCAGTTGGTAGAGCAACTGACTCTTAATCAGTGGGTCCAGGGTTCGAATCCCTGAGGGTGTACCGAAGCCGTGAGGCAAAATGAGGAAAAGAGGCTGTCTCAAATTGAAATATAATTTGAGATGGCCTTTTTTGTGCCTGCAAAAAAATCGGGCAAGCCCAAACTTCGCTCAGTCAGGACTTGCCCGTCTCCCTAATTTTTCGTATCTTTAGGGA
>CABIXF010000080.1 GCA_902362595.1 Bacteroidaceae bacterium | reverse complement strand
TCAACGATATCAAAGAACTCGATTATCCCCTTTTTGAAGGACTATTTGATTAATTTTTTAACTCGTCCATTTTTATTGGACACTAATGTTTATAATTATCAAATTAAGTAACTTTCCACTTCTATAGAATATTGTGTATACCATCCTTTCTTGGTAACTTTGCTGAAACAAGATGTATTAAATATTCATATAAACGGTTTTATTATTTCTCTTTATTTTTAACTCTAACTCATTACAGTTATTGATGTGTAATGTAACTTTTCCGAGTTTTATGGAATCTGCACTCAGACAGACAGCGCCATGATTTATTTCCAGCACCTTGTCACCTATTTTCAAACCTTTACGACTTGCTTCCCCATTTATTTCTAAAAATGATACGACTGCTCCATCCTCTGAATATTCCACGTCAAAGCCCTTTGATGGACAATACACAAAATCATTGGATTTTGATGCGGTTCTTCGTAGTTGTAAATAAAGATCTTCCTTCGCTACTATTTTTTTATTACCCTTCTGATAACCAAGCATGAAGTTGAATCTTTCAATGAATCCGACTCCCAATAAGTTTGTGTCAAATCCGGGACGATAAGTCACCTTACAATCTGGAATCCACAAATCATTGATTCGTATCGGTACGTTAGTCAGCATGAACGTGGTGTCCACAAGGTTTTCATTCCTCTTGACCAAGTATTCCTTCTGAGGATATTTTTTTTTCAATTTTTCATACAATTCCTTATTAATGCTGATATACCCCTCATAACCTAAATCGAAGTGGTATTTATATGATTCTTTCACCGACTCAAACAGCAACGGTATTCCCTCATCCAAACCATTCTCAATTTTCGTGTAATTACAGGCTTCTTCACGAAGCATATCGGCATCTGAATTTGAAAACAAAATCAGTTCATCATGATCCAAAGAAAATTTCCACACAAAATGTTGCAATATGTCTTTTCCCAATAAATCTTTCTCCAACAAATCATATAATGCATTGGTTTGAGTTATACCACTGAATAACGGCTTATACAATGGCAGTCCGTCTGCTATAACTACATTATCCAATGTATATAAAGCGTACTTTTCCTGCTGTCCATATAAGTTTTTCACGGCTCTAGGGTAAGTTCCCCAATGACTTGCATGCAGTGACTGAAGATACTCAATCCTTGCCATACTTCTAGCCTGCGTATCCAGGATAAAATCTCTTTTATGTGTCCCTACTTTACCAGTTATGTAAAACCAACCTTTAGAACTCCTTTTAAGGGGTAGTATTTCTTTAAATTTACTTGGCAGTTCTTTTCCAATAGCATTTTGCCATGTGTTTATTTTATACATCTGTGCCACACCGTAGATAAAATAGGAAAGACCTCCTACAATTCCAATGACAATGACAGACAAAAGCATCATTTTTACCTTCTTTCTCACTATTCTTTTCATAGAAATATAAACTTTAATTGAATTACTTATTTTGTTTTATTGTCACAAAGATAAATTGTCTCCATTCGGATTTTAGTTATCGCTACGTTATCTTTAGGTTAAGAAGCTTTCTGCAAAAGCTTTAGTGACATATATGCTTAATCTTATTAACTTTGCAATAAAACTGCCAAATGAGAAAATATATAAAAATAATAACGATATTAGGTCTTTTTATTTTGGTCCTAATACAAATTATCTGGCTACATAGTTCATATCAATTTAACAAAAATGAAATAGTATTTAAAACAAGTCATCTGTTAGAGAATGCTATTAATGCTGAAACATTTTCCAGATTGGGTTCTTTACCACAAGGAACAATGGTTAAAAGCAGACCCCAAAGTGATAGTGGAAAAGATATACCGGAATTTGCTTATATGCAAGAATCATTAGATGAACTTGGGAAACCTATTTCATTGGATACAATAGCAAAATATTATAAACAAATTCTGGGAGAAGCAAATATTAATAATGGCTTTTGCCTATATCTATTAAAAGGGGATAGTATTATACAAAATAAAGGAAAAGCACATTATTCATTTTTTTATATTGAAACACAGAAAATCCCTATAAGGAGTGACTTCTCATATACAATTAAAGCCCAAATTATTAATCCCAATAACTTCTTTTTTCAAAAGATGGGACTACTTCTTATATCGACAACAATACTTCTCATTTTTGTAGTATTCTGCATAATCTACCAAGTAAGAATAATATCAAAAATGAATACGATCTCCCAAATCCGTGAGGACTTCTCATACGCTATGATTCACGATATGAAAACACCTCTCAGTACTATTATGATGGTGCAGGATATGTTGAAAAGCGGAAGACTTGATTCCAAACCGGAGATAAAGAACAAATACATGAGTATAGCAGAAAGCGAAACTGACCATCTGTTAACACTCACCAACAAGATACTGACCATCTCCAAACTGGAAAACCATAAACTAGAGATGAATAAAACAGAAGTTGAGCTTACACCGATAATAGAGAAACTGACCGAGAAATTCAAGGCTAAAGCACAGAAGCCTGTAAACTTTATCATCAGCTTGCAGGCCAAAACTGCTTATGCCGATAACGATTACGTGAGTGAAGTATTAAGCAATCTGATTGACAATGCCATCAAATACTCCAAGGAGAGTGTGGAAATACACATCACGACGGAAGAAAGCGAACGCTACACCATCCTGAAAGTACGCGACAATGGGCTGGGCATATCCGAAGCCGATCAGAAAGTCATTTTCCAGAAGTATGAACGTGCAGCGGCGGCAAGGCGCAGCCGAAGAAACGGAGCTTCAGGTTTCGGACTGGGCCTGAACTTTGTTGACCAGGTGATAAAGGCACATGAGGGAAGAATATTCGTCAACAGCACAGAAGGAGAGTTCACGGAATTTACCATCTATCTGCCGCTTGAAACTCCAAATAACAAGCATATCCGATAAAACACAAGGCTGCTTATTATTATGGCAATAATATCATATATATCAAAAGTGCCATGTATATGGAAAAGTCCGAGAAACTCGTATGTAATATAGACTATTGCAGTCCCTATTGTATATTGCTTTATCGAATATCTGTTCTCAATGCCATAGACGCATAATACCGCAGCCGGTACGCAAACGATACTGCCTATCACATCTGCCAGATGATAATCATTGATATGGTTCTCATATACATACGGACGATATGTGTGCGACAGTACCAGTCCGATAGCGGCAATCAGAATGCCTGAAATTATAAACTTCATTTTCATAACCATCGTGAATCTTTATAATAAACTATTTACAGCAATATATTACACAATTATCGACTCATCAGACAAATTCATTTCAACCCATTCCCAGCATTTATCAATACCCTTCAACCTTTCATTCATAGACACAGGTATATGAAAATCAGGATATAAACAATCTTCCTCATTGCGACTTACATCCGGTCTTTCAAAGAAAGAGTGACTTATGTATCCCTTTGTACCCGTAAATGGCAATTCAACAGGCAATACATCACCAAAGCAAGTAGGCTTCTGCGAAGTCGGAGTACCTATAATTGTGAAAAGATGATTATCCTTTATAGTTGTAAGCAAATAATTTGCACTGCTGAAAGTGTTCTGGCCTTGTATGAATATTACCTTCCCTTCAAAATGGTTCTTTATTTTGGGAAGGAATGGCAAGTTCTCAAAATCTTCCATTAAAACAAGTTCTCCAGATTTGCTTTTGCTGGAAACGTAGAATTTAGGCATACACTTGAAAAGAAAATCTGATTTTCTGACAAATGTCTTATATTTTATTATGCTGTCCGTATCAACCCCAAGATATTGGAGAAGCTGGTCGCCAAGCATACTGTTTCCTCCGCCATTATAACGCATATCCACCACCAGCTTCCGTATATGATGCTGCTTTAAATCGGCATCCATCTTATCTATAAAATCAGAAAATGACGGCAGAAAGTTCAGATAATTATCCTCGGTCTTGGTACCCGTAACCTGACATAATTGCAAATACGACTGCAAATCATACATCACGTTAAATTGCAGATAGCATTTATCTTCAATTATCTGATAGGAGAACAAATCATCACGCTTCACGGTAACAGGATGAGGAGGGAACTTCACTTGATACCATCCGGAACGGTTATCTGTTTCGGGTTCAAAAAGCAGGCTACTTCCATCATGAAACCCAAGACAAACTCCCTTTGCAGTATCTACTCCCATCTGATGCAGTAATGCTTTGCGATTCAGATAAAAACTCCATAGCCCTGCTTTTATTCCATTCTCCGAGGGCATTGCTTTACGCATAGCCAACCTGACATCTTTAACGGATATGTCATTAATGGAAACAATCTCTTTTCCCGTAAAATCAGGATATTCTGAATCTATAGCATACAGATAAAAACAGCCTTCATAATATCTTATCTCGTATGGATAAATTAATCCATCTTCAGGCATGAAATAAGTATGTGCGTCTTCAAGTATGGCTAACAGAGAATTCAAGGCAAACTGGAAGTGCTGCAAGTCTATCACACCTTTCATTTCATGGCAGATTTTCTCTGCCTGTCTTTCAAATCTGTTGACTCTTTCAGGATTAACTATACTGACAGGATGAAATAACCTGATAAAATGCAACAGATTCATTACCTCATTCTGATATTTATTATAGCTTTCCTCAAAGAAAGTTACCGGTATTTTATGAAAAGTATTATTGTCAATCATGATATCATTTTTTTACATATTACTGTTCCCCCTATTTAATATATCCTGCTCAATTTCATCTATTGATGCCTGAATATATCTTTTCCGAATGGTATGACCATCCAGAAAATCAATCTCATCACACAGTTCGTGTAACGCATTGATAAGATGCGATGAAATTATGACAGTCTTCCCTTTGCCCTTCAGTTCGCGTATGATTCTTTTAAGTTGGATACATCCGTAAAGATCTACCCCGTTGAAAGGTTCGTCAAGGATGTACAGGTCATTTTCCTGAAGGAGCAGGGACATAAGCGCAAGCTTTTTCTTCATGCCTGTGGAATAGTCCGAAGCGAATCTTTCCAGTGGCAGTTGAAAAACTTTATTCAATGAATCTATGGCTTTAGCATCCATCTTCTTCCCTTTAGCTTTGATACAGAATTCAAGATATTCTTTTCCGGTAATAAGGGAATAGAAGAAGTTTTCAGCCGACATATAACCAACAGTCATTGGTGATGACTTCCTTATCTCGCCTTCATAATCAGTTACTCCCATGATGCAGTTGAAAAGTGTTGTTTTTCCGGCTCCGTTTTCTCCCACCAGTCCGTAGATTTTCCCGGATTCGTAAGAAACGGAAAGGTTATCAAGCACTCTCGTCTTACCGTATGCCTTGCTCAATTCTTTTATATATATCAGTTCCATATATGTTTATATTTTTTCTTTAGAGAAAGTGTAAGGCCTATATTCAAAGCCAAATAAGGAATCAATACAACTGGGTTCATAATCGAAACTAAAAACAGCGGCAACGGGAAAAGCAGCCAGTATATTCCCATTACTGTTTGTGTCTCAAAGGAGAATCTTGCCATGCCCATATTCCACTGGTATAACAATGTCGAAGAGAACAATGCAAGACAGAAAAGTATAGCTTCTGAGTCGTGTATCAGCATAAGCATAAGTACTATGAACGGGAACATGGTGATAAAGATATTCCTCAGCCCTGATTTGACCAGTATCAGCTGATACATTCCGAAACTATTATAGACAGAGAGTTCATGCTTCTGTGGCGTCACCATATATGCCGTTCCCTGAATTGCTCCCCACAATATCAGGCATACTTTACAGAGATTGATATTGTCATGCAGTACTCCCATGAAAGACAGAAAGAGCAATACCGCATACAGTGATACTTGTTTCCGGAACATCCTTCTATACAGCAAATCCCCACTGTATAATAAAGGCACAGGCAGAACTATAGAATGAAACCTGACAGGGTGAATCCATGGCATAACTACCGCAATCAGTATGATAACTGGTAAAGAAATGTAATTTGCAGCAATTATCCCCGAAATAATAAACGGTAAACCGAGCAATAAATATTCTGCCGTAAACAATCCTTTGATTCCTTGCACCTGTAAAGACAGAAACTCCTTGTCTTTTCTGCTGTTATGATACAGCCAGAGCATAAGCAGATAACACACTGGCAATACCCATACGCTCGTTACTTTCGCGAAAGCATAAAACAGGATGGCAGCGATACCGATAAGAAACAGACACCGGAACGGTCCGATGCCTGCAAATACACGCACAATCTGTTTTGAGCGTAGATTCATATAGAGTAATAAGCTCTCTGTCATAATCTCGGATAGTTATTCTCTATCTGACTTATATCTGCACAAAGCCTGTCCGCTGTAATGGCGCAGTCTCCATACAATACTGGTTTCATCAAAGAAGAACATGATTGACAAAAGACCAAAGTAACATATAGAAATATCCCCTATAATAAAGCCCAACAACAAAGGGATATATCCACATATCCAATGCGCAAGAATATTAGCTATACGGAAATGAACTATTCTCATATCTCCGTTATAAAAAAAACGTATGGTATGGTTTCGCTTATTATGTATTACTGCAAATTTACTATATGACCGAGGATTGATTATAATATAAACGATGGCCTGAATTAACCAGTTCAATAAAATACCACAAAGCACACTGGAGAATATTACATACCGGCCTTTACTGAAATAATTCTCTGATGTGACATTCAGACTGTCAATTCCATAAATGACAGAAAACAGCCACATCATCACTGGCAGGATAATAACGAAGGCCACAATGGTTTTTACATTTATCCGTTTAGGCTCCGTGATGTCTATCATCACTTCCTCACCTTCAGGCCCTCTTCCGTATGAAATCAATGCCTTCCGCTGAACTGATTCTTTATTAATTTGTTTATCTGATGTTTTCATCTTGATTATTTTTAATGTAGTTTTATCGTAAAACCATACTTAATATTGAAATAAGAATAGACAATATAAACAGTGTATATTTCAGTTTCTTATTTTTTATCATACAAGCTATTGCTATTTACGATTCTTTTTATACCCATATCCTACTTTTTTTAATGATGATCTTAACTAAAATCTGTATTGAACTTTCCACTTCTCCACTGGAGGAAAATCTCCATTTATATTAAATGCTTTTCAAGCCTTCCTTTGTTTTACTGTTGCAAAGGTAACCAAGCATCGGCAAACATTAAGTTATCCTTATGTTATCTTTACGTTAATACTTCAGTGTTTCGATTTATGTTCATAACCCAATTATTATATTTGCATTGAAAAACCATTAAAAAGTCATATAATATCATATATGGAGACTTCAAAACGTAAGAAAAACATATTATTCATTACCATACTGTCTGTCGTAGGACTTATCGGGGCTATGGCTTTGCAGATGATATGGATATACAATTCGTATGAACTGATAAAAAACGATTTGCTCAAAGTAAGTTCTGAAGTATTTGAGAAAGCTCTAAGAGAAGAAACGAATTTAGCCTGTAAGGAAATTCCTGAAGGTACAGAAATATTAGCCGGTCCTGAAAGTGATTCCATACCTTCAATAACATATCTGTATGAAGGCATACAAGATATTGGCATTGAAATGTCAATCAACAGAATGGATTCTTTAGTAGAAATATTTCTGAGAGACAAGGACATAAGTAATAATCATTATATAAATATTATTGACATTAAGAATGATACTATCATAAAAAGTACTTCTGAAAATCAAGCTGATTTAGACGACAGATTGAATTCTAAAATCATTCCTATAAAAACAGATTTGTCACAAGGAGTACAGTTGGTATTATTAAATCCTTATATTTATATTCATTGCTGTCCGGAGAAATTTTACCACAGCGTAAGCTGTCTAGGACCGTTACCCTCCGGAACATTAGCAGTGAGGTCGGTTTGATT
>CABIXF010000079.1 GCA_902362595.1 Bacteroidaceae bacterium | reverse complement strand
TAAAGATACAAAATCTTTAGGTAATAACAATGCCTCGGCTTGGGAAAGTCGGGGCGTTGTCATAAAAAAAGAGGGTATGCATTTTGACACACCCTCTTTTTTGTTTTGAATAATTCTTGAGGGCTCAACGTAAAAGCGAGCCGATGTAAAAACAAAAGGTCCGAAACTATGTGAGAGAAGTTTCGGACCTTTTGTGTATTTGTCTGCGTGATTGTTTAATCCAGCACTGTTACCCATCCGTATGGGTCAGCTTCGTCTCCATATTGAATGGCGCGCAGCTTGTGATACAGTTTTTCACTGATAGGACCTGGCTTTCCATCTTTAGCAATTACGTACGATTTGTGATTCTCCAAGTCATCAATGCGTTCGATAGGACTGATAACGGCGGCTGTACCGCAGGCACCGGCTTCCTCAAAGGTAGTCAGTTCTTCTTCTGGAATCGGACGGCGTTCTACTTTCAGTCCCATGTCTTCTGCCAGCTGCATCAGGCTGCGGTTAGTGATGGAAGGCAGGATAGAAGTAGACAACGGAGTGACATAGGTGTTGTTTTTGATACCAAAAAAGTTGGCGGCACCACATTCGTCAATATATTTCTTTTCCTTGGCATCCAGATAGAACTCACTGGCATATCCGGCATCATGTGCGATTTTGTTGGCACGGAGGCTGGCTGCATAGTTGCCGCCGACTTTGTATGTACCGGTTCCCAGCGGAGCCGCACGGTCATACTGGCGGATGATGACATACGGGTTTGTAGCAAATCCACCTTTAAAGTAAGGACCTACCGGAGTGACAAATATCACGAACAGGTATTCATTGGCTGGATGTACACCCACCTGTGCGCCTGTACCAATCAGTAGCGGACGGATATAAAGAGAAGCACCGCTTTCGTATGGTGGAATGAAGCGTTCATTGGCCTTTACTACTTTCTTTACAGCCTCACAGAATGTTTCGGTCGGGAGTTCCGGCATCAGAATACCGCGACAAGTGCTCTGCAAGCGCTCGGCATTGGCTTCCGGGCGGAAGATACGGATTTTACCGTCTTTTCCGCGATAAGCCTTCAGGCCTTCAAAGGCTTCTTGTCCATAGTGAAGGCAAGTGGCCGCCATGTGAATGTTCAGTGTTTCTTCTGAGCAGAGTTCAAGTTCTCCCCATTTTCCGTCGCGATAATAGCAACGTACATTGTAATCTGTCTTCATGTATCCGAAGGACAGATTCGACCAGTCTATTTCTTTCATGGTTATCTATTTTTATAAGTTTTTTGAATGTCTTTATAAGCTAGCAAGCAAAAGTACGGTTTATATTTACAAAATCCAATATAAAACTGTTCTTTTTTGACATAAATGAAGGGAGCTAAAGGATTTCTCCTCATTTTGAAATGAAAAAGTTTTTGAGAGAAAGTAGTCTTGAATATTTCCTGGGGGATAAAGTTAAAATTTCAGGTGATATCAGTGTAAAGCCAAAGTTTTTCCGTAAATCTGTATAAAGGAATATACCTCTTTGAAATCAAGAGAGTTAGAAGAATTACTTCGTTTTCAGGTAATGAGTTGGCAACCGTCCTAATTGCCGTGGTCTGCATCGCTTTGCTTATTCGGGTAACTCTTACGGATGCAAAAATAAAAAAAAGAATTGAATTTGCCAAGAAATGCCTGTTTTTTATTACCTTTGTAGAAAAGGTAGAATTTATATGGCATTTACATTAGATACCTATAGTAAATCTTGCAGTTCAGATGAACTCCAAACTTGGATACGTTCCTTTCGTGAAGTATTTGCAGGAAAGGATACACATATTTTTATTGGAGAAGCAAATACAGGGAAATTGGCAGATGCTGATTATATTGTTGCTATCTGTAACAAAATCAAAAAAGGAAACGCGTATGTTATTCGAGGAAGATACCTCAACGGTTTGGTTTTTGGCATCAAAAAAGTCTCTTTCTCAGATGTGGTTGTCAGAAATCTATCAGACTATCAAGAACAAATAATCCATGATCTTCGGATTTTCAAAGCAGAAGTAATGAAAAACATGGAACAACAAGTCGGTGTCAAAGGAGTTCCCCTGATTTATGTTTGTGAACAGGAAAATGTACTCATACACGATGACTGTCTTATTTGTGGGGGAGTGGGGGATGCAACTACTTTGTTGTTCAGGGCCACACTCCAACTCCCCAAAGGAGGCAATGCTATTGATAATATGGAAGGAAGCATTTCTGACATAGTTGCCAAAGTTAAGGAAGGATGTACAGGAATGCCAATTCCTTTGGTACTGACAGAAATGCCATATAGGCAATCACACAGATTGCCTGAAGAGAAAATAGTCGCTGAGATTACCGCATTCTGCAAGAAATATCTGCATCCATATGTTTATATTCTGAGTAATGATAATAACGATTGGGATGCGCAGGTCTTTTTCTTATATCACTCTCCTAAATCCAGCAACCGACATACGACTCCGATGGGTGTGGAAATCGAATGCGTCTGGGATATGGAACACTTTTATACTTCCGCTTTCTATAGAAACATGGATAAATATGAGATTGAAATCACAGATTTTGCGCCTGGCGAGATTGGAAAAGAATTAAACAGACATAGTATTCCAAATGCCTCATACACCATCCGCATTCAAGGAAGCCTTAACGGGACTGATATTCTTTCCTTGCGTGAGTATAGTCAAAACCTGATTGGTAAACATTCCTTCCTGACAAGGTTGGATTTGAGCAAATGCGTTCTTGTTGATGGAGGAGAATCCTATTATACCTCTACGTCCCAATGGGCTGTTTGTGATTGCTATACCCAACAAGATATACTCACTAAATTTATATTCACCGACTTGTACCTCAGGGAAATCGTTTTGCCTGAGCAAGCCATGATAATGGAAAAGTATGCTTTCTATAGACTTCCAACCTTGGAAACAATCGTTTCTAATACATTGATATGGGAAAGGGCTTGCATTTGCAATTGTTTGTTTGTCAGAAACATCGTCTTGCGGAATGACGTGAAAAGGATGAGCAGTGGAGCTGTCTATCAATGTCCTAATCTTTCAACTGTCGTCTTTGAATGTCCACAGCAAAAGCTGTCCTTAGTCGATAACAGCCTTTATATCTCCAACAAGTTGTTGCTATATACAAATGTCAACAGCAGTGAATATGCCATACCGGATGGAACCGTTGAGATAGCTCCTTCAGCTTTTTATGGGAAGTCCAATCTGAAGATTATTCGTCTGAATGACGGATTGAAAAAAGTTGGAGACGAAGCCTTTGCCAAGACTGGCATTGCGAGTTTACATTTGCCTGTATCAATTATGCATATTGGAAAGCTCTGCATACCTTCTGCTTTGAAAGACTTATATGTCTATGCAGCTGACCCTTGTCCCATAGCAAAAGGAACATTTCATTATGTGAACAACACAAGACTTCATGTTCCCAAGGGCACCTTAGAAAAGTATCAAAAAACTGTTAGATGGAATTGTTTTGCTGATTATATAGAAGAAGATTACTCTGCGGTCTATACAGGCGAGATATACAATCATGTCACAGGGTCTGTGAAAGGAAGGCTTACTAAAAAGAACTTGTCAGAAACACCTGTAATGGAAGTGGAGAATCTGCGGGAAATTCTATCTTTCGGAGATTTCTTTGGGGCATGCAGAACCATGTTTGAGCAGAAAAAAACTCTCTTCTGGCTATTGGTGCGGAAGGGGAAGCTGATTCTCAATGAAACATGCGTTAAAGAATTGGAACGTTTATATCCACAAAGACGTAAAGAAACAATGCTGCTGTGCCGCTATTTAAGCCTGTGGTCACAGAAAAAACTTGAAAGCACCGAATTCAGCTATGATTATGATGAAGAACCGTCTATACGGGATTTAGAAAGAGACACCTACTATGCCCTTGGTGGGGAAGACTATGAGGCATTTATGGAGAATGGTGGAGATTGGGATAACTTTATGGACGGGCTTGGTTTCTAAGCAACCCAAGATTGACTATATTAGTCAGTAATAGGTATAGGAATGAATGTCTACGCTAATATCTCGCTCAACCACGGGTTGACTGCCAAGCTCTTAGTATTGGACACACTACATATACTGTAAATTGATTTTTTGTATAAACAATAAAGAATAGTCCAAGAACACCGCTGCTTTAAACAGGTTGCCCGACTTCGGAAGAGTAACCTTTACTGCAAGGCTTTCGGGAGTAACCCGAAACGTTTTGAGTAACTCAAAACATACCTTGCTAGCCCCGTTGGCATTGTTTATAATCCCATGTTATTGCCTTTCCTGAGCGGCTCGACAGTCTTTCTAACGAATGAGACTGCAAAACTGCTCCTTGAACCATTCGCCAATCGGTTGCCCGTTGATGGCAAGTGCGAGCTTAGACCTGTCTTTCGGGTCTTTCACCACTTGGAAGCCAGCCCTTTCGGTCGTGAACTTCCGCTTGTGTTCCTCCGAATAGAGTTCGCCCTCGTAGAACAGCGGCTTGCCGCTGACGAGCGTGGCAGTCTGCCGCTCGTTGAAGCCGACTTTAAGGCAGAGCTTCTCCATGTACACCAGTTCTTGGAACAGCGGAAACCATTTCTTGGCCTTTTGGATGATGGATTTCAGAAATGACACTTCCTTTTGGTGTTCCGCTTCCTTGTCCGCCATTTCCCTGCGGTGTTTGGCTTGCAGTTCCATCAGTTGGCGACTGTGTTCCTCCTGCTGCCGTTCCATCTGTTGTTGCAACAACTCAATGCTTTCGTCACGGGCGGCGACCTCGCCTTGCAGGGTACGGTTGTCGGTTTCCAGTTCTTTCAGCTTTCCGCTGCCCAAAAGAGAACCGACCTTTGCCACGAGTGCCGTCTTCGCTTCGGTCTTGGCGGCTTCCAGCTTCTCCGACTTGATTTCCTTCCGCACTTCGTCAAGCTGTCGTTCCACCTGTTGTTGTTCGGTTTGTAGTTGTTGCACATTGGCTTCAAACTCTCCCGTCTGCCGTTTCAGGTCACGGTAGTATTGGGCAGTGGTGGTGTGCCGTGCTTCCGAACCACGGACACCACGCTGCAAGCCGTACTTCGCCATTGCTGCGGCGTAGCTGTCATGGTAGGCGACCAGCTTCTCACGTGTCAGCACATCATCGGCGCACAGGCGAACGCCGTTGGATTTCTTGCGGTACGTGCGTTTGCCCTCTATCTGCTTCCTCTTGGTTTTCCTGCGCTCGCCTGTTACTATCGGCACGACCGTTGCGTGGATATGCGGTGTATGTTCGTCCATGTGTAGGACTGCCGAAACTGTGTTCTCCTTGCCGAATGTGCGTTGCAGCCATTGCAGGTTGTCATCACACCATTCGTCAAGTCTGCCCTCGTCCTGTATTTTCATCATATCCTCGTGCGTACCCGAAAGCACGATTCTAATTGCCCGCACTTGGTCAGGGGTTATCTTACGTTTGATACCAGCCGTACGGATACGGTGACTTATCACTTCGGTACAGTCGGACACTCCATCAGGAAACTCTACCAGTTCACGGTTGAGGTGGGTGCGTGTGGGGTCTGCGTTCTTGGGCGTAGTCTTGCGTTCGATGTGGTCGGATGCGCCCGTGTCAGCCGAACCTTTCGCCTTGTTGATTTGGATGCTTATGTATCCCATGTTCGTTTCTTGTTTTAGAGGTTATACAAACTTGTCTGTCGGTGTCCGCCTGCCTGCGGTTATAGCCGCACGGGGCAAACGGGGTGTCCAGAGGGGTACGCCCCCGCTGGCTCATTGGGGCGTTTTTAGCATTAGCGTCAGCGGTGCGTGAAGAAAACGCCCTAATGAGCTATGGCTTTTTGTTTCCCAAAAGCCTGCGGCGGCGTCAGCGGTGATGTCGGCGGACATTGGTTGCCTTTTCTTTTCGCCAGTGACATCGGTTTCCCCTTGTCGGTCGGCAAACCGGAAGTCCGTCCGACCTGTCTGCGAATAGCGATGTTCACCTCTGTTGCTTCTCCGGCGGACTTGATGAGGGGTGAAAATCCGATGAATTGATGATTGGATAGTCTAATATACTGACAGCTAATGAAATAATCTTTCATCAGCGTTTCATCAAACCGCTCGCCAAAAGAAAAGTGATGTGTGGGGCTGCGTCCGTTTCCTCTTTTCATCAGCCCAATCCTTTTGTTGAGCGTTTGATGAGAATGTAAGTCGCTGTCATTCTTTATATTTATATATGCTTTCATCATTTCATCAAAATATCAGAGTGTTTCCAACTGCGCTTTGCTTGCCGTGTAGTAGCGTCCTATCCTCTTGACGGGTGAATATCCGCACTTACGGCTGTAGTCGCATTGGTAGGTGGTGTAGGAAAGCGAATTGGATGCAGGAGCCAGCTTCCAGCATTCCTGCACCACTTTCCGAACCTGCGCCTTCTCCACCTTTACTTGAGAGCAGACGAGCAACGGGATAATGTCATTGAGGCAAAAAGAAACAGAACTGATGCCCACGCTTGCCATGATGTCGAGCAGCAGTTCCGCCATCTCTATCTCCAAACGGTTACGGTTGCTTCGGATAATCTTCCGCAGGGCATCTGTTTCCAGCCGCTTCGGGTCGAACCACATGCGGCTCTCCTTTTCGGTGGAGAGTGCACGGTTGCATAGGAAGTGCAGGAAAGCGGGGATTTCCGCTTTCAGCTTTTGCAGGAAGTCGGTATCGTCATTCTGTAGCGGCACAATCTTACGCACCCAATAGCGTGTCTCGCCAGCGTCAATGATGACGGGCAGGTGCTCGTTGTTGGAGCAAAGCACGAACTAGGCGAAGAAGCCTATCTTGTCACGGTCTTTGCCTTTCGCCTCCACCTTGTAGGAAAGCGTGGTGCTGAGGTTCTTCAACCTCTCGCTGTCCTCACGGCGGTTGAGCAACACCTCGTCCACCATGATGAGCAGCTTGCCCGCCCAGTCGGAATTGAACTGACTACGAAAATCCTCGTTGGTGTTGAACGTCACGTTGTTCTGGAATACGGCTTTCAGGAAGTTCAGGAACGTGCTTTTGCCCGTGTTCCTCTCTTCGGATACGAGCAGGAGGATGGGCAGCTTCTGAACGGGGTACAGGTACAGCAGTTGCAAATAGTCCATGCCCAATTCGTACTGTTCGCCGAAGATGTGCTCCACCAACGAGCGAATGCAGGGGAAGTCGCCCTGCACGAGAACATGGCTTATCGGCTCGTAGAGGTTGAGAAACTTGCCTACTACGGATTTGTAGCCTACATGGTCGGGTACGGTACAGAAGCCGTCATACTTCGGAACACTTGCCATGTAGTCCTTGCCGTAGTCCTGCCGCAGGGTCTCGGCGTTCCATGCGATGCGTCTCCTCACATAGCCGCCGTCAATGCGGGGTTGGTTTACAATCTTGTAGAGCGTGGTGCCTACACGGATAAATTCTTCTTTCTTTTCCATGTTTCAAATATAGGTTTTAGTGCCGCCGACACCTTGTCGGCAGGCGGATTAAACATGGTTGCAAAGCTACGGAAGGACGGCTAAAACCTTGATACGTAAAACTATGCAGAACGGCGCAAAAGAAACCGATGAACAAGAAAATGTAGCAGAATGGGCAATACCAACCTTAAAATGGTGAAAAGAAAAAGCCCGAAAAAGTAAAATTGCACTTCTTCGGGCTAAGGGTATTGTGTGAATGCACGGGCGTATTGACACGCAACTGCACTCGCTAACACTTGCACGATGCACTATTGCCTAACGAAAGCCAAAGCATTTGTCTGTCTTTTCGCAAGCACAGCCTTTCCAACAGGGCGTTGCGCACCCTTGCGGCGTTGGGCGTGTCGATGCGGAAAGCGAGTGCCACGACCATTGGTAAGGCATATACTTCTGAATAATAACCGTTGGGCAGCCTGATGCGCCTTTCTACCTCGCAAGGCTGCAACACTCCGCTTTTGTACACGGCTCGGATGGCGGCACGGAGGGTCGGGGCGATGACATTGAATAGTCTTACTAACTCCATTTCACTCATCCATATGTTGGCGGTATCGGACGGTACGGCAATCCTGCCGCATCCGTCCATCGTGATTGTTGTCCGTTTCATATCCCTGCCACTTTGATGTTGCCGAATGATTTGCTCAGCTTGTCACCCAGCATCGTGAGGTCGTTATCCAGCTTCTCCACGGTTATCTGTAGGCTCGGCTGTCGGCGCCATGCCACCTTACGGTGGTAGGTTTCCGACAGCC
>CABIXF010000078.1 GCA_902362595.1 Bacteroidaceae bacterium | reverse complement strand
GTTCTCCCCAAAATTACTCATAACAAATTGAATCTCAATAATTTCAAAGAACTACTATGATTTTTTAGTGGACACTAATGTCACCATTTAAATATTTAAATTATGAAACGAATTGTAGTATTATCATTGTTGGCTGTCCTGCTGGGCGGCTTGAATGCTTCAGCTAAAAACATGCGTAAAGTCACTTTCAAAGTTCAGCAAATGGTATGCCAGAACTGCGAAAAGAAAGTACAGAAGAACATCGCTTTTGAAAAAGGCCTGAAAGAGTTGAAAACCAATTTACAGGACAAAACCGTAACCATTGTGTATGATGCCGACAAGACATCCGTAGAAAACTTGAAGAAAGGATTCTCTAAATTCAACTATGAAGCCAAAGTCATCAATGACGTAGCAGATGATACTAAAAAGAAATAAGGATAAAATTCCTTCCTGCTTGAAAAGGCTGTTTCCACCGCCCGTGGAAATGGCCTTTTTCATGTCCAGACGTAAGGACATAAAAAAAGGAGTTCCGCTGAACTCCAACCTTTGTTAACCTTAAATCTAATACTATGAAAAACACAGTGCAAAAGTATTTATTTTATTTGAAACTACAAAAAGCAGAGTCAAAAAACCATGCTTTACAACATATATTAATCATTCTGCATAATGTAATTAAATCTCTTAACAGATAAAATACTAAAACCCAAAAATATAGAATTATAATTCCATCAATGTATTGGAAGTTTATACATCCGATAACAAGAACCTTTTTTCAACTCGAACTCCAAATTCTCCCGATCCTTCCGCGACAGTTTTTCGTGGATATTCACCGCAAACTCATAGGTCGCTCCTTTCTGCATGTGCGGCAGCCGAACCTTACAAAGCCTTTTCTTCTTATAAAACAAGCAAAAAGAAACTTTACGTACTGTTTCTTCTCCGTCGTTGCAAATTTTCATCTTCACGCGCTTTCCATCGGGTAAGGAACAAAACACCGGCGGACAGATAATCATCTCCTTTAATTCATTCGCTCCGTCGTGGTACATTACCATCCGAAGCGAATCCGTTCCTTCCACTTGTGCATGTACCTGACCTACAAACAGCATGAAAGCACATACCACTCCTGTTATGTAATTCCATTTCATAACCCAAAACCTCCATAATTAACCTCTCAGTAAAATTACAAAGAATATCCTATTTGAGTTCAAAATATTGCATCTGTTTGGATAAATAAAGAATAAATGTACATCTTTAAGGCAAATCACGCCATTAAAAAAGCGATTTGACACGTCAATCCCGTATCAAACCGCTTTGTCTGAAAGTAAAATAAGCTTTTATTTTTCCTTGTCCAGCTGTTTCTTTTCAATCAAATAAGAAATGACCAGACCCAAGCCGCCTCCCAGCAATACACTGGCGCTGTAAATGATGGAAACCGTATGTTCTACTACTCGGCATGGGTCTTCTGTAAAATATTCCGGCTGAGTAGCATACACCAAACCATATCCAATCAACAGTCCCACACCTATCCCCAGCAGCAGACATCCCACTCGTAATCCACCAAAAGAAAACAAGCTGGGCCGATACACAATACCTTTCTTAAAGGTTTCCGGTGTCAGCTTATCTCCTAGTTTCTCAATTAGCATCATCCGTTCTCTTCTTCCGGCAAACAGTTCAAACAATTTATAAATCACTCCAAATACAATGGCCACATTGGCTACAATCATTAATTCTTCCATCGTCGTTTCGTTTTTAATTTGTTACTTTGCCCCTTTAGACGCATCCCTACGAAAAAGGTTACACTCCATGAGCAATGAAAAAAAATTTTTTCCGCAGGCTGTAACCTTTCACAAGGCATCGCGTCTAAAAGGCATCATGCAAAACGAGGAATCACATATCATCGCATCCATCCTAAGCGGGAGAACCGAACAGTTCTCCTATTTCCTGGATACCTACGGACCACAGGTGTTTCACTTGATTGTCCGCATGGTAGGCTCGCCGGAGGATGCGGAAGAACTGACGCAAGACTGTTTTATGAAAGCCTTCACCCACCTTTCCTCGTTTCAGGAGAACAGCAGTTTCTCTACCTGGATTTACCGCATTGCCTACAACACCGCCACGTCTGCCCTGCGGAAAAAAGAGCATGAGCTTCTTTCGTTCGACAACCGGATGTGGAACAGCTTGTCGGATACGGAAGTAGACGAAACACTCAATACGGAAAATGAGGTACAGATAGAAAAGCTGCAACGAGCACTCACCCGTCTGACTTCGGACGAGAAGGCCTTGGTGACACTCTTCTATGAAGAAGAGAAACCGGTGACGGAAATAGCCTACATCCTTCACCTGACCGAAAATAATGTGAAAGTGAAGCTACACCGCGTCCGCAAAAAATTATGTACATTAATGAAAGAGGAGGATTGACTTATGAATACCACCCATAAAGGACTCAAAAAGGCTCTCAGCCAGCAGCCTGACTACCGGTTGCCCAGCAATTTCAGTTACCGGATGATGCAGAAGATTCATCAGGAAACCTTGCTACGCGAAAAGCGGCAAGAGAAAAGATTGTTCATCCTTATGCTCGTCACTACCTTTCTGGCGATCGGAGGTTGCCTAATACTTTTGTGCTGGCAATACGGGAATAAGCTACTTTCCCTGCTACACATCTTGCAAGAAGGTAGTCCTTCCCTACAGACCTGTCTGTTTTATCTGCCTATTCTCTTCGCCCTTTTCCTGCTCTTCCTATTCAACCGATGGCTACGGAAAAAACTCATTTCACACACTTAAAGAAAAGATTCAGAAGCAAGTCACCAAACTAAAAAAACTTATTCACTAACACCTAAAAAAAATCCTCCTGTGCCAGTCTTTCATCCGATTCAGACTAACCACAGGAGGATTTTATGGGATGACTTATTCAGTCAGCCGTGCTTATTTGAAAATACAGCCAGAAACTTATTTCCGGTAACTTGCCAGTTCTTCAGCCTGGAACTTGCGGATGAAGTTGAAATGTTTTTCCACTTCTGACTCTGCATAGTTCACATACACATTCAATGACTTGCCGAACATTTCAGGAGCCTTGGTGGCATCCTGCAACAACAAGTGACTCATCACGCAGACAGCCGCCATTTCATACAAACGACGAGCCACAAAATCCAGCAGTTCCTGGTTCTGTGCTTCTTTCACTGCATTGGTGCAGGCTTCCAACTTACGGGTCATTTCTTTGATACGATCCATGTAACCTTCATATTCCGGTGCACAAGGTACCGTTTCAAATTCATGCAAAGTAGCCGCATACGAACCGTTGGTCACGTAACGGATGGCAGCAACCGTCTGCAACTGAGTGGTTCCTTCGTAGATGCTGGTGATACGGGCATCACGGTAGATACGCTGACACGCATATTCCATCATGAAGCCGGAACCGCCGTGTACCTGGATACAGTCGTAGGCATTCTGGTTGGCATATTCAGAGTTCATACCTTTTGCCAGCGGTGTAAAGCTGTCGGCCAGTTTTGCATAGCGTTTCTGCTCCTGACGTTCTTCCGGAGTCAGCTTGCGTTCACGGGCGATGTCGTCCAAGGCTTTGTAGATATCCACATAACGGGAAGTCTGATACAACAACGCACGACCGGCATCCAGTTTCGCCTTGATGGTAGCCAGCATGTCGTACACTGCCGGGAATTCGATAATCGCCTTACCGAACTGCTTACGGTCTTTTGCGTATGCCAATGCTTCATCATAAGCAGCCTGGCTCAAACCTACTGACTGCGCCGCGATACCCAGACGGGCACCGTTCATCAATGCCATGACGTATTTAATCAGACCGAGCTTGCGGTCGCCACAAAGTTCAGCCTTCGCATTCTTGTACACCAGTTCACAAGTCGGAGAGCCATGGATACCCAGCTTGTTTTCAATACGACGTACGTCAACTCCGCCATCGTTCTTGTCGTAGATAAACATAGACAAACCACGACCATCGTGAGTACCTTCTTCCGAACGGGCCAGTACCAGGTGAATATTGGCATCACCGTTCGTGATGAAACGTTTCACTCCGTTCAGGCGCCAGCAGTTGTTAGCCTCATCGTACGTAGCCTTCAGCATCACGCTCTGCAAGTCGGAACCTGCATCCGGTTCAGTCAAGTCCATAGACATGGTTTCGCCCGCACAGATACGTGGGATGAAACGGCTATGCTGGTCTTCGTTACCGAACTCATACAAGGTTTCAATACAGTCCTGCAAAGACCAGATGTTACCGAAACCGGCATCGGCCTGAGCCACGATTTCCGCGCACATGGTGTACGGCGTAATCGGGAAATTCAAACCACCGAAACGGCGCGGCATGGTCATTCCGTTCAATCCAGCCTTTACCATGGCCTCCAGGTTAGCCTTTGTACCCGAAGCATATTCCACACGGCCATTGGCATGATGCGGACCTTCCTGGTCTACTCCTTCGGCATTGGGTGCAATCACCTCACCCGTGATTTCACCGGTAATTTCCAACACTTTATCGTAAGAGTCGATGGCATCCGCATAATCCTGCGGCGCATAATCGTACTCGTCTTTATCTCTGTAATCGCGTTCTTTCAACTGACAGATACGCTCCATCATCGGATTGTTCAAGTGATACTTGAGTTCCGGATGTTCTGTATAAAAGTTTGCCATAATTTTAATTTTTTATTTTGAGGCTTTGAGGTTCGGTATCTTAAATGCAATCGGCAACACAAAACGAATTTTTTTAAATTCCCCAAATTGCACGGCTGGTTCCCACTCTGTTTTCATCAAGTCTTCTTCCACGAAACGAATCGCTTCTTTCCTCAAATAATAATTCTCCGTACTTTGAGGAAGTACATGATATTCCACGATTCTACCACGCTGATCAAAAGTCAATTGTACAAGTACACGTCCTTCCACCTTTTGTTCCGAGGCTTCCAAAGGATAATGCACATGCTCTTTCATAAAAAGCGCCAACGCATCCACTCCACCTGGAAAACCTACAATCCGCTCAGACGGATAGAACTCAATTTCATTTCCTGCAGCATTGTACACATGACCTCCTTGTGAACGTCCTTTTCGGAACTCTTCGGTCCGCCATAAAGAACCATTGGGATAATACATCTCCAACTGTCCTTCGCGTCTGTTATTCTCAAAATGGCAAAGGTACTTCAACTCGCCGTTTCTATAGAACCGACGATACTCACCTTCCTTCTTTCCCTTTACATTCATATAGGTATCCGAAAGTTGTCCATCTGCATAAAAAATGGACGACACTCCATTTACGATACATTTTTTAGGGTCATCTACAAAATAGGAAAAGTGATGTAAATAGAGCAGTGTATCTCCCAAGTTATAAACCTTCACCTCAATATTGTCTTCGGCCAAATCAACCCGAGTACAATATCGAAACGCATTCTCCTTGCTATCCAGCCATCTACCTTTTTTATCCAAATAAATCGTATCTTGCGAAAAGGCAGGAGCTGCAAAAAAGAATATCAGCAGATACCACAGCCACCATTTACCGTCCATACTTACCTCAAATTATTACTTACTGTTCTTTTTGTAATACTTAATCATTTTCGGGATTACTTCTTCCACCGTACCGTTGATGACATAATCGGCAATAGTATTAATCGGAGCATTCGGGTCGCTGTTCACAGAGATGATGATACCTGCATCCTGCATACCGGCGATGTGCTGAATCTGTCCGGAAATACCGCAAGCGATATACAACTTCGGATGTACCGTTACCCCTGTCTGACCAATCTGACGGTCGTGTTCACAGAAACCGGCATCTACCGCCGCACGGCTGGCACCCACTTCTGCATGAAGTTCCTTAGCCAGTTCGAACAGCATGTCGAAACCTTCCTTGCTGCCCATACCGTAACCACCGGCTACTACGATAGGAGCTCCTTTCAGATTATGTTTTGCTTTTTCCACGTGACGGTCGATAACCTTCACCACATAATCTGTTTCGGGTACATACTTCGCTACGTCGTGACGAATCACTTCACCCTGATAGTTGGCATCCACAATTTCTTTTTTCATTACCCCTTCACGAACGGTAGCCATCTGCGGACGATGTTCCGGATTGACAATGGTAGCCACAATGTTACCGCCGAAAGCCGGACGAATCTGATACAACAGGTTTTCGTAAGTGATACCGTTCTTCTTGTCTTCATGGTTACCGATTTCCAGCTGCGTACAGTCGGCTGTCAGACCACTCGTCAAGGCTGAAGACACACGTGGACCCAGGTCACGACCAATCACCGTCGCACCCATCAGGCAAATCTGCGGTTTTTCTTCCTTGAACAAGTTGACAAGAATAGAAGTATGAGGAAGTGAAGTATAAGGGAACAAGCCCGGAGCGTCGAACACATGTACGCGGTCTACTCCGTATGGCAAAACTTGTTTTTCTACATCTGCAAGGCCACTGCCGGCACAAATGGTTTCCAACTGGCATCCCAGCTGGTTGGCCAACTTACGACCTTTGGTTAAAAGTTCGAGACTGACATCGGCCACATGGGCACCTTCCATCTCACAATATACAAATACGTTATTCATAGTCTTTATCCGATAGTATGGTTAGCCAACAGTTCAACAATCAAATTCTCTACGTCTGCATCGCTGCCGGTAAGTGTCTTGCTTTCCTTTGCCTGGAAGATGATGTTTTCAATCTTCTTCACCTTGGTCGGAGAACCCGACAGACCGCATTGTTTCGTGTCACCGTTTACATCGGCTACGCTCCATTCCGTGATGTTCAGATAAGGACGGCTTTCATACAAAGAAGCATAAGGCAGTTCAGCCCCGTCTTTAGTAATGGCCGCTTTTTCCTGACCACCCAGTGCACGTTTGTATTTCTGCACCAGTTTCGCATTGCGCGGACGGCAAGGAGCGGCACTACCGTTCACCGTCAATACAATCGGCAGCGGAGCTTCTACCGTTTCTACACCGCCGTCGATATGACGTTTCACGCGGATGCGTCCGTCTTTCACTTCTTCAATTTCTTCTACGTAAGTTACTTGCGGCAATCCCAGTTTTTCAGCCACCTGCGGACCTACCTGTGCAGTATCTCCATCGATAGCCTGACGTCCACCTACGATGATGTCGTATGCACCAATCTTACGGATGGCAGTGGCCAGCGCATACGAAGTGGCCAGCGTATCGGCACCGGCAAAGGCACGGTCTGTCAGCAGATAACCGTTGTCGGCTCCTCTGTATAATCCTTCACGAATAATTTCAGCGGCACGGCCTGGTCCCATTGTCAGAATTGTCACAGTAGAACCGGGATGTGTGTCTTTCAGTCTGAGTGCCTGTTCCAAGGCATTCAAATCTTCCGGATTAAAAATCGCCGGAAGTGCCGCACGATTAATCGTACCGTCGGCATTCATGGCATCTTTTCCCACACAACGTGTATCGGGAACTTGTTTTGCCAATACTACAATTTTCAAACTCATTAGATTCTTTATTTTGGTATTAGTAATTTCTTGTCGGCAAATTTAGTGAAACCATTTGTTCCGCAAAAAGATATGAAGAAAATAAATGTTTCTACAAGAGGATATTTCTATTTTGCAAACTCTGAGAACTTGTTTATCTTTGAGTCTCCAAAAGAAAAATACTTTACAAAATGAATACACTGAATCAAGAAATCGCACAACTTCTCCAGCAGACCGGCATTGAAAAGAACGACCTCAGCTGGAGCACCCAAGTAGTGCTTATTTTAGCTATTTTATTAATATCCTATCTCATGACCCTGGTATTCCGCCATTTGATTATGCCGGCAGTACGGAAAATCACGGCCCGCACCAAGGCTACCTGGGACGACTATCTGTTTAACGACAAGATGATGACCTCGTTCTGCCGGATGATTCCTCCGATCATCTGGTACGTTCTACTCCCTTTCGCCTTCAACGACTCCTCGGCCTATCTTCTTCAGATTCTACTCAAAATCAGTCTGATTTGCCTCATCATCACCGCTCTCATGCTGATTAAATGTTTTCTGGACTCGCTGTATGAGATTTCCAGCGAGCACGAGGCGTTGAAAAACCGTCCGCTCAAAGGTATTTACCAAATGATTAACCTGATAGCCATCGGAATCGGAATCATACTGATTATCAGCATTCTGATTGACCAGAATGCGACGGCCATCCTGACCGGACTCGGAGCCTCGGCCGCCATTCTGATGTTGATATTCAAGGACAGCATTCTAGGGCTGGTGGCCGGCGTACAGCTTTCGGCCAACGACATGCTGCGTCCGGGCGACTGGATTACCATGACCAAATACGGGGCCGACGGATACGTGGTGGAAGTCTCGCTGACTACGGTCAAGGTGCAGAACTTCGACAAGACCATCACGACCATCCCTCCCTACGCCCTGGTCAGCGACTCCTTCCAGAACTGGCGGGGCATGCGCGAAAGTGGCGGACGACGCATCAAGCGTTCACTGTTCATTGATATGACCACCGTACATTTCTGTACCCCGGAAGAAGTAGCCCGCTTCACGGAAAAAGGATGGATAAGTGCCCCCACAGAAGGCAGCGAACCACCGGTCAACCTGTACGTGTTCCGGGAATATGCCCTGAAGTACATCTGCAGCCATCCCGACGTGAACCATAACCTGATGCAGATGGTCCGCCAGCTGCAACCTACCACCGAAGGCATCCCTGTGGAAGTGTATTGCTTCTCGAACACGCCCGACTGGATTCCCTACGAAACCTTGCAAGGTGAACTCTTCGACCACCTGATTGCCATGGTACCGGAATTCGGGTTGCACATCTTCCAGCGCCCTGCCGGAACCGATTTTCAACCCAATGAGAAAAATGAATTTATAACTTCAAAATAAAAAAGAACAATGGAAACAGGACTTACATAGGGACATTCAGTAAATAATATAAAATTAGCCAACTAATTCATACACAAAGTGTTGCGAATTAGCTGGCTTTTTTGTATCTTTA
>CABIXF010000077.1 GCA_902362595.1 Bacteroidaceae bacterium | reverse complement strand
CGGGTCCGCGCAGATGCGGCGTGTAAACTTGCGGCATTTGTTGGTCAAGCATAAGTTTTAGCCGGCCGGAACAGGAAGGACACGGCCTCCGGCTCAGGAAAGACCATTTCGCCACGGTGTTCCTTCCGCTTTCTTCTTTCTATGCGGTACACTTCGGAAATGCGGCCTTCCCCGTGGCGGAAGGAAACTCCAGCGGTTCTTGGAATGTGCATCCCTGCTGCCTAACAGGAAGCCCCATCGTATTCTTTTTCCTTTAGCTGCGTTGTCGGTAGAATATATCGCTTTATAGTTCTTTTCTTTCTCTCTTACGCTGTTTCGATTCTGTGATAATTCCTCTTTGTCTTTTCCTCTTCTCCTTTCTGATAGCGCCTTAAAATGCCGTAGACCTGAATTTAATCCGTTTTTCTTGTTAAAAATTTTGTTTATGCTTGTGGATTTAAGAAAAAGCATTACATTTGCGGTGTACTATTAAACTATTACACTAATATCATTAATCAACAACATGAACACGTCTATGATAAAAATCGAAGGATTGACCTTCAGTTATGGAAAGAAAGCTTCCATCTTCCAGGATTTTTCCCTGGAAATGGAGGCGGGAAAGGTGATAGGCCTTTTGGGAAAGAATGGAACAGGCAAATCGACTTTACTCTATTTGATGAGCGGTTTGTTACGTCTGCAAAGTGGCAGTGTCTGGATGAAGGGGGTAGATGTACAAAAGCGTTTACCGGTGACTTTATCTGACCTGTATCTGGTACCGGAAGAATTTACCTTGCCTAACTTGAGTCTGAAACAGTTTGTGAAAGTAAACGCTCCGTTTTATCCTCGTTTCAGTCGGGAACTGTTGCGGACCTGTCTGAATGATTTTGAGCTGAATGAGGACATTCACTTGGGAGAGTTGTCCATGGGACAGAAGAAAAAGGCTTACATGTGTTTTGCCTTGGCCACCAATACTTCCTTACTTTTGATGGATGAACCGACCAACGGACTGGATATTCCTTCCAAAAGTCAGTTCCGTAAAGTTATCGCTTCGGGTATGACGGAAGAGAAATCGGTGGTGGTTTCTACGCATCAGGTAAGGGATATCGACCGTTTATTGGACCAGGTAGTGGTAATCGATGGGAATAAGGTGCTGCTGAACCGTTCGGTGGTAGACATTACGGACAAGCTCTTATTTGCCGAACAAGGGATGAATGATCCGACAGACGATGCGCTTTTTGTACAGCCATCCGTACATGGAAACAGCGTGATATGGCCTAACCTTTCGGGAGAAGAAAGTCCGTTGAATCTGGAATTGCTGTTCAACGCCCTGTTGACGGAACGTGGGAAAATACAAGCGATATTTAATGATAAATAAACGACACGACATGATGGATACAACTTTTAGTATGGTACGCGTGAGGAATGTGATGCAACGCGATTTGATAGAGAACTGGAAAAGTAACCTTTATGGCTTGCTGGGTATCTTTGCGGCCTTCTTTTTCCCGATGTTGGGCCTTTTACAGTCGGCAGAGGAAGGCTTTCCAGAGATTTATTCCTTTCATCGCTTTTGTGGCAATATGTTAGGAGTAATTGGCATGGTAGTAAGTTTTGCGATGCTTTTTTATGCTTCCCGAATTATGAAATGCATGGACAGTAAGGAGAAACGCATCTCTTATTTGTTGCTTCCAGCTACGAAGCTGGAAAAATTCTTTTCACGGGCTGTATTTGTGACCATAGGTACGTTGTTGATGGTGCTGGTAGCCTTACTGGCCTTGGAACTTACTCATTACCTGTTGCTGCCTTTGTTTGATTTACCGGCTGTGTATAGCCAGCCTATGTTGGTGGAAGTATTTTCCATGAAATGGGCTACACATGCTTCGGTAGACGCAACAGGCGAACCCGTATATTCTTGGTGGTTGATGCAGCTCCTCGTATGGATATTCTCCTTGTGGAACCATTCGATCTTCATCTTGGGAGGAAGTTTCTGGTATAAACATCCTTTCCTGAAAACCATTGGGACCTGTCTGGCCGTGACGATTCTTGGAGGAATTTTGTTTGCCAGTCTGGCAGAAGGAGGATCTTTGATTCGTCTTTCAGAGTGGATACAGGAGCACTTTCAGGATACCCCTCAATTTGTAGATGGGGTGTTGGCAATAATTACTACTTTCTTCTTTTTATTGACTCTTTTCAACTGGTGGCTGTCGTACCGACTGTTTACCCGTTCACAAGTAATTAAACGAAAACTGTGGCGTCTATGACTTTTAAAGAGAATAAACCGATTTATTTGCAGATAGCCGACCGCATTATGGATGAGATTCTTCAGAATGTGTACGAGGAAGAAGGACGCATTCTGTCGGTCCGTGAATATGCGGGCGTGGTGGAGGTCAATGCCAATACAGTAGTCCGTACGTACGATTACCTGCAAAATCAGGGCATTATTTACAACAAACGGGGATTGGGCTATTTCGTGTCTACCGGGGCTGCACAGAAGATTGTGGCACTTCGGAAAGAGACCTTCCTCCAGCAAGTATTGCCCGATGTGTTCAAGGAGATGTATTTGCTGCATATTCCGATGGAAACCTTGGCAGAAATGTATGCAACTTATCAAGAAGAACGGAGAAAGGCTTCGGAGTAAGTCTGGTTCCTCGCATGGATAAACTTAATGTCATTTTATCTGCCTCACCGACGAGAGGGACGTGGTAGCCACAGTTTGCGGCCATGTCAGACAGCGATAGCGATGGTTTGTGATGGACACTCGGACCGTTTAATAATTCTATCGGATTTTTCAAGTGGAACCAGTTTATGCTTATGTAAATAAAAACAGGATTCAGTTGTAAGTTCTCTTATAACTGAATCCTGTTTTTATTATTAAAAAATTCTGAACCGTGTCTTTCCTTTCTACGGCTCCTCTTTATTTTATGCGCACGGATTATAGCGTCACTGTATGCATAATTTTTTCCAAGGCACCGGCATTGTCGCGTACATAGTTTCCGGCTTTCTTGCCTGCTTTGTCCAAGGCTCCGTAATTGGTCAGGAACTCGTCCATGATTTTCTTGAAGTCTTCCGCTCCCTGTATTTCAAAGCCTCCTTTGCATTGCAACAAACCCTGTGCTTCACGGAACCGCTTGTTGTTCGGGCCGAAGATGACTGGCATGCCGTACACCGCAGCCTCCAGTACGTTGTGGATGCCTACACCGAATCCTCCTCCGATGTAGGCAATTTCTCCGTAGCGGTAGATGGAAGATAACAGACCGAAACAGTCAATCAGCAGGCAGTCGGCCTCTTTCACTTTTTCCTCTGTGGCCTGCGTGTAGCGTACGACCGTACGGTCCAGCTTGCCGATAATCTCTTTCAAATGGCTTTCCTCAATCACGTGGGGAGCAATGATGAGCTTCACCTCCGGATGTGCGTTGAAATACGGGATGAAAATATCCTCATCCGGTCCCCAGGAACTGCCGGCTACAAAGGCAGTATGATCTCCTTTGAACAGTTCTACCAAAGGAAGCTCTTTGGCTTGACGGCAGATTTCCAGTACCCGGTCAAAACGGGTATCACCGACAATCGTTGTATTCGTGATGCCGATGGACTGCAGCAGTTTCACGGATGCTTCATCCTGTACGAAGAGGTGTGTAAACGTGTTCAGCACCTTGCGGTAGCTTTTCCCATACCAGCGGAAGAAAACCTGTTCTTTCCGGAAGATGGAAGACACACTGTAGACCGGAATATTCCGTCGTTTCAGTTCTGTCAGGTAGTTCTGCCAAAACTCATACTTGATGAAGAAGGCCATGTAAGGCTGGGCCAGATCCAGGAAACGCTTTACGTTGCCCGGGGTGTCCAGCGGAAGGTAGCAGACAATGTCCGCTCCTTTGTAGTTCTTCCGTACTTCGTATCCGGAAGGCGAGAAGAAGGTCTGGAGAATCTTGTATTGCGGATATTTCTTTCGGATTTCCTCAATCAGCGGACGGCCTTGTTCAAACTCCCCTAAAGAAGCCGCGTGAAACCAGAGGTATTTTTCTCCACGCACAATCTGTTTTTCCAGTATGCCGAACGCTTCCTTTTCCCCTTTGACCATCAGGGCCACCTTCTTATTAAAAAGTGCAGCCAATCTGACTGCACTTGTATAAAGGGCGATGATAAAATTATAAATCATGTCTTTGTTTATTTGAGTACCTCTACCGCACGACGCATACGTGCTACTGTTTCTTCTTTGCCCAGTACAGCTGAGATTTCAAACATGTGGGGACCTTTTCCTTCTCCTACCAGTGTCAGGCGGAAGGCATTCATGATGTTACCCAAGTGATAACCTTTGTCCTCAATCCATTTCATGACCACTTCTTCCTGATGAGCCAGTGAGAAATCGTCCAGTGATTCCAACAAGTCGGCCAGTTCGGTCATGCGTGCGGCTGAATCTTCTTTCCAGCGTTTCTTCACCGTTTTTTCATCGTATTCTGTCGGAGCTACGAAGAAGAACTTGCAAGTGTCCCACAATTCCTTGATGAAGCTTACACGGCCTTTCATCAGTCCGACTACGGTAACTACCTTATCCATCGGGGCGTCGATGCCGTGTTCTTTCAGAATCGGCATGAACAGTTGGGCGATTTCTTCGTCGCTCTTCATCAGGATATATTCATGGTTGAACCATTTTCCCTTTTCATAATCGAACTTGGCACCCGCCTTGCTGCAACGGTGCAGGTCGAACAATTTAATCAGTTCGTCCATCGACATGATTTCCTGGTCGTTGCCCGGGTTCCATCCCAGCAGGGCCAGGAAGTTGATGACTGCTTCCGGCAGATAACCCGATTCACGGTATCCGGAAGAAACCTCTCCCGTTTTGGGGTCGTGCCATTCCAATGGAAATACCGGGAATCCCAAACGGTCGCCGTCACGCTTGCTCAGCTTGCCGTTTCCATCCGGTTTCAGCAGCAGCGGCAGATGGGCAAATTCCGGCATGGTGTCTTCCCAGCCAAACGCACGATACAGCAGTACGTGCAACGGAGCCGAAGGCAACCATTCCTCTCCACGAATTACGTGTGAGATTTCCATCAGGTGGTCGTCTACGATGTTGGCCAGATGGTAAGTCGGCAGTTCGTCAGCTGATTTATATAATACTTTGTCGTCGAGGATAGAAGAGTTGATGACCACTTCTCCGCGGATGATATCGTGTACATGCACGTCTTCGTTCGGTTCAATCTTGAAGCGGACCACATACTGTTTGCCTTCTGCAATCAGCTTGTCCACCTCTTCTTTCGGAAGGGTCAGTGAGTTGCGCATAGACATACGCGTAGAAGCATCGTACTGGAAGTTTGGAATTTCTTTGCGTTTGGCTTCCAGTTCTTCGGGCGTATCGAAAGCGATGTAAGCCTTTCCGTTGTCCAGAAGCACCTGTACATACTTCTTGTAGATGTCACGGCGTTCCGACTGGCGGTACGGGCCATAGTTGCCTCCGAAGCTGACACCTTCGTCGAACTTGATGCCCAGCCATTTGAACGATTCGATAATGTATTCCTCAGCACCCGGAACGAAACGGTGTGAGTCGGTATCTTCAATACGGAAAACCAGTTCTCCCCCATGCTGGCGGGCAAACAGATAATTGTACAAAGCGGTACGTACGCCGCCGATATGCAACGCACCTGTGGGACTCGGTGCAAAACGGACTCTTACTTTTCTTTCTGACATTGTGGTTTTTATCTAAAAATACGCCGCAAAATTAATCTAATTTTCCCGTTTTTTTCTTATTTTGCACGCAAAATCTCTTTTTAACATGAAAAGTTTACAGACTGAACGACAGTTTTCTTATAAAGGACTGTTATATAAACTGGGCATATTCATTGTAACAGTAGGTGTAATAGTGTATTTCTTGCCACGTGAGGGGCGGTTTAACTATCAATTTGACATCAACAAACCTTGGAAGTACGGCCTCTTGCAGGCTTCGTTCGACTTCCCTATCTACAAGGAGGATGCCGAGGTGCAGCAGGAGCAAGACAGCATCATGCGTTTGTACAGCCCGTATTATCAGTTGGACAAGACCGTGGGCGAACGGATGATACAGCAGTTCAAGAAAGCTTATTCCGACAGCCTTTACCGTATTATTCCTGTGCAGGCTTACCCTCATCACATCGAGCGGATTCTGCAGTTGATTTATGAAAAGGGAGTCTTTGCCCCCAATGACTGGGAAAAACTGCGAAAAGACAGCACACGCTTCATTCAGCTGGTCGATAAGAATACGTCCAATCAAGTAGCAGTCAACAGTCTGTATAGTTTCAAGTCGGCTTATGAAGCTTTGATTTATGCGGACACCTTGCATTATCGGAAGAACTTGCTGCAACGGTGCAATTTGAATGAATACATTGCCCCAAACCTGATATATGATGCATCGAAATCGGAAGCGGCCAAGCAGGACTTGCTGTCAGAATTGTCGTGGGCCAACGGTTTTGTCATGAATGGTCAGAAAATTATCGACCGAGGCGAAATTATAGACAGTCATACATATAATATTTTGCGGTCGCTGGAGAAAGAATGGAACAAACGAAGCGAGACGGTTGCAGAAAAGCGTCTCACTTTGCTTGGGCAGTTGCTTTTCGTGTCTCTGCTGATAGGCTGTTTCATGATTTACCTGGAGTTGTTCCGGAGTGATTATTACAAGAAGCACCGTACGCTGGCTTTGCTGTTTATCATCATCGTGGCGTTTCCAGTTATTTCCTCGGTCATGGTGGCACATTCTTTCATGAGTGTATATGTGGTGCCGTTTGCCATGATTCCGTTGATTGTCCGTATCTTTTTGGATTCCCGCACCGCATTCATGGCTCATGTCATTACCATTTTGCTCTGTTCCATTTGTCTGCGTACGCCCCATGAGTTTATTTTGTTGCAGATGGCTGCCGGTATGGCCGGTATTTATAGTCTCCGGGAACTGTCCCAGCGTTCCCAGTTGTTTCGTAGTGCCGTGATAGTAGCTTGTGCTTATGCCTTGATGTATCTGGCACTCGACTTGGTGCATGTAAGCGACGTAGCTCAGTTGAGTACCCACATGTACATGAATTTCATTCTGAACGGCATCCTGTTGCTTTTCACCTATCCATTGTTGTTCATTTTGGAAAAAACGTTTGGCTTCACTTCGAATGTAACATTGGTAGAGTTGTCGAACATCAACAACAAGCTGATGCGTGAAATGTCGGAAGTGGCTCCGGGTACATTCCAACATTCGCTTCAACTGGCCAACCTGACGGCAGCAGCCGCCAACCGTATTGGTGCCAACAGTCAGCTTGTACGTACGGGAGCCATGTACCATGACATCGGGAAGATGCTGAATCCGGCTTTCTTTACGGAAAACCAGTCGGGAGTCAATCCCCACGACCAATTAAGTTACAAACAGAGTGCACAGATTGTCATCAGTCACGTGACCGACGGAATGAAACTGGCCGACAAGCATGATTTGCCGCAAGTGATAAAAGACTTTATCTGTACGCACCACGGGAAAGGACTGACCAAGTATTTCTATATATCCTATCAGAACGAACATCCCGGTGAAGAAGTCGATAAGGAAGCCTTCCGTTATCCGGGACCGAATCCGTTTACCAAGGAGCAAGCCATTCTGATGATGGCCGATTCTGTAGAAGCCGCATCCAGAAGTTTGCCGGAATATACCGAAGAAAGCATTTCGGCCTTGGTCGAGAAGATTATCGACTGTCAGGTACAGGAGGGGTATTTCAAGGAGTGTCCGATTACCTTTAAGGACATTGCGACGGTGAAGGCGGTGTTCAAGGAGAAACTGAAAACCATGTATCACACCCGTATCAGTTATCCGGAACTGAAAAAATAAAAAAGAAACAAAGAAAGAAAAAAGTCACGGTACGAAACGAAGCGTGCCGTGACTTTTTTGTATGCGTTCAGTTTTTGTCAGACTGTAATCAGTTTGTATTTGGGAACCAGCGCTTTCATGACGCACCATGCCACCAGATAAGCCACGGCGCAGATGCAGAAAATGATGAAGTAGCCGGCTTCCTTGCCTTCAAATCCCAGAAAAGCCATCTTGGTAGCCTCTGCATAATCGAACAGGATGCCTGAGCACATGTTGATGAGGAAAGCGCCTACACCTCCTGCCATACCTCCAATACCGATGATGGTAGCCACGGCACTCTTAGGGAACATGTCACTGCCCACAGAGTAGATGTTGGCCGACCAGGACTGGTGGGCGGCGCCGGCAATGCCGATGATGATGATGGGAAACCAATAAGAGATATTTCCCAGCGGTTGTGCAAACAAGGCGAACAGGGGGAAAACGGCAAAAATCAGCATGGCCTTCATGCGGGCCGCATACGGGTCTTTTCCGGTTTTGTTGATAATGATGGTCGGCAGCTTTCCTCCGTAGATGGAGAGCATGGTGATGGCATAAAGCACGAAAATCAGCAGCTGGGCGGTAGAACTGTCGGAGGAGAATCCATACACGTCGGAAATATAAGCCGGCGTCCAGAAGAGGAAGAACCACCATACGCCGTCGGTCAGAAATTTGCCCAGTGCCACAGCCCAGGTCTGGCGGTATCTGAAGCATTGCCAGAGAGACAGTTTCGGTTCTTCTTCCGTATGGCCGGACGTTTCCTCATTTTCTTTGTCTTGCTGGATATAGGCCAGTTCGGCTGCATTGACATGAGGATTCTCCTGTGGTTTTTTGTATACGAATAGCCAGAGTCCCATCCAGACGAATCCCAAAGCACCGATGATGATGAAGGCCATCTCCCATCCGTTGCCTACACCGAGGCTTTTGAAGTAGCTGGCCAGGGTAGGAATGCTGGCTGGGGCAATAAGTGCGCCGATGGTAGCTCCTGCATTGAAGATGGAAGTGGAGAACGCACGGTCCTTTTTGGGGAAATATTCAGCCGTCACTTTGATGGCAGCAGGGAAGTTTCCCGATTCGCCGACGGCCAGCACGATACGTGCGGCGATGAAATAGTAGACGCTGGTAATGGCGATGGTAGAGGTGATGGTTCCGGAAGCGGAAATCATTTCTCCCACGTTCCCGAGCCCTAGACTCATTTCGGTAGCCCATCCGCAGAACGCGTGCAGGCAGGCACCGACCGACCAGATGGCGATGGCCCACAAGTATCCTTTCTTGCTGCCCAGCCAGTCAACAAATCGTCCGGCAAAAAGGTTGGCGATGGCATAGACCATGGAAAAAATGGCGGTAATGGTTCCGTAGTGTGTGTCTGTCCAGTGAAACTCTGGTGCGATAAAGTCTTTCCACGTCAGGGAAAGCACTTGTCGGTCCAAGTAGTTGACCGTAGTGGCGAAAAAGAGCATGAAACAAATCACCCATCGATAGTTGCTCATTTTGTCGCGTAAGGTTTCTGATGTACTCATATAATAGATATTAGATTAATTTGTTGTGGCACAAAGATAATTCTTTTACAAGCGGTTGACCTGTAAAAATTGGCGAAATACCTGTCTGAATTGGTCAGGTAGACCATATAGCATTAGTGTCCCGTTAAAATGGGACGAGTTAAACAATTAATCAAAAAGCCCCGGAATCAGGGGATCATTTAGATCTTTGACATCATTGAAATTAGTCTTGTCGAACAGGTCACGCAAGTGGGTTTTGTCAGTCAATGATATACTGAGAATTTGCAAAACTTCATAGGTTGAACGTTTCAACTTCATATCATGTTGGACAATAGCCACAAGACAGTACGTGATAATAGCCACACTGATTTGTATGCGAACAGCGTTCTCTGTTGTGCCCCAGAATTTCTTTATCTTGAGATGCTGCTTGAGCCATTTGAAGAACAGCTCGATTAACCATCTTTTCTTATAAAGATTGGCGACATCCAGTGCAGAAAGTTGTTTTGCATTCGTCAAGAAAGTGAACTCACGGTCATCCTCTTCGTCGTAATATCGGACGAGTCTGAATGAGTCAGGATATTTTTTCTCGGAGAGATATCCGGTCAGTTTCACTTCCGCATCTGTCATTATGTTCTTTGGCATTCTTCGCTTCCATTTGACTGTCTTATACTTTAAGTTCGTCTTGGCTCTGACAACAAAGAAAGAGTCTGTAAGATGTATCCTATAGAGTTCTTTAAAGGAGTCATAAGCCCTGTCGAATATATAATAAGCATTTGGTTCATAATGGATTGAAGACATTGCTGTGGAATCGTGCTTTGATGCAGTGGTTACAGTATAGAAGGCAGGAACTTGTGCTTCAATGTCGTATAAGACATGAGCTTTCACCCCTCCTTTCTTGCTTCGGAACTTTGCCCATGGGAATGTTGCAAGACACAACGGAATCGTTGTTGAATCAAACGCATATTTCTTTCCGGAAATGTCAAGGATGTTGGTCGTCCGCTTCTCGCAGGCTTCCTTCATCATATAGAATGCAAAATCTTCGAAGATTCTGTAATCACGGTTCTGGTTCGCTGTCGCAAGAGTTGTCTTGGCTATCGGTTCACGACCTAAACCAAGATGATATTGCTTGGCCCTATGCGCCTCGAAAGCAACGATTAAGTCTCGCA
>CABIXF010000076.1 GCA_902362595.1 Bacteroidaceae bacterium | reverse complement strand
AGGATGGGATGAGAATTTCATGGAGAAACTTATTCTGGAAACAATTAACTTCCTTAATATCGGAGATTGATGCGTTTTCTCTGAAAATTTTTGTAAATTTACCTCGACACGAACGTGACGAGGTCTTGACACGTTCGTGCGGATGTCTCGTCACGTTCGTGCTGAGGTCTCGGCAGCTACGTGTCGAGGTATTTTTGTGGAAGAGTTTGGAAAGGAAGAGTGAAACAATAAAACAGATACGGTTATGGCTATTAAATTTGACTTGTTTGAGAATCCGGTAAAGGACGGAATTGCTGCCCCGAAGTTGCATGCAAAAGTGATTACAAAGGATGTGGTGACTACCCGCGAAATCCGGGAGGCGATACACAGGAAATGTACCGTGGCCCCGGCGGATGTGGCTGCCGTCATCACGGCCCTGAACGATGAACTTTACGAGTACCTGAGCAATGGGTATGCTGTGCACCTGGATGGCATCGGGTATTTCAGTCTGAGCCTGAAATGTGCGCCTGACATTAACCCGAAGTATGTTAAGGATGATGATGTGGAGGTGAGAAGCATCAAGTTCACGCCCGACAAAGATTTAATTGACCGTTTCCGGAGTGTGTATCTGGAGCGGGAAGTGGACGAGGCACATCACTCTGCCAAGTTGGACGAGGAAGAAGTGCAGCAAAAGCTGACGGAGTTCTTCAAGACCCATTCTTTCCTGCAACGCCGCGACTTTGAACGGCTCACGGGTTTCAACCAGTCGAAGGCTACGCGGGTGATTCGGGAGCTGGTGCAGAAAGGGGTGTTGAAGAATGCGGGGACGAAGTTTCAGCCGGTGTATGTGAGAGAGGAGAAATAAAAATAATCCTTATCTTTGTATTGGAATAATTAGACAACCTAAAATATGATTAATATAAGAAAGCTGGAAGGAGAACTGTGGGAATCTGCTGATTTATTACGGCAAGGTAGCAAACTGACAAGCAGTCAATATTGTATGCCAGTGTTAGCATTGCTGTTTTTGCGTTATGCTTATAGCCGTTATAAACTGGTGGAAGCTGAAATACTGAAAGATCGTCCCTCGCGAGGAGGGCGGGTGATGCCTGTGGAACAAAGCGATTTTACATCTAAAAGTGCGCTTTATCTTCCACGTGAAGCACAGTTTGATTTTCTTGTTAATCTGCCCGAGGATATTGCATCTGCTGGTTTGAAGAATAAAGCAGGACAACCTCTCAATTCTTTAGGAGAAGTGGTCAATAATGCTATGCAGTTGTTGGAGGAACAAAGTGAACAATTGACGGGGGTCCTGCCAAAGTCTTACACTATGTTTTCTGATGACTTGTTGCGCGAGTTGCTGCGAATCTTCAATAATAAGACCATTGATGAAGTGGGGGGCGATATTATTGGGCGCATTTACGAATATTTCCTTTCCAAGTTTGCTAAGGCTGTAGCTAGTGATGATGGCGTTTTCTTTACGCCAAAGTCTTTGGTGAAAATGCTGG
Source organism: Bacteroidaceae bacterium (assembly GCA_902362595.1). GTDB lineage: Bacteria > Bacteroidota > Bacteroidia > Bacteroidales > Bacteroidaceae > Phocaeicola > Phocaeicola fibrisolvens. Next base: position 9,439 of record CABIXF010000076.1, on the reverse strand, counting down.
TAAACGTGCTGGAACCGGAACAGGGTGTGATGCTCGATCCGGCTTGTGGTTCGGGAGGTATGTTTGTACAGACCGGTGATTTTGTAAATGCGGCTGGAATGAATGCCAATACGCAAATGACATTTTATGGGCAGGAAAAAGTGGAATATAATGCCCAACTTTGTTTGATGAATATGGCAGTGCATGGACTCAATGGACGCATTGTTTCCGGAGATGAGGCCAATTCGTTTTATCACGATGCGTTCAATCTGGCAGGAAAGTGCGATTATGTGATTGCCAATCCTCCTTTCAATGTTGATAAAGTAAAAGCTGAATCGGCTGCAAGTGCTGGGCGACTTCCATTTGGCTTGCCTGGTGTAAACGCCAAAAGTAAAGAAGTGGGCAACGCTAATTACCTTTGGATTAACTATTTCTATGCCTATCTCAATGACCATGGACGTGCGGGTTTTGTAATGGCCAGTTCAGCAACCGACAGCTCGAATAAAGACCGTGACATCAGAGAAAAACTGGTAAAAACCGGCCATGTGGATGTCATGGTCAGTGTAGGAAACAATTTCTTCTATACGCTTTCTTTGCCTTGCTCGCTATGGTTCTTTGACAAAGCCAAACGAGAGGAAAATCAGGATAAGGTATTGTTTATTGATGCCCGTAAATATTATACGGTAGTAGACCGTACACTCAACGAATGGACCGAATGGCAGTTGTGCAATCTTCAAGCCATTGTACATCTTTATCGTGGGGAAACCGACAAATACCAGGCATTGATAGAAAAGTATGATAGTGCCATACAGAAAGCTGTAAGTGAGAGTGTGGAGCAAGCCCAGCCGTTTGCGGAGTTATTGGATGCAGAAACGGAAACCCAATTTAAGAATTCACTTGCATGGATCGAAGATGCGTGGAAAGACTACGATGACCTGAGCAAAAAGCTCAATCAGCAGATAGAGGAGGCCAAGGCTTGTGTGAAGCTCGCAGAAGGAAAGTTGAAAAAGCGTGAAGTGAAACCTATGCGTCTGGCTGGTGACGAATTTTGTAAAGTGCTTGAAGATATTCTGACAGTAATCAGTGAATATAACTGGCTGACGGAAAAATTTGGCAAGGGTGAATATCACGATATAGCCGGACTTTGCAAAATTGCTACGCTTGATGAAATAGAGGAGAAAAATTTTTCGCTTACTCCCGGTGTATACGTAGGCGTGGCAGAAGTGGAAGACGATGGAGTGGATTTTCACGAACGTATGAATGAGATACATGCAGAATTGGCAAAATTGAACAAGGAGGCCAATACATTGATGGATGCGATTCTAAAGGATTGGGAGACACTGAAATGAGCCTAGATGACAAGACAAAAACTTTGCTTTCCCTATTGGATGAATACAAAGCATTAGGGATTGCCGAGCAGATAGATTATAACAAATTCTATCTCTACTCTCTTATTACCCATTCTACAGCCATTGAAGGTAGCACGGTTACGGAGATAGAGAATCAGTTGCTTTTTGATGAAGGCATTACGGCAAAAGGCCGCAGCATTCAGGAACAGATGATGAACCTAGACTTGAAGGCGGCATACGAACAGTCCATGAAACAAGCCAAAGCGCATACGGATTTTTCTGTTGAAATGCTGAAAGGACTTTCAGCTTTGGTCATGAAAAACACGGGTGGTGAATACAATACAGCAAGTGGCAGTTTTGACTCTTCTAAAGGAGATCTTCGTTTGCTCGGTGTCACAGCAGGTGTAGGTGGAAGTTCCTATATGAATTTTCGCAAAGTGCCTGACAAATTAGAAGAGCTGTGTCGGTATCTGAATCAGCAAAGAGCAGAGCTTTTGAGTACGAACGATGTCATAGCACAGTATAAAACCAGTTTTGATGCGCATTTTCAGCTTGTCACCATTCACCCGTGGGTAGATGGTAACGGACGCATGTCGAGACTGATTATGAATCATTTGCAATATGAATTTGGTCTGGTTCCTTCAAAAGTAGTGAAAGAAGATAAGGCGGAATATATTCAGTCACTCATTGATTCACGCGAGCAGGAAACGCTACTTCCTTTCTATGAGTTTATGTTTGACGAACATATCCGGAATATCCGTAAAGAGATAGAAGCGTACAAAAAATCACAGGATGTTGACCTGATAAAACCTACGTCTGACCTGATAAATGAATCTCTTGACCCGATAAAAGAGATCTCGTCTGACCCAATAACGGAACGTTTGTATCAGGCTATTCAGGAGAATAACAAACTGAATTATGCTGAATATGGAGCATTATTGGGTGTATCGGAAGCAACAGTCAAACGCCGTTTAGGTGAGTTGAGAAAAGCAGGGATGATTGTGCGTGTGGGTAGTAATAAAACTGGATATTGGGGAGTGATGAGTTTGGAAAATGGAAAGGAGGAAAAGGTATGAGTGAATGGAAGAAAGTGAAATTGGGAGATTTATATACAGTACATAATGGGCTGTCAAAAAGTAAAGAATTTTTTGGGAGTGGCTATCCTTTTTTGACCTTTTCGAATGTGTTTAATAATTGGTTTTTACCTGATAAACTAGAAGCGTTAGTGCAATCTACAGATAAAGATAGAGAGTCTTTTTCTATTCAAAGAGGTGATATTTTTATTACACGTACAAGTGAAACTATGGATGAGTTAGGGATGAGTTCTGTCGCTTTAAAGGATTACCCTAATGCTACATTCAATGGTTTCACCAAACGGTTACGTCCTAAAAATGATGATGTATTACCTGAATATATTGGCTATTATCTGAGGTCAAAGAAATTTAGAAATAAGTTTTTAGCGTTTTCTTCGATGACAACTCGTGCTAGTTTGGCAAATAGTGATTTGTTGGATATGGAGGTGGAAGTTCCTGAAAAGAACGTTCAACGAAACATTGCAAATATTCTTTCCCGTTACGATTCCTTGATAGAAAACTATCAAAAACAAATTAAGCTATTAGAAGAATCAGCGCAGCGTCTCTATAAAGACTGGTTTGTGGATTTACGTTTCCCGGGATATGAAAATACGAAGTTTGTGGATGGTGTACCGGAAGGATGGGAGAAGAAAAGTATTGCTGAATTAGGAAGTTTTATAAATGGATTTGCATTTAAACCTTCTGATTGGCATGATAATGGTTTACCAATCATAAAGATTAAAGAAATGGGTAAAGGTATTTCTATTGACACTCCAAGAAATAATGGAGAAAGAGTTCCTGAAAAATATTTGGTGACTACTGGAGATTTACTATTTTCGTGGTCTGCAACATTAATGGTTATTGTTTGGGCTGGTGAAAATGGATGGTTAAATCAACATTTATTTAAAGTTATACCAAAAGAAAGGATTTCAAGAGAGTTTGTATTGCAAAGTATATCTAATGCAATAATAGAATTTTCAAATCTTACAACAGGGTCAACAATGAAGCATATTCAGCGGAATAAATTGGATCAAGTTTTTGTTAATGTTCCATGTGCCGAAATTATGCAAGAATATAATACCTTTGGAGAAACATTAAGAGAACAAATTATCAATATATCTTCTCAAATCCATAAACTTACTGAAGCTCGCGACCGTCTGCTTCCCAAACTAATGAGTGGAGAAATAGAAGTATAAAACCTTAAATTAAAAGATTATGCATGATATTACAATAAAAAATTTTCGATGCTACGAAGAAAAAAGTATAGAATTTCGTAGAGGTGTAAATTTGCTGATAGGAGATAATTCTGTTGGTAAAACATCGTTATTACATGCTTGTAATTTGGCGGTAAATGCATTTTTTTCTGGTTATAGTGATGAAAATACAGTATGGAGAAGTGCGGATGACAATGATTTCCGTGAAACAGGTATTACAGAATCACCCATTGAAATAATATTTCACCCCAATGAACAAGATTATCCCATTATACAAACACAGTCTGGAAGCAATTATTCTTTAGACCCAAATGTAGAACTGAAGATAGAAAAAAAGTCTAAAAAGAATTCTCGTAATCTTACAACAGGTTTAAAGCCATTGAGAGATTATGCCACTGTTTGTAATCATTTTTCTCATGTACTACAAGAAGATAAAAGTGTTCTGCAAGTAAATATTTTGCCTGTCTATGCCTGTTTTACTACGGAAGATATCCATTCTGTACGCAAGTTCGACAAGAATAAATTTAATAAATACAATCATAAGCCATCATTTGGTTATTTTGAATGTTATGATTGTAGAGGTTTGTTTGAGTGTTGGATAAAACGTTTACTTGTTCTGAAGGAGGCCCAAAGAGGAGATGAAGAAATTAACTCCGTAAGAAACGCTATTATCGATGCATTAGGTTCTAATGGGTGTAATATCATCAATGATATGGATATACGTCATAATGAAGGCAAGGTATATTTCAAGTTTGTTGACGGACGCGAATCAGAATCCGCATTACTTTCCGACGGTTATCGTCGCTTGGTGAACATCGTGATGGATATTGCTTTCCGTTGTGCATTACTCAATAAAGCTATGTTTGGTGACCAATGCTACAAACATACACATGGCACTGTAATCATTGACGAGATTGATGAACATCTGCATCCGGCTTTGCAAGTTCGTGTACTGAAGGCTTTGCAAGATACTTTTCCCAAGATTCAGTTTATTGTAAGTACGCATGCTCCTTTGGTGATGTCATCAGTTGAACCAAGAAAAGATGAAAAAGGGAATGATATAAATGTGGTATATAAACTGGAATATTCAGACGGAAAATATTCGCATAAGGAACTGAATATATATGGAATGGATGCTTCCACAATTATCGAAACATATATGGGGCAGCCATCCAGAGACTTAAAAGTCAATACCGATATTAAAACTATATTAGAATTAATAGATAAAGGTGATATTCAAACGGCAAGAAAATTATTAAAGGAATTAGAGCAAAATATTGCTGGTGGTGACCCAGAATTAACAAGAATGGAAGCCTTAATATCATTTATGGAATAAATAAGCCTATGATTCTGATTACAAAAAATAAAGAACCGAAAGAGTGGACCGAGTACAGAAATACTCCGGGGGTAGATTATCAGGCTATTCCAGAGTTAGTCCAATCACTTTTGAAAGAACAGGGGTATATATGTGCTTATTGTATGCGTAGAATTCCTCAGCAAGACAAATTATATAAGAAGGATGGAAAAAATTATGTTTTGACACAAGAAGATCATCGGGTAGAACATGTGAAATGTAGAGAACTACATGATGATTTAAAGTTGGAATATACGAATATGGTAATTTGTTGTCCTGGTCATATTGGGACGGATGATCATTGTGATAGACTGAAGGGAGCAAAGGATATTTCATTTACTCCACTTGACCAGCAGTTTATAAATACAATCAAATACAATTCTGACGGAACTATAATTTCTACCAACGAATTATATAATACGGAAATCAATGATATACTAAATCTGAATACAAAATTGCTTAAAGTAAACAGAAAGGCAATGTTAACTCAGGTGATTATCCAAATTAATGGTGCTTGTAAAAAAGGAAAATGCTGGGATAAGAAGACGTTGGAACTTTATTTGAAAAAATACAGTGAGAAGCATTTTGAGGAAGATGAAGAAGGAGTAAAAGAAAAATATTATTCCTATTGTGGTATTGTCACTTGGTTTATTCAGAAAAAACTCCGTACTTTAGGTTAAAACTAATTTGAATTAGACTATGTCAACAGACTACGGCGAAGATAAACTCATACAAAAAAGTACAGCTGAGTTCCTGGATAAAGAGCTGGGATGGACTCCTGTGTACGCTTATGATAAAGAAGTGCTGGGAGAAAATGGCACTTTGGGACGGAAAAGTTATCATGAAGTATTCTTGGTACAACGCTTCCGCATGGCCTTGAAAAAATTGAATCCGTGGATTAATGACAAGCAGATGGCTGAGGCGGTAGAACGGATGACAGAGCACATGAGCAGCCAGACACTTATGCAGATTAACGAGCAGAAGTATCAGTATATCCGTGACGGGGTGCCTGTGACCCAAGTATTGCCTAACGGAGGAACAGAATACATCAGGGCAAGAGTTATAAACTTTAATGAGGCTGCTGATAATGATTTTCTTTGTGTCAGAGAACTGAAAGTGTATGGTTCTCTGTATCGTCGTAGAGCTGATATTATAGGTTTTGTGAATGGTATTCCTTTGCTGTTCATGGAACTGAAAAATCATGATGTGGAAGTGGAAGATGCTTTCAATCAAAATTATAGAGATTATCTGGACACGATTCCACAACTTTTTTATCACAATGCCTTTATTATTTTCAGTAATGGACTGGAAGCACGTGTAGGTACGATAGATTCCAAATGGGAGTTCTTTCACGAGTGGAAACGTTTGACCGAAATGGACAAAGGAAACATTGAATTGCCCACTATGTTACGCGGTATCTGCAAGAAGGAGAATTTTATTGATTTACTGGAAAATTTTATTCTTTATGACCATTCAGATGGGAGAACGGTGAAGATTATGGCGCGTAACCACCAGTATTTGGGAGTGAACTTGGCCGTAGATATGTATCGTCGTCGGGAATATGTGAATGGAAAGTTAGGAGTATTTTGGCATACACAGGGTAGTGGAAAGAGTTATTCTATGCTGTTTATGGCCCGTAAAATCAGGCGGAAATTTGGAGGTTCTCCCACTATTGTTGTTTTGACAGACCGTGAGGAGTTGAATAAACAGATTAGCGATACATTTGAAAACTGTGGGGCGCTGGGTAAAACGAAAACAGAAGAATTTATTGCGAAAAGTGGCAAAGATTTGATAAAAAGATTAGGGGGTAATTCTTCTTTTATTTTCTCTTTGATTCAAAAATTCAATGATCCTAAAGCGACACCGATTTATCCGGATCATGATATTATTGTAATGAGTGACGAGGCACATCGCACACAAAATGGATTGTTTGCTGATAATCTGGTACACTTACTTCCTACTGCCAGCCGAATTGGATTTACGGGTACACCTCTTTTAAGAGATGATAATATTACAGCCCGTACGTTTGGAGGATATGTCAGTATATATGATTTCAAGCGGGCAGTAGATGATAGGGCGACTGTTCCGTTGTATTATGAGAACCGGGGAGAAAAATTGAAAGATTTAAAGAATCCGGAAATAAATGAAGAGATTGCTGCGGCTTTGGATCAGGCTGGAGACATGGATGCTTCGCAGTTGGCTAAATTGGAACGTGAATTTGCCAAAGAGGTGCATTTACTGACGGCCCCGAAACGTCTGAGAATTGTAGCACAAGATTTTGTACGCCATTATAGTGATTTGTGGACATCAGGAAAAGCCATGTTTGTGTGCTATAACAAGGTTACCTGTGTACGCATGTATAATTACGTACAGGAATATTGGCAGAAAGAGATTGAAGCCTTGAAAAAGCAGATTGCTGCTAATCCTTATCAGCAGGAAGTGCAGGAACAAAAGCGTAAGCTGGAGTGGATGCAAAAAACAGAAATGGCTGTAGTGGTTTCACAAGAGCAGAATGAAATACAGACATTCCAGAAATGGGGACTTGATATATTGACGCATCGTAAGAAGATGGAGGACCGTCAACTTGATGAGGACTTTAAGGATGCGGATAATCCGCTGCGAGTGGTGTTTGTGTGTGCGATGTGGTTAACAGGATTTGACGTGAAATCATTGTCATGCTTGTACATAGATAAGCCTATGAAGGCACATACATTGATGCAGACGATAGCCCGTGCAAACCGAGTAGCTGAGGGGAAAGAAAATGGTCTTATTGTAGATTATATAGGAATTGTGAAGGCACTTAGGCAAGCTTTGGCAGACTATACGGCAAGTCCGGAAGGTGAGAACGAGGGTAATGACCCTACGGTAGATAAAAAAGAGCTTATCAACCGTGTGATGGAGACTATATCTGCGGCTGTTGCTTTTCTTAAAGAGCATGATTTTGAATTGAAAGATTTAATGAATGCTGAGTCTTTTGTAAAATTGTCATTGTTGAGGACTGCGGCAAATGCCATGTGCGAAACGGTTGAGATTAGGAAGAGTTATTGTACTTATCTCACCGCCTTGCTCAAATTGTGGAAATTCCTAGACCGTGATGATATTACTGCGGATATGAAGCAAAGAAAAGATGCGTTGGAGGCTATCTACAAAGCTTTGCAGAAAAAGCGTAAGCATGCGGATATAACTGATCTTAGTGTGACTATCAATGGAATTGTGGACGAACATCTGGAAGTAGAGACCATAAGTGAACTAGAGGTGATTGACCCAAATCGTCGTTTCGATATTAGCAAGATTGATTTTGATTTGTTGAGGAGAGAGTTTGCCAAGAGAAGAGATAAAAATCTGGTTATGAAAGATATTCAGGAGGTATTGCAGGAGCGAATTGCCCAAATGATGTCAGTCAATCCTTCAAGAATAAATTTCTATGAGAAATATCAGGAAATAATTGACAATTACAATAAAGAACAAAATCGGGCGAGCATTGAAAAAACTTTTGAAGATTTGATGCATCTGACTGAAAAGTTGTCCGAAGAAGAAAAACGATATATCAGGGAAGGTTTTGAAAATGACGAGCAGCTTTCTCTGTATGATATATTGGAAAAGAAAGATTTGTCGAAAGAGGATATCCAGAAGCTAAAAAAGGTAGCTAAAGACTTGTTAGGCAAGATCAAGTCTATGTTGCAAACAATGGATCATCCATTTGATAAGCAGGAAACAAAAGCGACTATCGTAGTAACCATACGGGATTTGCTCTGGCAGGAATTACCTGAGAGTTATCCGGATGAAAGCATTACTTATTATCGTGATGCTGTGTTTAATTACGTTAGCCAACGATATGGTGGAGTGGCATAAACATTTAAAATCAAATTTTAAATATGATGACTTATAAAGATTCGACACTTTGGAAAGAAGCATTTAATGATAAATACGAGTATGTTAGTTTAAGAAAAAGATTGATTAATGCATTTGAGATAGCACATAATAATGCATCATTTCTACTTGATAAAATTAGAATAGATTTTCCGTCATTAACAATACATGATATAACTCATGTTGATAGTCTTTGGCAAGTCGCAAGTATAATTGCAGGGGAGGATTATCAATTAAATCCTTTGGAAGGCTTTATATTAGGATGTTCATTTCTTATACATGATGCTGCATTGTCTTATATAGCGGTAGGTGGTAAAGATAAATTGCGTTCTACAACTGAATGGAAAGACTTTCATTCTGATTATAGTTTCAAATCAGATATGACTGATGAAGAAAAAGAATATGAAACCGATTTTAGAACTATTCGTTATCTTCATGCAAAATATGCAAAGGATTTGTGTAATCAGATTTTTGAAAGGGAAAATGGATCTACGTTTTATATTACCTTAATTCCGCAACACTATTACAAATATAACTTTTTAAGTACCTGAGCAACAAAAAGTTGCTCAGGATTTTGCCATGTCAGATTTTTCACCTATC
>CABIXF010000075.1 GCA_902362595.1 Bacteroidaceae bacterium | reverse complement strand
CGGGCAAGTCCTGACTGAGCGAAGTTTGGGCTTGCCCGATTTTTTTGCAGGCACAAAAAAGGCCATCTCAAATTATATTTCAATTTGAGACAGCCTCTTTTTTATTTTCCCAATGTTTCCATCTATGTATTACGTAAAAAGGACATGCCGCAAAATTTACTCCGCATCTCCTTCCGGTGCATATTCCTGCAAGGTCAGCTCTCCTCGCAACACACCCAGAGCATTCATGGCCAACGCACCCATTTCATCCTCACCGGGAATCACCACGATGGGAGCCAGTCCTTCCAACCACTCCCGCAGCCCGCGGATACAATAGTCATTGAAAGCAATGCCTCCCGTCAGAATCACGGCATCGGTCTGTCCGTGCAGGGCAATGTGCATGGCTCCTACCTGCTTGGCCACCGTGTAGAGCATGGCATCGAGCACCAGTTTGTGCTTTTCGGCTCCGGCATGGGCCCAACGGATAATGCTCTGCACATCGGTAGTGCCTAGATGTGCCACCAAACCTCCCCGACCGTTGATCATCTTCCGGATTTCCGCGTATGTATATTTCCCGCTGAAGCACAAATCTACCAACTGTCGGGCCGGCAGGGTACCTGCCCGCTCCGGACTGAAGGGTCCTTCCCCATTCAAGGCATTGTTCACATCGACCACTTTCCCATAGTGATGTGCGCTGACCGAGATTCCTCCCCCCAAGTGGGCCACAATCAAGTTCAGTTCTTCGTATTTCCGTCCGATGCGGGCCGCATAACGTCGGGATACCGCCCGACTGTTCAGGGCATGAAAAATAGAGATACGGGGAAGCTCCGGGATACCGGATATACGAGCCAAGTCGCGCAACTCATCCGTTACCACCGGATCGGCCAGGTAAGACGGACAACCGGCGCAATGCGCTATCTCGTCGGCAATCCAGGCTGCCAGGTTCGAGGCGTGTTCCATACTGGCATGCCACAAGTCATGCTTGATGCGCTCATTGATTTGATACACCCCGCCAGGAGTCGGTTTCAACAAGCCTCCGCGGGCAATCACGGCATCAAAAGCAAGCGGAATGCCCGCCTTCTCCAACGTGTCGTGCACATGCGCACGACGATACTCATACTGCTCGTTGATATGGTGAAAGTCCGCCAGTTCCTTGGACGGATGTGCGATACTTTCACGCCACACGGGATTCTCATTCTCATAGACTGCCAGCTTCGTGGAAGTGGAGCCCGGGTTAATGACAAGTATTTTCATAAGGTCAGGTCTTATTCTTTTCGCGTCCCTGCCAAGCAAGCCAGTACCAGACTGTAGTATTTGGAGTTACCGGAGTCACTCCGCGAAGGCACTACCACCGGTGCAAGGGTTCCGGTGAGCATGCCTGCCATGTTCGCATCGCCAAACAAGGACAAGGTTTTGTAAAACGTATTGCCCGATTCGATATTGGGAAAAATCAGAATATCCGCATTGCCGACCACGGGAGAAGAAAGACCCTTTATCTCCCCGCTGTGCTTGTCGCAGGCGGTTTTGGCATCCATCGGTCCGTCGATGAAGACGTGTCCGAAACGTCCTTCCTGCGCCTCCTTCTTGAGTTCCACATAGCTCAGGGTGTGGGGAAACTTCTCGTTGACTTTCTCCGTACAATGAATAAGTGCTACCCGAGGCTCTTCGCAACCCAGCTTACGGCACAAATCCAAATCATGGGTAATCATTGCCCGGAACTGTTCCAACGTGGGCCGTGGAATGACTGCCGCATCCGAGAAAAACAACAGCTTGTGATACAAGGGAACCTGCGCCACCGTGACATGGCTCAACACGCCTCCTTCGGGCAACAGTCCTTCACCTTTCTTCAATACCGCCCGCAACAGGTTGTCTGTGTTGATGAGCCCTTTCATCAGCACTTCCGCTTCTCCCATACGTACCAGCTGCACGGCCAATGCCGCCGCTTCATCGGGTGTACCCGCTTCGTAAATATGCACAAAATCGGGAGAAGCCGACCGCAAGTCGAGTGCTTCTTTCAAATGGGCTGAATCCGTCACCAGGAGGTATTCGGCAATTTCCTCTCTCAGACTGCGGATAATCACATACTCCGTGTGCGGGTCGTTCGGGCAGACCACCGCCACTTTCCGCCGTATGCCGCGCGAACGCAGGCAGTTTACCATCTGAGAAAGGCTTCGAATCAATTCCATATCATTAGATTTTAAACAAATATGAGAAAATAATTTGAATAACTATCTATCCGAGATGCTAATTAATGCTATACACGCTGGAAGGACCATCTGCAATGAATAACAAAATAACGACTTTATCTCCCTAATTGTGCCATTAATTCACAAGTTCTCTCTATATTTGCCTCACTTGCTAAAAAAGAATGCACGCATGAAAACAAATTTTTCTTTCGATATTCAAGCCCTCGATGAGGGGATTCACAACCGTTTCCCGAATCATAAAGAAGCGCCGCTCATCGGACTCACGGGAAACTTCAGTGACGGCAACCTGACCTTGGCACCGGGATATTACCAGTCTGTCATTCAAGCGGGAGGTGTACCGGTAATCATTCCACCTTACGAAGATATCAACTTACTTATCAACACCCTTGAACACCTGGACGGACTGCTGCTCACAGGTGGAGGTGACCTGAATCCATTGTTCCTGCACGAAGATCCGATTCGGGAACTCCATGGCATCAATCCTTACCGCGACCGGCAGGAACTGCTGTTGACGCGTCTGGCGGCTCACCGGCAGATTCCGATACTGGGTATCTGCCGCGGCATCCAAGTGCTCAACGCCGCTTTGGGCGGTACGCTCTATCAGGACATTTATGCACAGAAAGAAACGCCGTCTATCAAGCACAGTCAGGATTTGGAACGGAGTTTCCCCTCACACCGGGTGGAACTGGCCGAAGGCAGTCTGCTGGCCCGTATTCTAAACGTCAAGGAAGTAGCTGTCAATTCCTTCCATCATCAGGCGGTAAAAGAGCCGGCACCCGGTTTTCGGGTATCAGCTACGGCCCCCGACGGGGTGATAGAAGCCATCGAAAGCACGGAATACAAATCCATGCTGGGCGTACAGTGGCATCCGGAATGTTTCATCCTGAATCAGGACAAATGCATGATGCCGCTCTTCGGATGGCTCGTCCGCGAAGCCCGCTCGTTCCGCAAAGCCAAAGAATTGCACCAGCGTCTGCTGATTCTGGATACGCACTGTGACACTCCGATGTTTTTCGACCAGCACATCCGCTTTGATACGCGCGACCCCAAAATCAAGGTCGACCTGCACAAGATGACGGAAGGACGGCAGGATGCCACCATCATGGTAGCTTATCTGGAACAAAAGGAACGGACGGACGAAGCCTTGCTGGCAACTACCGCCAAAGCCGACCGTCTGCTGAATGAAATTGAGGAAATGGTGGCCAGGAACTGTACCGCAGTAGACATCGCGTATACGCCCGATGACTTATACCGTCTGAAACGGGAAGGAAAGAAGGCCATCATGCTGGGGATTGAAAACGGATATGCCATCGGGAAAGACCTCAGCCGGGTAGAACATTTCCGCAAACGGGGAGTGGTATACATGACGCTCTGCCACAACGGGAACAACGACATCTGCGGTTCAGCCCGCCGCAACGAAGAAAACCTGGGAGTCACTCCTTTCGGCGAACAGGTGATTCGAGAGATGAACCGCCTGGGCATGATGGTGGACTTGTCGCACAGTGGCGAACGAACCTTCTATGACACACTTGACATCAGCAGCCAGCCGGTAGTCTGCTCGCATTCTTCCAGCCGTGCGCTCTGCGAGCATCCGCGCAACCTGACCGATGACCAGCTCCGTGCCATTGCCAAGAAAGGGGGCGTAGTGCAGGTCTGTCTGTACAGCGGATTTCTCCGCACCGACCGTCCGGCGCACATCTTGGATGCCATCGAACACCTGAACCACATGGTGAACGTGATGGGTATCGAACATGTGGGCATCGGCAGTGACTTCGACGGCGACGGAGGCATCATCGGATGCAACGATTCCTCGGAGATGATCAACTTCACCCGCCAGCTGCTGCACGAACGTTACAGCGAGGAAGACATCCGCCGTATCTGGGGCGGCAATTTCCTGCGCGTCATGCAACAAGTGCAGGAAAGCGGTTCCTACAAATAAAGTTTAAAACGTATTTACGGCTGCAAGGGGTGTGCGAAAATAAGTTTACCTTTGCAGCGCAAACTAAATGAAAGGATTATGATTTCAATAAAAAATCTGCTGACCGTAGCGGCCCTGCTGACAGGAGGTGCCTTGATTTCCTGTGGAAGCAGTTCCAAGAACAGCCAGCAAACCGAAGAAACCGAAGAAGCCATCGTTCAGGCACCGGCCTTCAATGCCGACAGTGCATACGCATACGTAGCCGCACAAGTTGCTTTCGGCCCTCGTGTGCCCAATACGGAAGCACACCGGAAATGTGGGGATTACCTGGCTGCCCAGCTGAAGAAATTCGGGGCAACTGTCTACAACCAGCAGGCTGATTTGATCGCATACGACGGTACCGTCTTGAAATCGCGCAACATCATCGGAGCCTACCAGCCGGAAAACAAGAAACGGGTGATGCTCTGTGCACACTGGGACTGCCGCCCGTATGCCGACCAGGACGAGGAAGCCAACCACCGGAAAGCGATTGACGGAGCAAACGATGGGGCCAGCGGAATAGGTGTGTTACTGGAAATTGCCCGACAGATTCAACAGCAGGCTCCGCAAGTAGGCATCGACCTCGTATTCTTCGATGCGGAAGATTACGGCACGCCAGAGTTCTACAAAGGAACGTACAAACCGGACACCTGGTGTCTGGGCTCCCAATACTGGGGACGCATCCCTCACGTACCTGATTACAAGGCACGCTTCGGCATCCTGCTGGACATGGTGGGCGGAAAGAATGCCACATTCTACTACGAAGACTATTCCAAGCGGACGGCCCACAATGCCATGAAGAAAATCTGGAAGATGGCCGAACACCTGGGCTATGGCAACTACTTCATCAAGGAAGACGGAGGCCAAATCACCGACGACCATCTCTATGTGCACCAGTACCGTCAGATTCCCTGTGTAGACATCATCCACTATGACACACAGAGCAACACGGGCTTCAACCCTACGTGGCACACGCTGGACGACACACTTGAAAATATTGACAAAGCCACGCTTCAGGCTGTTGGACAAACGGTGATGGGCGTGATTTATAACGAAAAATAATTAAACTGTATCACAATGAAAACAATCAACGAACTCCAGGACGAAGTGATCGAAGAATTCAGCGACTTCGACGATTGGATGGACAAATACCAACTGCTGATCGACCTGGGCAACGACCAGCAACCGCTCGACCCGAAATACAAGACCGAACAGAACCTGATTGACGGATGTCAGAGCCGCGTATGGCTGCAGGCTGATTTGGTAGACGGGAAAGTGGTATTTCAGGCAGAAAGCGATGCCCTGATTGTCAAAGGCATCATCTCCCTGCTGATTCAAGTTGTATCGGGTCATACTCCAGATGAAATCCTGAATGCCGACCTCTACTTCATCGAAAAAATCGGCTTGAAGGAGCATCTTTCACCTACCCGCAGCAACGGTCTGCTGGCCATGGTGAAACAGATGCGTATGTATGCCTTGGCATTTAAAGCCAAGATGCAGGAAGCTTAACCAATTTCCCGACCATATCACAAGCCCCCGCCGGTTCACCTCCAGTCGGGGGCTTGTTCGTTTAAAAAAAACGCTTCGACGTTTCACCTCAAACGCCTAAACGTTTTGTCTTAAACGCCTAAACGTTTGGCATCAAACGTAAAGGCGCTTCCATCAAAACGCCTAAGCGTTTTGGCCCTTATGCAGAAGTATCCTTATCCCATTTCTCTCCTTTCCCTGCCACTTCAGGGTTTACTGAAGGGTTGAGCAATTTTAATCTATTGAAAATCAGCTAATTCTAAAAATTTTCACATTTTTTTAGTCAGACCTTTCTGCAAACCCCACTTTTCCTACCTTATTGTAATATATTATAATAATTAACTATACCCTATAAATAGGAGACTTTCTATTTTAAGATTTCTTAAACATACAGTTCTTACTTCTTCCCTATCTCCAAAATTTAAACATGCCCGTTTTTTGTTTTTTCAGTCAAAAAGAATAACTTTGTTTATTAATCCTAAAAACGACTTATAATGAAAGAGTTTCTTCGAAGTACCCTGGCCACCATCACGGGTGTGCTAATCTGCGGGTTCATCTTTATCATCTTGGGCATAAGTACATTAGTAGGCATTATGGCCTCGTCTGAAACCGAGACCGTTGTTCCGCCCAATTCCGTGTTTACCCTCGAACTGAAAGGAACCATCCAGGAGCGTTACCAGCCCAGTCCCGTCGACCAGTTCTTTGAAGACCAGATTTCTACCTACGGATTGGAAGACATTCTGAATGCCATCCAAAAAGCCAAAGAAAACGACCTTATCAAAGGTATCTACCTGCATACGGGTGCACTGAGCTGCTCAGCGGCTTCCCTGCAAGCCATTCACCGGGCACTGGCCGACTTCAAGCAGAGTGGCAAGTTTCTGGTGGCATACGCTGACGCTTACACACAAGGCGGATATTATGTGGCCAGTGTAGCCGACAAGGTTATCGTGAATCCCGTTGGAAGTCTTTCCTGGCACGGACTGGCCAGCGAGACCATGTTCCTGAAAGATTTCCTGGCCAAAATCGGCGTGAAGATGCAGATTTTCCGGGTAGGTACGTACAAATCGGCCGTGGAACCAATGATGAGCACTGAAATGAGTCCGGCCAACCGTGAACAGACCCAGGCTTTTTTGGAATCTACCTGGAAGAGTATCCTGAACGACGTCTCGGCATCGCGTCACATATCGGCTGACTCCCTGAACCTGCTGGCCGACCGGAACATGGATTTCCATCCGGCAGAAACTTACGTAAGCAGCGGACTGGCCGATACACTGATGTATCAGGATGAAGTGCTCAGCTACCTGAAGTCTCTTACCGGACTGTCTGACGAAGACGACCTCAAGACTTTAAACCTCGACGAAATGACCCGTGTCAAGGCGACTGCCCCGAAGAGCAAGACCCGCGACGTGGTGGCAGTATATTACGCTTACGGAGAAATTGACAACGGCTCATCATCGTACGACGAGGGCATCAACTCCGAAAAAGTCACCAAGGACCTGCGCGACTTGCGCAAGGACAAGAACGTAAAAGCCGTGGTGCTCCGCGTCAACTCTCCGGGTGGAAGCGCCTACGGGTCGGAACAGATTTGGCGGGAGGTCAGCCTGCTGAAAGCGGAAAAACCGGTCGTAGTATCCATGGGCGACTATGCGGCTTCCGGTGGCTATTACATTTCATGCGCCGCCCACAAGATTGTAGCCGAACCGACCACCCTGACCGGCTCCATCGGTATCTTTGGCATGATGCCCGATGCCTCCGAACTTTTGAACGACAAACTGGGACTTCATTTCGATGGAGTCAAAACGCATAAAATGGCCGATATGGGCAGCATGAGCCGCCCGTTCAATGCAGAAGAATCGGCCCTGATGCAACAGATGGTAAACCAGGGATACGCCTTGTTTACCAAACGCTGTGCCGAAGGCCGACACATTCCGTTGGAAGAGCTCTGCAAGATTGCGGAAGGACGCGTATGGACCGGCAGCATGGCCAAAGAACTGAAACTGGTGGACGAACTGGGCGGACTGGATACAGCCATCCAACTGGCAGCCCAGCTAGGCAAGGTGAAGGACTACAATCTTCAGACTTACCCAGCCAAGGAAGATTTCCTGACCCAGCTGCTGAACACCCGTACCGACCGCTACATTCACAGCCAGTTGCAGGAAACTTTCGGAGAATACTACCGCAGCTTCGACTGGATACGTCACCTCGGTCAGTCCGACCGTCTACAAGCCCGTCTGCCATTCAACTTGCGCATCCAATAAGGAGGGACGTGCATGAGCGGAAAATGCAAGATATATTGGGGACTGTGGCCCTTCAGTGTCCTCTACGGCATCGGTGTGAGGGTACGGAACTTGTTGTTCGACCGGGGCCTGCTCCGGCAGGAACGCTTTCCGTTGCCCGTCATCTGCATCGGTAACCTGACCGTGGGCGGCACGGGGAAAACACCTCATACGGAATACCTCATCCGGTTGCTGCACGGTTCGTTCCGGCTGGCCGTACTAAGCCGAGGCTACAAGCGGAAGTCGAAAGGTTTCGTGCTCGCTTCTCCTGCTTCCCGCATGGAAGACATCGGCGACGAGCCTTTCCAGATGGCCCGCAAGTTCCCGGACATCCGTGTAGCCGTGGACGGTGACCGCTGCGAAGGAATCCACCGACTGATGGCCCCCGAAGGAGCACCCGACACGGAAGTCGTGCTGCTGGACGATGCCTTCCAGCACCGTTACGTACAACCGGGACTGAACCTCCTGCTGATGGACTACCACCGACCCGTGGAATGCGACCAGCTTCTGCCTGCCGGACGATTACGGGAGCCTGCCAGCGGCAAACAACGGGCCGACCTGCTCATCGTCACCAAATGTCCGCCCGACCTCAGCCTGGAAAAATGCAAGCAACTGCAGCAACGCATACAGCCTCTTCCCCATCAGGAGGTGTTTTTCACCACCCTGGCCTACGGAAAACTGTATTCCTTGTTTGCGGATACACCTGCCCGGGCACTTGACACCCTGAAAGGCCAGGCAGTATTGCTGGTCACCGGCATTGCTTCGCCGGCTCCCCTGGTAGAAGAAGTCCGTCGTCATGCCGCGAGTGTCACCCCATTGCTTTTCGGTGACCATCACAACTTCGATGCGACCGACATGCAACAGATTGTGCAACAGTTCTACCGGCTGCCGGAAGCACGCCGCCTCATCCTGACCACCGAGAAGGATGCCTCGCGGCTCATCGGCCATCCGCAGCTCGCCGACGAACTGAAACCCTATATTTATGTGCTCCCCATAGAAGTGGAGTTCCTGCACAAAGGAGAACTAGTATTTAACCCCAAAATCATTGAGTATGTTAGAAAAAATTCAAGAAACAGCCGCCTTTCTGAAGGCGAAGATGCACACTCATCCTGAAACAGCCATCATCCTGGGCACGGGCCTGGGCAGCCTGGTGCATGAAATCACCGACAAGTATGAAATCAACTATTCGGAGATTCCGAACTTCCCGGTTTCCACCGTCGAAGGACACAGCGGCAAACTGATTTTCGGGAAATTGGGCAACAAAGATATCATGGCCATGCAAGGACGCTTTCATTTTTACGAAGGCTACTCCATGAAGGAAGTGACTTTCCCCGTGCGTGTGATGCGTGAACTGGGCATCAAGACCTTGTTCGTATCGAACGCTGCAGGAGGCACGAACCCGGATTTTGAAATCGGTGACCTGATGATTATCACCGACCACATCAACTTCTTCCCCGAACATCCGCTCCGCGGCAAGAACATCGACTACGGACCGCGTTTCCCGGACATGAGCGAAGCGTATTCCAAAGAACTGATTGCCAAAGCACTGGAAATTGCCAAGGAAAAAGGCATCAAGGTGCAGCAAGGCGTGTACATCGGTACACAAGGTCCTACGTTTGAAACCCCGTCGGAATACAAGATGTTCCGCATCCTGGGCGCAGACGCCGTAGGTATGTCTACCGTACCGGAAGTCATCGTGGCCAACCACTGCGGCATCAAGGTGTTCGGCGTATCGGTCATCACCGACCTGGGCGTGGAAGGCAAGATTGTGGAAGTATCCCACGAAGAAGTGCAGAAGGCAGCCGACGCCGCACAGCCCCGCATGACCACCATTATGAGAGAACTTATCAACAGAGCGTAAAAATACTATGCACGAAGGAAACAGAACTGAAATTTCTACCCTGGGTGAATTCGGCCTCATCAAGCACCTCACCCAGGACATCAAACTACAAAATCCGGAAACGAAGTACGGTGTGGGCGACGATGCTGCCGTACTGGAGTTTCCCGGCAAGCAGGTACTGGTCACCACCGACCTGCTGATGGAAGGCGTACACTTCGACCTGGTCTATACCCCGCTGAAACACCTGGGATATAAATCGGCCATGGTGAACTTCTCCGACATCTACGCCATGAACGGTACGCCGAAACAGATTACCGTCTCACTGGCTGTCTCCAAGCGCTTCTGCATTGAAGACCTGGAGGACTTCTACGACGGCCTGCGCCTGGCCTGCGAACAGCATCACGTGGACCTCGTGGGAGGCGATACCACCTCTTCCGTCACAGGACTGGCCATCTCCATCACCTGCATCGGGGAAGCCGACAAGGACAAGGTGGTCTACCGCAACGGTGCCAAGGAAACCGACCTCATCTGTGTATCGGGTGACCTCGGGGCCGCCTACATGGGCCTGCAGTTGATGGAGCGCGAAAAAGCCGTGTTCCAGGGCGAAAAGGACGTACAACCCGACTTTGCCGGAAAAGAATACCTGTTGGAACGCTTCCTGAAACCGGAAGCCCGCAAGGACATCGTCGAAAGTCTGGCCAAAGCCGGTCTTCGGCCTACGGCTATGATGGACATCTCCGACGGGCTGTCGTCCGAACTGATGCACATCTGCTCACAGAGTCACGTAGGTTGCCGGGTCTATGAGGAACGTATTCCCATCGACTACCAGACTGCCGTGATGGCCGAAGAGTTCAACATGAACCTGAGCACTTGTGCCCTGAATGGCGGCGAGGACTACGAACTGCTCTTCACCGTCCCGTTGACAGCACATGAAACAGTGGCCCAAATGAAGGATGTCAAAATCATCGGTCACATCACCAAGCCTGAACTGGGTTGTGCACTGGTCACCCGCGACGGCAACGAACTGGAACTGAAAGCGCAGGGCTGGAATCCGTTGAAAGGATAAAGCCTCCTATAACTTAACGTGAGTTCGATATAAAATTAGAAAATAGACAGTTGTCCGTCATTGACAAAGTTTACATCAATGGCGGGCTTCTTTTCAAAAAAGCAATATGCTGCTATAGCCGACAAA
>CABIXF010000074.1 GCA_902362595.1 Bacteroidaceae bacterium | reverse complement strand
CCAAAAGGCATGGACATAGGAAAAACATAAATCATACTCTATGAAAAATGGCAAAACGATGATTATATAACGAAAAGAGGATGCATCATTTTGACACATCCTCCTATTCTGCGGTGCGTACGGGACTCGAACCCGTGACCCCATGCGTGACAGGCATGTATTCTAACCAACTGAACTAACGCACCATTAAGTTTTTCTTTCGTTGCTTTCTCTCTCGATTGCGGTTGCAAAGGTAGTGCATTTTTTGAAACCCACAAACATTTCGAGCATTTTTTTTCATCTTTTTTCGGTGAAAAATCACAAACAGCTGATTATCAACCATATTTTAAGATGCTTTTTTTATAATAAAAATTGAAGTAATCAGTTACATCCACTCGTCTTTATCCATACACTCCCGAAAAATTTAAAAATGCTCTTACATAGAGGAAACAAATCCCTTGTGATTTTTATGTTTTTCTAATGGAAAACTTAGATTTTCCTGGGCGGAAACCTACAGTTCTCTTACCGGAAACATAAGGTTCAGGGCAGGAAAACATAAAAAGTAACTATAAATTTTCAACTTATTGACCTTGTGATAGAGCATTTATTCTTCACTCTATACAAAGAAAGAAACGTACGGACATAAAAAAAGGAGTTCCGCTGAACTCCAACCTTTGTTAACCTTAAATCTAATACTATGAAAAACACAGTGCAAAGGTAAGGACTTTCTGGATATCTACAAATTATTCTTTTTAAAATCTATGCTATATAACATGTTTTAAGAAGACCCGTCTCGCTATTAAAAGCCCTTAACAAAAAAGTTGAGACTGTGTATCACAGTCCCAACTTTGCAGATATTTCAAGCATCTTCTGGATAGGCTTTATGGCTTCTTTTGCCACTGCTTCATCCACCTTCACTTCCGGCCATTCATATTTCAGCGTATTATATAGTTTTTCCAGTGTGTTCAAACGCATGAAGTTGCATTCGTTGCAAGCGCAGGTACTGTCTTCCGGCGGAGCTGGAATAAAGTGCTTGTCCGGACATTTCTTGCGCATTTCATACAAAATACCGCTTTCTGTAGCCACAATGAAGTTCTTCTTGTCACTGGCCATGGCATATTTCAGCAATCCTGCCGTCGAGCCGATTTTGTCGGCCAGTTTCGCTACGGCTCCCTTACATTCCGGATGAACCAGGATTTCTGCGTCCGGATACTGTTTCTTCACCTCCAGAATCTTCTCTACAGAGAATTTCTCGTGCACATGGCAGGCACCGTCCCAAAGCAACATCTGACGCCCGGTAATGGAATTGATGTAATTTCCCAAGTTTTTGTCGGGACCGAAAATCAGCTTTTCATCTTTCGGAAAGCTTTCCACAATCTGGCGGGCGTTGGTAGAAGTCACTACCACATCCGTCACCGCTTTGACTGCCGCACTGGTATTGACATACGAAATGACTTTGTATCCCGGATGTGCCTTCACAAATTCGGCAAACTTGTCGGCCGGACAACTGTCGGCCAGTGAGCAACCGGCATTTAAATCGGGAATCAGCACTTTCTTGTCCGGACAAAGGATTTTTGCAGTTTCACCCATGAAGTGAACTCCACACATCACAATGATTTTCGCATCTATTTTGGCAGCCCATTGCGCCAGTGCCAGACTATCGCCGATAAAGTCGGCAATCTCCTGTATTTCGTCCGCCTGGTAGAAGTGTCCTAAAATGACCGCTTCTTTTTCACGACATAACTTTTTAATCTCAGCCTTCAGGTCAAGATTCTTTTCCACGGGTTCATCCACATAACCCTTTTTCAACCATTCTTCTTTATTCATTATTAGATTTATATTTTTTCTTCTTTTAAAAAGAAAATATGATACTGATAATATCCCGTTAATAATGTTAGTAAAAATAACACCCTTTTTTTTGTTTTTTCGTTATCATCTTGAAGAGGAAGGATATCAATAATTCATAAACATGCTTACTTATTGATATCTTAGCTTTTACTAATCCTATTAACAAATTGTTGATACGTTGCAAAGTTAAAAACTTTTCGGTTATTCATTTCTGAAAATTCAATAAGAATGTGTTTAAACTGTCAGTGATAATTATTTCTAAGTTTTTTGGATTGTTGGTTTTAAGTCTGCTATAATTGATTTGTGGAATCTTGCAAGAAATAATTTTCATTTTCTATGCCCTCGTTTTTTACACGTTTTCCACTGTTTTCAACAGGGTTATGAATATAGTTTTTATCTTTGCAGCCGAACGTATTTCAAATGTAGGAATTATGTCTGAATTAAGAAAATTGAAGGTGACCGAGATGAACCGTCTGACGGTGGAGGAGTTTAAAGAAGCAGATAAGCTGCCGTTGGTGGTTGTATTGGATGAAGTGCGTAGTTTGCACAATATTGGAGCGGTATTCCGTACATCGGATGCTTTTTTGGTGAATTGCATTTATCTCTGTGGCATTACGGCAACTCCTCCTCATCCGGAAATGCATAAAACGGCGCTGGGAGCAGAATATACGGTAGACTGGAAATATTTTAAGAAAACGCAAGATGCTGTAAATGAACTTCATGAGAAGGGATATACCGTATTGGCCATTGAACAGTGTGCAGGTAGTACGTTACTTGATGAACTGGTATTGGAAAAAGGAAAGAAATATGCCATTGTGTTGGGAAATGAAGTAAAAGGGGTGCAGCAAGAGGTTGTAGACATGTCCGATGGTTGCATCGAAATACCTCAGTATGGCACCAAACATTCATTGAATGTATCTGTGACAGCAGGAATTATGATATGGGAATTTGCTCATAAGTTGTTCAAATTACGTTGAACACCGCTTGTGAATATCTTATTGATAACTTGTTAATTTATTGATTTATACTGTTATAGCTGTCCGTTTTCGACCAGTGTAACTACTCTTTCTACCATCTTGTCGTCATCTTCAGGATGGTATTCTTTTTTCAGGCTGGCTCCGAACAGGGCAGCGAATGCCTGATAAAATCCGGCCTTGAAAGGTCCCATGAAAGCTTTGACCAGTTGATAGGACGATTGGTTGCATTCACGGTTGACCAATTTGATCAGCAGTTTACCTTGTGAAAATGTCAGTTTCTTCATGCGGGCGGTGTACTGCTGTTTCAACCCTTTTTCCACCAGTTTCATGTGTTGCTCTCTGGCTTTCTGATTGGGCAGCGTTTCCATGTATTCATACGTTTCAATTACCGCTCTTTTGATTTCCTTGGCAAGAGGAAGGGTCTTTTTCACATCTCTGACCAGTTTATAGTAATATCTTTCCTGTCTTTTGTTTTTAAAGTGCAATTTGGGGTAGACGTATATGTTTCTCAACGTTATACAAGGTATAGTGTCTCCTTTATAAATGCATACAGGAACCTTGTGACCTTGAATGGAAGTCGGTGATAATTGTTGAGCATAAGTATGCAAGGAAGTACTCAGCCACAAAATAATGAATATGTAGAAACATTTTTTCATACGCGCAAAAATAGAAATAATATTCAGATTATGTGGCATAATTAACGTATTTATGAGATGTGTATAAACAAGTGAATAATATGTGGAAAAAGTATGTTTCCTTTTGTGTATCAGTTCTTTTCTATTGTGGAAATCTCTTCGCTCAGTCCGCTTGGATGGAATGGGAAGAACAGGTAGGAGAAGAAGAGAATGTAGCGTCGTGGAGAGAGCAATACGAAGAGTTGAGCGAATTGGCGGAACATCCGCTGAACATCAATACTGTGACAAAAGAAGAACTGGAACAATTGCCTTTCTTGTCCGACCGGCTAATTGAACACATCCTTTATTATGTCTATAAGTATGGACCTTTAACCAGCATGAATGAATTGTGGGGAGTAGAGGGTATGGACAGACAAACTCAGGCTTTTTTGAGAGAATTCATGTATGTGGGGCCAGTAAAAAAAGAAGCTTTTTCCTGGCGTAATGTGT
The DNA here is from genome assembly GCA_902362595.1 of Bacteroidaceae bacterium. Lineage (GTDB taxonomy): Bacteria > Bacteroidota > Bacteroidia > Bacteroidales > Bacteroidaceae > Phocaeicola > Phocaeicola fibrisolvens. The sequence goes on along the minus strand of CABIXF010000074.1, from coordinate 7,255 downwards.
GGAAATACAACAAACAGGAAATCTGGATGCGCACAGACGTACCGTTTAATGAGAAGGCGGGGTATGCAGATATACCTGTAGGAGAAGAAGAGAAGTTTGCTTCCAAACGATATTATGGAGATCCGTTTTATTTGAATATCAGATACAGATTTCAGTTTCGGGATAAAATATATGCAAGCTTCGTAGCTGAAAAAGATGCTGGAGAGGCTTTCTTCCGACTCTATAATCGAAAAGGATTTGATTTCTACAGTGCTTCTGTACAACTGAAAGATTTTGGCCGCTTGCATACGTTGGTAGTGGGAAATTATAAAGCCAGTTTCGGTTACGGGTTGGTGATGAACATGGGATTCGGAATAGGAAAGTATACTTCTTTTGCTGCGTTGAACCGTGCCGGAAGAGGATTGAGTAAGTATACCTCCATGAACGAAGCAAATTATTTGCAGGGAGCGGGAGTCTCCATGAAATGGCGTAAACGTTGGATATGGACGGGTTTTTTCTCTTTCCGCAATCAGGATGCTACAGTGGATAATGAGTGTATAAGTACGTTGAAAACGGATGGCTACCATCGTCTGAAGAAGGATTTGGAGAAAAAAAATACTGCTTTTAATACATTGGTAGGTAGTAATTTAAGTTATGATGGCAAATACTTTGAAGGGGGATTCACAGTTGTTTATAATGTTTTCAACAAGATGTTGAATCCGGTTGAAAGATTATATAATCGTTATTATCCCCGTGGAAAATATTTTTATAATGTGGGGGTGAATTATAAATGGTATAAGGGGAAGTTTATTTTTTCCGGAGAAACGGCTGTCGACAAGCAAGGGAAGGTGGCTACATTGAATCAGTTGACTTATTCACCGGCTGTGAATACATCATTGATAGTTATCAACAGATATTATGATAAAAAATATCAGAGTTTATACGCGTATGGATTTGGAGAGAATTCAAAAATGCAAAATGAAGCTGGTATTTTTATTGGATTGGAAACTAGCTTTTTGCGAAATATGAAATTGTTATGTTATGGAGATTTCTTTTACTTTCCATGGTATCGTTATTTAGTAGACAAGCAAAATACAACAGGAGGGGAAGGAGTGTTTCAGATTTCTTATTCACCGTCTAATTCACTAGAGATGTTAATAAAATATGGTTATAAGAATAAGGCTAAAAACTACAAGGAATCGGATGATATGAAATATGTATTGCCTAATGTCAGGCAACGTTTGCATTATCAAGTGACTTATTCACCGGTGAAGTGTATGCGGTGGAAAACAATGGTGGAATATGTGCGTTCGGAAGTTTTGCAAAGAAAAACATCCAATGGGTTGGCTTGTGGAAGTAGTTTGAAGGTGGAAATTCCTCGTCTTTCGATACGGACCTTTTTGAGTGGTGTATGGTTTCATACAGAAGATTATGCTTCTCGGATATATGCGTATGAACAGGGATTGTTGTATGCGTTTTCCATGATGTCCTTGTATGGAAAAGGAGAGAGAGTGGCATGGGGAGTAGATTACGATTGGAAAAAACATTTGTTTTTTCAGATGAAATGGGGCTGGACACACTATAGGGATTGGAATCTTATCGGATCGGGAGCAGAAGAGATTCAAGGAAATAATAAATGTGATTTACAGTTTCAGGTGCGGTTTAAGTGGTGATTTTCTGAAGTAAGGACATAAAAAAAGGAGTACCGCTGTACTCCAACCTTTGTTAACCTTAAATCTAATACTATGAAAAACACAGTACAAAGGTACGGATTTCTGGAAATAATGCAACTTCTTGGATGAAAATAATGGGTTTTATAACATGATTTAAAGAAAACTCCCATCCTGTTAAATCCTATTTTGATTTTAACAGAACGGGAGTTTTTATTTTAACGTTTTATTTTGCGTTGATTTCAGCTATTTCCTTGGTGGCTACTTCTAGTGCTTCATTGATGTTGCTACAGATGTTTTCTTTTCCAAGCAGTTCATAGAACCCGGATTTCTCCAACACTTGGTGTACTTTCTCGTTGACACCCGACAGGATGATGTGAATATTTTCTTTCTGTGACATCTCACATAGGGTCGTGAGGTTATGGATACCTGTAGAATCAATGAAAGGAACTTTTCGCATACGGATGATGCGGATTTTCGGACGGTCGCCCAACCGGGACATGATTTCTTCAAACTTGGTGGCGATACCGAAGAAATACGGGCCGTTGATTTCATATACTTCCACGCCTTGCGGGATGACCAGATGTTCTTCGTGTACTTCCAGGTCGGATTCGTTGTTGGGGTCTATTTCGTCTGTGATGACAGAAATCTTGGTTGTTTCCATGACACGCTTCATGAACAGTACACAGGCAATCACCAGACCGACTTCAATGGCTACTGTCAAATCGAAGATAACCGTCAGGAAGAAGGTGATGAGCAATACCACTACATCCGATTTTGGATTTTTCAACAGTCCTTTGAACACCCTCCATCCACTCATGTTATAAGAGACAATGACCAGTACGCCGGCCAGGCAAGCCATCGGAATGTATTGTGCCAGGGGCATCAGGAAAAGGAGGATGAGCAGCAATACTACGGCATGCACGATACCGGCAACGGGTGACTTACCTCCGTTGTTGATATTGGTCATCGTACGGGCAATGGCACCAGTGGCAGGAATACCTCCGAAGATAGGGGATACAAAGTTGGCGATACCTTGGGCGATAAGTTCCGTGTTGGAATCATGACGGTCACCGATGACACCGTCGGCCACTGCAGCCGAAAGCAGCGATTCAATGGCTCCCAGTACAGCAATGGTGATGGCTACAGGGAACAAGTTCTTGATGGCTTCCCAATCAAGTGCCGGAACGGCTGCTTCCGGAAGTTGTGACTTAATGCTGAAACGGTCGCCGATGGTATCGATGCAGGTGATTCCTCCATACATTTTCAGGTAGTAGACGCCTACAGTTACCAGGATGATAGCTACCAGTGATCCTGGAATCTTTTTGGAGAATTTAGGCGTGATGGCAATGATGAACACGCTGACCACACTCACTATGACATTCCACCAATTTACCGTATCGAAGTGGTGGAAATAAAGAATCCATTTTCCAATGAAATCTCCCGGCACTTTTTCACCTTGGAAATCGAGTCCGAAAATATCGGCAATCTGCGTGGTGAAAATTGTGACGGCAATACCGCTGGTAAAGCCGATAATGATGGGGTAGGGAATAAATTTGATGACGGTTCCCAGTTTAAATACTCCTAATAATATAAGGAGAATACCGGCCATCATGGTGGCTACCATTAGTCCTTCAATTCCATACTGCTGGATAATGCCATAAATGATGACAATAAAAGCACCGGTTGGTCCGCCAATCTGTACTTTGCTTCCTCCTAGAAATGAGATGATAAAACCGGCTACAATGGCTGTGATGATTCCTTTTTCCGGACTCACTCCGGAAGCGATACCAAAAGCAATGGCTAATGGCAGGGCAACAATTCCCACGATGACACCTGCCATCAGGTCGGTCATCAGGTCGGTCTTGGTATAGGTTTTCATCATGGTGAAAAGTTTGGGTCTGAATTCTAATCCTTTCATCTATCTTAAAAATGTTACTAATTTAAAAAGAAGCACAAAAGTATATATTTTCTTATATTTGAGCGACCTTTGCGTTAATTATCTTTGAAAAAGATACTGTAAATGGGAAAAGAACTGGGTTTGATTCAAGAATATACTATATTATATGAAATTTTGTTGGGTTGGTATTATTATGCTTGATTGGGGAAACTATTTTTTTGTGTGAATTGTTTTAATATGTAGATAACCTTGTTATAAAAGATGAAGTGTTAATAAAATAGAAAAATAAAATTGTAATGATTGCAAATTTGAATAAATCTATTATATTTGTAGTGTAAACTTGAAAACGTAATTTATTCATCAACTTAATAACTAATAGATATGGGAAAAAGCATTAAAGGAACAAGAACCGAGAAAAATTTGGCAATCTCTTTTGCAGGTGAGTCACAAGCTAGAATGCGCTATACTTATTTTGCGAGTGCAGCCAAGAAAGAAGGTTTTGAACAGATTTCAGCTATTTTCTTGGAAACTGCTGAACAGGAAAAAGAACATGCCAAGAGAATGTTCAAGTGGTTGGAAGGTGGAATGGTGGAAATCACAGCTAGCTATCCTGCCGGAGTTATCGGTTCTACATTGGAAAACCTGAAGGCTGCAGCTGCAGGCGAGAATGAAGAATGGAGTCTGGATTATCCGAAATTTGCCGATATCGCCGACGAAGAAGGTTTCCCGGCCATCGCGAAAATGTATCGTGAGATTGCCGTAGCCGAAAAAGGACACGAAGAAAGATACCTGGCTTTCGTGAAGAATATTGAAGACGAAAAGGTTTTCAAGAAAGATGTAGAAGTAGTATGGCAGTGCCGCAACTGTGGCTATATTTATGTAGGAAAAGAAGCTCCCGAGGTATGTCCGGCTTGCTTGCATCCACAGGCTTACTTTGAAGTGAAGAAAAATAATTACTAATCCATTTTGATTGCATAAATGACGGAAGAGGACTGTGGCTGTTTCAGTTACAGTCCTTTTTTTATTGGGTACGACAAAATAAAATACCTATTTCAAGGTATTGCGTCGTACGTAGGAAGTTCTCATTTTTGTATATCAAATTTTAAATGCAATAAATATGAAAATAAAGTCGGTTATAGGTCGTGAAATACTCGATTCACGAGGAAATCCTACCGTAGAGGTAGAAGTGAAACTGGAGTCTGGTGTGATAGGACGTGCTTCTGTACCGTCGGGAGCTTCTACGGGTGAACATGAAGCATTGGAGTTGCGTGACAAGGACGCACATCGTTACGGAGGAAAGGGAGTCTTGAAGGCTGTCGAGAATGTAAATAAAGTGATTGCGCCGGCATTAATTGGTTGGTCTGTATTGGATCAGCGGGGTATTGATAAGAAAATGCTGGAACTGGATGGCACGCCAACCAAATCTAAATTGGGAGCCAATGCCATTTTGGGTGTATCGCTGGCTGTGGCAAAAGCTGCCGCTGCTTATTTGCAGATACCTTTGTACCGGTATATCGGGGGAGTCAATACGTTTGTGATGCCGGTTCCGATGATGAATATCATCAACGGTGGTTCACACAGCGATGCGCCTATTGCTTTCCAGGAGTTTATGATTCGTCCGGTAGGGGCGCCTTCCTTCCGGGAAGGCTTGCGCATGGGAGCGGAAGTATTTCATGCCTTGAAAAAAGTGTTGCACGATCGCGGGCTGAGTACGGCCGTGGGAGATGAAGGTGGATTTGCTCCGGCATTGAAAGGTACGGAAGATGCATTGGAGTCTATTTTGGCAGCCATCCGGCAAGCTGGATATGTGCCAGGAAAAGATGTGATGATTGGAATGGACTGTGCTTCTTCCGAGTTTTATAAGGATGGAGTGTATGATTACACTGTTTTTGAAGGTGAAAACGGAAAAAAACGTACTTCGGACGAACAGATTGCTTATCTGGAAGAATTAATCAATAAATATCCGATTGATTCCATTGAAGATGGAATGAGTGAAAATGATTGGGAAGGATGGAAAAAACTGACGGAGCGGATTGGAAGCCGTTGCCAGTTGGTAGGAGACGATTTGTTTGTGACGAATGTGGAATTTCTGTCGAAGGGAATTGCTATGGGATGTGCCAATTCTATTTTGATTAAGGTAAATCAGATTGGTTCGCTGAGTGAAACACTGGATGCCATCGAGATGGCTCACCGTCATGGGTACACCACAGTGACGTCTCACCGTTCGGGAGAAACAGAAGATGCGACGATTGCGGATATAGCGGTAGCTACGAACAGTGGCCAGATTAAAACAGGCTCATTGAGTCGTTCCGACCGTATGGCAAAATATAATCAATTACTTCGTATTGAAGAGGAATTGGGTGATTTGGCTGTGTACGGCTATAAGCGCATCAAGTAATTCAAAGATTCATTTAGCCATGAAAAGGAATACAGGGCTGCCGCAGGCGGTTCTGTATTTTTTTGTTTCATACTTTTGTTAATGGATTTTATCGGGCAATGTCAGATGGTTAATATGTGTTGTAAAACATGATTTTTCAGCTGTTTCTTTTGCGGTTTCAACCGGAATGTTTACTTTTGCACTGTGTTTTTCATAGTATTAGATTTAAGGTTAACAAAGGTTGGAGTTCAGCGGAACTCCTTTTTTTATGTCCTTACGTGAGGTCTTCTGTTTTCAATCCGCTTTTATCTTCCTGGTTTTCTGTAAGTTTCCCCTCAGACTGTTTACCTTGTTTTTCCGTATGCGGCTTTTCTGTTCTTTTCCTGTAAACGGTCCGTTTGTTTTTCCTGTGTTTCGTATTCTGAAAATGTCGGCAGGATAACCTCTCTTTTCCTTTATGTTTTCTATGTTTCCGGTGTGTAAACCGTAGGTTTTCCTGCCTGGAACCGTAGGTTTCTGCCGGGTAGAACGTACGTTTCCCGGCAAGGAAACATAAAAAATGCGGGCCGTCCTGTGCAAAAATGTCCCTGCGATGCGGGATTTCCGTGACGTCATTTGCCCTGCTGCATGGAAAAATCCCGGTTCTGTTTGTGGACATGTAGCTCCGTTTCCAGTTTTTCCGGAATTTTTTTCGGATTTTTTGCCTTTCGGGGGAGGAATTTTGGCCGGGATTTCCCAGCTGGGTGAAAAAAATGGTCGCCGGGTTCATTTTTTTTCGTCTTCCGGCTGGCGCAGAACTGGCCGTTTTCGGGAAATTCTTGTCCTCCGGTTGGCAAAAAACGGCGATTCCTGGAAAATTTTTGTTCTTTGGATGACATAAAACTGACCGTTCCAGGGGAACAGATCCGGAAAATCCGGGATTTTTTCGTGGGGGGGAGGAACGGACTTTTTCAGGCTTTTCTTTCCGTTCCTTGAAAAAAATGTCCTTGATTGCGGATAAGCTTTACCGTGTTTCGGTTGTTTCTTCTCGTCGGGAACGGTTCATCAACCTGTTTTTTTCTGTGCGCAGCCGCAATTCCTTTATGTGTGCATGCTTCTTCCTGTTTGTCTGCACATGCACGCATGTGCGCGTACACACGCCCGCGCGCCCGCGCGAAATACATAATGTAGGGCTGTTTCCTTCCGTTTTTGAAAGCATCAAAAAACGCTCACATGCAACCGTCTTGTTTACAGTGATTTACAAAAATTCTTCAAAATTTCCGCAAAAAAGTATTGCGTAAAAGTTGCAGAACCGGAAAAAGTGCGTACCTTTGCAACCGCTTTCGAGAG
>CABIXF010000073.1 GCA_902362595.1 Bacteroidaceae bacterium | reverse complement strand
TCTCTCCGCAACAAACGCTGAAAATCAGCAAATTGCAAAACAAACACCCAGTTTTACACCCAAGAATGTAAAGTCGAGTGTTTTTGTTTTATTTAAGATAATACAACCACTACATAATAAAAGAGTAGCGATATTAAAAGAATCCGATGAGAAAAGACTAATATTTATCTATCCATTCAGTTTGATTTTTCAGGACTTTACATCGTCCTGAAAGTATTTGTTATTGTATTCCAACGTCAGGAGTGGATTATAATACAAGTTTTTTGTGTGGATAGAATTTCGTTTTGCTTAATGTACGAAAGTACTTATCTATAAACGCATGAAATATTAGCACAATGAATCATTGGAAATCAACTTTGGCCGTGATAGGAATAGGCCAACTCATATCTATTTTAACAAGTACGATTGTTGGCTTCTCCATTATTTTTTGGATTAGCAACGAATTTAAATCCCCGACAGCTTTATCTCTGGCTATTTTAGCTGGATTTTTACCACAATTTGTATTAGGCTTGTTTGCCGGGGTCTATGTTGACAGATGGAATCGAAAGAAAACGATGTTTTATTCGGACTTGTTCATCGCGTTCTGTACCCTATGTCTTTTTATTGTGATAACCAAGGGTTATAAAGACCTTTCTTTTTTTTATCTATTGACTGCTTGTCGTTCAATAGGCAGTACGTTTCATGCACCTGCTTTACAGGCAAGCATCCCTCTACTGATTCCCAAGCACCATCTTGTCAGGGTATCAGGTTTGTACCATTCCATTCAATCCTTCAGTGAGGTGATAGCTCCCGTTGTAGGGGCAAGCCTCGTTGTTTGGCTTCCCATACAGTATATTCTGCTCATAGATGTGATCGGAGCTGTTGCTGCTTGTCTGACCTTACTTTGTGTCCAGATTCCTTCTCTTCAAAAAACGAAAGTTCTTCCAGATTTCAAAAAAGAACTGACGGAATGTTGGCATACCTTGCGGCGTACAATGGGCATTTTGCCTTTATTCGTATGCTTTACGCTGGTGACTTTTGTCCTTATGCCTGTTTTTACGTTATTTCCTTTTATGACGCTTCTGCATTTCAACGGAAACATTTTGCAAATGGGAGTTGTGGAAATGGGTTGGGGCTCAGGGGCATTGTTGGGCGGTTTAGTACTTGCCTGTAAGGCTTTGAAAAGCAAGCAAACATTAGTGATGCATACGGCTTATGTGATATTGGGATTGTATCTGATTAGCGCCAGTTATTTACCATCAAGCGCATTTATAGGTTTTGTTTGCCTAACATTTACAGGAGGCATAGCCTATTCCATTTACCATGCGCTTTTCATCGCTATTATTCAGCAGAACTTGGCTTCGGACATGCTTGGACGGACTTTTTCTCTCATCTTTAGTTTGAGTACCTTTCCATCAATGCTGGGTATCGTAGCTTCAGGATATTGGGTGGAAGCATGGGGTATCACATCCGTCTTTATGATCAGCGGATGGGTTATCTTTCTGATTGGAGTGGGTGCAAATTTTATTTCTTCAATCAAGCAGTTGGATAATTACGCATAGTATTATTTATTAAAGAATTATTATATGACAAAGAAAGAACACACTACGATTACAGAGTTATTTCAAGTTTTGGACTTGTTGGAAAGCCTGGACATGCAGTTTTGGTTGGATGGAGGCTGGGGAGTGGATGTCTTGTACGGACAGCAAACCCGCTTGCATAGAGATATTGACATTGATTTTGATGCCAATTATACAGACCAACTCCTTGATCTTTTGCAGGAGAGAGGATATCAAATTGAAACAAATTGGTTGCCCACCCGTATGGAACTGTATAGCAAAGAATTAGGCTATATTGATATCCATCCTTTTGTCTTGAATGCGGACGGCACTTCCAAACAAGCCGACTTGGATGGAGGCTGGTATGAATTTCAACCGGACTATTTTGGAACAGCAGTCTTTGAAGGCAGAAGCATCCCTTGCATTTCTGCAAAAGGGCAACAAGTATTCCATTCGGGCTACGATTTAAGAGAGAAGGATATTCACGATTTATCTATAATTAAACAATGTATAACAACAATGAGCCTAACAATTAGATAAGAACAAGAAAATGACAGAAAAACAAATTGTCTGGTATATCTTACTTACAGAAGTAAAGATAGACAGTGACACCCAGTCTGTCACATCCCTGAGTGTAGCTCCATTGGCAGTCTTGCCGGAATTCCAGCGTAAGGGAATTGGGGGGGATGTTGATTCAGTAAGCCCATCAGAGGGCAGCACTTTTGGGTTACGGCACAGCAGTCGTATTGGGGCATAAAGAGTATTATCCTCGATTTGGCTATCGCAAGGCTATCGATTTAGGAATTGAATTTCCTTTCGAAGTCTCTCATGAATATTGCATGGTGGCTGAATTAATACCTGGAGCTACTGAGAATGTGAAAGGTATGGTTTGTTATCCAACTGACTTTAAATAGTTTAACAAGTAAAATTCATTATATAACTCGGACTGGGTATTTCAATTTCCCAGTCCGTATTCTGATAGTACTTATTCAATTGGAAGATTGTGTTGCTTCAAGAATGAAAGTTTATCCCAATACCCTCTTTGAAAGACGATTTTGTTATCTTTTACATGAAAAAATCCGCATCCACGAAGTCCAAGAGAGTCTTTCCATTCCATGATAGCCCATTCGCCATCTTCAAAAATATTTTCCACCATACAAACCATTTTAGCAGTGGCAAATTCATTCACAAACATTTTGTAGATTGATTCTTTACCTATTATTGGTTCGTTTGCGACTTGATGATTTACTGCATTAGTAGCATACAGCTCTGCTATATGATAAGCATCTGCTTTGTTAAAGCAATCTATCCATTTTTCCAAAACTTCTTTAGGCTTCATTTTTTATAAATTCTTAGGATTTTGATTCTGTAATAAAAACAATCTGTTTGGATGCATAGATACTTGATTTTATTAATAATAGGCTATTCTATATTCTAAATCCTCTGGATTTTTGCTCTCTCTGCACCGAGTTACGTAGATTCTGCTGTAACTTTTCCCATTGTTCCTTAAACCATTGTACTATGGGTTGTCGGTTTATGGTCAGCATAAGCTTACCACTATCCATCGGATGTTTCTCAACCCTAAAAATATCATTCTTGATGTCAAATTTCCACCTGTGTTCTTCGGAATAAATTTTGCCACTACATTGTATGGATTCTTTCTTTGTCAAGAGGTTTTCTATCATGTCTTTGGTAAACCCGATAACAGCGCATAATTTTTCCATTCTCAACATCTCTTTGAACATGGGAAACCATTTGTGGGCTTTTTCAAGCAAGGTGCTCAATCGTGATATTTCCTTGTCTTTGGCTTCAAGTTCTTGATTATGTATTCTTTGAAGATTACGAATTTGTCTGCTATGCTGTTCCTGTATTTGTTGTATCTGAATTTTTAATTCATCAGTAGCTTTGTCCCGTTTGGTAATTTCCTGATGTAGCTGCTCGATGTGATGTTCCAGTTCTTTCAGCTTACCGCTTCCGAAAAGAGAACCTACACCGCTTGCTATGGCGGTAGCAGCATTGGTGGCTGTTTTCTTTAGTTTGTCCGTGCGTATCTCTGCTTTTACCTGTTTGAGTTCCTGTTCGGCAAGGCTTACTTGTTGTTCCTTGTGTCGCTTGGTTTCCTCTATACGTTGCAGTTCGGCTTTCTGCTTCTCAATGATGAAATCATTTCGTTCCAGATGCTCTTTACCTGTGACAGCTTTTGCCTGTCCACGTTCCATCAGGAGAATATCGGAAGCAAGGGTCTGCATGGTTGCCATATCCTCGTCATTGAGCTTTCGGCTCTTTCCAGTTTCATGGTTCATCCAGTCGAATACGACATGAGCATGATAATTTGGTTTGAACCATCTGTTACCGACTTGGAAGCTCTCCTTGTCTTCTGCTTCCGGCTGACCGTTCAGCCAATGCCCTTCGTCTTTATGCAGGAAAATCTGTAGCGGAGTGATGCCCCAGCGTCTTTGGCACTCTTCACCGAATTTGCGTACATCAGCCAGTGTGGTGTCCGGTCTGATAAGCAATACTCCTTCACGGATGGGTGAGCATCCCGCCACCTTGATAATCTTTCCATTCTTTCCCTTGCGTTCCCTTTCCTTTTCCTGCATGGCACGTCCGGTCTTTTCCTTGACCATTTGCTTGATATTGTCATAATGAGTTCGCAGTTCGGGAGTGCCGAAGTCGGGATTTATCCACTGTTCGTTATCGGTGGAAAGTTCGGGAACGACATAGATTCTGGACTCCCCGATATTACGCATATACTCGGCAGTCCTTCGGTTGTGTGCCTCGCTCGATGCGATGTTGCAAGGCTTGATATGTATGCTTGATTTTGTTGCCATAGCTTCTTTCCTTTGTTTACAATTGATTTACTTTGCTCGCTTTCGCAGAGGGGTTCTTAGGGGTAACCCATAAGCGGAGATTGCAAAGAGAGGGTCACTCTTTGCTCGGGGTTCTCAGGGGTGAAACGCCCTGAGTGGGTCATTAGGGCAAAGCCCTAATCCCCTCGGGAGAGCCCACAACTACGAAAGCGAAGCGTGTAGTTATAGTGGGCTATAACTGGAAGCCGTTCTTCTTTTCCGGTGATTGGCTGCGCACCCCTTTGGCGGACTGGAGCTGCCTTTTTCTTTCAATCTGTTTCTGTAAGTATTCGTTCAAGTCCTTGCATCCTCTGTAAATCTGCGAAGCGTCCCGGAGGTACCGCTCTCTGCCGTATTCCATGCGGATTTGCCGGAGTGCTTCCAGTCCTGCATGGTCGTTGTCGAAAAAGCAGTGGATGCGTTCGTAATTGCCCAACGGATAGAGAGCCTTGTTTACATTCGATACGGAGTTCAATACAATGTAGTCCTGCCCGTCCAATTCCGGATAATTTGGGCAGCTCTCTTGTCTCAATGTCAAAAAGGAGAGGTAGTCCATAAATCCCTCGAACACATAACAGGTATTCCTCGCTTTTCCCGACTGCCTGATGTGGGAGATTTCCTTTGGGGCGATGCAGCCCTTGAAATAGCGGTTGCGGATTTCATATCCACACGAACCATTGGGAAAGGCGATGGCAAAGTACCGCTTGCCGTTGTGAGTGAAACGTGCTTCACTACATTCTCTTTTCGCCAGTTTTATGTTAATTCCTCTACCTTGTAAGTAGGCAAGCAGGGCAGTAGATGACAGCGGAACAATCTCCAACTGTTGGAAGCTCGGCTCGGAAGAGTTTTGCTTTCCAAAAGAGAAAGATACCGGGCGCACGTGCGGTGTCTGCTCTGCTATCCGTTTCAAGATGTAAGGTACATGGTCGGTAGCGTACAGGTGTGCAGCCAGTTCTATGATACCACCACCTTTACCCAAACCGAAGTCATACCATTGTTCACGTTCGGTATTTACCTTGAACGAGGCTTCGGCTTCTTCCCTTAACGGTGATTTATACCACAGATTGACACCTTGTTGCTTGACGGGAGAATATCCTAAACTATGCAGATAATCCGCTATTCTGATTTGCTTGGCTGTCTGTATATCCATAAAATGATTGTTTTAGTAGTTGGTGAATTGGTTTATTTTTCTTTTTGCCCGTACCTTTTTAGGAAGTACGGTCTATAATCACTTCACTAAATTCTCGTATATATAGGATACGGTAATAAAGTGAAGTGATTTAGTCCCATTCCCCAAGCACTTCACTATATTCCTAATATATACACCCCGAGAATAAAGTGAAGTGATTGCAGGGAAATGGGCTAATAGTGGAAGTCAGGCATGAATGTGTATTTTCTGCCTGTCTCCTGCACTATCATCCGTTTGTTGCGGAGCATGGTGATGAGCGATACCGCCTTTTTATGGTTCAGCTTTACACCCACTGACATATAGGTCTTGATTAAGGCATCTTCCAGTTCCTTGTAGCCGTATTCCTCTTTCAGCCCGAAAACGGCTTCCAATGCGATACGGTGCTGCTGCTCGGTGATATGCCTGTAAGGGTCGAACTTCTCTTCTTCGGGTCTTCCCGGCTTCTTTGTTTCAGGTTTGTATCCCTCAATGAGTTCGGGAAGGGCTTTGTCGTTGATACGGAATGCGAAAGGCTCAAAGTCCATTGCCCGGATGTGAATGGCTGAAACATGGCTGATGTCACCGTTGCCCTTGTCCTTTTCTACCTGCAATACGGTTTCCGCCTTGTTGTTCAACTCCGTACCAATGTGCCCTCTTGCGTTCTCATCCCCTTTGTTCTGATGCAGTATCGTATGGATATGTATCTGCCTGTCGTCCGTCCACTGCATCAGCTTGGATATGATGCGTGTTGATTCACTGGGGCTGTTGATGTCATACACCATATCCCGTATGCCGTCTATAATTACAAGACCGATTTCGGGTGTATTGTAAATAGCCTGTTCCACAATCCTGATACGCTGCTCAGGCGTGTATTTTCTTAAGGCAAGAAATTCAAGATTCTCATTGTCCCTATCATCTGGCAAACCAGCCATTCGCAAAATGCGCGTCATGACTTTCAGACAATGGTAAGGGCTTTGCTCTGTATCAACATAAAGCACTTTCCGCTTATCTTCAGGCAGTTCAGCCACATACCGCAGCACTGTGCCGTTCTTCAATGCAGCGGCTACGATAGCCGATACATTGAACGTTTTTTTACTTTTGGCTTTGCCGATGGATGCGCTGAAATTACCCAATGTCCCAATGACAGAATCATGTACTTTAAGGATTTCAGGTGCTTTCTCATAACTTTTCGACAGGCTCAAACGTGAGGCTTGCCAAAGGATTATGGCTTCTTCAGCCGATATTTCCTTAGTCTCTTTCATATAGTCCATAGCCATGCCTCCCGTTATTTCCGTCCTCCTGTTTTCTTTCCAGCCAGTTCAAGGGCAAGCTCAACATCCACGATAATCTTACGTCCTATCTGAGTGATTGCCTTGTCAATCTTTCCGCTTTTCTTGATACGGTTGGCGGTGGGTAGGCTGCACCCGAACAGTTTGGCTATGCCCAGTATTCCGTACACATATTTTCTTTCTGTGTCTGTAATGGGCTGTGGCTGCGTTTCCGTTTGACGGGAAGCGTGCTTACTTAGGAATATGAACTCTTCACCTGTCATCTGCCAGACGGGTTTTGATAATAATTCTTGAAGATTTTTCATCGTTCAATCTATTTAGTCGTTTAACAATCAGCCCTGCGCACTGGCTGTTATCTCTGTTCTCGAACGATGCAAAATTAGGTAGGGTTGTAAGTGGTAAGGATGTGGTTGATATAAATGGAATATCTTGTTATTTATCTGAATATCAGATAATAAAAATACCACTCAAAAATTTAATTTGAGTGGTAAAAGTGGTTGTTTCGTAAAATGTCAGGGCATATCACAGATTATCGGAATATACCATCCATTTCTTTGGCAAATTTCCGGTTGCTGTCACTGGGGAAATCGGAAACAGGCTCTTTGTACTTTGACTTGTAGTAGCTTTCCTCAATATCCAATATTTTCAGGATATTCCTCTTCCAATTCTCCCTGTCCTGTTTGGGCAGTTTTTCGCTCATCAGGAATATCAGATAGCAGGTACGTATTTTTTCTCTCGGTCTGATTTGGGGTTTGGTGTCGCTTGGTAGCAGGTTCATGCAGGTATAGAAATCATGTTCGGAAATATTCTCGAACTGTTCTCCCACGCAGGTTACATGAATGAGCGAAAGCAGTTCCATATTGAAATACTCAGTCTGTTTCGTTCCCAGCACTTCTTCCTGTATGTTGGGGGCATTTGGTTCTTGTTCGGCTGGCTCTTCCGGCTCGTTTGTTTCATCAAATACATATTTCGCCAATGTCTCTTTGAGGTGGCAGCCCAGCCGATAGATTTCATTGAAACGGCTTTTTGCATATTGCAGGGCTTTCTCTCTGGTCTGTTTTTGCAGATCGTAGAGTTCGGTCAGCTTGTTTTTTTTCTCCTCGTATTCATCTTTGCACCGTTCATATTCCATTTCCGCACGCTTTTCATCCTCTGCAGTGTGTTCCCGATAACCTATGGAATCGTATCGGTGGTATGCTTCGTTTAGCGGAGCATGGAGCTTGGTCGTCTTGTATTGCTGTTCTTCTATGGCTTCTTTATAGATTTCTGAAACTCGGAAGCAGATATTGTAAACGGTCTGTTCATCCGGCATACATCCTTTCTTGTAATAACTTATGTTTTCGCATACTTCCTTTTTCAGGCTATTCAGAATCAGTGTGTATTGCTCCTGTGGAAGATGAAACACCAGTTCAAGAATGGCTGTTTCAAGAACCGTTACATCATTGTAGTCCAGATAGAACTTGGTAATGAATTTCTGCTTTTCAAAAGAGAAACCTTTATTATCAAACCAGTCTTTATATATTCTGTTCAATTCTCCGTATCGGGGAATCAGCGTTGTAATTACATCTTTCATGGACGCAACTATTTTTGAGTGTTATTGTCTTTGTCAAGGAAAGAGGCCAGTTCTTCTTCCACTTCTTCCACGCTGGGCAACGCTGATTTCAGTTTCTCGGGAATCGCTTTGCTCAATTGGTAATCGCTGATGCCGATGGGCTGGTCATAGCCTGTCAATGCGTATTGTGCCACAACTTCGTCTTTTCCCTTGCATAGCAACAACCCGATAGTCTTGTTGTCATTCTCTCCCCTCAGTTTATCATCCACCACATTGATGTAGAAGTTCAGTTGTCCTGCATACTCCGGTTTGAATGGGGTAGCCTTTAATTCTACCACGATATATGCGTGCAACGGAATGGAATATAGAATCAGGTCGGCAAAGAAATCGCTGTTTCCGACTTGGAAGTGCTTCTGCCGGGCAACGAAGGCAAAACCGTTGCCCATTTCCAACAGGTAGCGGGTAACGTGTTTCACCAGCTGTTCTTCAATATCCCTTTCGTCTGCTTTTTCTTTGGCTCCTGCCAAATCAAAGATGTACGGGTCTTTGAGTAGGTAATTGGCAAGGTCGCTTTGTGGAGCCGGAAGTGTGGTCGTGAAATTGTTTACCTTGTTGTTGCTGATTTGTCGGCTATACAAATCACTGTCAATTTGCATTTTCAATACATTGCTGCTCCATCCCATTTCCACAGACTGCTTCATGTACCAGTAGCTTAGACCTAAAGGTAGCGAACTGTCAAGTATAGTCATTTGGCTTGTCCAGTTTATTTTGGCTATAGGAGAGGTCAAGAAAACTTCTTCTATTTCCCTGATTCCCATCCTGTAAATGGCAGACACGGTTTTTCCCACATCTTCAAATTGCGCAGGAACTTCCTGCGTAATTGCTAATGATTGACAATCAATCGATTGCATTTGCGCAGTAAGTTCCTGCGTAAATTGCTTGTCATTCAGTTTTAATACTTCATTGGTCACACTCTGTATGGTTGGGACAGACAGGCTTGCATCTGTTTCTATGAAACTTTGCAACGCTCTTAAAGGATATGCTTTTGCAAACTGGCACATATAGGTAAGGTTACGTTCCGAATAGCCTTTCTTTTCAGGGTAATGCAGTCGGATAGCCTTTGCCAACTGCTTGATGATTTTGCTTCCCCATCCGTGCAGCTGCTGGTGATAAAGGATGTAATTGCCTATCTTCCAGTAATGGAACAGCATTTGTGCATTGGCTGCAACAATCAGCCTTACTTGTGCCTGTTCTATTTCCGAACCGACCGCTTGTATGAATGCATCAAAATTCGTTTTCTCTATGTTGGATTCCTTGTTGCTCATATTGTGATGATAATTTCTACAAATATAGTCATTGGTAACTATCTATGAAACTGTTTGATACTTTTATAGTTGATTAAACTTGTTCATGGCATTTGCCTTAATATCATCCGCTATGTCAATGTAGGGTTTCATAGCTTTGTAGTCGCTGTGTCCCGTCCATTTCATGACCACCTGTGCCGGGATTCCGAGAGCCAGCGCATTGCAGATGAATGTCCTTCTTCCTGCATGGGTACTGAGCAAAGCGTATTTGGGTGTGACTTCATCAATACGTTCATTTCCCTTGTAGTAGGTTTCCCGTACAGGCTCGTTGATTTCTGCCAGTTCGCCCAGCTCTTTCAGGTAATCGTTCATCTTCTGGTTGCTGATGACGGGCAGAGCCATGTAATTCTCGAAATGGATGTCCTTGTATTTGTCCAGTATGGCTTTGCTGTATTTGTTCAGTTCAATCGTCAGGCTGTCGGCAGTCTTGACTGTGGTTATTTCGATGTGGTCGGACTTCACATCGCTTCTTTTCAGATTGCGAACATCCGAATACCGCAAACTCGTAAAGCAGCAGAACAGGAAAACATCACGCACACGTTCCAGGTATTGCTTATCCTTGGGTATCTGGTAGTCTTTCAGCTTGTTCAGTTCATCCCAAGTCAGGAAGATTACTTTTTTCGAGGTGGTTTTCAGTTTCGGTTTGAACGTATCGTATGCAATGTTCTGATGATGTCCTTTCTTGAAGCTCCAGCGCAGGAACCATTTGAGGAATCCCATTTGCTTGCCGATGGTGCTGTTTCTCATATCCTTGGTGTCACGCAGGAAGTTGACGTATTCGTTCAATCCAAACTCGTTGAAATAGTTGAACGTTGCATCCTCCTTGAACTCTTTGAGGTGGTTCCTCACTGCTGCAAATTTTTCATAGGTGGATGCCGTCCAGTTATTCTGGTTACCGCACTCTTTTACAAACTCATCGAACACCTCCCAAAAGCTGACAGGGGCTTCTTCCGGCTGTTCTTCGCTGGTGTCTTTCATTCTCATGTTGAAAGCTTCCTTCAACTGTTGGGTCGTTGGCATGACCTCCTGCACCTCAAATTCCTTGAAAATATTCTGGATTTCGGCATAGTATTTCAGCAAGTCCGTATTGATTTCGGCTGCACTTTGCTTTAGCTTGTTGGTACATCCGTTCTTTACCCGCTGCTTATCTGCATCCCATTTGGCTACGTCAATCCGGTAGCCCGTTGTAAACTCGATGCGTTGGCTGGCAAAGATGACACGCATACGGATGGGTACGTTCTCTACGATTGGCACACCGTTCTTTTTCCGGCTCTCCAATGCAAAAATGATGTTGCGCTTGATATTCATAATTGGGTGCGTTTGAAATTCTACACCCAAATATACACCCAATTATTGAGATAGCAAAAGACATTTAGAAACATTTACTTTTACTCTATATTGTAATTTACACTTGATTATCAGTCGTTTGCAGTTTTATGATATTCTGTGAAAGTATAAGTTCGAGAGCC
>CABIXF010000072.1 GCA_902362595.1 Bacteroidaceae bacterium | reverse complement strand
AATAAAAATGGCATATGAAAATGATAGACCATAATCACTTCATATGCCATTTTATTTTTGGGGGACATTTACTGAATATCCCTAATTTGAGATGGCCTTTTTTGTGTCTGCAAAAAAAAATCGGGCAAGTCCAAACTTCGCTCAGTCAGGACTTGCCCGTCTCCCTAATTTTTCGTATCTTTAGGGAATCAAGCAATATATCCCAAAGATAATGTTTAAAAACTATACCTCCAACGATAATCTGCTTTTACCTCCGTGTTTAGGCGATTTTATTCCCCAGAACAATCCGGTACGGGTTGTTCACCGTATCATTGAACAGGTCAGCCTGGAAGAACTTTACCGCAAGTACTCCGTCAAAGGCTGTCCGGCCTATCATCCCCGCATGATGCTGCAGATTCTGGTATATGCCTATCTGCGCAATATCTATTCCAGCCGCCGCATCGAGGAGTTCTGCCGCAATGACATCCGCTTCATGTGGCTGACCGGTACCAGGGTGCCTGACCACAACACCATCAACCGTTTCCGCAGCAGCCGGCTGAAGGATGTGCTCAAGACCGTCTTCGCTACCATCGTGAAGTTCCTTGTGGCGGAAGGCTTTGTAAGTCTGGACGTGGCCTGCACTGACGGGACGAAGATGGAGGCGAACGCCAACCGCTATACGTTCGTCTGGGGCAAGTCCATCCACACCCGCATCTCCAGAATCGCGGAACAGCTTGAGGAGATATGGCGGTACGCCGAGTCCGTCACCAAGCAGGAGTTGCGCGACTCCGCTCCCGTCACTTATCAGGACATCACCCCCGAGAAGGTGGAAAGGGCGCTGGAGCAGATACATGAAGCCTTGGAGGGAACGGATGCGGACCGGAAAGTGAAGGCCAAGGTTCGGCGCGTGAAGAAGACATGGCCCGAACAGCTGAAGAAATATGAATCCCAGGGAAAGATTCTCGACGGGCGCAACAGCTACTCCAAGACAGACCCCGACGCCACGTTCATGCGGATGAAGGAGGACCACATGAGGAACGGGCAGCTCAAGCCCGGATACAATCCGCAGGTCAGTACCAACAGACAGTTCATCCTGAACTATACCCTCCACCAGTGTGCCGGTGACACCTCCACCTATCCCCTGCACATGGAAGACTTCCATTCCCTGTACGGCAGATATCCTGACGTGTCCGTCTGTGACGCCGGGTACGGAAGTGAGGAGAACTACCTGTACGCCTTCATGCACGGCATCGAAACCTTCATAAAGTACAACTATTTCCACAAGGAACAGAAAAGGAGCTTCAGGAATGACCCGTTCCTGTCCGCCAACTTTTACTATAATGAGGAAACCGACGGGATGTACTGTCCGATGGGACAGAGGATGAAAAGACTCTCCGATGTGAAGCGGACGACGGACAATGGTTTTGTACGGACCATCTCAAGGTACAGGGCACGGAACTGCAAGGGCTGTCCGTTAAGATGCCGGTGTCACAGAAGCCGGTCGGAAAGGATTGTGCAGGTAAACCACAGGCTGAGGAAAATCAAGGAAAGGGAACGTGAGAAACTCCTCTCTGCGGAAGGTCTTAAATACCGGAGCCAGCGGCCACAGGATGTGGAAGCCGTATTTGGAAACCTCAAGAACAACAAGCACTTCAAGAGGTTCCATCTCCGTGGGCTGAAAAAGGTGGAAATTGAATTTGGCCTGCTGGCCATAGCGCATAATCTTGCAAAAGTAGCCTCTTAGGAGGCTTCTGACAGGGGAAAAACGGTGTAAAACGATGAAATCTGTAGAAGGAAACTTGTAAATTCCTTTTTGAGGAAAATCCAAACGACTTCAATCTGATATGAAACGACAGAGGCCATCTCAAGGTTCATTTTGAGACGGCCTCCTCGCCGTCCTTTTCAAGGAATGATTGACATTATTATTCTAGTCTAAATATACGGACTCCAGTGATACCGTAGGCTACATAAATAAATCCATCTTCTCCCTTCCTTACATAATTGGCAGAACCACTATTATCTACAAACGAAGATATATAGGCCAGACTTTCCTTGTCTAGAACTGTTATACCATATCCATTCGCTACATAAACGTAATCACCATCAATATCAATACCATTCACCTGCTTGATATCATAATAAGCTACTTCACGACCCGTATTTATATCAAAAGAATGCAAACCATTTTTTCCCATACAGACATAAATATACTTTTCACTGCACATAATGACATTCTTACCATCTAAAGGCGCTATCGGACCAGCATTAAAAGTCAAGACAGGTGTAGCAAGCATATCTTCAGGTTTCCCATTACTTGCGTCATAAACGTTAACAGTTCCTAGGCTCATGTTATTTAAAGTGACAATTTTTTCTCCATTAGAATAAACAAACTTAGCCTCCAAAGCCGGTATAGAATACTGCTTTTGGGCAGAATTAAGCTGCAATAAATCGAAGCCACCATCTTCAGTACCTGAAGCTGTAAGCAAAGTATTTCCTACAACTTCTACACAATTACCAGAATTTCCAGTAAGATTTACTAACTGCTCTTCTTTATTATCAGCAAACAGGCCATTCTGCAAATGTATTTTAGACAAAACAGCCCCATTATGATAATCATCACCAGCAGAAAACAGCCATCCATCATAAAAACAAGTATGGCTATATTTTACATCACTATTCACCCGGCATTGCAATACCTTTCTGTCAGTAATATTAATGACATCGATGGCACCGCCAAAATTCTCCGAATATTTTTTAGGATTGATATGCCAAGATACATAAGCCAGATTCCCATTGAAATCAATACTGGTTGCAGAATAATAATTAGCCGGAGATGACAGCCTGGCAATCTCTACCAAGTGTACGTTGCCAGCTCCTTCTGATGAACCAGTACCAGGGTTACATCCATTAGCCTGGATTACAGTATTACCATTTACAATTACCCCATTGGTATTTGACGTATCCAAAGTAATTGGATCAGCATACCACCATCTATTCCCTTGTCTAATTTCGGAGGATTGGATGTCAATGTTTCCCGACATAAAATTGGACAATTTAGTGTCCTCAGAGAATATGCTGCCCGCTTTTATCACAGCATAGCTTACCATCGGACCTACGATTCGGGTATTGCTTTGAGACGTTAAAAACAAATTTTCAACCACTTGAACTAAAGCTCCATTCGAGATGTTGATTGTCCCTTGACAAGTTTCCATATTGCAGACATTCAAATAGTCCGAGACCAATAAGTTTCCAGCAGATACAAACTTAAAATCCTTCTCTATGGTCGTACAACCATTCAGCTCCATAGAACCACCTTGTATATAAACCTCTTTAGATACTGTCAGTTCAGAATTGAATACAGCTTTTCCATTGTTTACCAACATATTTCCATCTATAACAACTGGGATGTCGGCTTGAAAACTTCCTTCTATCCAAAATGAGCAGTCCCACATTCCACCTTGCGGATTGACGTAAAAACTCTGATTTTGCGCAGATTTATAAATATTCAACGCTGCATGGGGAGCAATACGAATACCACTTCCTTTATAGTATGTTGTAAAGGTTCCCCAGGAATTAATTGTCACGCCATCCTTTACAAGGGCAATCATCTGATTGTTAGAATCAGAAGCATATTTCAAATTCCCGGTTGGAAGGACCTGAATCGTAACATTATTTCCAGTTAACCACCAGGCTGTCACTTCTAAAGTACCGGCCACATAAATGGTGACATTGTCAACTGAATTACCAGAAATAGAGCCATTGAACGTTTCTCCCTTTTCTACATAATAACTGCTGTCTTTACTCAAGGTTACCCCGCTGTTGTAATTTGTAGGAGCTTCCGCCAATTGAATGGCTCCATCAGGTATTGATGGAACAGACTTGGCCACACGCGACAAAGCAAGCCCCGAAACTCTTTCATCATCTACAAAGCTAAGACGTTTTGTTAGCACCTCGGCATCCGACTCTATTGAAATGTGGGTTGTATCCACATACCTTCCACGGTTGTTCCAAGCTTCCTCACGGAAGTCCGTACATGACATTGTAGCTAAAATCGACGCCATTCCCAGCATCCAGATTCCAGTTTTGTAATTTACTCTTTTCATAATCTTACTCTTATGGGTTTAGTGTGTAATTTCCTATAATTTATAAGTCATACATGAGGACTCAACTTGTCCTTTGACATCATATATGATTCCCTGGGGAGTTAAATATCTCGCATAATCAAAGTCTTGAAATTGCTGATGGGCAACTGCCACCAAAATAGCCTCGTACGAACTATCTTCTAATGCATCAATGTTATTGATTACACGGATGTTATATTCATGGGCAACTTCTTCCGGGTTAACCAATGGGTCATAAACCGTAATGTGAGGAGTAAACCTTTTCAAAGTGTTATAAATGTCTATGACCTTGGTATTCCTTATATCGGGACAGTTTTCCTTGAAAGTGAAGCCTAATAATAGAATCCTACTGGTAGAAATACAAAACATTGTACCACATAACTTATTAACCAGCTGATGTGCCACATAACTACCCATAGAATCATTGATTTTTCGGGCTTCTGTCATAAGACGAGGAGACACCCCATGCAATTGTGCCTTTTGAATAAGATAATAAGGGTCAACTCCTATGCAATGTCCGCCGACCAACCCAGGTCTGAACGGCAGGAAATTCCATTTGGTTGCAGCGGCATCAATCACTGCGTTAGTGTCAACATTTAACACATTCAGAATCTTTGCCACTTCATTCATGAAGGCAATATTAATGTCGCGCTGTGCATTCTCCAACACTTTTGCGGTCTCAGCTACTTTAATGGATTGAACCTTGTAAGTACCGTTCTTCAAGACTGAAGCATACAGGCGATCGATTATCACCGCTGCCTCTGGCGTAGAACCCGATGTGATCTTGCAGATATTTTCTACTGTATGCTCCTTGTCGCTAGGGTTAATACGCTCTGGAGAATAACCTACATAAAAATGCTCATTAAGAAGCAGCCCAGACACTTCCTGAAGTATGGGTACACAAACATCTTCTGTCACTCCTGGATAAACCGTGGATTCATATACCACAATATCCCCCTTCTGAAGATATTTTCCCACTAATGCGCTGGCCGATTTCAAAGGCAAAAGGTCCGGTTGCATATAGATATCCACCGGAGTAGGTACAGTTACAATATACACATTACACTTCTTCAAGGCATTCTCATCAGAAGTACATACCAAGTTAGTGTTCAGACATTCATGGATAGTCTCCGAATCAATTTCGTTCGTATGGTCTTTGCCGGCATTCAATTCATCCACTCTTATAGGATTACGGTCATAACCGATCGTATGATACCGCTTTGCATACAAACATGCCAAAGGGAAACCTACGTATCCCAAGCCAATAATTCCAATAATCAAATCTTTCATATTCTATTCAATTAAATTCCTTCAATGCGCGCATATATCGAAGTCTTGGAAGGATTCCAAGAATCTTTGTACGATGAAAAAAAGAAAAACTCCATTGTATGTGCAATCAATCTGGTTATGCGCATAAAATATCCCGTATAAAACGTGCGTAATGGCAGATAAAAAAACAACTTGAATTCTTCGGAAGGACGTTCACTAATCATCATTGCTACTGCAAAAGAGATGATTGACATCCCATATCGCAGCATCCAACCTATCAAGAAGATTTCCAGAAGCATATCAGTATGCACAATGCACAAATGGATGATGTAAAACAACCACAAGTAATTAAAAACACAGTCAAACAAGATATTTTCCATGTTTGAGATGAAGTTCAAAAAAGAAAAATTTCTCCAGGCGAAAAGCATATTGATATGCTTGCGAATTCGAAACCGGACCAATGATTTAGACCAGCGCAGACGCTGTTTGAACAATGCATACCACTTGGAAGGGACGTTCGTCATGCAAATGGCATCATGAGCAAAATACACTTTGAACCCAGCTTTGCGGAGCTTTTGAGTGATATCTCCATCTAGCCCCGGACCTATATCCCAGCAGCCAACCTGCTTAATGGCCTTCACATCAAATGCTCCGAAAGCTCCGGATATGATGTGATAAATTCCCAAAAAGTTCGAAACCATACGACCCACCTGAATCGTGTGGAGATATTCCAATGCCTGCAATGAGGTGCATATTGTTTCATCTGAATTACGGACCTTGACGCAACCACCTACTCCTTTGATACGGTCATCCATATAAAACGGAATTAGAACCTTCTCGATAGCATCCCTATCAAGTGAGGAGTCGGCATCCAAATGAACAATATATTTACCCTTTGCATGGTAAACTCCATAATTAGCGGCACTGGCTTTTCCACCACGCTCGTTCAGACGATAATATTTATCGATATACCCATCTTTCTCCAGATCCCTGCAGATAAACGGTGTATCATCATCAGAACCGTCATCGACGATAATAACCTCAAGATTCTGATACGTCTGTTCACGTAGGGAGCTAACCAACTTGAAGATATGCTTTCCCTCATTTTTCCCTGGGACCAGTACGGTAATCAACGGATTATCTACATATAGCAACATCCGGGCTACGGAATGTTTTCTCTTCCGCTTCCAATAAGTAATGCCACTATAAAACGCCACAAACAGCTCTAACAAAAAATAACGGGGAACCTCTATAATTAGCATGAACCAAAACATACTAAATAAAGAAGATAAGGTTAATCTAAAATAGAAGCACTCGAATATGGCCTGGTAAAATTGATAAATCACGTCCATTGTCGATCTAATAAGTAGGTGGAATATTCTTTAACTCCTTAATAAATTGTTCATTAAAATCACTCTTTGTAACACTGAATATCTCATATCTGATGCTTGCATGTTCCAGTCTAAACGTTATCATTTCTTTTTGTAATGCGGTAAACTGTCTCTCTACAAAAGCTTTTTGGCTTTTTTCCTCATCAATAGAAACTAATTGTGCTATATAAATCATTTTCCCATCCGTAGCTACTTTAAAATTTTTAAACCTCATATAAACATACTGTAGAATAATATGGTCTGAACGGATAGGAAGAACGGCCCCATTCTCACCAATAATCCATAGTCTGCTCAGAACAAGATAATCATCATTAGCGTCATTCATACTAGCCAAAATCCTTAAAGAGTCTGCAAAATTTTCATACGAAGAGATTCCCACCTCAATATCCTTCTGCAATGTAAGATAAGCCTCATTGGATGCAAAAGCATGAATCCCTTTCGCCGTTAACTCAAACTCATAAATATCATACGGAACTAACTGGGCTGTATTAAATGTTTCTTTGCATCTGGCGCAGATAGCATTCATGTCAGGCGTAATGAAATGGTGCGTGCAGCTGTTACAAATATAAATATCAGTAGGACGGTCATAATCGATGCCTATATGTCGCAAATATTTGCCACATTTTGGACATTTCAACATACCATCTACCATATAGGTATCTTCCGGAGAAACATTCGCACAGCGAAAATGATGAATCACAGACTGACTTTGAATATCTGACGTTTTACAATTCGGACATACCTCTACAAAAAGAATATGCGAATGTTGACATTTAGGACACAAATACACCTTATTCAAGAAACGGGTACGACGCATGTAACCAAGCTCAATCAGTTTTAGCTGAAAGAGCCTTCGTAAAGAAATATCCAGAATCCCGGCACGCTCCAAAACTTCCATAAAGGGAATGATGTATCCGGATGTGGACCCTTCGGAAAGCAGCGGAGTCATCTTGAATTTTTTCCGGGAAATCATAAAACGAAAAGAGTGTATAAGAATCGCCTCCTTGGTATCTACCCAACCAACCTGATGTACAATACCCATCTTCCGACGGTTCTGATATATCTGCTCAATTTTATTTGTCACACTTGGTGAAGTTGGTGAATCGGCATATCCATCTATCACTTCGGCAAATATCCCCAACTTGGAACGCAATTTATCCGTTACAAAAATAGGCTTCAATCCTGCACTTCTCTCCAACAAAGGATGAATCGAAAAAATAGCCTGGTAATCCTGTGAAGCCTGTCCGAAAAAAGACTCTATGAATATTGCTTCATAATCTTCCCAACGCAACTCTTTCTTATATTCTTCAGAAAGAATACCATTTACAACTAATATTCTTCTTTCATTATGATTGGTAACAATTTTCCAAGTGTCAAACATTATAACAATAATTTTATATTTAAAATATTTGAAAGATACTCACATATAATCAGGTGTGGATATTAATCACATCCGACTTTTTCTTCACATCAGTTTTCCGGATTCTAACCTTCACAGGGGTTCCCTCCGACAAACACCAAAAAGGGATATACTGTCCTTCTTTCAATCTGAAAATAGTTTGGTTTACTATAATTTCCCGTGAGAAATTACTTTGAAGATTAGGTGGTAATTCGACAGATTCAGCTCCTTGCACGGCTACATAAGCTTCCAAACAAATTTCATTACTTACCACAAGTTCTGCAGGAGTGCCATAAGTACAATATTTCACATCCTCAAACGGTACATAAGCAGTAATATAAATGTTTGATAGATGTACATCTAAAGGTTGCATATATACAATATCCTCAGATCGGAACACTCTGGATTTCTTTGCCGCCGACATTTTGGTTACTATAGCGGAGTCAGAAGATACGTAAAAACGCAATACGTCACGATTAAAATCTTTTTTGCGTAAATGAGTAAGATGTTGCATCTGAATATCTGGGTCTTCTATCCCACTTTTCTCTAATGCCACATTAACGTCTTTAAGTTGTTTCCCTAACAATCCAAGCACACGTTCCTGCATCTGTAAATCTATCTGAACCTCTCGCAGCTGTCGCTCCAAATCCAACTTATATATATTGGTACTAATCCCTAATTGTATATTATGGGTTTCCTTTGCGATATCTTTTTGCAATTCTGCTATTTTATCTTTTTTGATTTTTATCTGGCTGCTGACTTCTTCATACTCAAGAATTGTCTTACGATAGTTAATCAACACATCCACTTCTTTATTTACATTTTCTTGTTCTATGAGATAATCCAGATACATATAGGAGAATACAGTATCACCTGGAATCACAATATCTCCGATTGATTTATTCATATCAAAAACAATCAAGTCTCCAGCCGCTCTTATCTTTTGTACGTTTGCATGTACATATCCTGGAAATTCCAAATAATATTGTTTATATACAATGTAGTAAATTAAGCCGGCCATGAACAATACGAAAAGCGAAATGAATATGACTTGCTGTTTAGCAATTCTCTGTGTCTGCTTTTTCCTTATATATTCTATTTCTGCCTGACGTTCAGGCGTTTTAAACATAAAATTTTTCATAACAATGAATCAATTCTGTTTTATGTAGTCTATATATAAATCAATCTTTTCGCTAGACAAATACCGTTGTAAGCCTATCAGAATGACATTTCTTTGATATTTCAATTGAACAATGGATTCCAAGCAAACAATATATCTGTTATATTCTCGAATACGGTCGGGACGACTATACTCACCATATAAAGTTTTGAATGCCTCTGAACGGCCAAGTAACAAATCCCGCATGCGCTGAATACAATGGTATTCATATATCATCCTCTTGTTTATTTGGCTAAGTTCTTGAATTAAAGAAGATACTTCTTCTTGGAAAACATGATAAGACAAGTCTCTTTTAGTAGTTAGTATCTGTTGTTCAGCAGCCAGCGCTTTTCGGATTTTTCTCTGTTCAAAAGACAATGGGATACGTAGATTTACTCCCATATCAATAGAACCTTGACGCTGATTGCCGACCATATTATAAAATCCAAAACGAATGAAGGGTGACACGCTAATGTTACTCCAAAAAGAGGTTTGCTCCATTTGCACATTTATCCGATTATAACCCAAATCTAACTTTCTCAACTCATTGTTCTGCGACTTAATTGCTTCAAGAAAAAGATCTGTATGTAAGGCAATCGTATCTATCGCTTGATAAGCCAGCCCACTTAATGATTGGTATAAGCTATTATCTGTAGTCTGAATTTGCTCTATCATGAACAACTCATCCGTAACTTTCAGTAATTGATCTGTGCTTGATTGGTGGTTTTCAAATAAAACAGTTTCTGTCTGCTCCAGCAACGAGAGATTTTGTAAGCGTAAGGCCCGTAAGAAGGCTAAAGCTTTCTGATAACGCTGTACATTTTCAGCAGAAAGCCTCTCAATATAACTGCTTTGAATGTTCATTCTGGCATCTACCAGCGTAAGTGCGGCATCAATCTTATGAGCAGCAATTCTTGACTTTCCCCATAAAAGTCCACAATGCATCAAATCCCAGCTCAAGTCTGTTTGAAATCGGTCTTTTACCATGGAGAAATCGCCATCCTCATCGATGAACTGATAAAGCTTATATGGAACAGTACGGTTATAATAGCTACTTGACCACTGAAGGCCAGTCTGATTTTTTACTGCCAAGATATTAGCACGCATTTTCTGGTTCACAGCCTCTTCAAATAGCGCATACCAATCTAAATATCCTTGATTTTCAAGAAAAAAGGTTTCACATCCTTTGCTTGGAGTGATATCATCCCCTCTTGAATGAAGAGGTGAATTAGCCTTAAAATCTCTCAATGCCACACAAGGATCAACGAATTGTTGCTTAAGCAATGAATCTAAAAATTCAAACTGCCTATCATATATTGCAAGCAGTTTTGCCTTGTCTACCTTTTGTGCATGTAATATTAAAGCTGAAATCCATAACAATACTCCCATGAATATTTTATATTTCATAATTTCTTGTTTTGAAAAGCATAAAACATGAATAATTCTATTATACGTACTGCCCGTTCAAAAGCTTTCGGAGCAATTTCTCTTGGAAGGAATGTTCCTGATTGCTACTTTTTACTGCATACATAAACTCTTCCATTTCTGCATCGCTGACAACCATCGGAATACAATATCCACCCTTTCGAAATCGAAACTGAAGCGTAGGAATCCGTTGTATAATTTGATCGATCTCACTTTTTTCCCATAAACAAAAAGAAGATCCTGAATAAACGGAACCTTCTCTCGTATCCGTTTACCATCCTTTGAGATTCTTAAACGCCATTTTAATGGTGTAAAAACCTTATATTGTTCATCTACCAACTGTTTATAAGCAGGAGATTTAGAATTAGGACGCTTAAGGTCACGCAGGATAAACCACTGCTCGCTTTCATCAAATCTTTCTTTATCCATTTTTTCATACATAATTTTATCGAAGTAGGATGACATATACTCTGATTAATAACGACTTCGCAAATTGTACATTTAAATAATTTAAGTCTATGTTTACAATTTAAGATACATCTCTCGTTAAGAGATGAATTTACAATGTTGCAAATATACGCAAAATCTTAATATCTACAATATTAAGTAGACAAAAACTTCCAGCTTCTTCCAAAAATTTATTTTTATTTGGCGAATAAATACAATTCGTTAAACATTTATTGTCTGTTTTATTGTAAAACTCTGAAAATCTGTATCATTTAAATCATTGTGCATCTCTTAACGAGAGAAAGAATCTACATGCGGGGATTTTTAATTTTCATCTCCGGTTCCCCTTTTTAAATTCTAGGCGTCTGATAAAATCAAATAAAGTTATATTTGATTTGATTCTTGTGTTTTTACATTATAGTAATTTGCTTCACCAATATTAGGTGAAAACGCCTAAAAATGTGCATAAAGAAAAAGAATTTTCTTCTTAATCTTATTTCTAGATTTCACTACTGTCCCGTAAAAGTGGATAAATAGTTCTTTGAAATTATTGAAATATAGTCAATTACACGGCCTTTTGAAATGAAACGGACTTGATTTTGCAACTTTGCAGTCTAATACAAATGGCTGCTATGTTCCAAGACAAATACGTATTCTCTCAATTAACCGCTTTTCTGAACAGGACTCAGTTCAACAACTATGTTCGCAAGTATGATGG
>CABIXF010000071.1 GCA_902362595.1 Bacteroidaceae bacterium | reverse complement strand
ATGATGAAATTTGAAAGAGGAAACCTGGAAACTCCTTTTTTTTGAGGAAAATCCAAACGACTTCAATCTGATATGAAACGGCAGAGGCCATCTCAATTCATTTTGAGACGGCCTCTATTTCCTCCTTTTATGTAGACTCAAAAACGCCTAAGCATAAATACCCATTTGGGCTTGAAATTTCTATGTTTCCCACACGGAAAACGTATGTTTCCGCCTTGAGAAACGTACGTTTCACGGATGGAAAACATACGGTTCTCGAATGGAAAACATAAAAAACATTTCCTCATGTGGCACAATTCGACGAAGCATTTTCCGGAAACACTACAGAGCAGTCATTCTTCTTGTAATAAATCACGTATATTTTTCCCTCTCAGAACGCTGTCCGCATACAAATCAGTATAACTATTATCTATCACATACTTACATTTAACCAATATTCACATTCCTGGAATAGGGGGATTTGCACCAATCTCCGTTATACAAATAAACAAATAAAGGCAAGCAGACATAATAGACTAGACTATAATTACGTAATATGGAAAAGAAAAACGACGCAGATATGCTGGCAGACATGGTCCAGGCATCGAACCGTTATGCCACGCGTCCGGCACTGGTCCTTGACGACCGGACCTATACCTATCAGGAATTGTTCGGACTGGCAGGAAGTATTTGTGAAACGCTGAAAAATCTCCATGGAGACACGGTGGGCATCGCGGCCGAAAACCGTATGGAAACCTACGCCTCCATTTTGGGTGTGCTGCTTTCCGGGAAAACCTACGTCATGTTACATCCCGATTATCCGGCAGAGCGCAACGCTCGGATAGCCCGGCAATCCGGCATCGGCCTGTGGCTCTACAGTGGGGAAAATGGCGACATGCTTCCCGCTGACATCAGGGCCATACGGGTATCTCTCCCCTCTCATCGGCTTGCTTTGCCGTCCGGCATCGAGGAGGTGGATTCCGACGTACCGGCTTACATCATCTTCACGTCCGGAAGTACGGGCGAACCCAAAGGGGTCCCCATCTCCCGGAAGAACCTGAATGCGTTCTACCGGGCCTATCGTGCTTTAGGATGGCAACTGGATGAAAACGACCGTATGCTTCAGATGTTCGAACTGACATTCGATGTCTCTGTCGTGTCGTTTCTTTATCCCCTCACCCTCGGTGCGTGTGTCTATCCCGTTCCGCAGCAGGGAATGAAATACCTGAACGTACTGGATATCATGGAACGCCATCGGCTTACGTTTGCGGCTGTAGCCCCTTCCGTGCTTCGGTTGTCACGTCCTTATTTCGGGGAAATCTGTTTCCCAGACTTGCGCTATCTCGTCGTCACCGCGGAGGCCACCGACGTGAATCTACTCCACGAATTTCGTCCTTGCATACCCAACGCCACGGTCATCAACCTGTACGGATCGACCGAAGCGACCATCTACTGCACGTCGTATGTCATCCCGGCAGAAGGGGCCAAACACCATAACGGCATGGCGGCAATCGGGAAACCTTTTCAGGGGATGGACTATCTGATTGCCTCCCCTTCGGGCAAACCCCTTCCGACCGGAGAGACGGGTGAACTGTGGATTTCCGGACCTCAACTCATGAGCGGGTATTGGGGTGCTCCCGAAAAGACGGCGGAATGTTTTGTGACGGATTCTTCCGGAAAGCTTTATTACCGGACCGGCGATCTCTGCCGGGCAGATACGGACGGAGACATCGTTTATTGTGGCCGCAAAGACACACAGGTAAAGATACAAGGCTTCAGAATAGAATTGGGCGAGATTGAATACCACGTCAAGGCGTTCTACCGACATAGCTGTAACGCGGTAGTGTTGCCGGTTTATACCTCTGACGGAAGTTGTGAACTGCACCTGACCGTAGAGCGGGAGACGGAAGATACGGAACGCCTGGGACAGTACCTGCAAAGCCGTCTGCCGTCTTATATGTGCCCCCGGCACATCCACTTCATCCCTTGTTTTCCACAAAACAACAGCAACAAAACTGACCGGAAGCAACTATTAAAATTCATCACGCAATAACTCAAAAACAATCAAGTATATGGAAACGAAAGAATTATTGGAAACCCTGAACGGAATATTCAGAAAAGTATTGAAGAGAGACAACATCACATTGACCGAAAGCACTACGGCCCACGACGTGGAGGGATGGGATTCGCTGACCAATATGGTACTGCTCACCGAGATTGAGAAGAAGTTCGGGGTGCGTTTCACGTTTCGTGAGATCGTGAAATTGAAAAACGTAGGCGATCTGTGTCAGACTATCCTGAATAAGGCCAAATAAGGAGGGAAAAGCGATGTCATTCATTTCCCTTGAATTTGTCCTGCTGCTTCTGCTCTGTTTCACCTTATACCATTTTGTCAGTGAAAAAGGGCGGAAGCGGATTCTACTGGCGGCCAGTGGGGTTTTCATCGGCTACTTCAATCTCGCATTTCTTGTCACGGCACTGGTCGTAAGTCTTTTCACCTACGGTGCGGCGATACGGATTGAGCGGGCCTGTGAAAAAGGAAGGGGCTCCCGCTTGATTTACTGGAGC
Source organism: Bacteroidaceae bacterium (assembly GCA_902362595.1). Classification (GTDB taxonomy): domain Bacteria; phylum Bacteroidota; class Bacteroidia; order Bacteroidales; family Bacteroidaceae; genus Phocaeicola; species Phocaeicola fibrisolvens. The sequence goes on along the minus strand of CABIXF010000071.1, from coordinate 9,705 downwards.
AGTATCTCCTGTCTCGTCCTCTACTGGATTGGGTTCCGCTATGCCCACCAGTTGACCGGAAACTCCGGCATTGTTTTCCCGTTGGGCATGTCGTTCTACACCTTTCAGGCCATCGGCTACTTGACGGAAGTCTATTGGGAGGAGGAAAAGGCGGAGCGGAGTCTGATGGATTTCCTGCTTTATATGCTCCTGTTCATGAAGTTCCTGTCGGGTCCCATTGAACGGTCTGCCGATTTGCTTCCGCAAGTCCGAAGACTCTCTCCTGCCTCCTATTCCATGATGACCTACGGCCTGAAGCTGATTGTGGTGGGATTGGTGAAGAAGCTGGTGCTTGCCGACCATATAGCACCCTATATTGACGGAGTATTCCATTCGATGCACACCGCCTCAGGTGTACAACTGCTTATGGCTTGCTTGCTTTATCCCATCGAACTGTATGCCGACTTCTCCGGCTACACGGACATGGCGATTGGAACAGGCATGTTGTTTGGATTGAAACTGTCACCCAACTTCGCGCATCCCTTTGCCGCCCAGACCACGGCTGAGTTCTGGCGCCGCTGGCATATCTCCCTTTCCTCCTGGGTGCGGGATTACCTTTTTCTTCCTTTGTCATCGTTCACTCGCCGTTGGGGACAAGGAGGTGTGACGGCAAGCCTCATGGTGACCTTCATTGCGTTGGGTATATGGCACGGTGCGGGATGGACATTTGCCGTCTATGGATTCATTCAGGGGCTTGTGATTGTGTGGGAACTGAGGACCGAAAAAATACAGAACAAGGTAAGGAAACGTATCGGAGAACGGCTGTTCGCCACGCTTTCGGTTGTCCGCACCTACCTCATTTTTGCCGTATCGCTGGTGTTCTTCAAGGCACAGTCTGTTTCAGACGCGTTCTATTTCCTGCGGAACATCTCTTTTCAGCCCCATGCGAGCTGGAAAGAAATCAATATCGGCATGTCCGACCACATCTGCATCGTAGCTGGCAGTGCCTGGTTGCTGATACTGCTTTATGACTTTTTTATGTCCAAAGGCGACTTGCACCTGCGTTTAGAGAACCAGCCAGCCTTCGTCCGTTGGACCGTGTATTATTTAATTGTGTTTGCCGTGTTCGCTTATGGCAAGTTCGGCACGGAAAACTTCATATATCTGCAATTCTGATGGAAAAAATACCGGAAACTATTACGGACGCACCCATCCGTAAACGCGCTGCTTTCCTGCGTCTCGTCCGAAAGTCGCTGTGGTTTGCCCTCCCATTCTGGGCTTTGATGGCCCTTTACGTGTATGACGATCCTTTTATGGTCCTCCGCAAATACGACCTGTATGATTCAGACGTCATGTTGAACGAACAGCATGTAGGGTGGCAAATATACCGGAACCATAAGGACAGCGTGCATTTCAATTCTTTTATCTTGGGTAATTCTTGTACTATGGCCTTCCGATGCGGAGAATGGGAAAAATACCTTGCCCCCGGCGACCGTGCCATCCGCCTTTTCGGTAATGCGGAAAGTATGAAAGCGATTATCCTCAAGCTTCATGCCCTTGAGAGTGAAAGTGCAGAAATCAAGAATGTGCTGCTGGTTCTGGACCGGACTTCCCTTTCACATTCTGAACTCCTGACAGGTCCCAGCCATATACTTCCGGCTGCTATATCGGGCTGTAATCCGTTTGTTGTGCAGATGGAATTCATACAGGCATTCGCAATGCCAGACTTTTTGTTCCCCTATCTGAAATATAGAATCACAGGACGTGTGGAACCAGGGATGAAGCGAATGAACCCTTATGGAAGGATACGCGATTCGAAGAACAACGATGCGTTCAATCCACGCGAGAAGATGATTGAGCAGGAAGGTGAGGCATACTGGGAAAACCGTAAAAAGGAGTTTCCTGAGCGAGTTGGTACGGTCACTATAGCTGAAACTGCCATATTTCAAAAGCAACGGAGGATATTGGAGGAAATCAGGGAAGTCCTGCGTCGTCATCACACTTCAGTACGTGTCATCATCAGTCCGGATTATAACCAGAAAGAACTGCACCCGGATGACAGAAAAATCTTGCAAGGCATTTTCGGAAAAGAAAATGTATATGATTTCAGTGGCATCAATGAATTTACAGAAGATTACCACAACTATTATGAATCAGGACACTATCGCCCCTTGTTGGGCAATCAGCTGCTGGAAAGGGTTTATAATACGCACCATTCGGGTTGAGACTGTTCAACGAACCAAAAAGTCATAGAAAGGAGTATAAAGTCGGTCGTTCACCTCCAAATAAAGGAAGTTGTTCTTGAAGTCATAAAGCTGGTTGAAGCGTTGCAGGAAATTGTTGCCTAACACGCCGTCCATCGCCTCACTGGCCTGCACCCCTTCCGTCACTGTAGAAAAAGCACCGGGTATGCGGGGCAAAGTCAGGGCATCTCCCAGTGTCACCCAATCGAAGTACACGTTCTGCAGTTCACCGCCCTCCTTCACCGTACCGTCTATGCGCGAGATGGCAAATGGTTTCTGCGTGCCCAGCAGGCCGTTGCGACGGACGAAAGGTGTATTGAGGTCGAACACACGGTCGGAACCCGTGTCTACCTCTACCGATACCTGATAATCCACTCCACCGACACGCACGCCGACCGGAACGACCGGCACTCCAAGACGATAGTCCATCTTCAGCCTGACAGCCTTGTCCGATGCTGCCTTCTGCCCGTTGCCCAATTCATACAGGAAGATGGATTTCCGCCGATAATCGATACGGACATCAAAGTTCCTCAGGTAAGACAGTCCCAGCACGCCGTCCCAGGCATCGGGCGGATAAGGAATAGCTATCAGTTCCAAGCCGGAAATGGCCCGGCTGCCCATCCTCACCACCTGAGAGGGGGCTGTGGAAGAAATGGTCTCCACCGAATTGGCACCCTGGTTCTCCACACTTTCCGTAAAGGCAGCCAGCCCTTCGGTGCGCGGCGAATTGGAATTGAGCACCACGTCCGTCGCTCCCGTATCCAGCAGGAAGCGCAAGGGACGGTCGTCCTGCCCGTTGATATAGACTGTCACATACAAGCGGTTGTCGGCACCCAGTTCGAAAGGTATCGTGTCGACCGGAATTACTTCTGCCCAAGCCGACAGGCTCAGCAAACAGAAAAAGCATACACTCAGCAAAGACATTTTTCTCATATTCTCATTCTTTTTCTTTCAAAAGTACGGTCTGCCAAAGATACTATTTTTATTTTCAAATAACGACAGAAAAGAAAAAGTCATTCAGCTTCTACCATCTGGTTGACATATATCAAGTATTAAGGCCTTTCATGAAAATTATATGCTATACAACATATTATGTAATAAACAATGCGTACTTTTGTGTTGTAAAACATAAAAACAACTACAAAAATGAGATTTCTTATTAAATGTTTCATTAAAGGCCTGAGAATGATGGGCGACAACCAACTACAGATGCTGAACAAATAACAGTTCACATTTGCCCATTTTGAACGGGAACAATAAGCACTAAAAAAGCAAAAAATGAAACCGACCACCGGATACGCTTTACCATATTCCGATGATCGGTGTTTTTTTTATATGATCACTTTGTGCGCAAAATGGGCACCCCATTCACAAGCATTGGCAGATTGATAATAGCAAGGGGACAAAGTTATCAATGATACTGTAACCGTCTGAACAGTCCAAATCTCCTGTCAGAATATGTGTCATATCGCTCATTTTGGGTAGTAACGCCCTAGTCGCCGCAAGCGCATTTCGGCAATTCTTCTTTTCTGATTTCCGTGATATAGAAACGGGCAAAGGCATTTCTGATTTCGTCACGTACACGGCGGAACTCCGAGTCGATGAACTCCGGTGTGCCTGTAGCATGTGAAGGATCGTCAAAACCGATGTGCATACGTTTGCCGACCTTTCCTGTAAAGGCGGGACAGCTTTCATTGGCGCCACCGCAAACGGTGATTACATAATCCCATTCCTGATCGAGATACGTGTTGACGTGTGTAGGCACATGCGAACTGATGTCTATCCCCACTTCCTTCATCACTTCCACTGCCTTGGCATTTACCTGGGCTGCCGGTTCGGTACCCCCTGAATATACTTCCAGGTTTTTATCGAATGACTGCAAAAAACCGTGAGCCATCTGGCTGCGACAGCTGTTTCCTGTACAAAGAATCAATACTTTCATTTATTCCGTTTTTTTATTGGTTTGACTTAAAAGAGGGATGTTCCCCTATTCTATTTATTATCTTATCTACAGTATATAGTTAAACAGATAGCCCGACAGAATGATGAAGAACGCCACCGTTCCGAAGAATATGCCGATCAGTCTCCAGGTCATTACTTTCTTCAGCAGGGTGGCTTCCGGCAGGGAAAGGCCTACGACCGCCATCATGAAAGCGATTGCGGTTCCGACGGGAATGCCTTTTGCCACAAACACCTCGATGACAGGCACGATACCTGCGGCATTGGCATACATCGGTACGGCAAGAATCACAGACAGAGGCACGGCATACCAGTTGTCTTTCGACATGTATTGCTGGAAGAAGCCTTCCGGCACAAAACCATGCATGAAGGCACCGATACCGATACCAATCAGGATGTATATAAGTACACCGCTGACAATCTTCCAGGCATCACGGACAATGGTCGGGAGTCGTTTGATAAAGGTGGTATGGTCTTTTTCCCATTCATCGGCCTGGGCGGATGAGTGGGCCTGTATCTGCTTTACCCAGTCACTCAGATAAGGAGCCAGACGCATACGGCCGAGTACGATACCTCCTATTACTCCCAACAGAATCCCGCTGATGACGTAAATCAGTGTCACTTTCAGACCGAATGAACCGAGGAACATGGCCACAGCCACCTCATTCACCAGCGGGGAGGTAATCAGAAAGGCGAAGGTGACCCCCAAAGGGATGCCGCCCTTCACAAAGCCGATGAACAGCGGTATGGATGAACACGAACAGAACGGGGTGATGGCTCCGAAAAGTGACGCCAGCAAGTATTGCAACCCGTACATCTTGTGTGTGACGAGATAGTTCCGCAAACGCTCTATCGGGAAATAAGCGTTGACGATGCCCATCAACACACTGATGAAGAACAAAAGTAAGAGAATTTTAATTGTATCATAAAAGAAGAAGTTTACGGCAACTCCTACCGGAGTGTCGGCACTCAGTCCGAACAACCCGTAAACGAGCCAGTCAGCAAAATCCTGTATCATTTCTATTCTATTTTAATTCGTTTAAATACGAACAACCTGTTCATTAAAAGAGCGGCAGATTCCACCACGGTTGTCTCTGCCGCCCACAGTTAAATCATTCTGTGCCTCAGATGCCCAGCAGTTTCTTTACCTCGCTTTCAGTCGGAACCTGTCCTTTCATCTTCACCACCTCGTCAATCACCACGGCCGGTGTGGTCATGATGTGGTAGTTCATCATTTCCATGATGTCGTCCACCTTGGTCAGTTTCGCATCAATGTGGTTTTCTTTCAGCACTTTCTCAATGACATTGTAGGTTGCTTTACATTTGGCACAACCCGGACCTAAAACTTTAATTTCCATGTTCGTAAATATTTGGTTTGTTATCAGATTCATTTTATAAATACATTATCCAGCAATAATAGATGCCGACGAGGATAAACACCACGCCCACAATCAGGTTCATCCATTTCTGCACCTTCTGCATCCTGCCGTAGAAATTTCCCATCTGCTGCACACTGAAGGCAAGAATCCATGCCACGGCAAGCACAGGGATGGCTGTGGCAATGGCAAATACCACAGGAAGGAAATAGCCGGCTGTCGCTGTGGCAGACATCGGTATCAGCATGCCGAAATAAAACACGCCGCTTGTCGGACAGAAAGCCAGGGCAAACAGTACGCCAATCAGCAGGGCACCCCATCCGCCTCTTCGGGCGAGACCTTCCGCATTTCCACTGAATCCGAACTGCGGGAGATTCAGTTTGTCGCCAAAGAGCATGAACAGACCTATCACGAGCAGAAGCGGACCCAGCACAAGTTCCCCCCATGTTCCGATGGCCTTCTGTATGCCGAACATGCTGGAGCCTTCTTTCAGAACCATAATCAGTACCGCTCCGAGCAGAGTGTATGAAAGGATACGCCCCAGCGTATAGAGCAGGCTGTTCCGGAAAACGCGCTTCCTGTTTTCAATGTCTTTTCCGATAAAGCCGATGGCTGCGATATTCGTTGCCAGCGGACAAGGTGACAGCGCGGTCAGCAGTCCGAGCAGAAACGCCGTCAGTACGGGAGTGGAGCTGTTATCCAGCAATGTCTGTAACCAGTCCATAACCTTCTCCGTTATTTCAGCATTTCATTGACAGCCTTGACCACCCCAGCCTTGAATACATCCGGCGACTTGCGGGCATTTCCGAAAGCAAATTCAGTCATGTTCTCGCTTGTTTCCTGTCCGTGCTTGTATTTCACGACAAACAGCGATGACCAGGTTACCTCATACTTCTCGGCCATCTTCTCATTCTCCTTCTTGCTGATGTCTATTACCTTAAAAACGACCTCCCCCCTTTTGAGCTGTTCCGCAAAGTTCTCCTCCATGGCAGCTTTAGTATTACTTTCGATGGCTATACAGGTAGCACAACGCTGCTTCCCGTGAAAATACAATACTTCCACATGGTCTTTTACTGTCACTTCTTTTTGAGTCTGTGCTTCCGTTCCGTTCTTTGCGTTCATGTTGCAGGCGCTAAAGGTGAAGCATGCAGCAAGCAAGAATAAAATCTTTTTCATGTCTTTCTATTTTAATCGTTAGTTATTCGCAAAAATACGAACCAATTCTTCAAAAAAAAGAGCTTACTTACAGCAGCCCTCTTTCTTGCATATAGGTTGTACTAGAAAACCGGCAAACACCTTTTTGGCAATTTCCCAGTTTTCCTTGTTAATGCAGCATCTTACTTTCGGCGTTTCAGTCTTCCCGGGGCATCTTCTTCTGCCCTTCCGAATACTTCTTTTTCATCCTTTCTATTTACCTTATCTGTTTGTCGTTCGCAAAATTACGAATAGGCTTCGATTAATCAAATGAATTATCATATTTTAATACTTGTTTTTTTGCGACTCCTACCTCAAAGATACGTTCCAAATCCGATTTAAGGCTATACTCACAGCTTTCATTATCCGGAAGCATTGCCGATGAAGCTATAGCAGGCAATGCTTCCGGCCCCCTGATGACGGCTTATTGATAATCCTTTCCGTTCTCCCAGGCGTTGGCATCCCACTGTTCGCGGAGGTGCTTCACCCAGATCCGACGGATTTCAGGATAACTGCCCAGGGCGCGGATGCCACAACCGTCCGCGATACCATGGTCGGCCCCGGCCTCCTTGAGGGGATGAGACTCAAAATCCTCCTGCACCTAGAAGCCGATTTTCTCCAGACGTTCACGCCAGCTGTATTCGTTCGTGTTCAGTTCGACCTTATTCACATCGGCCCCTTCGGCCAGCGCTTTCAATCCCCAGAGGTCGTTATGGGCATGGTCACCGGCAATGGACATGAAAGGAGCGATATAGACTTTCACGTGGGCCGGTTGCAGAGCGTTATCCTCGCAATACTGCATAATCTGGGAGTAGATGCAATTCGGATATTGGCTGCGTACCGTGCGGATATCCGTGAGGTGGTCGGCCGGATTCTCTTCCACCTCTTTGGGCCAAAAAAGCATATCGCCATAATCCACCGTCCCCACAAAGATGTTCTTGTGGACGGCCTTGGCCTGCAGGGCCTTTTGTACCTCGGCATACTTTTGGTTCGCGCTGTAGTTTTCATCCGGGTTACCGTGTCCCATCAGCAGCACGATGTGGTGCTTGTCACTGAGTCTTTCCGCATAGTGACTGTAGAGCACGTCGGCCACCATTTTCGTGTCTTCTTCCTCAGACAGCAGGTTGGCTCCGCGCAACACGTCGATGTGCGGGAACCATTGGATCATAAAGTATTTCTTGATGTCGGTGTTCATCAACGAAAGATACTCCTCACCGGGAATCACATGCAGCGACTGTACTGCCACCCGCTTGTATCCGGCGTTTCCGATGGCCTTCAGCCACTGGTCGAGTTCATAGCGTTCGATGCCCGTAGCAGCCTGTACGCGGTTGATGCAGGTGCGCGAGGTGAACGACATGTAAATGTCCACATCAGGGAATTCCTTCTTGAAGTCATTCATCACGTCGTCATACACGGAAAGTGACTCTTTGTAGGTGCTGCCGAAAGTACAGAGCAGCAAGGCCGTGTCATGCTTCTTGGCCTGAGAGACAGTCCGTTCGGCCGGATTCAAGGTACTTTCCACGTCGTCTTTGTCACTGCACGAAGCGATACCCGTGCACAAGGCGGTCGCCATAAGCGTGGCCATCATACTTGATTTGAAAAAGTGCATTTCCATACGATTTTTTTGTTTAATAAGTGAATATAGTGTGATTATCTGCTTTTGAACTTGAGGAGTGCCGAAACGTAGAAATTACGTCCGGGTGTGGTGGTGGCCCGATTATAGCCGAAAGGAGTACGGTCTATGTAGTTGAACACATTGTCCACTCCTACGTTCAGGGTCAGCGTCCAGCGTTTCATTCCCAGGCAGGTGTGAGCCGTATTGATGCGCCAAGTCTGGAAAGCGTCGGCATTGTTATCCTTCACATAACGGCGGGTGGACTGATAGCGTCCGTACACCCCTACTCCCAGGCGATACCGCTTCCACGCATGCTGCCAGGCGGCATGAAACGTCGCGTTGTGCTTTGAAGTGGCATCCATCGGGATGTATTCCATGTAGTTGATACCCTGGTTGGGATATTGGGCCCTGGGGTCTGCGAAATTGTAGCCGCCGCTCAGAGTGAGGTCCTTGGTCGGCTGATAATTGAAAGTGAAGTCCACTCCCCAGATGCGTGCCCGCGTCAGGTTCCGATACTCCTTGCTTTTCTCAATCTCCTCCAGCTTCTCTTCCGGGGTCAGATTGATTTCCACCAGCTCAATCATGTGACGCAACAGGTTGACATAGCCTGTCAGACTGGCCTGCCACTTGTCTCCCGCGTATTCCAGCCCTACAGAAACATATTGGGAGGTCTGCGCCTTTAAGTCCCTATTGCCATGATAAGCCGTAAGCGCGCCGCCACCCAATGTGCGGTGTAGTTGTAATATAACTCTTTCACGGTGGGCGATTTGTATCCCATGGCATACGAAGCACGCAGGTTAAAATCCGACCATTTGTACAAGACGGACACTTTGGGACTGAAGTTCAAGCCCGTTTCCTTGTGCAAGGTTCCTCTGGCTCCTACGGTGACGACCGTGTTTTCCCGGGCCGTCCATTCTTCCTGGGCATAAGCGGCCAACGTATAGACAGAAGCACGGTCGCCGTCAATCCGGTGGGGAGATTCAAGACCATTGTACAGATACTCGATGCCCGTGTTCAGGATGTGGCGTTCGCCGAAGTAGAAGACCCCTTTCGCCTGGCCCAGCACCTGTTTCTGAATGCTTTGCTTGATGCGTTGTCCGGGGAAATAAGTGATGCGGTTCCCCTCCATGAAATAGTCGGTGACTTCCTATAACTTATAGTCGTAGAAATACCCATACCGGTCATACGAAAGATCTGCCGTCAGGTAATTCCGTCCGCCCAGCTTGTATTTGCCGCCGACAGCAAACCTATAATTGCGATACATTGCTGTCCGGAGAAAATTCGCCAAAACAGCTATTATTAATTAATAATCAGTTAGTTACCAAGCTAATAAAATTTT
>CABIXF010000070.1 GCA_902362595.1 Bacteroidaceae bacterium | reverse complement strand
TCCCTAAAGATACGAAAAATTAGGGAGACGGGCAAGTCCTGACTGAGCGAAGTTTGGGCTTGCCCGATTTTTTTGCAGGCACAAAAAAGGCCATCTCAAATTATATTTCAATTTGAGACAGCCTCTTTAAAATGATAGATTCTTAAATGAATTTACGGTATAAAGTGTTAGTAGGATATTTTATCTTAATTGTACTTATCGGCTTTATGGCATCAATTCTGGTACGTGAACGACATCGAATATCAGAAATTGATTTACAAAACAGCGAAGTACAGCAAGCTATACGTGATATTCACAATGTCCATCGATATATCACTCGGCTTACCATGTTGGGAGAGAGTGTCATTGATTGGAACAGAACAGACTGTAGTCATTACCGTATCCAACGTCTGTGTACAGATAGTCTGTTACAAGCATTGAAGTTCCATTGTGCAGCATATGTGTATCCAGCGCAGATAGACACTCTTCGCTCTCTACTGGCAAGCAAGGAGGAACATCTGCGGCATATCATGTCGGTATTTGAACGGCAGGAAGAAGCCGACAGTATTTTGGTGAACCACCTGCCCGAAGTGGCGAAACGTGCGACCAGTCTGCGCACCGTACAGCAGAAGAAAAAGGGCATCGCAGGTTTCTTCGGCGGCAAAAAGACCGTACAAGTACTTCCCTCAGCCCAAGAGTTGCACGAGTTTGGCGACAGCTTGATTGCCCTGCAACGGAAACAGGCGACGGAGATGGATGCCTACACCGACAGCCTTCGCATACGTAACCGGACATTGAACACCCAACTGAACCGTCTTGTCAGCGACCTTGACAGGCAGGCATTGGGGGCGTTCATACAGAAAGAGCGGAAGATGGCGGAGGCGCAAAGCCTATCCGTCAGGCTGTTCACCGCTACCATATCGGCAGCCATCATCCTGCTGTTCCTGTCCTATCTCACCATCCATAGGGAACTGAAACGCAACGCGGACGAAAAGAAAAAGCGTGAAAAGCTTATCGGCAAATTGCAGGAGAGCAACGCCAAGAACGAGGAACTTCTACGCTTGCGGCGCAACCTCATACAGAACGTAAGCCATGAACTGCGTACACCTTTGACCGCCATCAGCGGCAACGCCGAACTTTTGCTGAACGATGACAACAAGGATAGCCGAGTGCGCCATGCGGAAACAATAAAGACTTCGGCAGGACGCATGGCATCCATGCTGAACAGCCTCTTGGACTATTTCAGGTTGGACAGCAGGAAAGTGACAATCCTATCCAAACCATTCAGGCTAAACCTGATAGCGGATACTCTTGAAACGGAGTTTACCATGCAAGCAAAGTCAAAGCATTTGACCTTGACCGTTTGTAACTATGCGAATGAAGTAGTGGACGGCGACAAGAACCGTATTTTGAGCATAGGCGGCAACCTGCTTTCCAATGCCATCAAATTCACGGACAACGGCACTATTGCTCTGGCAACCAGATACAAGGGCGGTGTTTTTACGCTGACGGTGGAGGATACGGGTACGGGCATCAGCGAAGAACAAAAGGAACGGATATTCAAGCCTTTCGAGCGGCTGGGCAATGCCGCCACGCAGGACGGCTTCGGGTTGGGACTTCCCATCGTGAAACAGCTTGTGGAACTGATGAACGGACGTATATCGGTGGAAAGCGTAAAGGATAAAGGCAGCAAGTTCACCGTTGTTCTTCCATTGCCGAAAACCGAAGAAACAGAATCTGACGGGAAGAAAGAACAGGTGCAAGACATTATTTCAAATTACAGCGTAATGGTGATAGACAATGACCTTGTGACGCTCAGCATGATACGGGATATGCTTGTACAGAACGGCATAAGTTGTGATACTTGCCTGACGGTAGAAGAATTGACGGATAAAATGCGCGGAAAGGATTATGACATCCTAATAACCGATTTGAAGATGCCTGACATGAATGGTTACGAAGTGCTGGAACTCTTACGCACATCCGACATCGGCAACTCACGCACGATTCCAATTGTGGTTGTAACGGCGGCAGGGTTCATCACGGAGGAAGAACTGAAATCGGCAGGGTTCACCGCCATGCTCGGTAAACCGTTCTCCATTGCCGAACTACTGAATGTAGTAAGCCAATATGCCAATAAAGAGCATAGACAACTGCTCGACTTCTCGGCTTTACTCACCTTTGGCGACAGGCGACATACATTGGAACGGTTGGTAACGGAAACGGAGAAAGAAATGGATGAAGTGCAGAACGCGGCGAAAGAGAAAAACATGGAGGCATTGGATGGCTGGGTACACCACCTCAGAAGTTCATGGATGCTGATGAAAGCGGAACAGCCGTTGCAGGAATTATATGCCGTAATTCACAGCGATAGTCCAACGGACGGAGAGATAACACATGCAGTTAATGCTGTATTGGCACAAGGTAAAATGATTGTGGACTTGGCAAGAAAGGAAGCGAAACGATGGGAAGAATAATTGTTGTGGAAGACAACCTCACTTTCTCCGGCTATGTATGCAGGCTGTTGAAAAGCAAAGGTTTCCAAGCCGTCAGTGCGTCCACTTGCAACGGGGCACACAAACTGTTCGCCAAGATGTGCGAGGACGATATTGTGCTCGCCGACCTGCGCCTGAACGACGGTGACGGCATCTTGCTGTTGGATGAACTTCGCAAACAAGGGAAACGCAATCCCTACATCATCATGACGGACTATGACGAAGTGCCAACCGCCGTCCGGTCGATGAAGTCGGGTGCGGAGGATTATATCCCGAAGAAGCTAATTGAAGACAATCTCTTTCCTCTCCTGAAAACCTTACAGAAAAGGACAGAACGGCACGAAACGCCCATTCACGAGCGGCAGAGTGCGGCTTTCCGTGAAATAGACCACAAGATAAAATTGGTCGCACCAACCAACATGAGCGTGTTGGTGCTGGGCGAGAACGGAACGGGAAAGGAGCACATTGCCGAGAAAATACATACAATGAGCAAACGGGCAGGCAAGCCTTTTGTCGCTGTAGACTGCGGCTTACTGTCGAAAGAGCTTGCTGCGTCCGCACTGTTCGGACATGAGAAAGGAGCGTTTACAGGTGCGGATGCCAAACAGAAAGGTTATTGGGAGGAAGCCGACGGAGGTACGCTGTTCCTTGACGAGATAGGCAACCTGCCAGCCGAAGTACAACAGATGATGCTCCGGGCATTGGAAACCAAACGGTATAGACCCATAGGCGGCAACAAGGAAAAGGCAGCAGACGTGCGCATCATAGCCGCCACCAACGAGGATATGCAGTCTGCAATCGCCGAAAAGCGTTTCCGTCAGGACTTGTTCCACAGGATAAAGGAATACACGTTGAACATACCGCCGTTGCGTGAGTGCTGTGAGGACATCATGCCGCTTGCGGAGTTCTTCCGTGAACTTGCCAACAAGGAGTTCGGCAAACAGGTGAAAGGCTTTGACGCGGAGGCAAGGAAGAGGATGCTCGCCCATCCGTGGAGCGGCAATGTGAGAGAACTGAAAGGAACTGTACGTTCGGCGGTGCTGTTCACCGACGGGGATGTGATAACGGCTGACAAACTGAATTTTGAAGAACCTCTGCTGTCGGGAGAAGCATCCTTGTCCTTGAAGAACGTGGAAATGGAAAAGAGGCAGATAATCCGTGCTCTGAAACAGGCGGACGGCAACCGCTCGCTGGCTGCTGAACTGCTCGGCATCGGGCACACCACACTATACGGCAAGATGAAACAATACGGCATCAAGTACAAGGAATAAGGCACGATTGCCGCAGGTCAGAAACAGGTTGCCCGACTTCGGAGAGGCAACTCGGCGGCAAGGCTTGCGAGAGTAACTCGCAAGGTTTTGAGTAACTCAAAACATACCTTGCTGCTGCCACTTTTCGGCAGTAACCGAAAAGCCTTCGGGTAACTCGAAGGACACCTTGCTGCTTTCTCGTGAAAGCAACAATCCGCCAGCAAACGGATTGGAATTTGTGCTGATATTCTGGCTCTCAAAGCATCGTTTCCCGATGCCTATGCTGCCCAAAATAAGAACGGGAATAAGGTCGGTTGTAAGTCCGAACCTTATTTGAGAACGCAGGGAACGAAAGCTGGATTTTCACTTTCCCAAAGTGCAGACCATAGCGTCATTTCGATGCCAATCTGTGCCAATTGCAGCCAAAATCCGCCTCAGACCAATAGGGAAATGCAATTTTAGGCAAACACTTCCTCGCTTGTTCATAAGTGCATCGAACCAATGGTTTGCAAAAACGATGATGAACAAAAACGGATAATCAAGAAAGCAATTCTATACAGACAGGAAACAACATAGTTTCAATGGAACGCTGATTTGCTGTTGTACTGTTGTGCAGGTTTACTGTCGTACTGGTTTACAACAGCGAAACATCAAATAGAGGTTTCAGCAATGGGGTGCAGATTTAGAGGGGGTAAAGTTTGGATGATGTAAATCGGTGGCACAATGTATTCGCTTTTCAATGTGGCGATATACCAATGTCAAACTACAGATTGGAATAAAAACATCCTAAAGTTCTTTACAATCCAAGAAAAAGTGTATTTTTGCAAGCGCAATAACCTTGAATATGTGAAATGTCAATGTAAAAATAAAGATGAATGCGTGAATTATGAGAAGAAAGATATACGATAAACTGTTGGAATGGAAGAAGAACCATAAAGGTGATACCGCCCTTCTGATAGAAGGAGCCAGACGTATAGGAAAAAGCTATATCGTGGAAGAATTCGCACGTAAGGAATATGCGTCTTACATTTTGGTGGATTTCAGTAAGGTAAATCCGCAAGTGATGGAGTTTTTCAACCTTTATTTGGATGACCTCGACATGCTTTTCATGAATTTGGAGCTTTACTTCAGGCGGAAGCTTACTCCACGTCAAACGAAAGACGAAGAAGCCCGTTCTTTAGTCATATTCGATGAAGTACAGTTTTGTCCTCGTGCCCGTGCAGCCATCAAGCATTTGGTGGCGGACCGACGTTATGATTACATTGAGACGGGTTCACTGATTTCGATTAAGAAGAATGTCAAGGACATTATGCTGCCTTCCGAAGAACACGCCATCGAAATGTTTCCGATGGACTTTGAGGAATTTTTGTGGGCTATGGGAGACGAGATGCTGATGCCTTACATACAGATGCGGTTTGACAAACGTCTTCCTATGGAGGCTTTCCACCGCCGGGCAATGGATTATTTCCGGCAATACTTGATTGTCGGGGGTATGCCGCAGGCTGTCGCCAAATATGTGGAAACGCGGGATTTTGAAAAGGTAGATGAGGTGAAGCGTGACATATTGGCTCTTTATCGCAATGACATTCACAAATATGCAGACAATCAGGAAACCAAAGTTGCCGCTATTTTTGAGGAAATACCGGGACAGTTGCAGAAACATGAAAAGAAGTTTGTTTTGTCCGCCTTGCAGAGCGAAGCCCGTATGCGTGACTATTCGCAGGCTTTCTTTTGGTTAAGTGACGCCAAAATCATTAACTGCTGTTATAACTCAACGGAGCCTAGTATCGGGCTGAAACTGAATGAAGAACGCACCACGCTGAAATGCTACATGGGCGATACCGGACTGCTCATCAGCCATGCTTTCGACGAGCGGGGAATAGTAAGTGCAGACCTTTATCGGAAGCTGATGTTTGACAAGCTGGAAGTGAACGAAGGTATGCTGGTGGAGAACATCGTAGCGCAGATGCTTCGTGCGGCAGGACACAAACTTTATTTCTTCAGCAACAGTTCACGGACATCGGCAGATGACCGCATGGAGATTGATTTCCTGATAGCCAAACCTGTAACGACCAGCAGGCATAATATTTCCCCCATAGAGGTGAAGTCCGGGCAACGTTACACACTGAATTCATTGAGAAAGTGCATAGCCAAGTATGGCTCCCAGTTATCCACACCCTACGTGCTTCACGACAAGGATGTGAAAACAGAAGATGGCATTGTGTACCTACCTTTATATATGACACCGTTGCTTTGAATGATATGGGAAAACAGCTTACATACCAAGAACTGGCGGCATACAACAAACTTCTTATGGAAAATGAGCTTCTTCATAAGGAGGTAGACAGACTACAGTCTTTGCTCTGCAGCAAAGGTACTCACTTGACACAACCCATTATAAAGCGACATTTGTCTTTGGAAGAAAAAGTGGATGTGTTCCGCAATCTCTTCAAAGGACGTGAGGATGTATTCGCGCGGAGATGGTACAGCCGGACAAGCGGAAAATCCGGCTACCAGCCTGTATGTCGGAACGAATGGGATAGGCAATTGTGTGACAAGAAAAGATATAAATGTACGGAATGCCCCAACAGGGCTTTCAAGCCCTTGGAGTATGAGGATATCTATCGACATCTTGAAGGGAAGAGTTCGGACGGGCAGGATGTAATCGGTGCCTATGCCATTCTTGCCGACAATACGTGTAACTTCCTGTGCGCGGATTTTGATGACAAGTCATGCGAACATGGATACAAGAAAGATGTGTTGGCGTATGTCGGGGTCTGCAAGGATTGGAATGTTCCTTGCTCCATTGAACGCTCCCGTTCCGGGAACGGCGCACATGTTTGGATGTTCTTTGAACAGCCGTTGCCTGCATCCAAGGCACGAAGGCTTGGAAATACGATATTGACGGAAGCGACAGAAAGATACGGAAGGATGGACTTCAAATCATACGACCGTTTCTTTCCTAATCAGGACAGGTTGCCTGATGGAGGATTCGGCAATTTGGTGGCGTTGCCACTGCAAGGCAAAGCCCGCAAGGAAGGGAACAGCGTGTTTGTGGACGAAAACTTCATGGCATACGAAGACCAATGGAATTATTTGCTTGAAATAAAACGGATATCCGAAGTGGCGGTTGACGCAATATTGGCAAAACATGAAACGGCTTCGGAATTGGGCGAGTTGTCTACTACCAGCGAGTCGAAACCTTGGGAGACACCTGTGCCTCAAAAGATTACTCAAAATGATTTCCCTGCCAATCCCGTCCTCATACGCTCCAATATGCTGTATATCCCCTTACAGGGATTTTCTGCAAAGGTCGTGAACCACCTAAAACGAACCGCGTCATTCAAAAATCCGGAGTTTTATGCCAGACAAGGTATGCGATTGTCCACTTACAATATTCCTCGCATCATCTCTTGTGCCGATATGGAAGACGATTACATTGCAATGCCTCGTGGATGTGAAGATGCGGTCGTTACACTTTTGGAAGATAACCAAGTAACTTATCGTATAGAAGACAAGACCTACCAAGGGAAGAATATAACTGTAGAGTTTAAAGGCAAGCTTCGTGAAGAACAGAAAGCGGCCATAACCAACTTGACTGCCCATAACAACGGAGTATTGAATGCCACCACCGCATTTGGCAAGACGGTTACGGCGATCGGTTTGATTGCTGAGCGGCAAGTAAACACGTTGATACGTGTACACACAAAAGCCTTGCTGGCCCAATGGAAATCCCGCTTGGAAGAATTCCTGCAAATAGACTTTACGGAAGATGCCCTTCTTAAGAAACGTGGTCGTAGGAAAGTCTTTTCGCCATTCGGAACATTGGATTCCAATGGAAATTCACTGCATGGAAAAATAGACATAGCCTTGATGCAATCCTGCTTGGAAGACAGTGGGGTAAAACCTTTTGTCCGGGATTACGGAATGTTGATTGTGGACGAATGCCATCATGTGTCAGCGGTAAATTTTGAACGGATACTGAAGTATGCCAACGCTCGCTATGTATATGGATTGACAGCCACCTCAATCCGCAAGGACGGACATCAGCCTATCATCTTCATGCAATGCGGCCCAATCCGTTATTCGGCAGACGCAAAAGCTCAAATGGCATCCCAGACATTCACACGTCTGCTTGTTCATCGCTTTACTTCTTATAGGGAGTTGACGGATGATAAGTCCACTTATGCCCGGATGGTTCAGAAAATGGCTGAAGATGAAAATAGGAACGGACTTATAATAGAGGATGTATGCGTGGCTCTGAAAGAAGGACGTTCACCAATTGTACTGACCAACCTTACCGCCCATGTCAAAACATTGGCAAACGCGTTAATACCACACTGTAAACATGTGGTTACTCTTGTCGGTTCCGAATCGGCAAAGGAGAAGCGTCAGAAAATGGAATACTTGCAAAACATGCCACTATCGGAACCGCTTGTTATAGTAGCAACCGGGAAATATGTGGGTGAGGGTTTCGACTATCCCCGGTTGGACACCTTGTTCTTGGCATTGCCTGTCTCATGGAAAGGTATCATCGCGCAATATTCCGGACGGCTGCATCGGGAATATCCGGGTAAGAAAGAAGTTCAGATTTACGATTACATCGACATTCGCGTGTCGATGTGTGATGTGATGTACAAGCGTAGATTGAGAGGATATGCATCTGTCGGTTATCAGATTAAGTCAAACGCGCCAATAGACTTGTTCAACGAAAGTCAAAGCGTTATTTTTAATGGACATACATACCAAAGTGAATTTTTCAAGGATTTACACCAGGCAAAGCGTTCGGTTGTCATTTCCGCTACAAAACTTTGGTTTGCCAAGCACTCTTCCGTACTTGAGATGCTAAAAGAACTATCGACGCGGGGTGTGGAAGTTGTCGCTTTTATCAAAAGTAATTTGGAAAAAGAGGAAAAGCTAAAAGGCATAGGAGCAAGTATTAGGATTAATGACACATTGGCTATTGACGTTGCAATCATTGACAAATCCCTGATATGGTATGGCAATATTAACTATCTTGGTTACAACACAGATGAAAACAATGCCATACGTATTTATGATTCAGCTTTGGCAGAGAATGTTTTGGAAGTGCTTTATACGTAACGCTAAATTTTCTCTATTTTTCAGAGGAATAACTTTGGTAATAAGGGATAAAAACACTACTTTTGCAAATGAGAGAAGCGTTCTTTTGATTAGTGCAGAACATTGTAGAATATAGAAGCCCGCTGGTTTCCATATCGTTACCTGTTAAGCTGATAATCTTTGTAAGTTTCTTGTTTTCAATGAGTAAAAAGAAATGATATGTCTTCTCTGGTGCCATGTAAGGTGTTTCGTGATACCGCACCGTTTGGCTACGGCACGTATTCCATACAGGCAGGTCATGTAATGGGGGACAGGGAATATCCTTCCGTCCTCACACAGTCCGCGGTATTTTTCTATGATTCTTCGGGGCAGGTCCAGCAGGCGGATATTCGATTCCACGCCCGTCTTCTGGCGGTTGATGTTTATCCACTCATGGTTGTCGAAGTATGTACGGATATTTTCCTCACGCAGATTGCGCATATCGGAGAATGACAACCCCGTGAACGCACAGAACAGATACAGGTCACGGTAAAGCTCCTGTTTGGCGTTTTTCAGTTTGCCGTCCATCAGCATACGGATTTCCTCTTTCGTGAGAAACCCTCTTGTCGTTTCCTCTTTCTTGATTTCATATTCACGGAACGGGTCGCGTGTCAGCCATTCATTGTTAATGGCAATGAACACCATTGTCCGTAACGGACACACATAAAGCCAGACCGTATTGGTACAGCAGTGCTTGTCCGTGCGGAGAAACATTTCAAAATCGGAGATAAATGCCGGAGTAAGTTCCTTCAGGGCAATATCCTTCACATGGTATCGGATATTCAGGAACTCTTGCAGGTGCTTGTAAACGACCAGATATTTTGAAAGCGTGGCTTTGGCTTTCATGCCGGCTTCCACCTGTTTTGCATAATCCTCGTTGTGCTGGCGGAACACCTGCATCAGTGTATGGCAGCGGTGTTCCAGTCCGAGAAAGGCATTCTTCACTTTTTCAGCCGTCACAAAATTGTCACGCTCCATGATTTCCTGATAGTGCCTGTTGATGCTCACACGCATCTTGTCAAGCAGGCGGTTTGTTTCAAGTGCGGCTGAACTTCTTCCCGTGACACGTCCGCCTTTCGTGTCCCACAATTTGGGATCGACCGAAAGTTTGCTGCTGAATTGCGTCTGCGTTCCGTCCACTGTGATACGTCCCATAACCGGTACTGTACCGTCTTTCTTCACTGCCTGTCTTTTCAGGTAGAAGATAACTGAAAATGTACTCTTCATCGTTCTAAAATTTTTTTGGTTTCAAATTTAGTTCGTGAAGAATCCTTCGTTGCTACGCAAATCATTGAGGAATACTGCAATTCTCGTTCACGCCGCATTTTCTTGCGTGAGTTGTTAGTAACTCACTGGAAGTTAGTGTTTTCTATATTCTTCCAACCTCATCATAACCTGTTTTGGGCATGGTCACGAATTGGTAACGCTGCGATGTCCTAACTTGGCTTTTTCATTGCTTTTTCTGTCTTTCATTTTTTCAAGCCATCTTCCTAAAACGCCTATCTGCCAATAACTTTGCTACATTTTTCTGTTTATCACTTTTTATTCGTACTTTTGTATAACAAAAAAAACATTGATATAAAATCCAGCACAATAAAAACAAGGCACTTATTAATGTTTTTTAATTCTATCCCTATTTAATTTGCGAAGTTCTCGGTTTTCTTTGTCCCTCCGCATCATATCATTTATATAACCTAAAGTACCCATGAGCTTTTTATTAAGGATAATGTCTTGATAGACGCATTTGATTTTAAATAGGAATTGGAATAAAAAAGCGACAAAGTAATTTCTTGCCGCTTTTCTTGTCAGATTAACTAATCAATTCTTGTAAGTTCCAATGTGGACTGATATTGAGGTTTTATATCAACCAGATTGTATTTGAGTATCATTTTGTTTTTAGATATTTCTATCAAACTCCATGGTTGGCTTTTAAGTATAATAGAGTTCTTGAAATAAATGTATTTCCCTTTTACCTCATACGTGAAACCTTCCACCATAGTATATTCCGGATTTTGTGGATCTACGCAATTTATTACTCCTGTTTCTTTAGTCTCAAAATTTATACCCACTTCACCATTATAGGTTGGATCAGCTATATTCCCTTTCCAAACCGTTTGATTTAATGATTCCGGTGTAAATTCAAACTGTGGTATTTGATCATCATCTTTACAGCTATAAAAGCTAAATACACAAAGGAACAGCATCAGTATTCCAAATAAATTCTTTGTCTTCATACAACTATTGTTTTTTAGTACATAAAGGTACTATAAAGTATTTATGAAGAACAAAATACCTGATTCTATTGCAGACTACAAACCAAAATCTCAACAAATGTTGAGAATTACTTGTCAAAACTTACCATTTTTCTTATTCTGCTCATGTGGGTAGGTGTTATTCTCAAGTAAGATGAAACTTCTTTTACGGAAATGAGTTGAAGTAAATCCGGGCTTCTTTTGATAAGTTGTCTGTACCGTTCTTCTGGGGTCAGCCTGTAAAAATCGGCATATCTTGAATAGGTTTGAAAGCACATTTGTTCTGCTGCGATACGTGCAATATATTGACTTTCCATGCTTCTCTCAAATTCTTCTTTCAGCCTTTCAGAATGGCAAATATATATTCTGCAAGCTGTCAAAGCCTGTATGGAAATCTCAGACTTGATATTATAAAGACATGCGGGATAATCAGCCATAAATTCGCCTGCAAAGGAAAATCCTGTATTATATTCTTTTTTTTCTGTCACGTTGTAGCAAGTGTATTTTATAATACCTGATTCTATATATCCCCAATAAGGAAATATCTCTCCTTCTTTAGAGATATATTCCCCTTTTTTATAGGTATATGCGCTTCCATATTTTAGGCATAAGCTTTTAAAAAAGTCAGTGGGTATGTTGGACATATATGTGTTAAATGCATCCATTTTCATATAATAGTCATTTTAGGTAGTTGTTTTCTATCAAGTTTATGGGAATCATTAATTCTGTCATTTTGACACTCAATCATTCGCCCCTAAATTATTTATTTCTTTTTTGAAGGCCAAATGTTTTTCATCCATCTTGCAAGTATTGTTTTTTGTACACAGGCTTTTGTTTACGAGTCCTTGTTGGGTTCCTTTCGGTTACTAAAAGGTTTCTATTCATGGTACGGATAAGCTGGAAACGCCTTGAAGGAGTGAGGAATTCTTCAAGGTGTTTTCTATGTTTCCCACAAGGAAAACGTATGTTTCCCTGCCGTAAAACGTACGTTTCTGCCTCGGGAAACATACGTTTCCGGGAAGAGAGACGTACACATCAGAAGGATGTTTCCGGGAAAACGAAGAGGCGTTTGGCCAATTCTTTCCACAGCTTTGAAAAACCGTTTCTTTTTCGTATCTTTCAGGACAAGATTTTCCTTATAGTCAGATGCGTATGAAAAAGATGGTGCTGTGTATCCTGCTGTGGCTTGCCGTGCTGCCGCTTAAGGCCACAGGGCAATCGGGCGATGTGATTCGCCTGGAAGGAGAAGAATGGGTCTTGATGGCAAAGCCCATAGACTACGATTCCCTGCTGTGCAGGCGGATGGGAGATTTGCTTCCGGAAAATGTCAGTCGGTCCACGGGCAATTATAGCGGATATACCGCTTTCTGGGAGGTGCGTGACGGGTATCTTTGCCTGCAACGGGTAGAGGCGGATGTCTA
>CABIXF010000069.1:1627-13190 GCA_902362595.1 Bacteroidaceae bacterium | reverse complement strand
ATTCGATGCACTGTGCCCCCTTTTTACTAACGATGCAGATTATTTTCGCTTCTGTATCATATAGGCGCGTAGTTGCGGATTTGAGGTAAACCAAATAAAGGATGAGATGGTTTGCAAAAGTATATACGTACTTCTTTGGTTCATAACATTGGGTAATGTCTCTTTTTTATGGGGGCAGACATTTGCGTTTAGAGGTGTTGTGTTAGATAAACAGACCCATCAAACGTTAGATTATGCAACGGTTCAGTTATTTGTTGGGAAACAAATTGCTTATGGAGGCATTACAGATGCGAACGGGCGTTTTGAGCTCCCCCACATCCGGCCCGAAACTTATCGGGTGGTTGTTTCGTATTTAGGATATGATACCGTAGAAAAAGAAGTAAAGGTTGTTCAGGATATTTCAGAAACGTTTTATTTAAAGTCTTCGGCAACGGCGCTGAACGAGGTTGTTGTAACCGCTTCCGAGTCGAAGTACGCCGCCAGTGCATCCATAATCGACCGCACGGCGATGAAACACCTTCAGCCCAGCAGTTTCAGCGACTTGATGGAATTGGTACCCGGAGGTAAGTCGGCCGACCCCCAGATGGGGCAGGCAAACCTGATTCGTATCCGCGAAACCGGTCAGACATCGGCGCTTTCTTCGTTGGGCGTGGGGTTTTTCGTCGACGGTGTGTCCCTGAATACAGATGCCAACCTGCAATACATGCCGGGCAGCACTTCCAGCGTAAACGCCACCAGCACGATGGCGAAAGGAGTGGATATGCGTACCCTTTCCACCGACAATATCGAGAAGGTGGAGATTATCCGAGGTATTCCTTCTGTGGCGTACGGAAACGTGTCGAACGGCGCAGTGATTATCCAGCGCAAAACCAGCGAAAGTCCCTTGTCTGCACGCTTCAAAGCCGATAAAACCAGCAAACTGTTTTCGGTAGGTAAAGGAATCAGGCTGGACGGCAACGGACGTTATATTTTAAATGCCGATGTCAATTATCTGGATGCAAAGATTGACCCGCGCAACAGTGTGAAAAACTATACGCGCTTCACGGCGTCTGCCCGTCTGGATAGCAAGTGGCTGTGGAACGAGCGTAACATCCACTGGAATATCAGTACCGATTATACCGGTTCGTTCGACGATGCAAAACGTGACAAGGATGCCACCGTAAAAGAAGACGCTTACAAGTCGGATTTCAACAGCCTGAAGGTGGCAGGCAAATGGAATATGAAGTTTCCCGACCGTTCATGGATACGGGAGATAAACCTGACCACCTCCGTCAGCCAGCAATGGGAGAAAATGCGTGAAACGAAATCGGTCTCCCTCAACCGTCCGGCAGCCATATCCATTCAGGAAGAAGAAGGAGAATCTGACGGTATCTATTTACCATACAATTACGTGGCACAAATGGAAATCGACGGTAAGCCCTTATACGTTACGGCTGCGGCACGCACCCGCTTGGCTTTTCCTGTCGGCATGTTGCGTAACGAGACGAACATGGGCGTGGAGTGGAATTATCAGAAGAATTTGGGCGAAGGACAAGTGTTCGACGTCACGCGCCCCATCAGTGAAAGCATGAGTACCCGTCCGCGTCGTTTTAAAGACGTGCCGGGGCTGCAACCTTTTGCCTTCTATGCCGAAGAGGTTTTACATCTTCCCGTACAAAGCCATAAACTGTCTCTTACGGCGGGTGTCCGCTTGCAGTCGCTGTTGGGGCTTGACAGCCAATACGAGATGAAAGGCAAGGTATATCCCGACCTCCGTCTGGATTTGCAATGGCGTTTGCCTGCATTCAATGGATGGAATATCACTTTTTCCGGCGGTTTGGGATGGATAAGCCGTATGCCTACCATTTCGCAGCTTTACCCCGACCTGAAGTATGTCGATTTGATTCAGTTGAATTATTATCATACCAATCCCGATTACCGTCGCATCAACATGATGACGTATAAGTGGGACAATACCAATTATCAGTTAGAGCCGGCACGTAACCGGAAGTGGGAGGTTCGCGCCGATATAGGCTATAAAGGGAATCGCTTGTCTGTTACTTACTTCCGCGAGCGGATGAACAACGGTTTCGGCGACCTGACATATTACAAATCGCTGGCTTATAAACTCTATGACCCGTCGAGTATTGACGGCTCTACGCTGACTGCTCCTCCCGAACTGTCGGAACTGGCTTATACCGACGAATATAATCTTGACGTATATTCTACCGTGGGCAACGTGATGAAAATGGAGAAAGAAGGCGTGGAGTTTCAATTCTCATCCAAACGAATCGAACTGCTGAAAACCCGCGTTACGGTGTATGGGGCGTGGATAAAAAACATTTATAGCTCAGACGTTCCGAAATATAAGGCTTCCTCCATTTTGCTGGATAATAAGCAGTTGGAATACGTTGGATTATACGAGGGCGAAGAAGGAACAGAAAGTCAGGCGTTTAATACCAACTTTATGTTTGACACCTATCTCCAGCGTTTGGGCTTGACCTTTTCAACTTCACTGCAATGTACATGGTACACTAATCGCCGTAATCTGTGGAACGATGGTATGCCGGTAAGTTACATCGACCAGTCGGGCGAAACCTATCCTTTCCGTGCCGAAGATGCAGAAAACATCCAGTTGCAGCATCTGGTAGAAAAGTATTCGGCTACCTATTTCGAACGTACCACCGTGCCTTTCTACATGGATGTCAACTTAAAGGCAAGCAAGCGAATCGGTAAATACCTGAATCTGTCGTTTTACGTAAACCGCATCTTGGGCATTTATCCCGATTACACCTTGAGGGGAGTATTGCAACGCCGGACACCGGAATCGCCTTATTTCGGCATGGAAATGAACTTGACTTTTTAATAATCTAAAATAAAAAAGTAATGAATATGAAAAAAAATCAATTAGCTCTGGCGGTTCTCTTTGCGGCAGCATTGGGATTCAGCGCATGTAGTGACGACGAAGGAGTAAGCATGTCCGACGTAAGTATTTCTGCCACTGTAAATACAACAATCGAGGGGTTGCAGATAACCTCCGGTACTTATACATTCGAGAACGTGAATACATCTGCTAAGACCGATGTAAGTTACCCTACCAGCCTTATTCAGTTAGCGGATGGATTATATAACGTTACTTTCATCGGGAAGGGGACATATTCGCAGAACGGAACTTCGGTAGAGGTAAACGTGCAGGGAGTACAGCAGAACGTGACAGTTTCGGGCGGTTCGTGCAAGCTGGACTTGACGGCACACGTGGTGAATACAGGCGATGCCGACTTCGTGATTGCCGAAATATTCCTCCCCGGAACTTATAACGAGGCCGGAAAGCAGTATAACGGAGACCAATACGTGCGCATCTACAACAACTCGGATACGGTTCTGTATGCAGACGGACTGGTATTCATGGAATCGCAATTCACCACCACACAGAAATATCAGTCGGTAGACCCGGATATCATGAACGAAGCGATTGCGGTAGGTTCTGTGGTCGTAGTACCGGGCAACGGAACAGATTATCCGATACAACCGGGAGAGTCTTTTATTATCTGCGATAACGCCATCAACCACAAAGAGGCTAACCCGAACTCCATCGACCTGAGCAATGCCAACTTTGAATGGTACATCGAATCGAAACAAGACGTAGACAATCCGGCTGTTCCCAATATGGATATCTATTATTGCTATACCAAGACCATTTGGATACTGAACAAGCAGGGTAACCGTGCTTATGCCATCGGCAGACTGCCCGAAGGAATGACGAAAGAACAGTATATCGCAGATTATACTTACGACTACACGTATGTATTGCAAAGCGGAACGGTAAGCAAGCCTCAGAGCAAATATAAATTCCCTAACGAATGGGTGATAGACGCTGTGAATATCGGTGCTACCAATGAATGGCAGTGGAATGTTACGGCTACCGAACTGGATATGGGGCATACCTATATCGGCGTAAATAACACCGTGGCAGAAAACATCGGCAAGTGTGTAATGCGTAAGGTGGCTTATACGGACAATGACCGCGAGGTACTGCAAGACACGAACAACTCTACCGTTGATTTCACGCCGGCTGCCACTCCGAGTTTGTTTGCCGAATAATCAGAAACGTTTTTGTTGACATAATAAATCTTTGTTGTTTGTTTTATGATACGAATCCGGATGCGAATAGTTATAACGTTATTGGTTGCTTTCATTGGGACGAATGTGCAGAAAACCGTCGGACAAACGGTTGCCGATACGCTTTCATTGCCTGATAAGGTAATCCGTATGGGCTCGTTCGCAACCGGATTTCGCGGTGAAGTATGGCAGAATCCGGCACTGTATTATTATTACACTCCGTATACGTGGACAAGTGTGGATGTAAACGCCGTCCGTCATGATAAGGGCAGGGCAGCTTTGAAGCAAGAAGGCGATAACGATGCTCACGTCGGAGTAGATGTACATTCGTTTGTTATTCTGTCGGAGCATAATCGGGTGTTTGGGTCTGCCGGATACCGAAGCCGGAAACAAGACAATGTATTGTGGAACGAGAACATCGACTGGGAGTTGGTGGCTCCTTATGTAACAGGCGATTCAATAGGTGGTTTCCTGAAGGGAGAGACTTATTATTTCAATGGTGGATATGCCGATGAATCGGGGCGTTGGACATGGGGGCTGACCGGAGGTTACAGAGCTTCTCATAATTATCGGGATAAAGACCCACGTCCGCGCAATACGGCTTCCGATCTTTCTTTCTCCGCAGGAGGAGGCTATCGTTTGGGTACGTATCGTATAGGAGTATCCGCCGATTTCCGGTACTACCAGCAGAACAGTGAGATTTCGTTTCTTGCCGACAAAGGTTCTACTTCGGTATACCATGTATTGGGGCTGGGGATGGATTATGCGCGTTTTGCAGGGAATCAGACCGGAACAAAATATCAAGGTATGCAGTGGAAAGGAAGTGTGGGCATCCTGCCGGCAGATGCGGAACAGGGAATATCTGCCGTGGTTTCAATGGACCACATGGCTCTGGATAAGAAACTGAGCAGTGCCAATAATCTCACATTGCTGGAGCTGGGTACTACAAACTTGGATGGGAATGTGAGTTGGCTGCGGACTTCTTGGAAGGGAAATACTTTCGGTGTAAAGCTGAAAACGAAATATACAGTCCGTAAGGGAACGGAAAATCTCTACGGTGAGGCTGGCGGGAGTTCGTACGGAACACTGATTAGTACCTCGCCGGGGATAAAGATTGCCGACAGCAGGATTTCGGTAGAGGGACTGTGGGAGAAACTCCCGTATGGTGAACGGACATGGGGTGGAGCAATCATCCCTAACGTTACTTGTCATCGGTGGAGGGCCGATTACAACACGGTGTCTCGTTTCGTCCATCTGTCGGCATTGTCCGGTTCGTTGCGTGCCCGTTTGCACTATCAGATAAACCGTTTGCAGTTGGCGGCAGAAGCCAACGGCGGTTATTACGCCAACCTCTCGGCTGAATATGCTTTGCCGGGATTGGATACTTCGAAATCATCGGCACAAACCTTGTTGGCGAATATCACTTACTTGTCCGACAGTTACGGCTGGGCAGGAGTCCGCTTGCAGGGAAACTATCCGATAAAGAAATACAGTTTGTCGTTGTCATTCCAATGGCAGGGCACTTATTATAAAAAATGCGGAACGGCCCGGTATGCCGCTTGTTCACTGGGCGTCTTTTTCTAAAACTAAAAATGATAATGTATGAAAACTAAATTGATGGTTGCTGCCGCTTTTATGGCAGCTATGGTAATGATTACTTCTTGTGGAAACAGTAATAAGCAAAGTCAGTCTGAACAAACGGAACAGGCTGCTCCGTCGGCGTTAAGCATTGATGATTTGCTCTCGGATGCCGACTCGCTGGTAAACAAGGAGGTAACGATTGAGGGGATTTGTACACACACCTGCAAGCATGGCGCTACGAAAATGTTTTTGATGGGCAGCGACGATACTAAGACGATCCGGGTAGAAGCCGGTCCGTTAGGCTCGTTTGATACCCGTTGCGTCAATGCCATTGTCACGGTTGCCGGAACATTGAAAGAGCAGCGCGTTGATGAGGCTTATCTGCAAAACTGGGAAAGCCGGCTGAAAGCGCAGACCGAAAAATCTCATGGCGAAACGGCTGCCGGATGTGATTCGGAGAAGAAAGCACGCGGCGAAACAGCGAATACTCCCGAAGCACGCATTGCCGATTTCCGTGCGAAGATAGCTGAAAGAAAAACAGCTACCGGAAAAGATTACCTGTCGTTCTATTACTTGGAAGCAAGTTCTTATGAAATTCAAGAGTAAAGGAGCGGCGTTTCGCAAATGGAGTAGGACGGTTCATCGCGAACTCTCATTCTTCTTTGCCGGAATGATTCTGATTTATGCTGTCTCAGGTCTCGTAATGAACCATCGGGATAGCATAAATCCTCATTATACGGTTACGCGGAAAGAGTATAAGGTAACAGCGGACTTGTCTGACAAAAACAAGGTGAATGACAAGGTGATTCTGGCATTGCTGGAACCGTTGGACGAAGCGGAGAATTTCACCAAATATTATTACCCGAAACCGGATAGGATAAAAGTTTTCCTGAAAGGAGGCTCCAGCTTGGTGATTGACACCCGGACGAACGATGCGGTGTATGAAGGATTGAAGCGCCGTCCGCTCATCTCCCCGATGGTGCAGCTTCATTTTAATCCCGGCAAATGGTGGACTTGGTTTGCCGATGCTTTTGCTGTCTGCCTGATTTTAATCACCCTCAGCGGCATTGTGATGATTAAAGGGCCGAAGGGATTATGGGGCAGGGGAGGTATAGAACTGGTCATCGGTATTCTAATACCGGTCATCTTCCTTGCGTGTTTTTAAAACTTGTTGATAATCAGGGAGGAATCAGTGACGGTTAGTCCTGTAAAATTCATGCGGTAGAATTGGTCGGTTCTATGGGTAGAATTCATCAGTCCTATGGGTAGAGTTGGTTCGTCCTATGGGTAGAATTTTTCAAGGTATCAAAAAACGGAAAAAGATATAAAGAATGAGTGCAATAATAGAATGTAAAAACCTGACTCATTATTACGGCAAACGTAAAATTTATGAGAACCTGAGCTTCGATGTACCTCAGGGACGTATTTTAGGACTGCTGGGTAAGAATGGCACAGGGAAAACAACAACTATCAATATTTTGAGCGGTTATCTTCAACCGCGTTCAGGGGTGTGCCGCATATTCGGAGAGAATATTCAAACCATGAATCCCGCCCTGCGCCGGAACATCGGCTTGCTGCTGGAAGGGCATGTTCAGTATCAGTTTATGAACATTACACAGATAGAGAAGTTTTATGCTTCTTTCTATCCGGGGCAATGGAAAAAGGAGGCATATTACGACTTGATGAATAAGCTGAAAGTGGCTCCGGGGCAGCGCATCTCGCGCATGTCGAACGGGCAGCGTTCGCAAGTGGCGTTGGGGCTGATTCTTGCCCAAGACCCCGAACTTTTGATTTTAGACGATTTCTCTTTAGGGCTTGACCCCGGCTATCGTCGGCTTTTTGTCGACTATCTGCGCGATTATGCCCGCTCTGAAAATAAAACCGTTTTCCTGACTTCTCATATTATTCAGGATATGGAGCGGCTGATTGATGACTGTATCATTATGGACTACGGTTCTATTCTTATCCAGCAGCCTGTTGAAACATTGATGAAGAACCTCCGACGATATACTTGTACCGTACCCGAAGGCTATCAGCCTCACTTGCCGGAGAGCTGTTATCATCCGGCGGTGATTCGGCAGACACTGGAAACCCATTCTTTCCTTCCGCCTGCCGAAATGGAGGGACTTTTGAAACAGTCGCAAGTCCCCTATACCGATTTGCGGTACGAACACGTAAGTCTGGAGGACGCCTTCATCGGGCTTACCGGAAAGTATTAACATTAAACAGAAAAAGAGAAACGTATGATACAAGCCATATTTTATAAAGAGTGGATAAAAACACGCTGGTATTTGCTGTTGGCCACCCTGTTCATGATAGGAATCACGGGATACTCCATGCTTCGCGTCAGTCGCGTGATAGCCATGCAGGGAATCGACCATCTGTGGGTGGTTATGGTTCAGAAAGATGCCATATTTGTAGATTTGTTGCAATATGTTCCGCTGCTTACCGGTATCCTGCTGGCAGCCGTACAGTTTTTTCCCGAAATGCAACGCAAGTGCTTGAAGCTGACTTTGCATCTGCCTTACTCGCAGAAGAAGATGATTCTGGCTATTCTGGCTTTCGGGCTGCTTGCGCTGGCTGCATGTTTCGCCACGAGTTTCATCATCATGGGCATTTACCTGCCCCAGCACTTTACGGGCGAGTTGGTTCGGCATATTCTGCTGTCGGCAGTTCCGTGGTTTCTGGCAGGTGGTGCAGGCTATTTGTTCGTGGCGTGGATTTGTCTGGAACCCACATGGAAACGCCGGGTGCTGAATCTGATTATTGCCGCATTGATTTGCCGCATCTACTTCTTGGCTCCGGCACCCGAGGCCTATAACAGCTTCCTGCCCGTGCTGACCCTGTACACGCTGCTCATCGCTTCGCTTTCATGGATTTCCGTGGTGCGGTTTAAAGCCGGTAAACAAGACTGATTAATGATTAAAAAATGAAACAAAGATGATTCGATTCAGTAAAATATTTCTTTATCTCACCGTGGCGGTTCTGCTGGTATGGCAGTTGCCGTGGTGTTACGCATTCTTTACAGCCAAACCGGTGAAAACCCCGTTTACGATGTACAGCTCGGTTTTGGGCGACTTCATATTCATTCAGACGGACGCGAACAAGCAAATCCGACGCAGCGATACAAAGGGAAACACCTATACGCAGCAACAGGTAGACAGCCTGCTTCCTTCGTTTTATGTGCGTCAGCTTACGGCAGACGAGCGTTTTCCCGATACCATTTGCGGCAAAGCAGTCAGCCCGAAAGACATTCAAATGACAAACTTTACCTTTAAAAGTGTGCCTTCGGCAATCAACGCTCCCCAAACGGGAATTTATTTCCTGATGGAATCGATGTCCAAGCGGGTGGAGCTGAAGATGCCCGATGACGCTTTCCGTTTTACCGGTAAAGGCATTGAGTTTATCTGCATGGAGACAAACCGGATAGACGAACCGAAAAGCAAGCTGTTTACCGACATGTTGCTCCAAAAAGGTTTTGTTTTTCCCGCCAGCTATGCTTCGGGCAATCCTACCACCCGTAAAGATTACGACGAAGGATACTTGGTGCTGGACGCTAACCACCAACTGTTTCACTTGAAATGTACGAAAGGCTGTCCGTATGTAAAAGCCATTCGGCTGCCCGACAATGTGCGTCCGGAATACGTCTTCATCACCGAATTCCGCAGCCGTCAGACGTTAGGATACATGGTAGACAGCCGACATCATTTCTATGTGATTCAGAGCGACGGGAGTGTCATCAAATCTGCCATTCCTGCTTTTGACCCCACAAAAGATGAATTGACCATTTTCGGAAACATGTTTGATTGGACTGTGAAACGTTCGACAGACAAAGATGATTACTACTATGCCTTAGATGCCACCGACTATTCGCTGATAAAAGAATATGCTTATAAAGACATACGTCGTTCGGTTCCGGGGCTGTCGTTTACATCTCCTGATGATAAGTTCGTAAAACCCCGGTTTTGACAGGCATAGAACTCGACATCGTCCTTTTGGAAGTCCTTTACATGTTCCGACAGGAATTTCAGCACGTCATCTTCGCTGTAATAGGTCTTCTTGCCCAGTATCTTGTAGGGCAAGGCTCCCGTGCTGCGGTAGCGTTGCAGTGACCGTTTGCTTATCTGGAGCAGCAGGCACAGGTCCTGATTGTCAAAGAGCCGTATCCTGTCCGGCGTGTGTTCCCGTTTTTCCGGTGCTTTCAGGGCAAGCAGCATCTCGTCCTGACGTTCAAGCCTTTCAAGGATGGTTTCCATCCACTGCTCGAACAGTTTCTTTGTCAGCAGTTCCATGTTCATGTCCTCCTTCCTTTCGGCTGCCTGCCGTTTCCGGTGGGCAGTCTGCTGTTATGGTGCAGTTCATCGAGTGTCCTGCCGTCCTCCCGGATGGTATGGGAGTCAAGTATCCTCCGGATTTCCGAGAGCCTGTACTGGCATTTGCGCCGCAGGACCACGTATCTGATACGGTGATCATCCCTCATGCGCTGCAAGGTCCGCTTGCTTACGCCCAGTTCTCTGGCGGCTTCATTCGTGTCGAGAAGCCTGTCCGTATTTTCACGTTTCATCGCCTCCCTGATTTCACGGACATAGCCGGCCACTTCTGCTATCTGTTCCATCATTGCCTTGTATGCGGAACTTTCCATCGTTATCACTTTCATGTTCTGTCTTTTTTTCTTGTTCCTGCGGCAAAGTTCAGCAATAAACAAAAGGGGCTTTAACAACTCACTACGTGGTTCACGTGAGATTTTTTTGAGAAATGGCTCCGTTACCCGGACAAACGGCGCAACAAGTTGCCAGTTAGCAGAATATGGAATCTTTTTCTGCCTGCGTCATTACCTTTGCACGGAACTAAAATCAAATTCTTATGGAAACGGTATCTATTGAGAAAAAGACCTTCGAGGAACTGATGGTGCAGTGGGACGCCTTTGTGGAAAAAGTGACCGCCTTGCAGCGCAAGGGGGACGGGAAACGCCTTGCCCGTTGGCTCACGGGCGACGAAGTGTGTAACCGGTTACGGATAAGCCAGCGCACCTTGCAGAAACTGCGTGACAAGGGATTCATCGGCTATTCACAGATCGGGCACAAGTTTTTCTACAAGCCAGAAGAGGTCAAGCGGCTGATTCCGCTTGTAGGCATAATCCACCCCAGCGGCAAATAACCGAATATTCACCACTAAATCCGAAGTAACATGAATGAGAACAATGAAATCATCACGATGGAAGACGAAAAGGTCGCTTCCATATTGCAGAAAATGAGAAAAAGCTCCAGATGGCTCAGCGGGTTTCTGGAGAGTTACCGCCCGCCGCTTGACGGTGAGGTGTACCTGACAGACAAGGAAGTGGCAGATCTTTTACGGGTAAGCCGCCGTACTCTTCAGGAATACCGTAACGAGCGGCTGCTGCCTTATATCATTTTAGGTGGAAAGGCACTGTATCCCGAATCGGGACTGCGTGAGGTACTGGAAGCGAACTATCGGAAACCTTTCAGATAGCCTCCGACCAAAAGCAAGAACGGACAACCGAATGACGGCTGTCCGTTCTTGCTTGCGTTTGTTCCGTTCTCAGCAATGGCCTCCTTTGGCTATCGGCACAAACAGCATATAGGTATCCTTCTGCTCTTTGGCGTACGCTTTCCGTAAAAGCCACGAACGGAACACATGGGTATAATAGGTATTCAGGCGGAACGCTATCGGTATAATGATTTCAAGGGAATAGACATCGGCATTCAGACCGTTTTCCAGCCGGACATACCGGCACACCTCAAAGTCATTCAGCACGTCCGTTTTCAGGATTGCCCGGATAGCCGCATTCACCGCCGTTGTTGTCACATTGAACAGTTCTCCGATTTCCCATGCCGTCATCCATACATCGTTACCGGTTACGGTT
>CABIXF010000069.1:0-1328 GCA_902362595.1 Bacteroidaceae bacterium | reverse complement strand
CCGACAGCCGAGCCTACGTGTCACTCCGAAAAAACTGTTCGACGATATGGACAGGTACATCGAGGCGACCAAGGACATGAAACTTATTCTTTAACCCACTAAAAAATTACAATTATGCGCAGCACATTTAACATATTGTACTACATCAACCGCAACAAGGTCAAGGCGGACGGAACCACCGCCATCCAGTGCCGTATTTCCATTGACGGCAGACAGAACGCTTTTTCAACGGGTATCTACTGCAAAGCGGAGGACTGGAACGCCAAGACGGGCGAGACAAAAGAACAACGCACTAACAACAGGCTGGACGAACTTCGAAAACGTATCGGGCAGGCGTATGACGACCTGCTGAGAAGGGACGGGGTAGTCAGTGCGGAACTGTTGAAGAACGAAATTACCAAGGTGAGCGCCGCACCCACGACCCTGCTGCAAATCGGGGAGGAGGAACGGGAACGGTTGAGGGTGCGCTCGAAGGAAATCAACTCCACTTCCAGCTACCGCCAGTCCAAGAGCACGCAGGCTTACCTGCGGGAATACCTGTTATCCTTGAAAATGAAGGACATTGCCCTTGAAGACGTCACGGAGGACTTCGGCTACGGCTTTAAACAATATGTAAAGGAGAAAGGATGCAGAGCCTCCCATGTGAACCACTGCATGACGTGGCTCAACAGGTTGCTCTACATCGCGGTGGACAAGGGGCTGCTCCGCTTCAACCCTACGGCGGACGTGCCTTACGAAAAGAAGGACGCACCGCAACTCAGGCATATCAGCCGTAGCCAGTTGATGTACATCATGGAGCATCCCATGACGAACAAGTGGCAGGAGCTGGTGCGCAGGACGTTCATTTTCTCGGCATTCACCGCACTCTCGTATGTGGACGTGCAGGAACTTTACCCGCGCCATATCGGCAGGACGGTTGATGGCAGGCGGTACATCCGCATCCTGCGCAAGAAGACGGGCGTGGAGTCGTTCATCCCCCTGCATCCGGTGGCGGAACAGATACTCGACCTTTATAACACTGAGGATGACACCAAGCCCGTGTTCCCGATGCCCAACCGCGACATGATTTGGTATGCCATCCATGAAATCGGAGTGCTGGCGGGAGTGAAAGGCTCGCTCAGCTACCATCAAAGCCGCCACACGTTCGGAACCCTGCTGATGTCCGCCGGGATACCGATAGAAAGCATCAGCAAGATGATGGGACACACCAATATCCGAACCACGCAGGCATATGCAAGTGCGCCCAGATTGGTCGCTTGATAAATACTTCTGTAGTAAGAAGTTAGGATTGGGTTCAATATAATCCTATCGTCAATCAGCTTATCCGA
>CABIXF010000068.1 GCA_902362595.1 Bacteroidaceae bacterium | reverse complement strand
GATTTCAACGATATCAAAGAACTCGATTATCCCCTTTTTGAAGGACTATTTGATTAATTTTTTAACTCGTCCATTTTTATTGGACACTAATGTTGTCCTACATCAAATTATGGCTTTTTGCTTCGCAGTCTGCTGAGCGTGGAAAGGGTAATCCCCAGATAAGAAGCAATGTATTTCAAGTTCACCTTCCTGCATATTTCGGGAAACTGTTTCTGGAATTCCTCATAACGTTCCTTGGCCGGAAGCGACAGCCGCTCTTTATGACTTCTGTGGAGCCTTCTGTATTCATTCTGATGGATGATTCTCCCCCAGTTGCATAGTTCCAGATTCGTTTCGAACAGATGTTGGAGGTCGGTTATACTGATTCTGTAGGCTTGCACTTCTTCCAAGGTTTCTACATATTCCTCACTTTTCCTATTGTAATAAAGCTCATCCATACTGAACACAATGCCGCCTTCTGTGCCAAATGAAGTGGTATATTCCTCTCCATCCACCATCCAATAGGCTCTTATGATACCTTTTTCTATGAAATAGGCATATTTGCAATAAATTCCTTCTTTAATCAGTTGGTACTTTTTAGGAAAAGTACAAGGTGTCAAATAAGACTCCAGCTCCTCAATCGTAGAGTCGGATACAGGACATTGCTTTCTGATACTCTCAATAATATTTTTCATCGATTAATCTTACCCCCACATACGAATACAATACAAGAAAATCCCTGGCAGATTCCCGGAGGTTAAAATTACAGAGATTTATGGTATGAAAGGTGATTTCTGAAAAAAAATTGTGCAGCAATCGTCCTTAATCACAAACATCCCCAAGAATAACTGTAAATCTCTCTATACTTTCTCTGTTTCACACTGCGGGATTTGTATTTCACAGTGTGAAATATGTATCCCACACTGTGGTTTTTATATCCCACACTGTGGGACAGAGAATATGCTTATACGTTTTACACCTTATCTACTTGTGTTTCAATGAATTTACCCTATCATTCCACAAAATCTATTTTTTCACGGGAACCGGGGCCTTGCGGAGTATCTTCGGAAACTGCCAGAAGAAGAGCAGGGTGCAGCAGATGGCGGCTGTAGCATCCGAAACGGCCTCAGCCAGAAACACGCCTTCCACATCGAAGAAACGGGGCAACACTAAGGCAAGAGGTACCAGCAGAATAACCTTACGGAGCAAGGCGATAAAAATGGAAATCCGGGCTTGGCCAAGGGCGACGAACATGTTCTGACAGGCACGCTGCAGGCCGAAGATAGTCATTCCGGCGAGGAAAATCGGCAACACATGCTCCACGGTGGCAATCAGTTCGCGGTCTCTCGTAAAGGCGGAAGCCACTACCGACGGGAAACAAATCATCAGCAGCATCAGGACGAAATTGAAGGAGAACATCACCGTCAGCACAATCCGGAAACAGTCTTTCACCCGCTGCCGGTCGCCATGCCCGTAGTTATAACTGGCCACCGGCACAAAACCTTGGGCAAAACCGGTGAGCGGCACGCTGACCAGTTGCATGGCACTTTGCAGGATGGCCAAAGCGCCCACATAGATATCGCCAAATTTCTCCAGACTGCCGTTCAGTACAAACCCTACCAGGCTTTCCGTGCTGGCCATAATGAAAGGAGACACACCCAACGCCAGCATCCCCCCCACAATGCGGCGGTCAAATTTCAAATAGCGCTTTTCCAAACGCAGGGAAGCCCGGTCGGAACACAAGAAACCCAATACCCAACAAGCACTGCAGGCCTGTGAAAGAATGGTGGCCAAGGCCGCTCCCTTCACGCCCATGTCGAACCAGAAGATGAAAATCGGGTCGAGCACGATATTCAGCAAAGCTCCAATCAGCACAGAATACATGGCAATGCTGGGGCGTCCCTGTGAATTAATGAAGGTATTGAGTCCGGTGGAAATTTCCACGAACAGCGTACCCAGCAAATACACCGAAAGATAATCTTCCGCGTAAGGCAGTGTGACGGCAGAAGCTCCCGCAAACTTCAGGATGGGCTCCATGCACAGATAAGACACCAGCGAAGTGAGGACGGTAAACAGTATCAGCAGCATGAAACCATTGCCCAAAATCTTTCCCGCACGCACCCGGTCGCCCTGTCCCAAAGCCATGGCGGCCAGCGGGGCTCCTCCGGCTCCCACAATGGCCGAAAATGAAGAAATCAGGATAACGAGGGAGGTGGTCACTCCCACTCCCGCCAGCGCATTCGTCCCGATTTCGGGAATGTGCCCGATGTAAATGCGGTCTACTATATTATATAGGAGATTGACAAACTGTGCGGCCACTGCCGGCAACGCCATCTTGAAAATAAGGGGAAGCATTCGTTCCGTCCCCAGGCGCTCTTCGTATTGATTGTTGATTCTTGCTGCCATAAATCTTCCAAAAACGGAAGCAAAGTTACGAGTTTTTCAGGAGAGAAGAAGAAGAATGTAACCGAAAAGCAATCATTTCATCCTCGGATTTGATTTACATCAACAAATCGGGCCTTCACTTGAAAAATATGCTATAAAACATATTTCATAAGAAAGAAAGTCCTATCTTTGTGGTGTAAAAAGAAAAGGGCAATAAGAAAGAGGCCCACAAAAAGTTTTCATAGGTAATTATAAATTAGGTAACAAGTACAGCAAAGGCCAGCTGGGAAGCCCGCCAGAAGATTTAATTAAACTAACTAAAAAAAGAAAGGATAACAATTATGAAAAAGGTAAAAAACATTTTCCACAAGATTGCCAATGCAGATCCGATAATCTGGGGTTATGTAATGCTGAGCGACGAAAGACGCAAATAAACAGGCGGCGCTGACAAGTTCAGCATTTGAAGAATGAATCTGATAAATGCCGAAAGGCTTCTCGTAAATATTCTGACGAAAAAGCGGTTGGAAATCCAACCGCTTTTTTTATTGCCCTTTTGTCTGTATCTTTGCTTCTAAAAACCACACCCCATGACTCCGACCCTGATAGATACCGACAATCCTGAATTTCAGAATGCCCTGAAGCTCATCCAATACACCCGCCAGTCGGTCTTCCTGACCGGAAAAGCGGGCACGGGTAAGTCTACTTTCCTGAAATACGTCTGCCAGCATACCAAAAAGAAATATGTGGTGCTGGCTCCTACGGGCATTGCGGCCATCAATGCGGGCGGAAGTACCCTGCACAGCTTTTTCAAGCTCCCGTTTCATCCGCTTCTGCCGGACGACCCGAAGTTTCAGGGACGGAAACTGAAAGATTTCCTGAAATATTCGGCCGACCACCGGAAACTGATTCAAAACATTGAGCTCGTCATCATTGACGAGATTTCCATGGTGCGGGCCGATATCATCGACTTTATCGACAAGGTACTGCGTACCTACTCGCACAACCTGCGTGAACCCTTCGGCGGAAAACAGTTGCTGCTGGTGGGCGACGTGTTCCAGCTGGAGCCGGTAGTGAAAAGTGACGAACGGGAGATTCTGAACCGTTTCTACCCGAACCCGTATTTCTTCTCGGCCAAGGTGTTTCAGGAAATGGAACTGGTGTCGATTGAGCTGACCAAGGTGTACCGGCAGACCGACAAGGTGTTTGTCAGCGTACTCGACCATATCCGGACCAATACCGCCGGAGCCGCCGACCTGCAACTGCTGAACACCCGTTACACCCCGACACCTCCCTGCCCGGAAGAGAACGACCTCTACATCACCCTGGCCACCCGCCGGGACAACGTGGACTACATCAACGAAAAGAAGCTGGAAGAACTGCCGGGCGACCCGGTCACACTGAAAGGAGAAATACACGGGGAGTTCCCCGAAAGCAGCCTTCCCACCCTCATGGAGCTGGTCATCAAACCGGGTGCACAGGTGATTTTCATCAAGAACGACCAGGAAAAACGCTGGGTGAACGGTACCATCGGCACCGTGTCGGGACTCTCGGCCGATGGCACCATCTATGTGGTGACGGAAGACGGCAGTGAGTTTGACGTGCATAAGGAAAGCTGGAGCAACATCCGCTACCGCTACAACGAGACTGAGAAGAAGATAGAAGAAGAAGAACTGGGCACCTTTACCCAATATCCCATCCGGCTGGCCTGGGCCATCACCGTACACAAGAGCCAGGGACTCACGTTCAACCGGGTCATCATCGACTTTACGGGAGGGGTATTTGCTGGCGGACAGGCGTACGTGGCCCTGAGCCGCTGCACTTCGCTCGAAGGTATCCAGCTGAAACGACGCATCTCACCGGCCGATGTATTTGTCCGCCCGGAAATCGTCAGCTTTGCCCAGCGTTTCAATGACAACCAGACCTTTGAACGGGCCATGAAACAGGCACAGGCCGATATCCAATACGTGGCAGCCGTGAAAGCCTTCGACAAAGGAGAATTTGCGGAATTTCTGGAAGCTTTCTTCAAGGCCATCCACAGCCGATACGACATTGAGAAACCACTCATCCAACGGTTTATCCGCCGGAAACTGGGCCTCATCAACCAGCTCAAGGAAGAAAACCGACAGCTTAAAGAGCAAATGCAGCAGCAACGGCAGAACCTGCAGAAATATGCCCGCGAATACTACCTGATGGGCAACGAGTGCATCACCAAAGCGCACGACCCGCGGGCCGCACAGGCCAACTACGACAAGGCCTTGGAGCTGTACCCGGAATACGTGGATGCCTGGGTACGCAAGGGAGTGACCTTCTTCGATGAAGACCGGGTGGAAGAAGCGGAAGAATGCCTGAACCGGGCTGTACAACTCCGACCTCAGGAGTTCAAGGCGGTGTACAACCGTGGAAAACTCCGGCTGCTGACCGGAAAAACGGAAGAGGCCCTGACCGACCTGGACAAGGCGACCAGCCTGAAACCCCAGCATGCGGGAGCACATGAATATTTTGCCGAGGCACTCGAAAAAAGCGGAAAAGAAATAGAAGCAGCCATCCATTATCGAATTGCGGAAGAACTACGGAAGAAAAAGAAATAAATTTCTTATTTTTGCGATTCACGAGGTCTCATCTTCGTGACCGAACGCCATGATACTGAAATTATATCCCAAAAACAATCGACCGGAAGACTTGCAACGCGTAGTCGACCTGCTGAACGACGGCGGAATCCTTATCTATCCCACCGATACGGTGTATGCCATCGGGTGTCACGCCTTGAAAGAACGGCCCATCGAACGTATCTGCAAGCTGAAAAATATCGACCCACGCAAGCACAACCTGTCCATCATCTGCTACGACCTGAGTAACATCAGCGAATATGCACAGGTGAGCAACGCCACTTTCAAGCTGATGAAACGTAACCTGCCCGGCCCGTTCACCTTCATTCTGAACGCCAACAGCCGGTTGCCCAAAATTTTCCGCAACCGAAAAGAAGTGGGTATCCGTGTGCCCGACAACGCTATCATCCGCGAAATCTGCCGCCTGCTCGATGCCCCGATTCTGACCACGACCCTTCCGCTGGAAAAGGGAGAGGACATCGAATACATCACCGACCCGGAACTGATTGAGGAAAAGTTCGGCAGTGTGACCGACCTGATTATCGACGGAGGTACAGGAGGCATTGAACCTTCTACCGTGATAAATTGTTGTGAAGATGTACCTGAAATTATCAGAGAGGGAAAAGGTATATTGAAGGAATAAATAACTGTATTATTAATTAATCATCAAATCATGTTACTTACATTATTACAAGCAACTGCACAGGCAGGCAAGGCAGCTTCCAGAATCAATGTGGAACAAATTCTGGACAAACTGCTCAACTGGGGTATTGAAGTGGGAAAAGACATTCTGGCAGCCATCATCATCTACATTGTAGGCCGGTTCATCATCAAGCAAATCGGACGGCTGGTCAGCAAGATTCTGGAGAAAAGGAAACTGGAAATCAGCGTGCAGACCTTCCTGAAAAGTCTGCTCAACATCTTATTGAACCTGATTCTGGCATTTGCCATCGTGAGTAAGCTGGGCGTAGAAACCACGAGCTTTGCCGCCATCCTGGCCTCTGCCGGTGTGGCTATCGGTATGGCACTGTCGGGCAACCTGTCAAACTTTGCCGGAGGACTGATTATCCTGGTGTTCAAGCCGTTCAAGGTGGGCGACTACATCGACGGACAGAATGCCAGCGGAACAGTCAAGGAAATCCAGATTTTCCATACCATCCTGGCTACGACAGACAACCGTATCATTTACGTGCCCAACGGTGCATTGAGCAGCAATGCCATCACCAACTACAGCAAACAGGAAATGCGCCGTGCGGAATGGGTGTTCGGCGTGGAATATGGAGAAGACTTTGAGAAAGTAAAAGCCGTACTGGAACGCATCATCGCGGCAGATACCCGTATTCTGACCACTCCTGCTCCTTTCATCGGGCTGGGAGCCTTGTCGGCCAGCAGCGTGGATATCAAGGTACGTGTCTGGACCAAGACCGAAAACTACTGGGACGTATATTTCGACATGAACCAAATCGTGTATGACACCTTCAACAAGGAAGGCATCGGATTCCCGTTCCCGCAGTTGACGGTACATCAGGCAAAAGACTGATTTCCCAATTGCTTATACTACCTACAAAAAAATCTTCCACCGAAGGGCGTTACCTCAGTGGAAGATTTTTTATATCCTATCTCCTAAAAGGAAATTCGCTTCTTATTTCCGGTCAGCTTTCAGACGGTCAGCCATAGCCTTTGCCAATTCCTTCGCCTGCGCATAGTTGTCGGCTTTCATGCTCTGCTTCATTTCAATCGGGTTACCTACCACTTCGAATTTCAGTTTCTCTGTGAATTCACCCAGTTTCTTTACCGCCGCACTGGCCCAGGTGAATGAGCCGAAGTAACCGAACAGACGGTTCTTCATTTCACGGGCAGCCACCTTGTTGAGCAAGGACTCCATCTCAGGATACAGCTGCATGTTGTAAGTCGTACAACCCGCAATCAGTCCTTTGTATTTGAAGATATCGGCCAGGATATAAGAATGAGGCGTATGAGATACATTGTGCAGCACGATGTTCTTGATACCTTGTGCACTCAATTCTTCCGCAATGGTTTCAGCCAGTTCTTCTGTGTTGCCATACATCGTACCATAAGCAATCACCACTCCTTCTTCACCTTCATAGCGGCTCATCTTGTCGTACATATCCACCACTTTCGGAATATATTCTTCCCATACCGGTCCGTGAGTCGGACAAATCATCTTGATAGGCAGGCCACCACATTTCTGCAAGGCTTTCTGCACCGGATTGCCAAACTTACCTACAATGTTGGCATAGTAACGGCGCATTTCGTTCCAATAAATATCGGTATTGATGTTGCGGTCGATGCAACCTCCGTTCAAAGCGCCGAAGCATCCGAAGGCATCACCTGAGAACAGGATTCCTTCCGTTTCATCGAATGTGACCATGGTTTCCGGCCAGTGAACCATCGGCACCAAATAGAAACGCAGGTTGTGGTGTCCCAATTTCAGGAAATCACCCTCACCCACTACGTAACGTTCACCTGTCACGCCATAGTATCCTTCTACCATGTCGAAAGTCTTCTTGTTTCCAACCAGCACAATTTCAGGATAGTATTTCTTAATCAACGCGATAGAGCCTGAATGGTCAGGTTCCATGTGATTAATAATCAGATAATTGATTTTACGGTCGCCGATGATGCTGCGGATTTTCTTGATATAAACTTCAAAGAAAGCGACATCTACCGTATCCACCAGTGCCACCATATCGTCATCTGCAATCAGATAAGAGTTGTAAGATACGCCGTACGGCAGTGGCCACAAATTCTCAAACAATGCTTTTGTGCGGTCGTTCACACCGACATAATGAACTTTACCTTTAATTTCCATTGATATCCTATTAATTAAAAATACTATATTGTTTTTTATTCTTTTTCCTTATTATAAAACTTACCCTGCCAAGTATCCCTTTCCTGCAGACGACGCTTCATGCGAACAGCAAACTCGTAATTCTTGATTCCCCAGTCGGGCGCTATCAGCAATTCCTTGGGCGATTGCGACACAAAACGTTCCAGCACCAGGTCGGGACGCACACGCTCCAGGTAATCAATCACCAAGTCAATATACTCGTCCACCTCATACAAATGGAAGTCCTCTGGACACACCTCATACTCACGGGCCATACGTGTGCCGCGCACCAACTGCAACTGATGCATTTTCAACGTCGTCAAAGGCAATTCCGACACCTGTGCAGCCTGACGGATGATGGCCTCGTGGTCTTCTCCCGGCAATCCCAAAATAACATGACCGCCTACACGTATCCCTCTTTCCGCCGTACGTTTCACGGCATCTGCCGTACATTCAAACGTATGTCCGCGGTTAATCCGCTGCAAGGTCCGGTTGTCCGTACTCTCAATACCATACTCCACCAGCAGAAAAGTCCGGCGATTCAGGTCTTCCAGATAATCCAACAACTCTTCAGGCATACAGTCAGGGCGAGTACCAATCACCAGTCCGACAACCCCTTTCACCCGAAGGGCATCTTCATACATCTTCTGCAACTTTTCCAACTCCGCATAGGTATTGGTATAAGCCTGAAAATAGGCAAGGTATCTCATCTCCGGATATTTCCGTGCAAAAAAGGCCTTCCCCTCCTCCAACTGCTCTGTCACCGACTTATCCGTCCGGCAATAGGCTGGATTAAACGTCTGGTTATTGCAGTAGGTACATCCACCATATCCTTTCACCCCATCCCTGTTCGGACAGGTAAATCCCACATTCAGGGAAATTTTCTGTACCTTGAAAGGAAAGTGAAGTGCCAGAAAGTTGGCAAAATCATTGTATCGTGTACGTTCTTCCATGATTTTACAAATTCGGGGACAAAGATAATGCTTTTCAGCCACTTTTCCCACAATTCATAAATACAAGAAATGCAAAAACCTCCCTACCACGGACAAAACATAAAAAAGGCTGTCACAGTGTTACCCGCAACAGCCTTCAGAGTACATTATTTCAATTTAAAAAGAATTATTCCGCTTCGTTCAAAGTCGCAATACTTACCCGGTTCCAGTCCGGTTCAGAGAACATATCGCCTACTCCCTGACCTTCAGCCGTAATACGTGAAGCACTGATTTTATATTTGCTAATCAACATATCCTTCACGGCTTCCGCACGCTGATTGGCCACACGTGCATTGACTTCCGCACTACCTTCCGGAGAAGCATATCCCTTGATAACCACCGTACTCTTCGGGTTGTTCTTCATATAAGTAGCA
Source organism: Bacteroidaceae bacterium (assembly GCA_902362595.1). Taxonomy (GTDB): domain Bacteria; phylum Bacteroidota; class Bacteroidia; order Bacteroidales; family Bacteroidaceae; genus Phocaeicola; species Phocaeicola fibrisolvens. Next base: position 4,945 of record CABIXF010000068.1, on the reverse strand, counting down.
ATACGCTCTACATTAGGCACCTGGTCTGCACTGATGGAAGTCTTTCCCTGACGGAAAGTCACCACAGACTCCAACGACTTGGAATGAGTGTTCTGTACAATGGTCTGTACCTGCTTCGGAGCGTTCTTCAAATCGTTCAGTTCCTTTGCCAGACGAGCATTTTCAGCTTCTTTTGCGTTCAAAGCTTCCTCCTTACGGGCATTTTCCGCACGCAACGCATTGATGGATTCATTCAGAGAATTGACCTCTGCCTGATTATAAGGCTTCTGGATAGTCATATAATGCTTACCGTTGCTGCTGGCAAAACGATAAGTCACTCCTGCCAACACTTCAATCTTCGACTTATTGACATTCAACACGTGTGCGCGGTCACCATCCATTCTATACACAACGGCTGGACGTACATTCACTGCCCATGCTTTTTTCTCACCCAGATTAAAATTCAAGCTGGCACCAAAACGGCTCACCATGTAAGAGCGATCACTTCCCACACCTGAATTCATGAAATCATGTCCCCAGCCAAATCCAGCAATACCTTCCACCTCAAACAATCTCGGCTGGCCATTGTATCCGCCAAAAAGATTGTTCAGATTAATCTTACCCAACAGACCCAGGTTCAAGTCGTCAAAAGCAGTCTTGCTGACAGACGTGTTGATACCCGTTAATCCTTCAAAAGAAACTCCAAACACGGGAGTAATCTGTTTACCCAGTTCAAGGCCGGTTTCTGCCCGCATGTTACGCCAGAAAGCAGAATGAGTAGTAGGAGTAGTCACTCCACCTTTCACACCCACGTACCAGTTGTCAAAAAAACGGCTCCCTTCATACGCTTTTTGTGCGTTCACAGAAAGAGACGTAACAGCCAATGCGGCAGCTAAAATAGTTACCTTTTTCATCTTTTCATTCAAAAACGCTAATACCTAATTACATTTATCAATCTCGATGACTTTATAACTAGATTGTTGAAGAAAATGTTTGTAAAGGAACGAACAATTAACACTCATTAAGAAGAAAAAAAGGGAGACAAAAGCGCGCAACTAGTTGATTATGTGAGATAAACAAGATTAACAACAAACGAATTATAAGACATAAAAAAGGTGCCCCGATTTACTCGGAGCACCTTCCTGTTGGGCTACTCGGATTCGAACCAAGAAAAACAGGACCAGAATCTGTTGTGTTACCATTACACCATAGCCCAATAACGCTTTGCTTCCTCCATGGAAACGCTGCAAAATGAAGTTGGGCTACTCGGATTCGAACCAAGAAAAACAGGACCAGAATCTGTTGTGTTACCATTACACCATAGCCCAAAGTCAAAAGAACGATTGTTGTCTTTTTGTTTGACGGTGCAAAGGTACAACTTTTTTGGAACATACAAAGCTTTCACCCGTTTTTTTCTTCCCAAAAATATATTTTTCTTCTTTTTTCATCTTCTTTCAAGCAAAAATTTTCGTGATATACAGAAAAGCAAGTATATTTGCCCTTATTATATAAAGAACTTTATTTTTCATTTTAAAAATAGGAATATTCAAAAGAATGAACGAAACAACAAATTTAATAGAAAAAATCACAGAAGGGATTCAAGAAAAAAAAGGCAAACAAATCGTCATTGTTGATTTAACCGAAATAGAAGATACAATTTGCAAGTATTTTGTCATTTGTCAAGGAAACTCGCCAAGCCAAGTACTCGCCATCGTTGATTCAATCAAAGAACATGTCAGAAAAGAAACGGGAACCAAGGCTTATGCCATAGACGGTTTAAGAAACGCGCAATGGGTAGCCATGGATTACATCGATGTAATTGTTCACGTCTTTCTGCCAGAAGTTCGCATTTTTTACAATCTGGAACATTTATGGGCAGATGCACAATTAACCCACATTCCCGATTTAGATTAATATAATAAGGAAACGATATGAGTGACAATACAAATAATAAACCTAAACTAAATGCACCACGTTTTAGTCTGACGTGGCTTTATGTCATTATTGCCTTAGTATTCGGCTTTCTCTATATATCTGGTGATGAAGGGAGTGCCAGCAAAGAGGTAAACTATACGGAATTTCAGGAAATGATAACCAAAGGGTATGCCGATAAAATAGTGGCATACGACAACAATACGGTAGAAATGTACATCAAACCGGAGCACATTGTAGACGTCTTTAAGAAAGACGCAAGCAAAGTAGGCAGAAGCCCGGCCATCAATGTACAAATCGGCTCTATGGAAGCATTGGAGAAATTTCTGGACGAACAAACAAAATCAGGAAACTTCACAGGTTCCATACAATATGAAAAGAAAAATGACTATTTCAGCCTGATAATCTGGAACGTGTTGCCTTTTGTCGCCATTATTGCCCTCTGGATGTTTCTTATGCGACGCATGGGAGGCGGAGGAGGTGCCGGTGGCTCATCGAATGTTTTCAATGTAGGCAGAAGTAAGGCACAGCTTTTTGAAAAAGGTACCAACCGCATCACATTCAAGGATGTAGCAGGACAGGCTGCAGCCAAACAGGAAGTGCAGGAGATTGTAGATTTCTTGAAACAACCTCAGAAATATACGGAACTGGGCGGTAAAATTCCTAAGGGTGCTTTGCTGGTAGGTCCTCCGGGAACCGGTAAAACATTACTGGCAAAGGCTGTAGCCGGAGAGGCAGATGTACCGTTCTTTTCCATATCCGGTTCCGACTTCGTAGAAATGTTTGTCGGTGTGGGAGCGTCTCGCGTACGCGACTTGTTCCGTCAAGCAAAGGAAAAAGCCCCATGTATCATTTTCATTGATGAAATTGATGCGGTAGGACGTGCGCGCGGTAAAAACCCGAGCATGGGAGGAAACGATGAACGCGAAAACACATTGAATCAGCTTTTAACCGAAATGGATGGTTTCGGCTCCAATAGCGGTGTTATCATCCTAGCTGCTACCAACCGAGTAGACATCCTGGATAAGGCTTTACTGCGTGCAGGTCGTTTTGACCGTCAGATATACGTTGATTTACCAGATTTAAATGAGCGAAAGGAAGTGTTTGGGGTACATCTGAGACCCCTGAAGCTGGATGATAGTGTAGACGTAGACCTGCTGGCCCGTCAAACACCAGGATTCAGCGGAGCAGACATTGCCAATGTATGCAACGAAGCAGCTTTGATTGCAGCTCGCCACCAAAAAAAGAGCGTAGGCAAAGATGACTTTCTGGCAGCAATCGACCGTATTGTAGGTGGTCTGGAAAAGAAAACAAAAGTCATGACAGCAGCCGAAAAACGCGCCATTGCATTACACGAAGCAGGACATGCTACAATCTCCTGGTTTTTGGAGCATGCCAACCCGCTGATCAAGGTCACCATTGTGCCCAGAGGGCGTGCGTTAGGTGCAGCCTGGTATCTTCCAGAAGAGCGTCAAATTACGACTAAGGAACAGATGCTGGATGAAATGTGTGCCACACTGGGAGGACGTGCTGCGGAAGAAATTTTTATCGGACATATTTCCACAGGAGCCATGAACGACTTGGAACGGGTGACAAAACAAGCATACGGCATGATTGCATACGCCGGAATGAGCGACAAGCTCCCTAACCTCTGTTACTATAACAGCAGCGAAGATTATAGCTTCACCAAACCATACAGCGAACATACCGCCGAACTCATTGACCAAGAAGTACAAAACATGATCAATGAACAATACATGCGGGCAAAAGCGTTATTGAGAGAACACAGTGAAGGACATAATCAGCTGGCACAAATGCTGATAGACCGAGAGGTTATTTTTGCAGAAGATGTGGAACGCATATTCGGCAAACGTCCATGGACTTCACGTTCAGAAGAAATAATGGCAGCCAATGCACAAATTGAGGCAGAAAAGCCACAAGAAAGCAAACAGCTGGAAAGCAAGCCGCAACAAACTTCTGACGAGAAAGAAAATCCAGAAGAAAAACCTTCATCGGATGAATCTCCACAACCTGAAGAAGAAAAATAACAGACTACTCATTTGGAAATATATAAAACGACGTGAAAAGTAATTTTATTCAACGAGCTATTACAGGAATCGTATTCGTAGGAATCCTGGTAGGATGCATTTTAGGAGGACCTATTTCTTTCTCCTTGCTGTTCGCGCTTATTACTGCATTGACCATTCATGAATTTGGAACCATTGTCAGTAAGCAGCAGGATGTAGAAATCAACAAGCCTATTTGCATGTTGGCTGGTGTCTTTCTGTTCTTCGGATTCGCCTATCTGGGAGTAATGCCAGGACAGAACGAGATATTGATTCCTTATTTATTCCTTATCATTTATCTGCTAGTAAGCGAACTGTATCTGAAAAAGAAAAACCCGTTGAACAATTGGGCATATACCATGATGAGCCAGGTTTACATCGCCTTGTCGTTTTCCATGCTGAATGTACTGGCCTATCATTCTATTGGCAGTGAAGCACATTACAACATACAGTACAACCCGATATTGCCTTTATCCATCTTTATCTTTACCTGGATAAACGACACTGGTGCATACTGTACAGGAATGCTGTTTGGCAAACATCGTTTGTTCGAAAGAATCTCGCCCAAGAAATCATGGGAAGGATCCATTGGAGGAGGCGCATTCAGCATCATCGCAGCTATTATCATGGCACATTTCTTCCCCTTCATGACATTAGGTGTATGGATTGGACTGGCCCTAACAATTGTTATATTCGGAACCTGGGGTGACTTGACGGAATCTCTACTGAAACGCACACTGGGCATAAAGGATTCCGGAAACATCCTCCCTGGACATGGAGGTATGCTAGACCGGTTTGACAGTACCTTAATGGCTGTACCAGCTGCAGTAGTCTATTTGTATGTAATTTCTTTCTTCTAATAAGATAAAAGCGAGGGTGTGTCAAAATGCATACCCTCTTTTTTTATGACAACGCCCCGACTTTCCCAAGCCGAGGCATTGTTATTACCTAAAGATTTTGTATCTTTA
>CABIXF010000067.1 GCA_902362595.1 Bacteroidaceae bacterium | reverse complement strand
CCTCTTCCCATTCCGAACAGAGAAGTTAAGCTTCGCCACGCCGATGGTACTGCGTACAAGTGGGAGAGTAGGTAGTCGCCGTTTTAGGGAAGCCCCGAGGCAGAAATGCTCCGGGGCTTTTTTTGTGCCCGTAAGGGAACGTAGGGCATGGTACTGCAAAGGGGGCCTGAAGCGGGTCCGCGCAGATGCGGCGTGTAAACTTGCGGCATTTGTTGGTCAAGCATAAGTTTTAGCCGGCCGGAACAGGAAGGATACGGCCTCCGGCTCAGGAAAGACCATTTCGCCACGGTGTTCCTTCCGCTTTCTTCTTTCTATGCGGTACACTCCGGAAATGCGGCCTTTTCCGTGGCGGAAGGAAACTCCAGCGTAGGTTCTCTGAATATGTACTTTCCTGGAGAAGTCAGCTGCGCTCGGTATGCCGTGCAGACACAATCTTCCGCTTACAGGCAGATATCTTTCCTTATACCGCTGCTATAGGACGTTTGGGGAGAAATTTGAGACTTTCTTTCTTATTCTTAATAAAGATAGTGTGCATGGAGATTTGACTTCTGAGGGGGAAATAAAAGGTCGTGAAGAATACGGAAGACTCTGTTTTTGGGAATGGGTGTTTATCTGTTCTTTTTTTCTGTTGAGTGCGATTCGTTCGATGGCATTTGGGTGGGGTAGGAAAGTATAAAAAAACTCCGGACTTCACAGCCCAGAGTTTTCTCGATTGATTTCTATAATATAATTAGGTTAGGTTAGTGAATCATTGTATTGGTGTCTTCTACGATTTTTCCACCGGAGAAAACACATCTGACGTTGATGTCCTTGTCCAAAATGACGATATCGGCGTCCTTCCCTTTTTGAAGGGTACCTTTGTGAGCTCCTATGCCAATCAGATTGGCTGGAGTTTCTGAAGCCATACGAACAGCATCTGCCAAAGGAATGGCAGCCTTTTTCACCATGGTTTGAATCAGTGTATCCATGGTAGCCAAACTGCCAGCCAAAGAAGAATGGTCGGCCAGTTTACATACACCGTTCTCGATGATGTATTTGGGGTCATTAATCGGTTCTCCTGTGTATGCTGCATATTTCAGGGCATCGGTTACAAGACAAGTCTGTTCTACACCTTTCAGTTTGTAAACCAGCTTCAGGATAGTAGCAGGCAGATGAATACCATCGGCAATCACTTCTACACTCATTCCATCGGTCAGGTATACACTTTCTACAGTACCTTCGTATTTATATTCACGACGTTTGTGGAATCCCGGCATGGCATTGTAGAAATGTGCTGCGTGGGTGAAGCCGGCTTCAAAGGCTGCTTTGATTTCCGGATATTCAGCTTCGGTATGTGTGATGGCGGTCAGTATGCCTTTCGAAGTTGTATATCGGGCAAAATCATGTGCTCCCGGCAATTCAGGGCTGATGTCCCAACGTTTGATACATTGCGTACTTTCGAGCAGGGGGATGTATTCCTCCGGATCCGGATCCTTGATAAATTCTTCCCACTGTGTACCCGCCATCTTTTTATTCAGGTAGGGACCTTCAATGTGTAGTCCTTGTATGATGCTTCCTTTTTCTGTCATTAACTCTTCGCAAGTGCTCACTGCTTTTTTGATATTCTCGAAGCTTGTGGAAGAGAGAGTCGGGAAAATAGAGGTGGCTCCATGTTTCAGATGGGCTTGTGTGGCTTTTTGAAAAGCTTCTGTTGTTCCTTCTGTAAAATCGTATCCACCTCCTCCATGTGCATGCATGCTGACAAAGCCTGGTACGATATACATTCCTTTGGCATCGATGACAGTAGCACCAATGACAGCCAAGTCACTGTTTGTCACTTCCAGAATTTTTCCGTCGCTGATAAGTACGGAACCGTCTTTCATCCATCCTTGTGGAGTAAGGATATGGCCATTTATGATTTGTGTCAACATAATCGTCGAATTTTTTTAGTAGTTAAAAAAGTGTGTTGGTACCTTCTACCAGCTTACCCATAGCCCATACGGCACGTACATTAAGGTCACGGTCAAGGGCCATGATGTCGGCATCCTTTCCTCTTTCCAGGGTACCTTTCCGATCGAGTACTCCCATGATGCGGGCCGGAGTTTCGGAAGCCATTCTCACTGCATCTTCCAGTGGAATCTCGGCTTTCTGAACCATGGTACGAATCAGGCGGTCCATGGTGGCAATACTACCAGCCAGTGCAGAACGGTCGGCCAGTTTACATACACCGTCTTCGATGATGACGCGCGGATCGAAAGCTTCTTTACTGTCGCTTGCGGCACAAGCCAGTGCATCGGTAATCAAGGCTGTTTTTTCTACTCCTTTTATTTTGTGTACAAGACGAAGAATTGTGGGAGGTACATGAATACCGTCGGCAACTACTTCCACGGTCATATCGTCCATCAGGTAGATACTTTCTACAGTACCTTCGTATTTGTATTCACGACGTTTGTGGAATCCCGGCATGGCATTGTAGAAGTGAGTAGCATGAGTGTAGCCTGCATAGAATCCCGTATAGATGTCTTCAAATTCAGCTTGTGTATGTCCTACTGCTGCCAATACACCTTTTGAGGTGATGTATTTACCGAATTGCATGGCTCCGGGAAGCTCAGGCGCTGCATCCCAGCGTTTGATGCAATGGGTTTCTTCCAATAAAGGAATGTATTCTTCAGGGTCAGGGTTCTTGATGTTTTCCGGCATCTGTCCGCCTGCCATCTTCATATTAAAGTAATGTCCTTCCAAGTGAAGTCCAAGAACCGGACTGTCGGGTTCACTCATTAATTTTTCCGTGGTAGCCGCTGCGGCGCGAATCATGGGAATGGTAGAAGATGAAAGAGTAGGGAAGATACTGGTCGTTCCATGTTGCATGTGCGCCTTGACTGCCGTGCGGAAGGCATCTTCGCTTCCTTCCATGAAGTCGCGTCCGCCTCCTCCATGTACATGGATTTCAACTCCTCCCGGTACGATATACATTCCCTTGGCGTCAATTAGTGTGGCACCTACAATAGCCAGGTCACAATTGGTTACTTCCAGGATTTTATTGTCTCTGATGAGTACGGAACCGTCTTTTAACCAGCCTTGCGGGGTTAAAATGCGGGCATTAATTATTTGAGTTAACATATTGAATAAGGTTTGATTTCTTTGATATGTGCTGCAAATTTAATTAATTTACTAATTAAGTGTGCACTTAATAATAATTTATTTATAATTTAAGGGTTAATTAAATTAAAAGTATACTCTTTTTGGGGTTGTGCAGTAAAGCGGAACATGTAAGTTAGCTATTGGAAGTAAAAAAACAGATATGAAATGGTGGTATACCTTTTTTATATTAGAAAGAGGAAAGCTATATTGAGTGTGTTAAACAAGCATTTTTAATAAATAAAAAGCGGAAAGACTAGATAAAATGAATTATTATTTGTATCTTTGTCGCCCGATTTATATGGTATTGCGACTTGGGAAAACTTAGTACATATAAAATAGAATTGAAGAACATGACGGAAAACTCGGCTGATTATGAGTTTTTATTAGCGAATCAGTTCTTTGCGGATATTGACGCCCCGGAAATTCAGAAGGGAAAATTGCAAGTGCAGTTGAACGTACGAAAAACGATGGGTGTTTATGTCCTCACTTTCCATATTGAAGGTTCCGTAATTGTCCCGTGTGACCGTTGTTTGGATGACTTGGAATTGCCGGTAATGACCGATGATACGTTGAAAGTCAAATTAGGGGCAGCTTTCTCAGACGAGGAGGATATGGTGATTGTGCCTGAAGAAGACGGCTATATTAATGTCGCTTGGTTTATGTACGAGTTTATCGCATTGAGTTTACCGATGAAGCATGTGCACGCCCCGGGAAAATGTAATAAGGGTATGATGGGGGCATTGAACAAACATTTGCGTACTTCAGTCGATGAGGAAGAAGAAATGAATGAAATGGGCCTGGACGATGAGGAGGCCTTGGATGATGACGCGTTTGAAGCACGTGAGATGGATCCGAGATGGAACGAATTGAAGAAAATATTAGATAATAATTAAATAAAAGTTTAGAAAAATGGCACATCCTAAAAGAAGACAATCAAAAACGAGAACTGCGAAGAGAAGAACTCATGACAAGGCAGTTGCTCCTACGTTGGCTATTTGCCCGAACTGCGGCGCATGGCATGTTTATCACACAGTATGTGGGGCTTGTGGTTATTACAGAGGTAAGTTGGCTATCGAAAAAGAAGCTGCTTTTTAATAACTTGACGCTTTGTTGAACATCTTTTGCATGTTCTAGGGAAATTAAAGCCGGAGAGCCATTTCGGCTCCCCGGCTGTTTTTTTATAGGCCACGAAATTAAGAAATGATGGAAAAAATAAATGCAGTAATTACCGGAGTCGGTGGATATGTACCTGATTATGTTCTGACAAACGAAGAATTGTCAAGAATGGTTGACACCAACGATGAGTGGATTATGACTCGTATCGGGGTGAAAGAACGACGTATCCTGAACGAAGAGGGTTTGGGAACTTCATATTTGGCTCGTAAGGCCGCTAAGCAGTTGATGCAGAAAACGGATTCGGATCCGGCTTCTATTGACTGTGTGATTGTGGCGACGACCACTCCTGACTATCATTTCCCTTCTACTGCTTCTATTCTTTGTGACAAATTAGGACTGAAGAATGCGTATGCTTTCGATTTGCAGGCTGCTTGCAGTGGTTTCTTGTATGCCATGGAAACAGCTGCCAGTATGATTCAGTCGGGGCGTCACAAGAAAATTATCATTGTAGGGGCAGATAAGATGTCTTCTATGGTGAACTATTCAGACCGTGCCACTTGCCCGATTTTTGGGGATGGAGCTGCGGCTTGTATGGTAGAAGCCACTACGGAAGATTATGGTATCATGGACTCAATCCTGCGTACGGATGGCAAAGGACTTCCGTTCTTGCACATGAAAGCAGGTGGTTCGGTTTGTCCTCCTTCTTACTTCACCATTGATAACAAGATGCATTATTTGTATCAGGAAGGTAGAACAGTATTCAAATATGCCGTATCTAATATGTCGGATGTAACGGCTCAGATTGCGGAAAGAAACGGTCTGAACAAGGACAACATCGACTGGATTGTTCCTCATCAGGCAAACCTGCGAATCATTGATGCGGTTGCTTCTCGTCTGGAAGTTCCATTGGACAAGGTGATGATTAACATCCAGCGTTATGGTAATACCAGCGCCGGTACGTTGCCGCTCTGTCTGTGGGATTATGAAAAGCAGTTGAAGAAGGGTGACAATATCATCTTCACGGCGTTTGGTGCTGGATTTACTTGGGGTGCCAGCTACGTGAAGTGGGGTTATGATGGAAATAAATAAAGAAAGAATTAACACTACAGATAAAAAACGCATCCCAATCGATGCGTTTTTTTGTCTGTGAACGAATATTTACTTATGCACAAAGCCGGATTTGTGAATATTGTGGGCAATCCGAATGTCGGAAAGTCTACATTGATGAACTTGCTGGTGGGGGAACGTATCTCCATCGCGACTTTCAAAGCTCAGACAACGCGTCACCGTATTATGGGAATCCTCAATACGGACGATATGCAGATTGTCTTCTCTGATACTCCGGGGGTGTTGAAGCCTAATTACAAGCTTCAGGAGTCCATGCTTAATTTTTCGGAATCGGCGCTGGTGGATGCAGACGTGTTGCTGTATGTTACCGATACGATTGAAAAACCGGATAAGAATGCGGAGTTCATGGAAAAGGTACGTGCCTTGAAAGTACCTGTTTTGTTGCTGATTAATAAGATTGACCTGACCAATCAGGAAAATCTGGTGAAATTAGTGGATGAGTGGCATGAAATGTTGCCTCAGGCAGAAATTATCCCGATTTCGGCCATGGCAAAATTTAATGTCGATGTGGTGATGAAACGCATCAAGGAACTGTTGCCCGACTCTCCTCCTTATTTTGGAAAGGACCAGTGGACGGATAAACCTGCACGTTTTTTTGTGACAGAAATTATCCGTGAGAAAATCTTGTTGTATTACGACAAGGAGATTCCTTATTCAGTGGAAGTGGTCGTGGAGCAGTTTAAGGAAGATGCAAAGAGTATTCATATCAATGCCGTGATTTATGTGGAACGTGAATCGCAGAAAGGCATCATTATCGGGCGTCAGGGAAAAGCCCTGAAGAAAGTGGCTACTGAAGCCCGCAAGACACTGGAGCATTTCTTCCAGAAATCCATTTACCTGGAAACTTTTGTAAAGGTGGACAAGGACTGGAGAAGCTCGGATAAGGAATTGAAGAATTTTGGTTATCAATTGGATTAATATCGGCTGCGAAGCCGTAAATAAAGATAATTATGGGAAATTTAGTTGCGATTGTAGGACGTCCCAATGTGGGAAAGTCGACACTGTTTAACCGCTTGACCAAAACGCGTCAGGCGATTGTGAATGAACAGGCCGGTACAACCCGCGACCGACAGTATGGAAAGTCGGAATGGCTGGGAAAAGAATTCTCAGTGGTAGATACCGGTGGATGGGTAGTGAACTCGGATGATGTGTTCGAGGAAGAAATCCGCAAGCAGGTGATGCTGGCCATTGAGGAAGCGGATGTCATTCTGTTTGTGGTGGACGTGATGAACGGTGTCACCGACTTGGATATGGAAGTGGCAGAAATCTTGCGTCGTTCGAAGACACCGGTACTGCTGGTGGCCAACAAAACGGATAATAATGACTTGCAATACAATGCGGCCGAGTTTTATTCGTTGGGCTTGGGAGACCCCTATTGCGTTTCGGCATTGAGTGGAAGTGGTACAGGCGATTTGCTGGACTTGGTGTTGAGCAAGTTCAAGAAAGATACGCCGGAAATTCTGGATGAAGATATTCCGCGTTTTGCGGTGGTAGGACGTCCGAATGCCGGAAAATCATCTATCATCAATGCATTTATCGGAGAAGACCGGAACATTGTCACCGAAATTGCTGGAACTACACGCGATTCTATTTATACTCGTTATAATAAGTTTGGATTCGACTTTTACCTGGTAGATACGGCGGGTATCCGTAAGAAAAACAAGGTGAGTGAAGACTTGGAGTATTATTCGGTGATTCGCTCCATCCGTTCCATTGAAAATTCGGATGTGTGTATTCTGATGCTGGATGCGACTCGCGGTATTGAAGGGCAGGATTTGAATATCTTCTCACTGGTACAACGCAACCAGAAGGGACTGGTAGTGGTAGTAAACAAATGGGACTTGATAGAAGAAAAGACGGCCAAGGTGATGAAAGGGTATGAAGATGCTATCCGCAACCGTTTGGCTCCTTTTACGGACTTCCCGATTATCTTTACTTCAGCATTGACCAAGCAACGTATTCTGAAAGTGCTGGAGGCTGCGAAGGAAGTTTATCAGGCACGTACGACTCGTATTCCGACAGCCCGCCTGAATGAAGAACTGTTGCCTTTGATTGAGGCTTATCCACCTCCTTCAAATAAGGGAAAATATATTAAAATCAAATATATTACCCAGCTGCCGAATACGCAGGTACCGTCGTTTGTGTTCTTTGCCAATCTGCCTCAGTATGTGAAAGAGCCTTATCGCCGTTTCCTGGAGAACAAGATTCGTGAACGATGGAAATTGTCGGGAACCCCGATTAACATTTTCATCCGTCAGAAATAAATGAAATAGGTTGAAACCCCCGGTTGTCCGTTTGAAAGAATGGATAACCGGGGATTTTTTTATAAAAAAATGTCATTTTACTTGTGGGTTCGAGAAAATGTGTTTACCTTTGCACACGCAAACGAAAACAAATGCCCAGATGGCGGAATCGGTAGACGCGCTGGTCTCAAACACCAGTGGAGTAACATCCATCCCGGTTCGACCCCGGGTCTGGGTACTTCAAACCCTTGATAATCGACTGATTATCAAGGGTTTTTCTTTTTATCGGGCGTACTAAAAGTGTACTTCCTGACGAAAAGAAAAAGAGGGAACAACGGCAATCTTTCGGGGAGGTCAAGAATTATGTAGTAGCCACTTTCGGCTGTCTCAAGGAAATGCTGGAAACAATGAAGCGGTACCATGATGAGCGCATGGCAGAAAAAGAAGAAGCCAAACCCGTACCGTTTCATCGGCGGATTTACAACAAAGTAACTTCTTTGGTACGCCCGAAGCTATTCCTCTTTTCGGCAGGTCTGATTGTCTGTGCCACGTCCCTGTTCCTGAATGTCCGTCTGGCTGAACGGATGGGGCAGTTGCAGGACAACGACATGAAATACCGTTATCTGCTGATGCAGGGACAAGCGGACGGCAATACCCTTGAAAGACTGGAGAATAAGTTCAAGTGGCAGCGGGACGAGCGTTTTATCCGCAACCTGACGGATTCGGTACTAGATTTTGAGGAACGTTGCCGCAGGCAGGCGGAAGCCTTGGAACGGGCAAAGCTGCTTAATGAGCAGGTTGAGCAGTTGAAAAAGGAAGCTGATAGGTTAGGAAATCAGTAAATAGCAAAAAGCCGAGGTGAAGGATAAGTCCCATAACTTCGGCTTTTGAGTTTAATAGTTATACGTAATTCAAACAGACTATTTTTTTTTAGACAAGCCTTGACCATCGTCAAGGTTTATATGATATTTTTCACGAAAAAAGAAAAGTGAAATTTTATTGTTAAGATTTTATTTTATATTTGCGCCGCTTAAAAGGAAAACAAATATATGTAGAACAAAAAACTACTTTTTATGGCAAACTTATCAAAAGAAGGCAATATTCATCATAAACTTGGATTTGCCGGGTTACTCATCACATTGGGTATTGTTTTTGGTGACATTGGAACATCGCCACTCTATGTTATGAAAGCCATCATTCATACTGGAGAAGCTCTTGATGAAAATTATGTTTTAGGCGCATTGTCTTGTATCATATGGACGCTTACTCTTCAGACTACGGTGAAATATGTGCTGGTGGCTCTCCGTGCCGACAATAACGGGGAGGGTGGCATACTTGCGCTTTATGCCCTTTTACGCCGCCACAGAAGAAGGTGGATTTACATCATTGCCATTATCGGTGCGAGCACTTTGCTTGCTGATGGTATTATCACTCCAGCCATTACGGTCACAACTGCCATAGAAGGACTTGAAAGTATCAGTCCGCATCTGCCTGTGATTCCTATTACACTGACCATTATTACCATTATATTTTTCGTTCAGCGTTTTGGTACAGAAAATATAGGACGGTCATTTGGCATATTTATGCTACTTTGGTTCCTGCTTCTTGGAATCGCCGGAGCTATCAGTCTGACTTCCTATCCTCAAGTATTCAAGGCATTCAATCCTTACTATGCCATACGGTTATTAGTGGAATCCCCCCACTGGTTTCTGATATTGGGTGCCGTTTTCTTGTGTACCACTGGTGCAGAAGCCTTATACTCTGATTTAGGGCACTGTGGCAGACGAAATATTACGGTCAGTTGGATATTTGTAAAGGTGATGCTTATTCTAAATTATTTGGGGCAAGGAGCGTGGGTATTGCATCATCCGGAAAGTGCAGAAGGTACAGTGAACCCATTTTATTCAATCATGCCACAAGAAATACTGTTGTTTTCCATAGCAATGGCTACCGGGGCAGCTATTGTTGCGAGCCAAGCTCTAATAAGCGGTTCATTTTCCATATTGAATGAAGCTATGAACTTGAATTTCTGGCCTCGTATGCGTATTAAGCACCCTACCAACGTAAAAGGTCAGTCATTTATTCCAATGGTAAACCTTGTAATGTATATTGGAGTAATATTTACTATATTGTTGTTTCGAGATTCCACCCACATGGAAGCCGCTTATGGACTTGCCATAACTATTACAATGTTGATGACAACATTGTTGTTGGGATTCTATTTGCATATGCATAACATTCCACGCATTCTATCAATACTGTTTGTCGGCGGATATTGTGTTATTGAAGGTATTTTCCTTGCTGCAAACCTGTCCAAATTTATGGTCGGAGGTTGGTTTACGCTGTTAATAGGTGGATTATTATGTTTTATCATGTTTGTATGGGTAAGTGCCAACAAAATTCGTCGAAAACATATGTCTTCCAAACGGTTAAGTGAATACTACAACATTATTTCTGATATTAAGGCGGACGAAAGCATATCCAAATATGCTTCTAATCTTGTCTATGTGAATCATGCAGACAAAGAAGGTTGTGTGGACGATAAATTGTTGTATTCCATAATTAATAAGCAGCCTAAACGGGCAGATCATTATTGGCTTATTAACCTTGAATTTGTGGATACACCAGACACACTTGAATATAATTGTTCCACATTAATAAAAGGGACATTGTTTAGTATAACCATGCGTATAGGTTTTCGTATAGAACCGCGCGTGAGCCTTTATTTACGACAAGTAGTTGATGACCTTGTTGCGGATGGTGAAGTAGAACTAACAAGCTCTTATCCTTCATTGCATAAGAATGGCATACCGGGTGATTTTCGCTTTATTATTATCCACCGGATATATTATCCTGAAGATTCCCGTAACCGCCGACAAAATTTGCTGATGAGCCTTTATGCCTTAATTAGAAAGATAGGCATTGGAGAACCGAGTGCGTTGGGGCTTGACACATCGGTTGTTGTTGTCGAGCGTGTACCGTTAATTATAGCTAATAGGGCAAAACATATTCGTCGTATAGAGCGGATTAAGCCTGAAAAATGCGATAATAATGCTAATATAGTCTTGGAAGAACAGAATGTATCATAAGTGACTTGCTATAATTATCGTCTGCATTTACGGTTTAGTTCTGTCTTTTGTATATACATCCAAACCAACCTAAACCTATTCTTGTTGGCAGTAATAAACGTGCTGGCGAAAAGAGAAAGAATGGCTTTCCTTCTTTTCGCCAGTAGTGTTTTTTATTGCTAATAGTTTGCAGTTGAAATGAACTTCTTAATTTCTTCTTCAGTGGGAAGTTCTATCATATACTTTTGCACGAAGATGTTCGGGTCTAATCCGGCAGTGGCGTATTTTACCAACGTGTCGCCCTTCTCTCGGTGCAAAGCAGGATGCCGACAGGCGGATTGTCGTCGGGTTGCATCACTTCCGCCTTGAAGTAGTTAAGATATAGGTTCAGTTGCGAAGCGTATTCGTGGCGGAACTTGTCTATCTTCAATTCCACGATGACATGGCATTTCAAAATGCGGTGGTAAAACACGAGGTCGGCAAAGAAATAATCCCCGTCTATCAGGATTCTCTTTTGGCGTGCTTCGAAGCAGAAGCCATGTCCCATTTCCAACAGGAAGCGTTGCAGGTTGTCCAGAATGGATTGCCCCAAGTCGTTTTCCGTTACCAAAGCACGGTCGTTCAATCCCAAGAACTCCAACGTAACGGGCGTGTTAATAATGTCTTTGGGCTGCAGCGGCATGGCTTGCCGTTGCACCAAAGCAGATAAGGCTTCTTTGTTTTTCGACAATCCGCTGCGCTCGTAATAGAGGGAATTGATTTGCCGCTCCAGTTCTCTTGCTGACCAACAACCCCTTATTGCTTCCATTTCATAGAAAGCACGTTTGACCGGATTTTCTATTTTAGAAATAAACTTTAAATGAGAATACGGTAATCTTTCAAATAATCTATCAGCTTGTGTATTCCATTCACTTGGTTGATTATTAACGGATTGTAATTCGGCACTCACCGTGTGCCGAATTGGGTCTGTGAATTCGGCGGACAGTGTGTGCCGAATTTCGCTTCCTGCCAATATGTATTGTGCGATAGGCTCTTTCAGTTGCGGATAAACAAGGTATAGCCGCCGGAACTCACGAAACCTGCGCTCGTTCAGTCCTTTGACATTCAACCGCTGTTCCAGTTTCTTCAACAGTTGTTCGCCGTATGCGGCACGGTCTTCACCGTTTTGCTCAAACTCCACGATATAGCAGCCCATGAGCCAATTGCGGGCAGTCAGGGCGAGGTTTACAGCGTGTGCGGCTTGCGCCTGCAACGTGCTTTGTATCGTGCTGATATGTTTTACTAATGCTTCAAAGTCCATAATTGCAAAGGTAAGTCTTTTATGGTTAAAACTTTAATTCCGGCAGGCTGTTTATCGCCTCCTCTTTCAATTTATCCACCGCACGGGTGTATTTCTCCGTATGTTTCAGTCCGCTATGCCCGAGCAGGCTGGCAACCGTCTTGATGTTCGCCCCATTGTTGAGGATATTCACGGCGAATGAGTGACGGGCGCAATGCCAGCTTATGTGCTTATCTATCCCGGCTCTTTTCACCCAACGCTTGACGGATTTGCAGCAACTTTCATACGAAGGCAGGTTGAAGATGAGAGCGTCTTTGTTACCGTCTGCCGGCGGTTCTCCCACAAGCGAAAGAAGACCGTCATTGAGCGGAATGACCACACCGCTACTGGCGGAATGACCTTTGGTCTTGTTCTGCTCAAATTTTAGCAGCTTATTAGCGTAGTCGATATTCTTATAGGTAAGGTCTTTCACATCACAGAAGCGCAAGCCACAATACAGGCAAAAGATAAACGCACGCCTTACGTTGGGGTTCTCGTTGTCATAATGGCACGCAATCAACCGCTGGATTTCTTCCGGCGAAAGCACGTCCTTGCGTAGTATCTGGCTATCCGCCTTGCAGGTAACGCCTTTGCAGGGGTCTTTCAGCATCACATCGTGGTCAATCGCATAGTGGATAACCTTCTTGAAACGCTGGAAGATGCTTTTAGCCCCTTCGCCCACGCTCCGGGATTGCAGATAAGCTACGAACTGTTCCATCATGTCCTTCGTGATAAGTTCCGGCTTGATGCCGAACTCGTGCATCGGGTAATGCTCCTTCAAAAAGTCCTTGAAACGGCTTAGGGCGATTTGCACCATCCGAATGTCTTTCTTGGTATAGTCATTGATATAGGCTTGAAAATAATCCAAGAAATTCACGTTCCGGTCTTTTTTCAGGCGATAGCCCAACATACTTTCCTTAAACTCCTGTTCACGCTCGGCACGTATTTTTACAGCAAGCTCCAGTGTTTCCTTGTTCTGCTGGCGTTCCGCAGGGGTACGTGGCTTTTCTATCAGATACAGGCTGAGGTTCTCCTTTCGCCTGTGATGCTTGATAGCGAACTTCGGCTTTCCCTGCATCTTACCGCTTTCATAATACACCTGATTACCGTTTTCATCCAATACAGGCTTTTCCTCTCTACCCAAATAATACTCCAGATACAAACTAATTCTGCCGTCCGACAGTTTATTTTGCTCCAATTTAGGGTTTTCTTTCGTTTTATTTTCTAACTTTGCCATTGTTTAGAGGTTTTATCCCGATTTAGGTACCATAACCGGGTGATTACGCTAAATAATTGATTTTCTTTTGTTTTTCGATATTGCAAAGGTGCAAAAGAAAATGAAATTTCAAAGTGTACTAAAAGTGTACTTAATGACGAAAAATGGGCAAAATATGGCAAAAATGGAGAAAATAAGAAAGATGCAAATAATTGATAATAAGGAAGATAAATTCTTTTATTTTCCTATGATTTCTATGCCTTGTACCGGGTCTGGGTACGAAGAGGTTGACTTAATCAAGTCAGCCTTTTTTTATATACAAACCAATCTTTCGCTCCCATGAAGAATCGTATCGCAGAGCTTGATTACTTGAAAGCCGTATTTATTTTGCTGATGATTGTTTTTCACTTGGTTTATATTGGTGACAAGTATCCCTATGCCAAGTCGTTGGTGTACACTTTCCACATGCCTGCGTTTCTTATTATCTCCGGTTATGTAATGAACATCGCCAAGGAGGGCCGTCTGTTTCTTCGGAGCATGGGCTGGATTTTTGTCCCTTATGCGGTGATGGAAACCGGCTATGTCGTGATGTCCTCCATACTTCCCGTCCGGGAATCAGTGGGGCATCTGAGCGTGTCGTTATGGCTCGATAAGTTGTTCCTTCATCCGCTGGGACCTTACTGGTATCTGCATACCCTGATGCTGTGCGGACTGACGTATTGGGGAGTGGATAAACTGGCTGGACGATGGAACCGTACGGTGTCAGTACTGATTCTGCTGGCATTGTGCTATGCCGTATTGTCAGCTTTAGGTGTACTGTCCCTGATTAATGCACTTTATTTCATGGCAGGTGTGGCATTGAAACGGACGACCGTGGATTTCCGTACCTTTTTTGCTCCTTCCTTTTGGGCAATTCTTCCCATTGTCTGGCTGGCTTCCGAGGAAGTGAATTTGGATAAGTCTTCACTGGCCGGAGTAGCTTTGACCTACCTGGTAATGAGTCTGCTGCTGGCCGTGTTCCGGTATCTTCCGGGGGGAGTGAAACATTCGCTGGGTTATATCGGTTCGCATACGTTCATCTTGCTGGTCTTTTCTCCGGTCTTTACAATGGCAGTGAAGCCGTTGGTGAAGGTGTTTGCTTTCGACGGAACCGGGATGATTTTTCTGTGTGTCTCACTTTGTATTTGCGTGATAGGTTCCTTTGCAATAGCCTGGTGTATGGACAAGCTGCGGATATCCCGTTTTTTCTGGGGGAAACCCCGAATGCTCCAGTCATTGGACATGAATCGATGACATTTTGGCAGACCTACTCTCTGGCATTGAATTTGTTCATTATCTGTCAGATGTTGAATTACTTAACCAAACAGATAAAACTATGATTTCAGAAAAATTACAAAATGCCATCAACGAGCAGATTACTGCCGAGATGTGGTCTTCTAACCTGTATTTGTCCATGTCTTTCTATTTGAAGAAAGAAGGTTTCGACGGTTTTGCTTCTTGGATGAGACTGCAGTCACAGGAAGAGTTGCAGCATGCATACGATTTGGCCGATTATTTGGCTAAGCGTGGGGGAGCCGCAAAGGTAGACAAGATTGATGTCGTTCCGCAAGGCTGGGGAAGCGTACAGGAAGTCTTTGAACATGTGTACCAGCACGAATGCCACGTATCTGAACTGATTGATGAACTGGTAAACGTAGCTTCTGAAGTAAAAGATAAAGCTTCACAGGATTTCTTGTGGGGATATGTTCGTGAACAGGTTGAAGAAGAAGCTACTGCTCAGAACATCCTTGAAAAGATTAAGAAATGTGGTGATGCAGCCGGCATTCTTTACTTGGACGACAAGTTGGGACAACGCAAATAATCGCACGTGCGCCCAGATTGGTCGCTTGATAAATACTTCTGTAGTAAGAAGTTAGGATTGGGTTCAATATAATCCTATCGTC
>CABIXF010000066.1 GCA_902362595.1 Bacteroidaceae bacterium | reverse complement strand
CACTTTCTTTTCCGCAACCGTTTCAATTACGTCAGATAGTGCTTCCTGGGCTTCTTCTTTACTCCCATATATATTTCCATTATAATCCACCATCTGTGAAAGCATGAAGGGTGCGTCAGATATAGAGCCTCTCTTCGCAGATGTATCGTTGACGTTTTCATAGAATATAACATCAGCGTCAGGATGCAGTTCTAGAAGTTTCAAGGCGCGCATCTGGCCGCATTTCCTGTCATTTCCTAGCGTCCGTGTGCCACCCTCCGACAAATTGAACGCATTACCTTGATTGTAGTTTTCATTACCGTTAAAAATGCAACCTGTTATTTTTGCAAACTCTTCCTGCCATATATTAGCTGTTCCTAACGAATCACAGAGAGTGTACAGTTTTTTCCCATATATGCAGCTCGTCGGGATATTCCCATCATTCTTCAAGGGCGTTCCGTCCTTGTTGTATATTCCGTCTGATGTTATTTTAAGAATCACATTTCCACTTCCGTCGCAGAAATAGAAACCATCCATTCTGTTAATTATGTCGTCAGCCCCTCCACCTCCACCAGCCTGAATATCATCAATCTTTTTCTTATATGAATCCGTAAAATCATTTGAGGAAAGACCTTTCCCTTCCTCTTTGTTTACTTTCCCCTCCAGCTCCACACCTATTTCTGATAATTTTTTCCCGTTTTTCAGGATAAAATCATGAGACTTAACACCTTCTCTTAATATCTGACAAATTACATTTCCTTTTGAATCACAAAAGATAAAAGAGTCAGAATTATCCTTCAGCCGTGATTCGGAATCATTATCAGTCTCAGTTTTTGATAGCAACACTTCTGATAACTTTTTACCGTCCTTCAGAAGATATTCTATCGCCTTAAACCCGTCCTTATCCAGTTTCCCAATAACATTTCCCTTTGAGTCTGCAAAATAGAAAGTATCTGAACTATCTTTGATTGCGGACTGTTCTGGATTATTTTTATTTAATTTTTCATTGTCTAACTTGTAAAATTCCTTAGCTCCTACCTGCGAAAACCCACCAATCGCCCAGGAACCACCGCCGAACTCCCATTTTTCAGTGTCCCCGGACTCATTCAGGAAGCTGATGGTAAGCCCACCCGTCCTAAGTTCTGCCGGAACTTGCGTAGTTTCATGATTTCAAGGAATTACGTGCAGTATTCAAGATTCGGTAGAAAATAGGTAGAAATAGGACTACTAGTTGTCCTTTTCTACCCATTTTCTACTTTATTATGTCTTTTTACCCACCACGAAAACTTCATAATTTTGATTGACAATCAATGAAAAGTATGACGAATTTATCGAATCTGTTCGAGTGGCTGAAGATTAGTAACCGCCCGAAACACCTCAAAGCAGGTATCATTATTTTTATCATTTGGATTGGATCAGTCCTTCTTCTCACCACCATGACTATCCTACAAGCTACATTAACTGGTGCAATATGCGTATTTGTTGCTATGTGTGCAGTAGAATATATTCAAAAAAGCATTGGTGGAAAGTGGGACTGGCTGGACATTTTAGCCGGAGTACTCCTTCCTATGATTGCGGTTCTGATTATTTACCTATATGGAGTTTTTAAATGATATCGTTAATACAATCAGCAGCATCCTTTCTTCAATATTCCTTCCGCTAATAGGAGTATTCATGTTTCATGACGCACGACGTAGAAAAGAGGAAGCAACTGCTCGAAAGGAAGAAGCTATTGCTCGTAAAGCCGAAACGGACAACATTACCAGTTATGCAGCAGAATGGAAAGAACTTTATGAAAAAAAAGAAGCGAAAGTACAGGAACAGGACAAAAAAATAGACCAGCTTTATGCGGAAAAGAATGAAGACCGCCTGCGAATTCGCGAGCTCATGGAGAAAAATACGACACTGGAATTGGAAAATCAAAAGCTGATTGTAAAAAGATGTGATGTAAGAGGATGCGGGAAAAGACAACCGCCAAATGATTATTAACTATAAAAAAAGTTTTTATGACAACACAACCACGTGGCCTGCGTAATAACAACCCAGGCAACATCCGCAACTCAGATACAACCGACTGGCAGGGGGAGGTTCCTGCATCTAAAAAACAAGACAAGACCTTCGAAGAATTCGAAGACATGGCCCACGGTTATCGGGCATTAATCAAGCTGCTGCAGAACTACCGACTGAAGTACGGTTGCCAGACGATTGCCGATTTCATCAGCCGGTGGGCACCCAGAACAGAAAACAACACATCCGGCTATATTTCACGTGTATGCCAGGAAATGCAGGTCCCGACAACCTACGTTCCTGATGTGGAGGATAAGACAACCATGTGTGCCTTCGCTGCCGCTATCTCACAAGTGGAAAACGGAGTAGCAGCTGTAATGGAAGACGTAGAAAAAGGATGGGAGCTGCTATGAAATCATTGAATATACTTTTCTTCATAATTATCTTCAGTACGGTGCTTTTCAGTTGTGAAACCGGGAAGCACCTCGCTTCAGAGCATACACAAATCATCGTACACGACAAGCTGATACCTGTTTTCAAGCCAGCTGACTCCGCATCCATCCGAGCCTTACTGGAATGTGACTCAAATGGTCGTGTCGTACTTTCCTGGTTAGACATGGCACAGTCAGAAAACGCACGTCTACAATTTCAACTGGATTCAATCGGCAACCTGATGGCAAATTTCAAGGTTCCTTCAGATACGATATTTATTCCAGGAAAAGACAGTACGATTATTCAAAAATCAGAGCAGAAGGTTGAAGTGGAAAAGAAACTTTCTACATGGCAAAAGTTCTGTATGGTATTCACCATCGTAGTACTTATTCTCTTCGTGCTGTTTGCTGTGTACAAAATTCGTGTAATCTTAAACAAGAAATAATATGGCTATAGACCAGGTAGCAACCGTCGAGGTCCGCGTAAACGGTGAAGAAGCAAAGCAGGAGCTCAAAAATCTGGAAACGATAGCTTCCGGGTTAAAAAAAGAACTTGCAGATGCTTACCAGGCTGGTGACACATCTAAAATCAAACAGGTCACTTCTGAACTTCGCAAGACAGAAGCCCAGATTAAGACACTGAAAAAAGACACTACGGCACTTACCGAGGTAATGAATAACCTCGACAAAGCAACCCCAAAAGAACTTCGCGCCACACTGACAGCCATCAATCGCCAGCTGAATAGCGGTTACATTAAACGAGGGTCTGCCGAGTGGAAATACTACCAGCAGCAGGCCAAGCTGGTAACAGCTGAGCTTCAAAAGATAAAAACGGAAGTACAGGAGACTGAAGGCTGGTTGTCCCGTTTCAACAATGGTTTTGCGAAATGGGGCGGCTTGTTGGCGACGGGTGCAGCCACCATTACAGGTGTGTCTATGGCCCTGAATACCCTTCGCAACAACCGCGACTCAAAGGAGTCCTCTCAGGCAGAACTGAAGGCATTAACCGGGTTGGACGACTCATCCATCCAGTGGCTTACAGAACAGGCCGAGAAGCTATCCACGACCATGGACGAATCCGGTCTGCGCATCCGTCAGTCATCAGACGAAATCCTTCAGGCGTACATGCTTATCGGTTCCAAGAAACCGGAGCTGCTAAAAGATAAAGAAGCCCTGAACGCCGTCACCATCGAAGCCATGCGACTGGCCGCTGCCGCTAAAATCGACCTGAAGGATGCCGTGACAGCCACCACCGTATCCCTCAATATGTACGGAGAATCAGCCGACCAGGCCGCTCGCTATGTGAATGTACTGGCCGCCGGTTCCAAAGAAGGTGCAGCCGATGTTTCCGCTCAGGCTGCATCCATCAAGAATGCGGGTGTAGCCGCCTCCGGTGCCGGAGTGAGCATCGAGCAGCTGCAGGGTACCATCCAGATGCTGGCAGAAAAAGGACTGGAGGCAGAGCCGGCCGGTACCGCACTACGCAAGTTCTTCCTGGTACTGCAGACGGGGCCGGACGAAACCAATCCGAAAGTGGTTGGCTTGCAGACTGCGCTCGAGAACCTGAACAAAAAGTCACTGACAGCTGCACAGATCCAAACCATGTTTGGTGAGGAAGCCTACTCGGCTGCCACCATCCTGATAGACAATGCCGATAAGGTACGACAATACACAGAAGCTGTCACGGATACCAACATCGCCATGGAACAAGCAGCCATCAACTCCGACACCAACGAGGCGAAGATGGCACAGTACCGCAACAGCATCAAGGAGGCCGGCATCGAACTGATGGAGCGGCTCAATCCGTCGTTGTCACTGTTTACCGGCTGGACTACGAAAATCATCGTGTCCCTCCCCACCCTGATTGACTGGTTTATCAAATACAAAGATCTCATTATACTAACAGTTGGAAGTTTAGGCACATATATGGCAGCTCTAAAACTGGCTACATTATGGGAAGAGAAGTTTAAAGATGCAAAAGCTGCAAGTATTATAGTAGATAAGGCCAAAGTAACATGGAGCAAAGCAGTGACAGCAGCTTCATATCTGCAGGCTTCTGCAATGTTCTTGCTAACCACGAGAATGTCCAATCTTACAACTTCTATAAGACTTTCTGTAGCAGCATTGAAGATGTTCTTCACTACCCTAAAACTTAATCCTTTCGCAGCCATATCGACAGCAGTAACAGCGTTGGGATTTGGTATATATAAGTTAATAACTTATACAAGTGACGCAGACAAGGCCTTCAAAAATTTTTCTACAAACAACACACAACAACAAACGGAGCTTTACAAACTTTACGATGCAATCAGAAATACCAATGAAGGTAGCAGACGCAGAATCGAGCTTATAAAAGAATTCAATGACAAATATGGTGGTTATTTGGATAATCTTCTTTCAGAAAAAGACTCTGTTCGTGATATAGCAAAAGCCTATAAAGACGTTTCTGTAGCCATACAGAATAAATTAGCCTTAGAAGAAATAGAAAAGAGAAAATCAGACATAACAAATAAGTCCCTTGAAGATAGAGCCGATTCCATGGCTGAGTTTCAAGGCATTTTATCACGTAGACTAACTTCATCTACAACTGATAATATCAGAAATGTAGTTATAGGCTATGTAGATGATATGGTAAAAAAAGGATATACGGAAAAACAGATTGCAGATGCCGTGTCCAAATCATTATATAAGAAGTATGGCAATTCATTAAAACTCTATGACTTGTCAGACGCTAAAGATGCTATAAAAGATTATGTATCTATAGTAAAAAATGATTATGATCGTATCGCAGAAATAGAGAATAAATTTAGTGCTTTAATCGTCAAGACCAAAGAAAATCAGAAAGCTGTCAATCAATTAGACGAAATAATCGTAACTCCAGATAAAAATGGTAATACTAATACAGATATAACAACAACTCGGACAGATAACAAACCATCTACGACAGAGATTGCGTCCACCGCAGAAAACAAGCGTTATTACGATGAACTGGCCGATTTGAAACGCACCTATCTGGCCAGCGATGAGATGACACAGCAGGAATACACCCGTTTCATGGAAGACCTGGAGATGCGTCACCTTGAGAACATGATGGCAATCGCCGGACTGGAACCGGAGAAACGACAGCAGATTGAACAGAAAATTCTCGAAGCACGAATCAAGTACAAAGAAGAATGCAACAAGCTGGATGAAGAAGATGCCAACAAAGCATCTGAAGAAGCCTTTACCCGCCTAGAGAAACAGTACCAGCTGGAGATTGAAAGTGTGACACAGAAGCATTATGCCGGACTTTCATCAGAACAGGAATACCGTCAGCAGCTACTCGATATTCAGAATGAATATTACGACCAGGTACTTTCTTCTTCTGAAATTTCCGAAGAAAAGAAAGCTGAGATTATTGACAAAAAACAACAGGCGAGCCTTGAAAAATCCCGTAAGAATTATGAAGAAAATCAGCGAAAGATAAGAGAACAGCTATCCTTCGCACAGAATATAGGTCAGCAGTTTGGCGAAGCATTCGCAGAAATGCTGACAGACTCCGAAACGTCCTTGGGTGACTTCATGAAAGCAACCTTGGAAATAATCCTGGACAGCCTTCAAAAAATGATGATTGCATACATAGCTGAAACGCAAATGAAAAATATTGCAACCCTAGGTTTCATCGGACTAGCTAAAGCTGCAGCTGAAATTGCATTAATCACTGCAGCCTTCCAAACGGCAAAGGCTGTAATAAATGGGTTTGAAGAAGGTGGCTACACCGGCTCCGGAAGACATGACGAACCCAAAGGAATAGTCCATGCCGGAGAATTTGTGGCCAACCGTTACGCCGTCCAGAATCCAGCTATCCATCCGGTTCTTGACCTGATAGACCAGGCACAGCGAAACAATACCATCGGCAGCCTGACTGCAAAAGACGTATCAGCCGTATTATCACCTACCAATAGAATGACAACAAACAACTACTATCAGACTGCCGAATCATCCAGCCAGGAATCAACGGCAGTCATGCTGCAAAATATGAAATGCATGGAGAAACTTCTCAAAAGATTAAACGAGCCGATATTTACCTATACTAAAGCGACTGGTAAAATGGGCGTAAATGAAGCGCAACAGTTAGTAGAAAAAATGAAGAAAAACGTTACACGAACAATAAAATCATGACACAGCTGTTTATCGATTCTAAAGAAGTGAAGTTACCGAGTGAATTTGAACTCGAGCTTGTCACAGAAAATCCATACTTTACCAGAGTTGGCTCGTATACCTATGATATTGAAATAGACTTGCGAGACCCTGCCAATCGTGAGATATACAAAAATATCAACCGATTAGATGTAACCACCCGCATAAAAAACCGCAAGGCTATGCTGATTGTGAACGGACTGTGTGCGATTAATGGCATTGAGGTAATACTTTCAATAGAATCCTATACAGCAAAGATTCAGATTATAGCCGGTAACTCGCAGCTGAATTATGAAGGTGGTGATAGCTGTATAAGACAACTCCCTTTTGATGGAATGTCAATATTACCCAGTGAGGCTATTAATACCCTCTTCGGGAGTTATCCTGCCCACAAGGCCGTGTATACGCCAATTATCAGCTATATAGACAAGGATGGGAACTCCAATATATTGAATATGGTAGAAGTTGGTGCAGATATTACGTTTACACGAGCAAACAATATCGCTCCACAATATTATCTGCTATATTACATTGATAACTTATTACAAAAATTGGGGTTTACAAAAGGGAAAAACGAATTGGAGCAAAACGACACCTGGTGCCGTATATTCGTAGCTAACCCTTATAAAAATAGCAACCCGGGAGACTTGCTTCCAGACTGGACAATCAACGAATTTCTCGAACAGATAGAAGTATTCTTCAAATGCATTGTATCCATTGATTCGATAAATGGAGTGTACAATATAGTGAACATAGACCGGTACTTTGACAACGCAGGTATCATCTTTATCAATGAGGTGATAGAGGATGAACTGGAGAAAGTATATGACACCGATACGAGTTATTCGTATGCGTATGACAACGTAGCTTACAATCTTCCGAGTGAAGACTATTACAACTACCTCAAACTAAAAGATGGCATACGCGAAGTCTGCACGATAGAACAGAAAGATTCGTACAGAGACTTCAAGACAAACTACGACCAGTATTTTTCAGGCCCCTATCTGCTGACATCAACAGACTACAACCTGGAATACGTGGTCTCAGAATATACTATCAACGATGAAAGTGTAAAAGGATTAAGAATCGTAGACAGGCTGAGAGATGCGGGAGATACGACAAGTCAAAATAAAACTTCTTTCGATATTATACCGGCACAAGTAGATGCAATCGAAATATACAGTAAAACGACCAGCCATTACTTGATAGGGCCTGCTATAAAAAAAGTCCGTTCTGAAACGGAAAGCCAGGCAATCAATGACCTGATCAATGGCAACGCAGATGTAAAAGGTGACATCCCTGATAAATTATATGTCGGCATATATTACGGAGTCTGTGTAGCGCTTAACAAGGGTACAGGGGAGCACGAAGAAGCGTACTGGGACAAGATGCCCATGTCATGCCATGATAATTATTTCATAAATAAACCTACTACCATGACCGGTTCACAATCCATACTGGAGCTACCATCATACTCTTTAATATTAGATGGAGATAATGGTTTGTTCAACCAAATATACAAAAGTAAAAGATCCATTGATACGTCCTTGGAATATCATTTCAAATTCATTGCAGACAGGATTTATGAACTGAATAATATTTTTCTAATTTGCAACAAAAAATATTATTGCAAAGAGATACATTATAAAATATCATCAAAAGGCATTGATAAAATAGCTGAGGGGATATTTTATTTAGCGGACCAATAAACAAAAGCAGCTCAAATCAGATTACCCTTTCACTTAAAAGTTCCCTTCAAAATGTTTAGTCTCCTCATGCACTGTCATGTCTGCCCCTTTCAGGTACTTATTGGTTGTAGAAATATCCGCATGACGCGCCTGATCACGGGCTATGACGATTCCTTCAGCGTTGGCCAAATCACGGATACCGGTATCCTTCAGAGAGTAGAACTGGTAGCTGTCCGGAAACTTCAGTTTTGCTCTGACCTTATTGAAGTAATTCCTGTACACACGGGTGGTCACCTTCTCACGTGAGGGCTTGAAGCCCTTACCGAACAGATAATAATCATTGGGAGAATTAAAAACGCCCAGGTCAAGCATCGACTTAATCAGTGCATCATTCAGTCCAACCATGCCATCCTTCCGGTTCTTGCTGATACTGGAGCCGATAAATACTTTCTGTTCCTTCAGGTTGATGTCAGCCAATCGGATATTGGAGATTTCATCCGGACGGATAAAGGTGTAATAAGCAAACTGACACAAGAACAGGAAATGCGGATTCTCTTTCTGGAGATACTTCCTGAGCTTCTGAATATCCGGAACCGTCAGGGCAGAACGTTTCTTCTCTTCTTCTGCCAGCTGTCGAATCTTCTCAACCGGATTATGAGTAAGGTATTGCTTTTCCATCATCCAGTTACAGAGTGAAGACAACCAGGTACGGTAGTTATTCCGGGTTCTGGCCGATGAATCCCGGTCAAGCAGCACGTAGTCCAAGAAGTCAGAGATGAAAGACTGGTCAATCTGATACGCATACACGATGGCCGGAATATGTTTGGCTGTATACTCCTCAAATACCCGCAGGCGCTTCTCATAATCCTTCAGGGTATTCTCCTTAATGGTGCCAGCTGCATACAGTTTGCCCAGATATATATGATACCTTTGGATAATATCTATATACGGGGTGTATTGCCTGGAGTTCTCTACATTAGCCCAGGGATTCCATCCGGAACGAAGCTTTACATTAAGATTGGTGATGATTTCATTTGCCCGGCGGCGACGGTCGGTCAGCTTGGGTATTCCATCCAGCATATACTTTTTCCGCTTCATTTTCTGTTCCAGCGGATCGTATGCCGTGAAGTCAATATACCATGTTTTACCAGTATGTAACTTGGGTTCTGTGTACGAAATTACACTCTGAATCGATGCGTTTTTTCTAAGTGATGAACACATTTTTTTCTACGTTTTTCGAATTCGAAAACGCAGTACGGTTTGACATCATGAAAATTGGTTGTCCGAAATTTGTCCGACCTATAAACGGACAAAAGCTGCAACTTATTCAGTTACAGCTTTTTATCTCGGCACGGGAAGAGAGACTCGAACTCCCGACACTCGGTTTTGGAGACCGATGCTCTACCAACTGAGCTATTCCCGTGTTTGCGGTTGCAAAAGTAGTACAAATTTTGGAAACCGCAAGAGATTCTGCCAAATATTTTACCGTCTTTTTCTCACAACAAAGATAAACGGCTGAACATAAGGCGATAATATTCTGCTTTTTTTTCCAACTTCAATGGATAGGCACGACTGGAAGAAGGCATCCGAAACAAAGATAATTTACGATCCCTGAAATAAAACGTGCTCTCTCCTCCCACCGTCGGCTCTTTTGCCTCCATTTGCTCACACAATACATCCGTTGCTTTCTGCCCGGTAGTGACCACTGCCCGACATGCAGGAAGTTGCTGAAGAAGCAAGTCTATATCGGTAGGAGTAACCACTTCCAGAAACTTATCAGAAGCATTGTCTTGCAATCTGCGGACACACGAAGCTGTATCATATAAGGCAATCCCCTTTTCTTGCAGAAAACTTACAATACGTGCCTTGTCAAAAACTTTCTCCGGACTAAGGAAATGTTCTTTATCGCCAAAGAAAATAAGCCCGAAAATACGCCACATATCATTTTGAAGATTCGGATAGAAGAAATCCATGCTCCATCGTTTTTTCTGTGGAGGAAAGCTTCCTAACATCAACAAGACCGCATTCTCCGGCAAAAAAGGCTCCAGCGGATGACATTCCACTCCTGAAAGCAGATTCTCGTTCACTGTCATGCCTTTGGTTTCGGTTCTTTTTTAGCCAGCAACACAATCTTATAAACGTATTCCGTCATCCATGCCTCCGAATAACCGAGCGCATGCTGATACTGACGAATATTTCCACACGTTTTACGTACCCCATCGTCTTTCCAGTCCACCTTAGTCAGAATGTCATGTACGGCCTTTTCCGTCATATTGCGCAACAACTTCTTGAAGACTCCAGGTGTGCGAAACTTCCATTGCATCAGGTTTCCAATCACCATCATCAAATCCTGACTGAACCCTTGGAACATAAACAGATAATTCTTTATATCGTTCACATTGCGGCAGTTACGCTTAATAGACCCGTCTATTTCCTTAAAGAAAGATTCCTCCAACCCATAAATATCCATCAACATCTTACGGCAACGTGCACGCTCCGCAATCCCCAACTTATTGTTCTGAGTTGGTACCTTCAACGTACGTTTGAATACAGCCAAATCCGGCAAGAAATGAATATTACTGATACCCAACTGAGCCGCCATGACTGCCTGATAATACACACGAATCAAGGTCATGAAATCTTCCATGCCACCGACACGTACCGTTTCGTCAGCTCCATCGGTAGTTTTTTTACCAAAAAGTTTCGAAAATATACTCATAATGTCTTTTTATTAAATTCTACGGATACAAAGATAATACAAAAAACCGACAACGCAATCATCGGCTTACTTCCGGAAAAAGGGAATCTTCCCACACGGCATCTTCTTTTAGACGGTAAAAGAAAGTATGCTCCTGAAAAACCTGCTCTACAAGTCCAAAACGAATAAAATCGGCCAACAACTGACATACTTCCGGACGGGAAAGACGAGCTAGGCGGCTACACCTATTCAATGTAAGCAGCCCCTGGCTACCCAATACCTCCAGCAAACGCTTTTCCCTGTCGGTATAGGTCATTACCACTTCGTCCTTTTTCTCATGATTCCAGATTCGAAGGTGGACAGGAGATGCCAAAATGTTCTCATCGGCTATACGCACATAAGCCCAAGACTTACCCTCTTCATCGACGGCTAAAACCGGTTTGCACGCGCACTCTTTCACTTCAACTTCCAGCACATCCTTTCCATCCACCCTGTACACACGGTTTTCCGTGATTACCGGAGGACGACAATACATCGTGGCAGCCGCTTCAATCATATAAATTTCTTCTTCCGAACGAATTCCGGCAATCCTGCCGTTATCCTTCACTCCCACCAATAACCGTCCTCCTTCGGTATTTGCAAAAGCAGACAAACTTCTGGCTATTTTCCTTACATCGGATATGGCAAATTTAAAATCCTGATGTACATGCTCACCCTCCGAGATGAGCTGTTGTATGTAGTCTGTTTCTGCAGTTTGTTTCATTCCCTATTACTCAATCACAATGTTTATGAGTCATAATGTCCAATACCAGCTTATCGGTTTCATTCATTCCCTCCGAACCGATCTTAGTCAGGTTGCGAATACTGAAATCCACATTGTCTTCAATGATGCCTTCCACGGAAGTCACACACTTCCCTTCCATCGCCAGTATCGCAGAAAAGACTGCCGTTGAAACCCCGCTGGTCAGTTTCAATGCGCAGCTCGGCTTGGCTCCGTCACAAATCATACCTGTCAGATTGGCAATCATATTCTGTACGGCATAAGCTACCTGCTTATACTCTCCTCCCATCAGATAAGTGATTCCGCAACTGCTGCCTGTGGCAGCTACCACACAACCGCACAACGCGGACAGACGGCCTAGATTCTGCTTGATATAAATAGCCGTAAGATGACTCAAAATCAAAGCACGAATCAGCTCCTCTTCCGATTTATGATTCTCTTGAGCGAACACTACCACAGGAAGTGTGGCTGCAATACCTTGGTTTCCACTTCCGGAATTACTCATCACCGGTATCATGGCACCAGCCATTCGGGCATCGCATGCGGCAGAAGTATAAGAAAGGATATGGGTAAACGTATTGCTACCCATGATATGCTGTTCCTGCTGACTGCTACGCAACATTTTGCCCAACTCATGACCATAGTTCCCTTGGAAAGAACGTTCCGCTGCCTGCAGATTCAGACGCTTTGCCTCAAGAATGAAACGAATTTCATCCAACGGAGCAGTCGTAGCGAAATCATACACTTTCTTCAGATTCAAATCGACTTCTTCCACATCCGCTTCAGCTCCTGCCTTTTCTCTATGATCAAACAAAACCTCACCATTCCGTTCTGCATATACGAAGTTCGTATGTCCTCCACTGATGATAGCCGTAGCCGTATCCTTCCCGGCTGTACAAGTCACTTCAATATACAATTTCTCTTCAATGTCTTTTTTCAGCTCAATCTTTATGCCTTGACCGGCAATCATCTGCTTGCCTTCTTCCACGCTTTCCGGAGTAATGTCCTTCAAAACTTCCAAACCATATTCTGATTTGCCTTTTAAAGCTCCCAAAGCAATGGCAATAGGCAACCCAATCATCCCCGTGCCAGGGATTCCCACTCCCATGGCATTCTTCAAAATATTCGCACTAAGCTGAGCCGTAATTGCTTCCGGACGGCATCCCAGAACTTCCGTAGCTTTAGCCACACAAAGAGCTACAGCTACGGGTTCCGTACAGCCGATAGCCGGAACGACTTCCCTCTTGATGAGTGCGATAATACGTTCTCTTTCTGACTGCGAAATCATTATCTATTATTTTTTATAGTTCTTTAATCCTGTTTGCAAGAATTCCACGTACTTCTGAATATCCTCATCATACGAATAAGACTTGTTCAACGGCATTCCTTCATTGTCAATCAACACATAGAAAGGCTGGGCATTGGCTCCGAATTTAGAACGCTGCAGGTAACTCCATTTGTCACCTACCGTACGCAATGTACGTTCCGTGCCATTCTCTGTCACCTTCACGGGTTCCGGTAATTTCGTTTTCTCATCCACATATAGGGTTATCAGTACATAGTCTTCATTCATTATCTTGCTTACAGTAGGATCGGTCCATACGGCCAGCTCCATCTTACGGCAGTTCACGCAACCATATCCCGTGAAGTCAATCATTACCGGTTTCCCCTGCTGACGGGCATATTCCATGCCGGCATCGAAGTCATTGAATTTTGCATGCACCTCATTCTTATACAAATTGAAATCCTGTGTCTGCATAGGCGGTGCAAAGGCGCTGACAGCTTTCAGCGGAGCTCCCCACAATCCAGGTACCATGTATACAGCGAATGCCAATGAGAAAAGTGCCAAGAAGAACCGCGGCACACTTACCTTATTATCATCTCCATCGTGCGGGAACTTAATTTTACCCAATAAATACATACCCAGCAAAGCAAAAATCACAATCCACAAAGCAAGGAAGGTCTCACGGTCGAGCAAACGCCATCCATACGCCAAGTCGGCCACAGACAGGAACTTCAACGCAAAGGCCAGTTCCAAGAATCCCAACGTCACCTTGATGACATTCATCCATCCTCCAGATTTCGGCATGGACTTCAGCCAAGACGGGAACAATGCGAACAAGGTGAAAGGCAAGGCCAATGCTATGGCAAATCCCAGCATACCGATGGCTGGAGCAACAATGCTATTTGAAGTAGAAACTTCCACCAATAAGAAACCGATAATCGGACCGGTACAAGAGAAAGAAACCAGTGACAAGGTGAAGGCCATCAGGAAAATACTCAGCAATCCTGTTGTCTGCTCTGCCTTACTATCCACGGCGTTGCTCCACTTTGAAGGAAGTGTGATTTCAAATGCGCCAAAGAAAGAAGCGGCAAACACCACCAACATAAGGAAGAAGAAAATATTAAAGATAGCGCTTGTAGAGAGATCATTCAAGGCACTGGCTCCAAAGATCAAGGTGATAGCCAGTCCTAAAGCCACATAAATCACTACAATAGAAGCTCCATACGTCCATGCATCACGAATACCTTTCCGTTTGTCCTTCGCACGTTTCAGGAAGAAACTTACAGTCATCGGAATAATGGGCCATACACAAGGAGTGAACAATGCCAGCAATCCACCTACGAAACCAGCAAAAAAGATATAAAGCCAAGAGCGTGATTCATTATTCACATTTCCGCCAAATGTTTTCAGCTCTTCGATAACAGGTTTCCAGTAATCGGAGGTTTCCACATTATTCGAGTTCGTACCTATTTGAAGCGGAGTCAGTGTCAATGAATCGGAATCTGCCGTATCAGACGTTTCGGCTTCAGCAGTAGCCGATGCTGCCGCCTGTCCACCAGCTGCCTCTCCCTTGAACGAAAAGTCCACATTGGTAGGAGGCAAGCAGTTCTCATCATTACAAGCGCCATATTGCAAATAACCGCTCACTTCATATTTTCCTCCTTTCAGTTTGAGTTTCTGCACAAACGTAGCTGTTCCTTCGAAAAAACGGACCTGCATGCCAAATATCGGGTCCATTTTGTCAATTTCCTTACCTGCGGGCTTCAACTTGCCTACCAGTTCCGCTCCTTCCAGCTTGTCTACATTAAAAGTAGCTGATACCGGACCTCCGTCAGGCAATTCCGTGGAATACACATGCCACCCTTTTTCCATTTTTCCGGTGAACACAATTTCTACTTCGTTAGCGGATACAGATTTCCACTCGGTTTTAAACTTCACCGGTTCTTGTATTTGGGCGAATACCGGCAAACTTAAAATGGCCATTAAAAGCCAGCTAAGAAAAATCTTCTTATTCATAAATATGCACTTGGTGATGTGATAAAACTATATTCTGTAAAAAGTAGCGCAAAGATAATCATTTTTCGAAAGGGAATGCAGGGCTACCTATTATTCCATCTTGTTTTTTATTTCAAATACGACAATTTTTACATTCGGAATATTCATTCACCCTACTCCATATCCTCATCCTGACGATTTTTTTCAGAAAATGTTTGCTAAATAAAAAATAATGCCTACCTTTGCACCGTCTTCGATAAACGAGGCACTCCTAAAAAGAGTTTTGGAGAGGTGGCAGAGTGGTCGATTGCGGCGGTCTTGAAAACCGTTGTACCGCGAGGTACCCGGGGTTCGAATCCCTGTCTCTCCGCAACAAACGCTGAAAATCAGCAAATTGCAAAACAAACACCCAGTTTTACACCCAAGAATGTAAAGTCGAG
>CABIXF010000065.1 GCA_902362595.1 Bacteroidaceae bacterium | reverse complement strand
GGATGGGATGAGAATTTCATGGAGAAACTTATTCTGGAAACAATTAACTTCCTTAATATCGGAGATTGATGCGTTTTCTCTGCGTCACGAACGTGATGAGAGGTCGACACGAACGTGACGAGGTCTCGACTCGTTCGTGACGAGATAAATTTATGCCTGTGCTGTACATTCTTTCCTAAATCGCCAAGAAGAAAACACAGGGAGACCTACCATTCTTCAACCGTTTTACGAAGAATATCCTTATTCCTTTTTCTCCTTTTTTATTATCTTTGCGAGCAAGTATCATTTTAATATGAAAATATGAAAATAAGCAACATTTTATTCTTTATTGGGATTACCTTTTCCCACCTTGCTCTTGCACAACAGACTTTGCCACGCGATCCGGATTGCTGTACCAGTATCATGGTGGGGAAACTGGCCTCAACCGACGGTTCTGTCATGACGAGCCACACGTGCGACAGCTGGTACCGTACGTGGGTAAACATCGTGCCGGCGGCAGATTTTGCCAACGATACGGTAATGAACATTTACGATGGACGCATGCACACGGAATCAGTCAATGACCAAACCAATCTGAGCGTAAAAGGGCAGATTCCACAAGCCAAACATACCTACGCTTTTCTGGATACGGCCTATCCGTGCCTGAACGAAAAGCAGCTGGCCATGGGGGAAACGACCATCAGCGGACGGGATACCCTGCGGAATGCCAAAGGAATGTTCATGATTGAAGAACTGGCCCGCGTGGCGCTGCAACGCTGCACCACAGCCCGTGAAGCCATTCAACTCATGGGAAAGCTGGTGAAGGAATACGGCTATGGTGATTCGGGCGAATGTCTGACCATTGCCGACCCGAAAGAAGTGTGGCACTTTGAAATCTTCGGTGAAGGTCCCGACCAGATTGGCGGTGTATGGGCTGCCGTCCGTATTCCTGATGACGAGGTCGGAGTTTCGGCCAACATTTCCCGCATCAGCACACTGAACCTGAAAGATACAGACCATTACATGGCTTCGGAAAACGTGTTCAGCGTGGCCAAGAAACTCAAGCTGTGGGACGGAAAGGAACCTTTCAAGTTCTGGAAAGCCTATGGAGGCCCGAACTATTTCGGCAAGATGCAGGCATTCAGCATCCGGGAATTCTTTATTCTAAGCACACTGGCCCCATCGCTCAAGCTCAGCATGGACGATGAGGAACTTCCCCTGAGCGTAAAGCCGGAAAAGAAAATCAGCAATGCCGACGTAATGGCCTACTTGCGACAGACGTACGAAGGTACGGAATGGAGCGTAACAAAGAATCTGAAAGTAGCTGTCAAGGACCGGAAGACCGGAAAGACTGACACCATCACCAGCCCGCGCGCCAACCCGTGGATGCGTACTGATGAAGTCCAGCTGTACAATGCA
Organism: Bacteroidaceae bacterium; assembly: GCA_902362595.1. Taxonomy (GTDB): domain Bacteria; phylum Bacteroidota; class Bacteroidia; order Bacteroidales; family Bacteroidaceae; genus Phocaeicola; species Phocaeicola fibrisolvens. Next base: position 14,228 of record CABIXF010000065.1, on the reverse strand, counting down.
CTCCAAAAGGGCAGCGTGACGGCCAACCGGAACGTAGCCGTGCCGCAATGTGCCTACTCCACCGTCATCCAGTTGCGCAGCTGGCTCCCGGATGCTGTAGGAGGTGTCTGCTGGTTTGCCATGGACAACCCCGGACAGAGTCCGCGCGTGCCCATCTTCTGCGGTACGACCGACCTGCCCGCTATGTTCAAAATTTGCGGCAACCACCGCTACCGTCTGGATGCAGCCCTGTGGCATTACCGTCAGGCCAACAAGCTGGCTACCGTGAGATGGGGAAATGCCCGGAAAATCATGGAAAAGAACCAGATGCACTTTGAACGGAAAGGACTGGAAGAATTGCCGATGGTGGAACAGCGTTATGCGGAACTAGTCAAGAGCCAGGGAGAAGATGCCGCCAAGGCTTATCTGACCGACTACACAATGGATTTTATCGGAGCTACCCTGCTCCGCTGGGACGAAATGACTGCCAAATACTGGAATGACTATCGCTTCGGATTCTGATTCCATAATTTAAATACACGTAAAAAACATAGAAAAAGATATGAAAACTGTGACATTTATCTCTGCATTACTTCTTGCTTCGGCCACTCTTCAGGCACAGCCTAAAGCCGAAGGCTACCAATTTACTACCGTCACCAACCAAAAAGTGACTCCGGTCAAAAATCAGGCAGCTACCGGTACCTGCTGGTGCTTTGCCACCACTTCGTTCATCGAAGCCGAACTCCTCCGCCAAGGAAAAGGCGAATTCGACCTCTCGGAAATGTACATCGTCCGTCAGAAATACATGAACCAGTTGAAGGACAATTACCTGCGCCACGGAAAAGGCAATATCGGCCAGGGAAGTATCTCTCCCAGCTGGTTTACCGCCTTCAAGCAAGTAGGTATCGTGCCGGAAGAAGTGTACAGCGGCATCAACTATAATTCTCCCACACACAACCACAAGGAACTGGCCTCTTATATGGAAGTCATTGCCGAAAAAGCCATCCAGCTGCGCCAGCGCAGCCCGGAATACGAAAAACTGATCAAGAGCCTGTTCGACATCTACATGGGCGAACTGCCTGAGAAGTTCACCTACAAAGGCAAAGAATATACTCCACAATCCTTTGCACAGAGCCTGGGCATCCATCCGGAAGACTATGTCATGCTGACCAGCTTCACCCACCAGCCTTACTATCAAGCGTTTGAGCTGGAGATTCCTGACAACTGGGAACATGCCAAGATGTACAACCTGCCGCTCGACGAGATGATGCAGGCCGCCGACCATGCCCTGGAAAACGGATATACCGTATGCTGGGACGGTGATGTCAGTGAAAAGGGATTCTCCTTCAAGCACGGAGTAGCCATCAATCCGGCCACAGAAAGTACCGTCGACCTGAAAGACACCGACTTTGCCCGCTGGCAAAGCATGGATGCCAAAGAGAGACTGGATGAAGCCTTCAAGTTTGAATATCCGTGTCCGGAAGTGAAAGTGACACCCGAAATCCGTCAGAAAGGATACGAGGGCTTTGTCACTACCGATGACCACCTGATGCACCTCACCGGCATTGCCAAAGACCAGAACGGCACAAAGTACTACATTACCAAGAACTCCTGGGGTACCGACCGGAACGATTTCGGAGGCTACCTGAACATGTCGGAAAGCTATGTACGTGCCAAAACCATCTATATTCTTCTGCACAAGGATGCCTTGACCAAGGAACTGAAGAAAAAACTGGGATTGAACGAATAAAACCTGGCTGAAAAACAACCTGGTTACCAAAATGGATGCTTATCTTTGCAGCAAGTCACAAGATAAGCATCCTTTTTTATGAAAACAGAAGACTATGCCACAATCCTGGAGACAGCCGGCATCCGGCCCACCTCCACCCGACTGCTCATCTATGAGGCCATTGCCTCCCAAACCGACACATTCAGCCTGGGCACGTTGGAAAAACAGCTCGACAGCATCGACAAATCAGTCATATTCCGCACCCTCGTCCTTTTCCACGAGCATCATCTCATCCACAGCGTGGACGACGGGAGCGGTTCGCACAAATACTGCATCTGCCACAACCATGGCCAGTGCAACGAAAGCGAAGAACACTGCCACTTCTACTGTGAAGTATGCCACAATACCTATTGCCTGAATCAAGATCTCATTCCACACATCAATCTTCCCGAAGGATTCATTGCCCGAAAAGTCAACTACATCGTGAAAGGAGTGTGTGCCCGGTGTGCCGTCAAACATCAGAACTGACCGTTTTTTTGACCTACATCAATAAAACATACCCTTTTCTCATTTTTATGTTCTAAAGCATATATTCTATATCAAAAAGCCCTATCTTTGCAGCGTAATCAAGAACGGAAGTTCAACGATTGACAAAGTAGAAAGATTGTTTTTTTAGATTATAAGATTGTTTTCAACTTCGTCGAGAGACGATGTTTTTTAGATTAGATTGAAAGGTATTAAAGTTTTTTATTCACTAAAAAGAAAGGGTAACAACATGAAAACGATGAAAAATTTCATTCAGAAGATCTTCAAAGGAGATTCAATGATTTGGGGTTACGTAATGCTCGGCTAATGAGCAAGTAACCCCTTTTGCGGGCAAGGATGCCAGCATACACACCGAAAGTTGTAAAGTTTACTGCATATTTTGTACCGGATTCCTTGGTACGAGTTTCAAAATATCCTTCCGAAGTCCTCGGGAGGATATTTTTTATCCTCTTGTTCTTCCCCGAATCTTCCTTAAATTCTTGCCAGTTCTAAATCTTTTCCCTAACTTTCCTGCAAATTTATAAAACCAACACAGAAATGTCATTCATCAGAGTCATTCTCTCCATTATTTTTCCGCCCCTTGCCGTCATCGACAAAGGATGCGGTTCGGTATTGATTGTCTTTATCCTCACGTTGTGCGGATGGATTCCAGGCGTCATCGGTGCCCTTATTATTCTGAACAAGCAAAATTAAATTTCTAATTCGATATCCTAAATACGAAAATCATGAAAGAATTACATGTACCCGAAATTACCGGACAGTCTCGCGTAGCCGCCCCAAATATTCCGGCCCTGCTCGATGAACATCAGATAAAGTTCCAACCTGTTTCCTGCGTGAACTGGAAAGATTATCCTTACTGTCCGGAGGTCGCATTTCGCATTGCTCATACAGGCGATTTCATTCTGTTGAACTATCGCGTGAAAGAAGAAAGCGTACGAGCCATAGCTGCCGAAGATAACGGCAGAGTATGGGAAGATTCCTGCTGCGAATTTTTCTTCCAGTTTCCGGAAGATCAGGAAGAAAACGTGTATTATAATTTTGAATGCAACTGCGGAGGTACCCTCCTTATCGGTGGCGGACAACCAGGCGACAGACCTCATGCTCCTCAAGACATTCTCCAGCAGGTAGACCGCTGGAGTTCACTTGAAAAAGCTCCGTTTGAAGAGCGCATAGGAGAATGTAGCTGGCAACTGGCTCTTTGTATCCCTAAAGAAGCTTTCTTCCGCCATCAGCTGAAGGGCTTCAAAGGACTGACCGCTTATGCCAATTTCTACAAATGCGGAGACTTACAACATACCCCACACTTCCTGTCATGGAATCCCATAGATTTGCCGAAACCTTGTTTCCACTGTCCGGAGTTCTTTGGTAAGATTATCTTTGAATAAAACCCAATCCAATCACATTTCAGCGGCCTGTCTTCGAGTACACAATCTTGAAGGCAGGCCGTTGTTCATATCACCTCCTGGCAATCCATACATAGACACTTTTCTTCCCCTTAAACAGCCACAAGACAATCAGAGCAATAATCCACGCCATAGCTAAGAGCACAAAAAGAAACTCCATGAAAGCTCCCCATCCGTAATCCGACAACACGATGCCGGAAAAAGAACCTACCAGACTGGAACCAGCATAATAGAACAACCAGTAAATGCTGGTGGCGCTGCTTTTCATCTGCCCGGCGTGCACCGATACAATCCGGCTTGCCAGCGTATGGGTCCCGAAAAAAGCAAAAGTCATCAGCCCTAATCCCAGCACGATGGCCCAAAGCTGCATCCATAGCAACAACGCCATCCCGACTCCCATCAGTCCCAACGTACCTTGCAAGAGCATCTCCGGACTATACTTGTCCGAAAGACCTCCGGCCACGACCGAACCGATGATTCCTGCCACATACATGGTGAAAATCAGTGCCACCCAGTGATGGGGCAATGAAAAAGGAGGTGCCTCCAGCAAGAAAGACAGATAATTGTAGATACTCACAAAAATGCCCATGGAAAGCGCAGCGATGAGATACATCGAAAGAAATGTGCTCCGAGTCAAAAGAGAACGCATCTGACGCAGTTTTTCCCGGAAAGATACGGACACTACAGAGAAATTTCTCCCGGCAGGAATCTTCCAGCAGAACAATCCACCCAGCAGCAGGCTGACAATGCCAATCAACCATACGGCCGACTGCCATCCACCCCATCCGGACACCAGCGTAGCAACCACTCGTCCCGACATTCCGCCTAGGGTATTCCCGCTCAAATACAAACTGATGGCCAACCCAATCATAGCTTTATCTACTTCCTCTGAAAGATAGGCCAACGCCACCGACGACCCCCCGGCCAATACCATTCCTTTCAACAGATTCAGGGCCAGCAGAAGGGAATAATTGCCAGTGAAGGCAGACACGATGGTCAACAGGGAAGAGAGCAGCAACGAAACTCCCATCAGACGTTCGCGCGACACGGAATCAGCTTTAAAGGCCATAACAATCAGCCCCAACGCCATGCCGGCAGTAGAAGCCGACACCAACAGACTGCTTTCTGCCGGACTGACGCCAAAGTTCCGGCATATTTCCGAAAGCATAGGTTGAAACAAATACAACTGGGCAAAAACCGACAATCCGGACAAAAACATACAGTTACGTATCAGGCGAAACCGTGCAACCGCCTCACGTGAACGATTCATTTCTTTCATTTCCCTTTTCCTTTCATGATTATGGAAACAAAGGTAAGCGGTCGGTTCCAATCTCCATCTATCGAAAAAACTCTTTTTCCCGATAACATTCATCGATAAAAGCTATAAAAGCAAGAGCGAATGTCCTTGACTGTCTTCCCCGGTAAACATGAATGTGAAAATGAATATAAGCATGAGAGAGAGAATGAGAAAAACAAGTCAAGAGGCATTCGCCCGCCACACAATAGAAACTAAAAAAAAGAGTACTAAATATGTTGTCCGCCACCCAGCGCCTGATACAAGTTGATGAGACTCTGTATCTCCTTGAAGCAGTTGGCTGTTTGCGACAGCTGTGCGCCAAGTAACGTCTGATGAGCCGTCAGCACCTCCAGATAAGTCGTATTCCCATGCTCCATCAAGAGTGAAGTGCTGGTAAAAGCCTTCTCCAGTGCGGTTATCTGCTGCTCATAATTATCTTTTTTCCGCTTACTGGTCTGATAAGACACCAATGCATCGTTCACTTCCGTTCCAGCATCCAGCAATTTCTGTCTGAAAGCCAGAAGTGCCTCCTCCTGCTGTGCCTTGGCGATGCGCCGACGAGCAATAAGCGTCCCCCTGTTGAACAGAGGTTCGGTCAATGAAGCCAAAGCAGAAGTCACAAACTTACCGGGATTCGCAATCAGTCCCCCTACGGAATTGGTCCAACCCGCACTTCCACTCAGCGTAATCGCCGGATAAAAGGCAGCATTGGCCTGATTGGTCACATAAAATGCCTGTTCCACATCGCGTTCCGCCACACGCACATCCGGACGGTTCGAGAGAAGCTGAAGCGGTATGCCTACCGACAAATCCTTCGTGAAACTTTGTGTGGAAAGTTTTCCCCGAGCTATCCGGTGAGGAGTTTCCGCCAGCAACAAGGAAAGGCTGTTTTCCACCTGATTCACCTGCTCTTCCAAGTCAATTACCGAATTCTCCACTTCGTAATAAGTAGCCCGCATCTGTGAAACAGCCGCCTCATCCGCCTGTCCGGCATCCATCAATGCCTGTGTGGAAGCCACTGTTTCCTTCCATGTCTCAGCCGTCTGCCGGGAAATCTCCAGCTGCTCATCCTGCATCAGTAAGGTGTAATACGTATTGGCAATATTGGCTATCAGACTGGAATATACCGCCTGCTTATAATCTTCACTTTGCAGATAAGCTGCTTTAGCCTGACGCTTGGCGTTCCTCAACTTGCCGAAAATATCCAGCTCCCAACTGGCAGTCACCGGCAGTGTATAGGTATGCGACGCCTTACTGCCTTCCACCGTATTGACCCCTCCTTGCGGAGACAAGGCAAACGATGGCAGAAAAGCCAGCTTGGCCGACAATAAAGAAGCCTTGGCCTCCTCTACCCGCAGACTGGCAGTCTGCACATCGGTGTTCTGCGCCAGTCCTTTTTCAATCAACGCTTGCAAATAAGGGTCGGAGAAGAAATCCTTCCAATGAATGTTTCCGATGCTTACCGTATCGGAAACATTCACTTCCTCCCCATAGAGTTCCTCAGGGACTGAAGTCTGAGGCTCATAGCTAGTATAGATTCCGCAACCGCTCAAGAGAAGCATTGCGCTGCATGCAATTATTTTTGACGTATTCATAGACGACTCCATTTACTTTTCTGTATTAAAGGCACTTTTTTCAATCAAGGTCTGTTCCTTCTCGTAGACAATCTGTTGGTCGGGCTCTTTCTGCATGGGACCTCGCAGCTTCTCCTGCAAGTACTCAAACACCACGAAGAATACAGGCACCACGAAGAGCAAAGCCAGCGTACCCACCAGCATACCTCCTACGACACCCGTAGCCAGCGAACTGTTGCCATTGGCTCCGGCACCGGATGAGAACATCAGCGGAAGCATACCGAAAATCATACACAACACGGTCATGATGATGGGACGGAAACGAGCCTGGGCAGCCGAATAGGCAGAAGAAATGATGCCCATTCCTTTACGCCAGCGTTCAATGGCATACTCTGTAATCAGAATGGCCGTTTTGGCCAGCAGGCCAATCAGCATAATGGCTCCCGTCTGCAAATAGATGTTGTTTTCCAATCCTGCCACACGGGCAAACAAGAAACTTCCCATCAAGCCGAAAGGTACGGAAAGAATGACAGCCAACGGCACCAGAAAACTCTCGTAAAGGCATGACAGAATCAAGAATATCAATACCACACAAATGGTATATACAAAAACGGTCTGTGCTCCTCCGCTGCTCGCTTCCTCACGAGCCATACCTCCATATTCATAACCATAACCCGAAGGAAGCACCTGAGCCGCAACCTCTTTAATAGCTTTCTGAACTTCACCTGTAGAATATCCGTCGGCCACGTTTACATTGACGTTGATAGTGTTATACAAATTGAAACGCTTGGCTATCTCCGCCCCCTGTTCCGAACGAAGCGTCACAAACTGGCTGACCGGCGCCATCTCCATACCATTACGAACAAACATGTTGTCCAACGCATGCTGATCCAAACGGGCATCGGGCGAAGCCTGAATCATGACACGATAGACCTTTCCAAATTTATTATAATTAGAGACATACGACCCACCACAATAGGCGCCCACCACATCAAGCACATCATTCGGACTGATTCCGGCACGCTTGCATTTAGCCGCATCTACATCCACCGCAATCTGAGGGAAATTCATGGCATACGAACTATAAGCCATGGCCACTTCCGGACGTTGATTCAAAGCCACAATGAATTTCTGTACGGATTCATAGAACGGCTGCATGTCGCCTCCCGTTTTGTCCTCCATATAAAGTTCAATGGAGTTTCCAGTTCCATATCCCGGAATCATGGCCGGCTGGAAACAGAATACCTGCGCTTCCTTAATCATGCTAAATTGGGCATTCAAGCGCTTCATCACCGCATCCACCGTATGTTTCTTTCCTTTTCGCTTATCCCAATGAAGCATACGGATAATAACCGTACCGTATGAAGTCCCTTGTCCGGAAATCAATCCATACCCGGTAGTACGAGAATAGTTTTCTATTTCTGGAGTGGCCTTCAATATCTTTTCCACCTTATCCATTACTTTATCAGTCTCCGCCAATGAATTACCCGGCGAAGTACTAATGTTCACCATCATGGTTCCCTGATCTTCCTGAGGGACTAATCCGGTTTTCGTGGTGGACATCAGATACACCAATAATATGAAAGCAATACCTAATGAAGTCCATACTATCCAACGATGACGGAAGAAAAACATCAGTCCTTTTTTATATTTCCCCATTAAAGCATGAAATGAGACATTATAGGCGGCACGTATCCTTCCGTTCAGACTGTGAGGGCTCTTGTTTCCGTCTGACGGTTTCATCATCATGGCACACATAGCCGGACAGAGTGTCAACGCATTTAAACAAGAAATACCCACAGCCACTGCCATCGTGATACCAAACTGCGTATAGAACACACCGGATGTGCCACCCATAAAGGTGACCGGAATAAATACGGCCATGAACACAAAGGTACACGACACAACGGCCATCGTCACATCGTTCATGGCATCCTTGGTAGCCAGATAAGGCGAACGATAACCCACATCAAATTTAGCTTGTACGGCTTCCACTACAATAATGGCATCGTCCACTACGGTACCAATGGCCAGCACCAGCGCAAACAAGGTCAGGATGTTGATACTGAATCCGGCCACCGAAAGGAAGGCAAACGTACCAATCAACGACACCACAATGGATATGGAAGGAATCAAAGTACTCTTGAAATCGTGTAAGAAGAAATATACTACCAGAATTACCAGAAGAATAGCTATCACCAAAGTTTCAACCACATTGTCGATAGAAGCAAATAGGAAATCATTCACACTCATCATTTGCAGAAACTCCATTCCTTCAGGCAAATCTTTTGCTATATCATCCAGCAAATCGGATATCTCCTGGTTCACAGCTGTCGCATTTGCTCCGGCCACCTGATAAACCATAAACATCACACCCGGCACTCCGTCTGCTTCCCCATGAAAGCCATAGGATTCACGCCCCAGCTCTACATCAGCAATATCCTTCACACGGAGTACGGAACCATCTTTTTGAGAACGTATCACCATATTCTCAAACTCCTCCACACTCTTCAGACGACCTTTATACTTCATCGTATACTGGAATACACGATCTGAATTTTCACCCAAAGATCCTGTAGGAGCTTCGATATTCTGTTCTCCCAATGCAGCCGTCACATCGGCAGGCACCAAACCATATTGCGCCATCTTGTCCGGTTTCATCCAGATACGCATGCTATACGTATCCCCCAAAAGCTGTACATCACCAACTCCCTGGATACGTTTAATTTGTGGTATTACATTAATATCCAGATTATTCGACAAGAAACTCTCATCATAACGTTTATCCGGACTGGTCAAACCATTAATTTGAAGATAACTGTTCTGCCGCTTCATGGTACTTACCCCAATAGCCGTTACTTCTGCAGGCAACAGGCCCTGTGCTTCCGACACACGATTCTGTACACTGACTGCCGCCATATCCGGATCGGTTCCCTGCTTGAAATAGACCAATATTTCTGCCGTACCGGCATTGGTGGCCGTAGAGGTAATGTATATCATGTTTTCCACCCCATTGATACTTTCTTCCAGCGGCATAATGACACTGTTCATCACCGCATCTGCATCGGCACCCGTATAAGTAGCATCCACACAAACTGTAGGCGGAGCAATATCCGGATACTGTTCCACCGGCAAGGTATAGAGGGAGATAAATCCAACAATTAAAATCAAGATGGATATAGACAAGGCCATGACTGGCCGTTTGATAAATATATTTCCTTTCATAAGCGTCCGATTATTTTACTTGCGTTCCTTCACGAAGCATACCGGCTCCATCGGCCACAATCTCGTCACCGACCTTCAGCCCATCCGTTACAATGTATTCCTTTCCGTCATTGACCGGAGCTACTTTAATCAGAGTAGATACCGCTTTGCCATCCACCACTTTATAAGCCAAGATTTTATCCTGCAACTGTATGGTAGCTCCCTGCGGAATAACAATACATTTCTTATAGATACTTGGAATCAACACGTTTCCCGATGCCCCGCTGTGCAACAAACGGGAAGCATTCGGAAATACCGCACGTACACCTACCGTACCCGTCTCCTTGTCAATCACCCCACTGATAGATTCTATCTTTCCTTTTTCTTCGTACATGGAACCGTCGTTCAGCTGAAGTTGGATTTCAGGCATATTCTGTATGGCCTTTTCCGTGGTCCCATACTGACGGGCCAGCGAGAGAAACTGGTTCTCGGTCATCGAAAAATAGACATACATCTGGGCATTATCGGAAACCGTAGTCAAGGGCTGTGCCATGTTCGAACTGACCAGTGTCCCCACCCGATAAGGCAACATGCCGACCACTCCTTCGCTCGGGCTCTTCACCTCCGTATAAGAAAGGTTGTTTCGCGCGTTCACCTCCTGTGCCTTGGCCTGTGCCAGTTGTGCCTTGGCAGTCAGAAACTCATTCTCTGTTGTCTGCAAATTAAAGCTGGAGATTATCTTTTTGGCATACAATTCCTTTGTACTTTTATAAGTAAGTTCGGCTGTAGCCAGACTGGCTTTCGCTACTTCCACATTGGCCACTGCCGTTTTCAAAGCCGCCTTATACGGAACTTGGTCGATCACAAACAAGACTTCTCCCTTGCGTACGACATCACCTTCCGACACATTCAACTTTTCAATATATCCTGACACTTGCGGATAAATATCAATGTCCTGCATACCTTCAATGGATGCAGAATAAGAAGTAGTAATCTCCTTGTCGGTATCTGCCTGAATTGTCATCAGCTGATACCCCTTTCCGGTAGTTTCTTTTGTTTCCGTCTGGCAGGACGTTATCCCAATCGCACAACCGAACACCATCAGCCATGCACCTAAATTTCCAATCTTTTCTGTCATATTCGTTTCTTTTTTTGTTCGCGCAAAAGTAACAACCCCGTAGAAAAAGCACACAACGGATTTTCACACAGAAGTATCTTATTTTCCCTTGTTTCCACAACATCCGGCAAAATGTAGAAAATAAGACATATCTGGAAGAATATAGAACACCATGCTTTACGGGGGAATCCACATCTTTGCAAAAAAATAACATGGAAGAAATTATCAAACACATTCACATGGACATGCTTCAGGCACATTGTGACCCTCAAAGCTACATGGACGACTACATGTTCCTAACCGAACGGCTGGAAAATGTATTTCAAAAAAACAAGAATGTCAAACTGGAGGTATTTCTGATGCTTTATTGCAGGGAAGGAGAAATTACGATGGAATTGAGCAATACCTATCGTCATCTTCAAGCCAATGACTTGCTGATCAGTCTGCCCAATACTCTTATCAGACAACTTTCGGCCAGCCCCGACTGCAAAGTAAAGATATTCTGCTTTTCCAACCGCTTTTTTCGCCGCATCACCCAGACGCAAAAATATACGTGGAAATCGATTTGTTACATACAAGAGCACCCTATCAAGCATTTTGAGGAAACAAGAAAAGAACTGTTCCAGCTGTATCTGGATTTGATAGAACGCAAAATAAACGTTTCATCCGACAATTTTCAAAAAGACATCCTGCTGCACATCGCTTCTGCTTTTTTTGAAGAAATGATAGCCAAAACCACTCATAAGTCACTCGAAAAGGAAAATACAGGCCACCAGGTCCTAGTCAAACAACCCGACTTTATTTTCAAGCAATTCATGGAAGCTCTCGCAGCCGACAACGGCAGACACCGAACCTTGGGCTATTATGCTGATTTGTTCTGCTATTCAAGCAAATATCTTTCGCGCATTGTCAAACAAATCAGTGGGAAAAATGCATTGACGCTCATTCATGAGAACGCGATAGAACACATAATCCCGGCCCTCAAATACTCGACCAAAAGCATCAAGGAGATAGCCATGGACTTTGACTTCCCCAATGTCTCTTTTTTTGCCCAATACGTCAAAAAATACCTAGGTATGACCCCCACCGAGTTTCGCAGCAACGAACGACAGAAAAACTGACATTCTTAGTATCTACCTCAAAACGAAGTAAGTTTGCTACATAAAAATTTATACCTAACTCAAGTACTAAAAAATAAGTGTCAAAAAGTCCACTAAAAAATAATTTTCATTGAACAAAAGTCCCTCAAATTTCGTTTAAGAACAAGAATAAGGGAAATACTCATAACATTAAAATATAAAGATAAAAAAACAAACGATTAATTACTTTTTAGAGGGAAATAATTAAAAATATTAGTTTATAAAAAAGATTGTGATTACTGAGAAAACAACAACAAAATGAGAAAACTTACTTTTATTGCTTTTTTATGCACTTTGCTATTGATTTCTTGTAACCAGGAAGAATATTCAGAGGCATCTTCCACTTCCAACCAGTCTGGAATCGTGTTTAATTTACAAAGAGAGGGATATGAAGGAAAGGAGACTCGTAGTTCGGAAAACGATTCTTCACCTTACGACCAGTTATATTATTTCATTGCGGATGAAAATGGAAACCGAGTTGAGAATATCAAAACTTACTATAAAACCAGTACCTCAGAAATCTATGCTGAGGGTCTCCACAAAGGTGAATACCAACTGCTTGTACTAGGCATCAAAGGAAATGCCATCAAAGACCGGGCCATTGTTCGTACTCCCGGACACATTGATGACGAATGGCTTGCATTTCCAGATGACCTACAGAAACCTCTAGAGGCTGAATATTTCTATTCTAAAACACCTTTTTCTATTATAGAAATACAAACAGCAGAAGGTACTCAGGAAACTGTATCTATTTCGCAAGCTGTGATACAGAAACGTATCATGAGCCGGGTGGATTTCAATTTTTCCTACAATAACCCTTACGTGCAGAATGCGGTAACAGATAAAACACTGTCGCTTGGACAAATAAAATTCTATACTACACTATCTGGTAATGGTGAGTTAGGTGGAGAAAGTAATGGAATAACCAATACGATTTCACTGAATCAACATACGTCTTATTTCTTCATGCCAATGTGCAACGGTTCTACGTTCCATGGAGAGATTACACTCTCTACACGTAATTACCTGAAAGAAGAAAGACGACAGATTTATAATTTTGACCAGGAAACGTTGACTGCCAACCATATACATCATGTGGAAACGCATGTGAATCACCCGGATGATAAAGCTGTTACCATGTTGATTACCCCTGCGGCATACAATGCCGGCGACCACACATTGATTCTGCAAGACGACGAAACCAAAGAAGTCTATACAAATGCATCGGTACGAAAATTCAATACCGCACAACCACTTCAGGTTTCCGTGACAGAGGAAGGCAAATTACATATACGCTTTTACTCTCCACGCCAACTGAATAATGTGTTAATCAAAATGCAATTGCCGCAAGTAAGCGATGAATACTTTGACTTGGCTTATTTCGATTCCATACCGGCATTCGGTGACTTCTTTGAGGAAATTCCGTTAATACAACGTGCAGCGATGTGTCGCACCGAATCTGGGAAATACATTGAAGTACAGAAAAAGACAGAATCAGAACTGGCAGAAGCCACCTTTAAAATTGAAGCAAACGACCCTTACTGGGACAAATTGCAGAAGATTGAACACGGATGGACAATCTACTGGGGATTGTACGGAGGAGATCCGGAACGAGAAGATGGTGGACCAGTCGGAAACTGGATGGGCATACGTCCTGTACATTGCCGGGAATCAGTGGCCTTCTTCCTGAACTTCACCTATATGATTGATATGCCAGAACATGAACAAATCTTGCATGACAATGCAGACCAACTTTATGATGACAACAAGCAGCTCGTAAAGGTAGAAGAAGTATTGAAAAAGATGAGAGCCAGCAGAACACTTCAAGTTGGACTGGTATATACAGGTAATGGTATTATCGGATTAGGTAGCGGAAGTGTATTCGGTGCATATCAAAGAGGATGGTTCGAACATTATTTCAACACGTATGCATGCAGCGTAATGTTCCACGAACTTGGACACGTAATGGGATACGGGCATAGCAGCTCATTTACTTATGGACCATGGGCTGAGCAGTTAATGAATAACTTCTATGTCAACAATTTGCAAAAAATGCCGATTAATTCTATCAATTATCTGAATAGTTCCCAAAATCCTCATCAATATAAATAAACTGACGAAAATAAAACTTACGAATAAAATGATGATTAAATAGAGTTTATATCGAATAATTGATTAAAGCGTTCTTTGACTTATCTTTGTGGTCTAAAAGGTTCAATTGATGTATTACGACAAGATTC
>CABIXF010000064.1 GCA_902362595.1 Bacteroidaceae bacterium | reverse complement strand
GAAGGAGGCGATAACCGTTTGTTTCCATAGCTGCTGATGATTCGTTGTTTGCAAAGATACGATTTTATACGGTTTACTCCTCAGATTTTTACGTTGAGCCGATTCTATATTGGTCTTTTTTAGAGATATTTCAGTCAAATATTCATGATGAATATAATTGCTTTGAATAAAAAAGTTGCTATATTTGGACTGTGAAAAAAATCCTATATTAGCAGTAAACTTTTATAAATATAAATCATCATGGAAAACAAGATTCAAGAGCTAACCGATAAAATCTATCGTGAAGGGGTAGAGAAAGGAAATGAGGAAGCTCAACGCTTGGTAAGTGAAGCTCAGGCTCAGGCGGAGAAGTTGATTGAAGATGCGAAGAAACAGGCCGAATCAATATTGGCTGATGCGAAAAAAAAGGCTGATGAACTGACTGAAAACACGAAATCGGAGTTAAAACTTTTTGCAGGTCAGGCGGTGAACGCATTGAAGACCGAAGTCGCTAATCTGCTGACTAACCAGACTGTGGAAGAGGCAGTGAAGGGCTTTACCGCAGATAAAGAATTCCTTTATAAATTTATTCTGACATTAGCTGAAAAATGGTCCGCCAATGAACCGATTGAAATTTCAGTGAAAGATGCGGACAGTTTGAAAAAATATTTCACTGTAAAGGCGAAGGCATTGCTGGATAAGGGAGTTACGATTAACCAGGTGAATGGAATGAAGATGTTGTTTTCCATTTCGCCTGCAGACGGCTCTTATAAGGTGAATTTCGGAGAGGAAGAGTTTGAAAACTATTTTAAAGAATTCCTTCGTCCTCAGTTAGTTAAAATGTTGTTTTAATCCAATGGCATGAGCAACTATTATTATTTGGTAGCTGGTTTGCCTACTTTGTCTTTAGATGATGGCAAACTAAGCTATACCGTTGAAAACTTTAAATCTGAACTTTATCCTTCTCTGTCTGATAAAGACAAAAAATTGATTGATTTGTTTTACCTGAAGTTTGATAACGTAAATCTACTGAAATTATTAAGAAATAAGGAGGCTGAAATTGACAAAAGAGGCAATTATTCGGCTAAAGATTTGTTGCTTTTAGTGGAAGCAGTTCGTCAGGGAGATGCTCGTGAGAAAAAATTCCCTTCTTATTTGTATGATTTCGTAGCATTGTATCTTCAGAGTGCAGGTGAAGAACATTTCGTTGCTGAGGAAGCACTTGCGGCTGCTTATTATGCGTATGCCATGAAATGTAGTAATCGCTTTGTGAGTCGTTGGTTTGAGTTCAGTCTGAATGTGAACAATATCCTTTCTGCTTTTATCTCACGTAAATATAAATTGGAAGTAGCTCCACGGATAGTGGGAGATACCGAGGTCTGTGAACTGTTGAGAACGTCGAATGCGCGTGATTTCGGCTTGGGGGAGCAGTTGGAGTATATGGAAGACTTGCAACGTATTGCAGAAATGGATGAACTGGTGGAACGGGAAAAGAAAACAGATTTGCTGGCTTGGAAATGGTTGGAGGATGAGTCGTTCTTCAATTATTTTACAATAGAGCGTCTGTTTGTCTTTTTGTTACAGCTGGAGATGATTGAACGCTGGATTTCACTGGATAAAGAAAAGGGAAGCGAACTGTTCCGTCAGATGATTCAGCATTTGAAGGAAGAAGTACAGATTCCGGAAGAGTTTAGAAAATAGTAAAAATAAAATAGAATGGCAACAAAAGGAACTGTGATAGGCGTAATCGCCAATATGGTTACATTGACAGTCGACGGTCCGGTGGCACAGAACGAAATCTGTTACATTTCGACCGGAGGCGACCGCCTGATGGCTGAAGTCATCAAAGTGGTGGGCAAAAATGTGTATGTACAGGTTTTTGAAAGTACACGTGGACTGAAAGTGGGTGCGGAAGCCGAATTTACGGGCCACATGCTGGAAGTGACATTGGGACCGGGCATGCTTTCAAAAAACTATGATGGCTTGCAGAATGACCTTGACAAAATGGAGGGGGTATTCTTGAAACGTGGCCAGTACACTTATCCGCTGGACAAGGAAAAGAAATGGTTATTCAAACCGATCGTGAATGCCGGTGATGAAGTGGGGCCTTCTGCCTGGTTGGGTGAAGTGGAAGAAAACCATCAGCCATTGAAGATTATGGTACCTTTCCAGCTTCAGGGCACTTATAAGGTGAAATCCATTGTAGCGGAAGGTGAATATACGATAGAAGATACAGTCGCAGTCTTGATGGATGCGGAAGGCAACGAGATTCCGGTAAATATGATCCAGAAATGGCCGGTGAAGAAGGCGATGACCAATTATAAAGAGAAGCCGCGTCCTTATAAACTGCTGGAAACAGGTGTGCGTGTCATTGATACGATGAACCCGATTGTGGAAGGAGGTACGGGATTTATTCCGGGACCGTTTGGTACAGGAAAGACGGTGCTTCAGCACGCGATTTCCAAACAGGCCGAGGCGGATATCGTGATTATTGCAGCTTGTGGTGAACGTGCCAATGAGGTAGTGGAAATCTTTACAGAGTTCCCGGAGCTGGTAGACCCGCATACAGGACGGAAGCTGATGGAGCGTACAATTATCGTGGCCAATACTTCCAATATGCCGGTAGCTGCCCGTGAAGCATCTGTGTATACGGCTATGACGATGGCTGAATTTTATCGTGCCATGGGACTGAAGGTCTTGTTGATGGCCGACTCTACTTCTCGTTGGGCACAAGCTTTGCGTGAGATGTCCAACCGTATGGAGGAACTTCCCGGACCGGATGCGTTCCCGATGGACCTTTCTGCCATTATCTCCAACTT
This sequence comes from Bacteroidaceae bacterium, assembly GCA_902362595.1. Classification (GTDB taxonomy): domain Bacteria; phylum Bacteroidota; class Bacteroidia; order Bacteroidales; family Bacteroidaceae; genus Phocaeicola; species Phocaeicola fibrisolvens. Next base: position 12,953 of record CABIXF010000064.1, on the reverse strand, counting down.
CTACGGTCGTGCGGGATTTGTACACCTGAACAATGGACAGACGGGTTCTATTACTTTTATCGGTACGGTATCACCGGCCGGAGGTAACTTGAAGGAACCGGTGACGGAAAATACGAAGAAGGTAGCCCGCTGTTTTTACGCTTTGGAGCAGGAACGTGCAGACCGTAAGCGTTATCCGGCCGTAAACCCGATTGATTCTTATTCAAAGTATCTGGAATATCCTGAATTTGAGTCCTATATCACAGAGCATATCAATGGAGAATGGATTGGCAAGGTGACAGAACTGAAGACGCGTCTGTTGCGTGGTAAGGAAATCGCCGAGCAGATTAACATCTTGGGTGATGACGGTGTGCCGGTGGAATATCACGTGATTTTCTGGAAATCAGAACTGATTGACTTTGTGATTTTGCAGCAGGATGCGTTTGACGAGGTGGATGCAGTGACTCCGATGGAACGTCAGGAAGAAATCGTGAATATGGTGATTGATATTTGTCATACGGATTTCAGCTTCGACAATTTTGTGGAAGTAATGGACTACTTCAAGAAGATGATTAATATCTGCAAGCAGATGAACTATTCACCGTTCCGCTCTCCGCAGTACACGGAGTTCCGGAAACAGCTGCAGGAACTGGTGGCTGAACGAAAAGTAAAATAAGTGAAATCAATAAATGGGTAGAAAATGGCGACAAAAGCTTTTCAAAAAATATATACAAAGATTAGCCAGATAACCAAGGCTACTTGTTCGCTGAAAGCGACGGGAGTAGGTTACGATGAACTGGCTATGGTGAACGGCAAGCTGGCGCAGGTGGTGAAGATTGCCGGAGATGAGGTGACCCTGCAGGTTTTTGAAGGTACGGAAGGTATTCCGACTAATGCAGAGGTTGTTTTCTTAGGCAAGTCTCCTACATTGAAAGTGAGCGAGCAGCTGGCCGGACGTTTCTTCAATGCTTTCGGTGAACCGATTGACGGAGGACCGGAGGTGGAAGGTACGGAAGTGGAAATCGGTGGTCCGTCGGTGAATCCGGTCCGTCGTAAGCAGCCTTCAGAGCTGATAGCAACGGGTATTGCCGGTATCGACCTCAACAATACGCTGGTGTCCGGACAGAAGATTCCGTTCTTTGCCGACCCGGACCAGCCTTTCAATCAGGTAATGGCCAATGTGGCCTTGCGTGCGCAGACCGATAAGATTATTTTGGGTGGTATGGGTATGACAAACGACGACTACCTTTATTTTAAGAATGTATTCTCGAACGCAGGTGCCCTCGACCGTATCATCAGTTTTGTGAATACCACGGAGAATCCGCCGGTAGAACGTCTGCTGATTCCGGATATGGCATTGACTGCTGCCGAATATTTTGCGGTGGAGCACAATGAAAAGGTACTGGTATTGCTGACGGATATGACTTCGTATGCCGATGCGTTGGCTATCGTGTCCAACCGTATGGACCAGATTCCGTCGAAGGATTCTATGCCGGGTTCACTCTATTCCGACTTGGCGAAGATTTACGAGAAAGCTGTACAGTTCCCGAGTGGAGGGTCTATCACGATTATTGCGGTGACCACCCTTTCGGGAGGAGATATTACGCATGCAGTGCCGGATAATACAGGTTACATCACAGAAGGTCAGCTCTTTTTGCGTCGTGACAGCGATATCGGTAAGGTAATTGTCGATCCGTTCCGTTCATTGTCACGTTTGAAACAGCTGGTAAGCGGTAAGAAGACCCGTAAAGATCATCCGCAGGTGATGAATGCCGCCGTACGTCTGTATGCCGATGCAGCCAATGCCAAGACCAAGATGGAAAACGGTTTCGACCTGACCAATTACGATGAACGTGCGTTGGCTTTTGCCAAGGATTATGCCAACCAGTTGCTGGCTATCGATGTGAACCTGAACACGACCGAAATGTTGGATGTGACCTGGGGATTGTTCCGGAAATATTTCAAGCCGGAAGAGGTGAACATCAAGAAAGAATTCGTAGATCAGTATTGGAAGAAATAAAAATATAAGACTTTAAAATGGCAATAAAATTTCAGTATAACAAGACCTCTTTGCAACAGCTTGAAAAGCAGCTGAAGGTCCGTGTGCGTACGCTCCCTATCATTAAGAATAAGGAGAGTGCCTTGCGCATGGAAGTGAAACGCTGCAAGGAAGAAGCTGCCGGGCTGGAGGAACGACTGGAAGCGCAAATCTCCTCATACGAGCACATGCATGCCCTTTGGAATGAGTTTGATGCCTCATTGGTAAGGGTAAAAGATGTGCATCTGGGTGTGCGGAAGATTGCAGGCGTCCGTGTTCCGTTGCTGGATGAGGTGGAGTTTGATATCCGGCCATTTAGCTTATTCTGTAGCCCGAAGTGGTATGCCGACGGTATTCATCTGTTGAAGAAACTTGCCGAAACAGCTATCGAAAGAGAGTTTACGCTTGCTAAACTCGATTTGTTGGAACATGCACGAAAGAAGACCACTCAGAAAGTGAACTTGTTTGAAAAGGTGCAGATACCGGGTTATCAGGATGCGCTGCGGAAAATCAAACGCTTTATGGAAGATGAGGAGAACTTGTCAAAATCCTCTCAGAAGATTTTGAAGTCTATTCAGGAGAAAAGAAAGGAGGCGGAAGTATGATTGCAAAAATGACAAAGGTTACTTTTTTGGTGTACCATAAAGAGTATGATTGTTTTTTGAAAAGTATCCGTGACCTGGGAGTCGTACATGTGGTGACAAAGGCACAGGGAGGGGCTGAGAATGCTTCCTTGCAGGAGAGTATCCGCTTGTCGGCCCGGTATGCTTCTGCCATCAAATTGTTGCAGGGAATGGGAGTGCCTTCTGCTGAAGCCCGTGAAGGGGACGCGGATAGCGGAGAACAAGCCTTGCAGCAAACGGAAGAATTGCTTCATCAGTCGCAGCAACTTGCCCATCGCCTTCAGGCGGTAGAAAAAGAGGCGACCGCATTGGAACCATGGGGCGATTTTGACCCTCAAAATATTTCCCGCTTACAGGCAGCCGGTTATCAGATAGGTTTTTATATCTGTTCGGAAAAGCAGTTCAAGCCGGAATGGACGGACTTGTATCATGCTACGGTCATTAACCGGGTTGGTTCGAAACTCTATTTTGTAACGATTACGAAAGGTGATGCTGTGCCGGAACTGGAAGTGGAAACAGCCAAGTTACCGGAAAATTCGCTTTCCGTCTTACAACAAACCGTGACCGATTTGAAGGCGCAGCAGGAAACCCTTCAAAATAAATTGAAGGAACTGGCCGGAACTGTAATTCCGGATTTGCAGGCTGCCCAGCATCGGGTACATTCGCAGATTGAGTTCTCGAAGGTAGTATTGAGTACCGATGCATTGGCCGACAATAAGCTGATGTTGCTGGAGGGATGGATTCCCACGGAACGTGTAGCGGAAATGACCGAGTATCTTCGTTCGCAGGAAGTCTATTATGAGACAGCGGCTCCTGTACCGGGGGATGATGTACCTATCCTTTTGGAGAATAAAGGCTTCTTCCGGTTGTTTGAGCCGATTATGCGGCTGTATATGTTGCCGAAGTACAACGAACTGGACTTGACGCCGTTCTTTGCTCCGTTCTTTATGCTGTTCTTCGGTCTCTGCCTGGGAGATTCCGGATATGGCTTGTTTATGTTGCTGGCCGTCACATTGTATCGCTTGTTTGCTAAGAAACTGAGTGCATCCATGAAGCCGATTCTGACTTTGGTGCAGATTTTGGGCGCTTCGACCATGGTGTGCGGTTTGCTGACGGGTACCTGTTTCGGCTTTAACCTGTATGATATCCAACTGCCGCTTTTCCAGACTTTGAAGGAATCCATTTCGCTGGACAACCAGCAAATGTTCAATCTTTCACTGATTCTGGGAGGAGTACAGATTATTTTCGGTATGATTCTGAAAGCTGTCAATCAGACTATTCAGTTTGGTGTGAAATATGCCATCTCTACCATTGGTTGGATTTTGATTCTGGTCAGCACGGCGGTTGCTTTTGCGGCTCCGGGTGTAATGGCAATGGGAGGTACCCTGCATCTGGTCTTTTTGGGTATTGGCGTACTGATGGCTTATCTGTACAATAGTCCGGATAAGAATGTGTTTGTCAATATCGGTTTAGGGTTGTGGGACAGCTACAACATGGCTACCGGCTTGCTGGGTGATGTCTTGTCGTACGTCCGTCTGTTTGCCTTGGGCCTTTCCGGTGGCATTCTGGCCAGTGTATTCAACAGTCTGGCTGTCGGAATGAGCCCGGACAATGTGATTGCCGGTCCTATCGTCATGGTACTGATATTTGTCATCGGCCATGCCATCAATATCTTTATGAATGTGTTGGGTGCCATGGTGCATCCGATGCGTCTGACCTTCGTGGAATTCTTCAAGAATGCTGGGTACGAAGGAGGAGGAAAGGAATATAAACCTTTCAAGAATTAATATAACAAAGTAATTAAAAACTAAAAAAACGAATAATTATTATGGAAATGAATCTTTTGATTGCCTACATTGGCATCGCGATTATGGTTGGTTTGTCAGGTATCGGTAGTGCGTATGGTGTAACCATTGCAGGTAATGCATCCATTGGTGCGCTGAAAAAGAATGACAGTGCTTTTGGTAACTTCCTGGTATTGACTGCACTTCCAGGTACACAGGGTCTGTACGGTTTTGCCGGTTACTTTATGTTCCAAAGTATTTTTGGAGTATTGACCCCGGAAATCACAGCCATTCAGGCTTGTGCCGTATTGGGTTCAGGTATCGGCTTGGGACTGGTAGCCTTGTTTTCTGCTATCCGTCAGGGACAGGTTTGTGCCAACGGTATCGCAGCCATCGGTCAGGGACACAACGTGTTTGGTAACACTTTGATTTTGGCTGTATTCCCTGAATTGTATGCCATTGTAGCTTTGGCTGCTACCTTCTTGATGGGTTCTGCCTTAGCCTAAAAATTAGTTAATCATTACATTTCCCCGTGGTGCAGCCAGACTGTCTCACGGGGAAATTTTTTTGTGATTTCTGTTACATTTACAAATTTGTTAGGTTGTTGATAATCAGTGTATTCTATTTCTTTTTGCTAAAGATTATAGACAGAATCCATGCCGAAACTATAAAAACTTTCGTTTTTTTCTTCCGTTTCAATATTTTTTGTATCTTCGCGGTTGATTTAGAAGATATTAAAGACGATGATGAAACAGCTACTAACACCTGATTATATTTTCGAATCTAGTTGGGAAGTATGTAATAAAGTGGGTGGCATCTACACTGTATTGTCTACAAGAGCAAAAACCTTGCAGAATACTTTCCCAGATCGAATCTTTTTTATAGGGCCAGATGTCTGGTTGGGTAAAGAAAATCCTCTATTTGTAGAAGAACCAAAACTTCTTCAGGCGTGGAGGGAACATGCAACTAAGAAAGATGGGTTGAATATCCGTGTGGGACGATGGAATGTCCCAGGAAATCCCATTGCAATTCTAGTGGATTTTACTCCTTTTTATAAGGATAAAAATGATATCTATACACAAGCGTGGCTTGACTTCCATGTAGATTCCCTGCATGCTTATGGGGATTATGATGAAGCTTCCATGTTTTCATACGCAGCCGGAAAAGTCGCTGAAAGTTTCTATAGGTATAATCTGACAATGACCGATAAGGTGATTTACCAGGCTCATGAATGGATGACAGGGCTGGGAGCACTCTATCTACAGAAACATGTACCGGAAATAGCCACAATCTTTACTACACACGCAACTACCATCGGACGTTCCATTGCCGGGAACAATAAACCTCTCTATGATTACTTATTCGCTTATAACGGTGACCAGATGGCCCGTGAACTGAATGTGGAGTCTAAGCATTCCATTGAGAAGCAGACTGCGCATTTCGTGGATTGTTTCACTACAGTCAGCGACATTACGAACAATGAATGTAAGGAGTTGTTGGAGAAAGAAGCGGATGTGGTGTTGATGAATGGGTTTGATGACGATTTCGTTCCGAAAGGTGAAATGTTCGGGAAGAAACGGAAATATGCAAGAGCTTTACTTTTGAACTTAGCCAATAAGCTGCTGGGTACCCATTTGGATGATGACACACTGATTGTAGCAACCAGCGGACGCTATGAGTTTAAGAATAAAGGAATCAATGTGTATTTGGAAGCCTTGAACCGTTTGACACGTGAAAAGAACCTGACGCGTGAAGTGTTGGCTTTTGTCAATGTGCCGGGTTGGGTAGGTGAAGCTCGTGAAGATTTGAAACAGCGCTTGGAAAGTGACAAAGATTATGATACTCCGTTGGAATGTCCTTTTATTACGCATTGGTTACACAATATGAGTCACGACCAAGTGTTGGATATGCTGAAGTACCTGAACATGTCCAATGCAGCGGATTCAAAGGTGAAAGTCATTTTTGTCCCTTGTTATTTGAACGGGCAGGATGGCATCCTGAACGAAGGATATTATGATTTGGTAATTGGAGCAGATATGAGTGTCTATCCTTCTTATTATGAACCTTGGGGATATACCCCGCTGGAGAGTGTGGCATTCAAGGTACCTGCTATCACTACAGATTTGGCTGGATTTGGTTTGTGGGTAAATTCCTTGAAAGGTCGTCCGGGAACTTTGCAGGATGGCGTAAAAGTAATTCATCGTACTGATTACAACTATTCGGAGGTGGCTGATGTAATTCGGGATACCATTACGGAATTTTCCAACCTGCCGGAATCTGAAGTGGAAGTAATTCGTGAAAATGCATCCGATATAGCAGAAAAAGCTTTATGGAAACATTTTATCCGTTATTATTATGAAGCGTATGATATTGCGCTACGTAAAGCAAAAGAACGTTGCACTTCTTATAAAAAATGAACTATATAAAACATTAGTGATATGAAAATCAAGACAAACTATGCTAATACTCCTATGTGGAGAGAGATTAACGTGAAATCCCGTATTCCGGAATCATTGAAGATGCTGGAAGTGATGGCTCGTAACATTTGGTGGGCATGGAATGACGATGCTACTGAAATGTTCAAAGAACTGGATCCGGAATTGTGGCGCGCTGTGGGACAGAATCCGGTTGCCTTGTTGGAACGTTTGAATTATGAAAAGCTGGAAGCATTGTCTGTAGATAAGGAAATGCTGGGTAAAATCAATGCAATCTATGATAGATTCACCGAATATATGTCTGCAAAACCGGATAAGACTCGTCCGTCTGTTGCTTACTTTTGCATGGAGTATGGTTTGACTCACGTGCTGAAAATCTATTCTGGTGGTCTGGGTATCTTGGCTGGTGATTACTTGAAAGAGGCTTCAGACAGCAATGTAGACATGTGTGGTATAGGTTTCTTGTATCGTTACGGCTATTTCACACAGAGCCTTTCAATGGATGGACAGCAGATTGCCAACTACGAGGCACAGAACTTCGGCAGCCTGCCGTTGGAACGTGTGAAAGATGAAAACGACCAGCCGATGGTATTGGACGTACCGTATTTGAACTATTACGTACATGCATACGTATGGAGAGTCAATGTAGGTCGTGTACCTTTGTATTTGCTGGATACAGATAATGAAATGAACAGTGAGTTCGACCGTTCTATCACTCACCAGCTGTATGGTGGTGACTGGGAAAACCGTCTGAAACAGGAAATTTTGTTGGGTATCGGCGGTGTGCTGCTGTTGAAGAAGTTGGGTATCAAGAAAGACGTATACCACTGTAACGAAGGACATGCTGCTTTGTGCAACGTACAACGTCTGTGTGATTTCGTAGAAAGCGGCATGACATTCGATGAAGCATTGGAAGTGGTTCGTGCTTCTTCTCTTTACACTGTACATACTCCGGTTCCGGCTGGACACGATTACTTTGATGAAGGTTTGTTCGGTAAATACATGGGTGGTTATCCGCAGCGGATGGGCATCAGTTGGCAGGATTTGATGGATTTGGGTCGTATCAATCCGGGTGACCCGAATGAACGCTTCTGTATGTCTACTTTCGCTTGCAACACTTGTCAGGAAGTGAACGGTGTGAGCTGGTTGCATGGAAAAGTTTCTCAGGAAATGTTCTCAGGTATTTGGAAAGGTTATTTCCCGGAAGAAAATCACGTAGGATATGTGACTAACGGCGTACATTTCCCCACTTGGTGTGCTTCTGAATGGAAGGCTTTGTACAATAAATATTTTGATAAGAACTTCATGAACGACCAGTCTAACCCGAAGATTTGGGAACGCATTTACAATGTGCCCGATGAAGAAATTTGGAAGACTCGTGTGGCTTTGAAGAACAAATTGATCAATTATATTCGCGACCAGTTCCGTGACACATGGTTGAAGAACCAGCGTGACCCGTCGCGTGTGGTTTCTTTGATGGATAAGATTAATCCGAATGCTTTGTTGATTGGTTTTGCCCGTCGTTTTGCTACTTACAAACGTGCACACTTGCTGTTCACTGACCTGGACCGCTTGTCTAAGATTGTCAACAATCCGGATTATCCGGTTCAGTTCCTGTTTGCCGGTAAGGCTCACCCGCACGATGGTGCCGGTCAGGGATTGATTAAGAAGATTGTAGAAATCTCCAACCGTCCGGAATTCTTGGGTAAGATTATCTTCTTGGAAAACTATGATATGAAGTTGGCTCGTCGTTTGGTTTCTGGTGTAGATATCTGGATGAATACCCCGACCCGTCCGTTGGAAGCTTCCGGTACATCGGGTGAAAAAGCCTTGATGAACGGTGTGGTTAACTTCTCTGTATTGGATGGATGGTGGCTGGAAGGCTATCGTGAAGGTGCCGGATGGGCATTGACCGAGAAGCGTACTTACCAGAACCAGGAATACCAAGACCAGCTGGATGCCGCTACTATCTACAGTATCCTGGAAACAGAAATTCTGCCGTTGTATTATGCTAGAAATAAGAAAGGATATTCTGAAGGCTGGGTAAGAACTATCAAGAATTCTATCGCTCAGGTGGCTCCTCATTATACCATGAAACGTCAGCTGGATGACTACTTTACGAAGTTCTATACCAAGGAAGCTACTCGTTATCATGCATTGGAAGCCAACAACTATGAAGAAGTGAAGAAAATCGCTGCATGGAAGGAAGAAGTGGCTGCCAAGTGGGACGAAATCCAGGTGGTTTCATTCAACAAATGTCAGGATTTGTGCAACGGTAACGTAGAAAGCGGTAAAGACTATAAGCTTACTTGCGTGATTGATGAAAAGGGTCTGGACGATGCCATCGGCGTAGAACAGGTAGTAACTTACACCAATGCGGAAGGACGCGAATACATCTATGCAGTCAATCCGATGAAGATGGTGAAACGCGAAGGCAATCTGTTCACTTTTGAAATGATAGCTGGTTTGTCGAACGCGGGTAGCTTTAAGGTAGCTTACCGTATGTTCCCGAAGAACGACGCACTGCCTCATCGTCAGGATTTCTGCTATGTACGTTGGTTCAATGAATAATAACTGTTTATTCAGATAATTATAAGCCATTCCGGATACCTCAAAAGGTCTGGAATGGCTTTTCTTGTTTTAAAAATGCTATGCCATGAAAATATTGATTGTAGAGGACGATGCGGATCTTCGTGAAATCACCACTCGGTCGTTGGAAAAGGAACGTTATGTGGTATCGCAGGCACCCGATTATAAAACTGCTTTGCGCAAGGTGGAGGATTATGACTACGACTGCATCTTGCTGGACATCATGTTACCCGATGGTTGCGGACTTGATTTGCTGGAAGAGCTGCAGGCCTTGGGCAAGCGCACCAACGTGATTATTCTCTCGGCCAAGGATTCGTTGGAAGACAAGGTGAAAGGACTCGACCTCGGTGCGGACGATTATTTGCCGAAGCCTTATCACCTGGCCGAACTGCATGCCCGTTTGAAAAGTCTCTTCCGTCGTAACCAGCGTGAAGGCGAGAGGAAGGTGACCTATGGCAATGTGGAAATTATTCCCGACCATTTTAAAGTCATTGTGGGGGGGACGGAAATCGATTTGAACCGTAAGGAATACGGTATTCTGCTTTATTTTATGTTGCGTCCCGGACGGTTGGTGAACAAGACCACGTTGGCCGAGTCGGTGTGGGGAGACCACATCGATCAGGTGGATAATTTTGATTTTATTTATGCCCAGATCAAGAATCTGCGCAAGCATTTGAAAGATGCGGGAGCTACGGTAGAGTTGAAAGCCGTATATGGTATAGGTTATAAACTGGTAGAAGAATGAAACTGTTTCATCTGGTCATGTGGCGCATGTCCGCCATTCTGGTGGTCATCCTGACGTGTTGGGCTGTTCTGTTCTATCTGGCTGTCATGGAGGAAGTGAACGACGAGGTAGACGATTCCCTGAGTGACTATGCGGAATCATTGATAATCCGTTCATTGTCGGGTGAAGAGATGCCGGATACGAGTAACGGTTCGAACAACCAGTATTTTCTCTATGACGTAAGTGCAGAATATGCGGCCTCGTATCCAAAAATCTCCTATCGGGATGAAATGGTGTACATTACGGCAAAAGGCGAGACTGAGCCTGCCCGCATTCTGATGACCATTTTCCAAAAGGATGACGGGGATTATATGGAGCTGGTGGTTTACACGCCAACCATCGAGAAGTACGACCTTCAGCGGGCCATTCTGGGATGGATTGTCTTTCTGTATGTTCTTTTGCTGCTGATGATTCTGGCCGTTAATGCTTGGGTGTTCTATCGCAATATGCGTCCGCTGTACACTTTGTTGAAATGGCTGGAGAACTATCGGCTGGGAAGCAAACGGGAACCGCTCGATGAATCGTTGCGGATTGTGGAATTCCGGAAGCTGAATGAAGCGGCCAATCTGTTCTCCGAACGCAGTGAGCAGCTTTATGAGCAGCAAAAACTCTTTATCGGGAATGCCTCCCATGAGATGCAGACTCCGCTGGCCATCTGTCGCAACCGCCTGGAGATGCTGATGGAGGATGACACCCTGACCGAGAAGCAGCTTTCGGAGCTGATGAAAACCCACCGCACATTGGAGAACCTGACCCGTCTGAACAAGTCGTTGCTGCTTTTGTGCAAGATTGAGAACCGTCAGTTTACGGATGTGAAGCCGATATGTCTGAACGAACTGCTGCTGCACTATCTGGACGATTATAAGGAAGTATATGCATACCGCCGTGTGCTGGTAAATGTACATGTAGAAGACTGTTTTCGTTTGGAAATGAGCGAGTCGTTGGCCACGGTCTTGCTGACCAATCTGTTGAAAAATGCGTTTGTGCATACTGAGGAAGGAGGTACCATTACGCTTACCTTCACCGCCTCTTCTTTTGAAATCCGCAATACCGGAGAAGCTCCCCTGGACAAAGACCGTATCTTTGAACGCTTCTATAAGGAAGGGAAGAAAGAAGGTTCCACAGGACTTGGTCTGGCGTTGGTCGATTCCATTTGCAAGGCGTATCGGCTCCGTCTTTCCTATCGTTTTGAGGACGGAATGCATATTTTCACCATTCTTTCTTGATTTTTTGTCGAAAAAAGGTAATTCTTCAGAATCTTTTCAGAATTGCCTCTCATCTTTGCAGTACAATAAATCATTAAAGTATTCATCCTAAAAAATAGACATTATGAAAAAGTTAGTTTTCCTGCTCGTGTGTGTGTTCACTGTATCAACCGTGGCAATGGCCGATAACGAAAAGCCCATCCAGGTGGGACAGTTGCCTACCAAGGCCCAGACGTTCATCACTACTTACTTTAAAGGTAAAAAAGTGGCATTGGCCAAACAAGACAGTGATTTGTTCAGCAAATCGTACGATGTAATTTTCACCAATGGTGAAAAAGTGGAATTTGACAAATCGGGTGAGTGGACAGAAGTGAAATGCAAGTCGGCCATTCCTTCACAGATTATCCCTGCTGCCATCCGTACGTATGTGAAAACCAATTATCCGGATGCTTCCATCATCCAGATTGAACGCAAGCGCAATGAATATGAAGTAAAACTCTCCAACCGTTGGGAAATTACTTTCGACAGCCAGATGCGCGTAATTGATATCGACGACTGATTCCAGACTATTTCTATGATATGCAGCCCGTTTCTCTGAGAAGAGGAGCGGGCTGTTTGTGCATAGTGTTTTCCTTTGTTTTGGAAGAAAAACCATTGTTTTTGTCATGGTTTTCTTTTCAGGTCTGTTATTTTTGTAGAGTAAAAAATCAAATAGCATGAAAAAGTGGTTATGTATGGTAGTCTGTTGCCTGTCGATACATGTACAGGCACAAGTGTGGACCATGAAAGGAAAAGAGCCGGCCGCTCCCGGCACATGGTGGTGTTTTCGTAATACGGTAACATTGGACGAGCAGCCCCGTTCACTGGAACTGCGTCTGGTTGCCGATACAAAGTATTGGCTTTGGGTGAACGGTGAACTGCAAGTGTCGGAAGGAGGATTGAAACGTGGCCCGAATCCTTCGGATACTTACTGTGATGTCATTACCTCACTTCCCGCCCTGAAAGCCGGAAAGAATACCGTGGCTGTGCTGGTGTGGTATTTTGGAAAAGACGGTTTCAGCCACCGCAATTCTCCTACAGCAGGCATCAGCTTCTCTCTTTCCTGCGACGGAAAGCAGGTGGAACCCGATGCAAAATGGCGGGTGAGGATGCATCCGGCCTATTATGTGCCGCAAGGCGAACAGCCCAATTATCGTCTGCCAGAATCGAACATCGGGTTCGATGCAGCCAAAGACATTCCTTTCCAGTCGCCCGACTATGACGATAAGAAATGGGAGAAAGCTACCGAAATCTCGTTGGAGAAAGCAGGCTGGAATCGGCTGGTCGACCGTCCGATACCGTTCTGGAAAGACTATGGCCTGAAACCCTACGCACGCACCGAGATGCAGGGCGATACCCTGATCTTATCCGAAATTTCGGATAACAATAGTTATCCAAACCAAAATATTATCCCAACTTGACTTTTTACTATATTGAATATCAGTAAATTGTTATATTTTGGTAGCAGATAATAAAG
>CABIXF010000063.1 GCA_902362595.1 Bacteroidaceae bacterium | reverse complement strand
GTATGCCATAAGGATGTGCCTGGAACATCTGGGCGGTGTACCTCCCATACTGACTCCGGACAATCTCAAATCTGCGGTAATCAGCAATGACAGGCATGAGCCGAAGCTGAACGCTGACCGGTCTTGTGGCGGTAGTAGGTGATGGAGCCGTCGGCAATATCCGATTTTTTCAGATAAGCCATGTCGACGAATGCCATGCCGCGCGTACAGTAACTGAATATGAAGAGGTCTCTTGCAAGGAGCAGGGACGGGTGGCCGGACAGGTTGAGCCTTTGCAGCTGGAGGATGGTCTCTTCGCTGACTGCCCGTTTGGGGGTAGGGGCGATGCCGGTGTAGACCTGGGCGAACGGGTAGGACTGTTCGGCCAGTTTTTCGCGTACGGCCTTGTTGTAGGCGGCGCGCAGGATGCGCATGTAGAACGAGCTGCTGTTGCGCCGGACGTTGCGTTGGGCCAGCCACTTCTCGTACCGGCCGATGAGGGTGGCATCTACGGCGGGGAGGGGAACATCGGTGCCTTTCAGAAAGGTGGAGAAGCTGCTCAGGGTGCGCCGGTAGTTGCGGGAGGTGCCATACTGGTTGTTGTCCTGAAGCCGGAGGATTTCTTTTTGCAGATACTCCAGTATGCCGTTGGAAGCCAGGTCGGACTGGAAGAGGCGGACGACATCGGTCAGGGTGTAGGGTTGGGAGGCGGCGTCCAGCTGTCGGACGATTTCGCGCAGTTTGTGTACGTCCTGTTCGATCTGTCTGCGGTAGGCCGAGACGGTGGCGGCGTTGTCGGGTGTGGTGATCAGTTCGCGTTTTTGAGGGTTCCACCAGTGGGGGAAGATCCGCATGGAGGTGGTAATCTGTTTGTTTTCCTGTCTGTGGCAAAGCTGGTAGCAGACCGCTCCTGCTTTCCCGTTGACCGCCGACGGGCGGAATTTTACTTTGATTGTTGCCATACTATTTTGTTTTTGGGATTTACATTGCGAAGCTAATGAAGAAGCGAGGAATAATTAAGAATGAAAAATTAAAAATTAATAGTTGGGTTTAGGGTTTAGCGTTTAGTGTTTAGGGTTGAGGGGGATTTTTTAGACGCGGATGACGGGGATGACGCGGATTTAAAAATTAATCTGGGTAATATGGCTGGATTGGTTTCGCTGAACATTTCTTTTATTTAGTGCCAAAAGAAATAGAATAAAATATTTTTCATATTGATATAATAATACAGGTTTTACTTCAAGCTGCTTTGATGGCGGAATTGCGAGGGGGACAGCCCTGTCGTTTTCTTAAAGATGGTGCTGAAATAGCGTTGATAGGTGAAGCCCAGGCAGTCGGATATTTCGGAGATGCTGAGGTTGGTGTTCGTCAGCAGCTTTTTCGCTTTTTCTATCTTGCGGTGGTTGATGTATTCGCTCGTTCCCATGCCGGTGGCCTGCTTCAGCTTGTTGTAGAGCGATGTGCGCCCCATGGCCATTTCGTTCTGCAAAAAGTGGTTGTCGAGGTTGGGGTTGTCGATGTTGTTGTCAATCACTTCGTTCAGGCGGGCGATGAAGCGCAGCCTTTCTTCCTGCTCGCGCTCGTTCTTGGCGATCAGCAGTTTGTACTTGTGCGCCATGCGCTTTTGCAGCAGCCATATTCCGCCGGTGAAGAGCATAATGAATATGAGCAGACAAAGGCCAATGAACCAGGGTCTTTGCCAGATGGGGGCCTGGACGTGGATGTGGAGCAGCTCCATGGGCTTGCTCCAATTGTTGTTGGTGTTGCAATTGGCCAGCAGGGTATAGTTGCCGGGATTCAAGTGGCCCAGTTCTACGCTTCGCGAGGCGCTTTGGATTTTCCTCGGTTCGTCTCCCTCAAGGATGTAGTTGAAGAGGTGCTTGCAGAAGGGCACACTTTCGTCAACAATCACTTTGAAGTTGATGGACGAGTGTTGGTACGGCACTACCAGCTTCCGGTGCGGCAATACGTCGCGGGTGATGTCCTTGCCGTCCAGGTTGATGCTGAGCAGGTTTACGGCGGGGGCATAGTCATCCACTATTTCGATGTTCTGGTTGATGACCGTCAGCCCTTGTGTCCCGCCCATGTAGATATTCTGGCTGAGCGACCTCGGCATGGGGGTGAAAATGTACTCGTTGGGCTTCACGCCGTCCGTCTCGTCCAATATCATGGTCCGCTTCTCGTGGATGAAATAGACCAGCAGCATGTTGTTGGCTCCTATCCAGATGCGCTCCTTGGAGTCTGATGTCAGGCTCTGGATGTTCTGGAACAGTATGTTTTGCACCTTTTTAGACAGCTTGCTTGCCGTGTCATAGTAGTACAAAGCGTAATCGCTGCCTATCCAGAAGTTGCCTTGGCTGTCAATGCAGGCCGAGGTGAGCGACTCGTTGCCTGAAACGCTGAAGAGCAGGGTGATGCTTTTCGAGGCCTTCTCAATTTGCAGCAGTTCTTTATAGCTCATGATGTAGATGTAGCGGTCGTCCTCATGCACAGGTTGCGCGTTCATGAGCTGGTAGTTTTCCACGTTGGGCGGGGTGGAAAGCCGGTAGGTTTCATGCGTATGCCGGTTGTATATATAAATGTGGTAGCCGAAGATGTAGATTTCGTCGGGGGTGGCATACAGGTTTACCAAGTCGCCTTTGGCAAACTCTTCCCGGGCTGTATGGCTGTCTATAAGTGGGTAGGGAGTAATCTGGGCCGTGCGCTTGTCGAAAAGATAAAACCCATCGTTGAAGCATGATATGAGCAGCTTGTCGGGGGAGAATGAGACGATGGACACCACTTTCTTGCCGCTTGTGGAGGGAAAATGCCGGAACAGTGTGGTGTGCTGGTCGTAGGCATTGAGTCCACCTCCGTCCGTGCCAATCCACAGTAAGGTGTCTGCCTCCTCGTGCAATGCGGTGATTGTCGGCTCGCTCAGGCCGTATGGAACGTTTGGCGGTGTGTCTTTGTACGTCTTGATGTGATTCTTGATGATGGCGAACAATCCGGCATGTACGCTCCCTCCCCAGATGTTTCCTTTCCTATCCTTGTAAAGGCAAAAGATGGAGTTGTTCGGCAGGGAAAGAGGGTCGCTCGGAATGTGCTTTATACATTTTACCTCATCGGTATGCAAGTCCAGCAGATTGATTCCCCCTCCGTCTGTGCCCATCCAGATGATGCTGTCCTTTTCTACAAAGTCAGAAACCACGTTGTGTGTAAGCTTGCCGTTTTGCACGGAGAAGTGCCCGTCGGGAGTCCCGTCGTGCCGGTATCTGAAAACTCCATTGCCATAGACCGATACGTACAGGCGCTTTTGGCTATCGACAAAAATGCTGTTGACATTGTGCTTCTGCACAAACGGGCAGCGCGACATGGTTTGCCGCTTCAGGTCGTATATCCAGATGCCGTCGTGTTTGCAGGAGGCGATGTAGGTTTGGTCATCCCAAAGGGCAATGTGCGTGATGCATTTGTTTAGATCTCCTTTTACTTCATTTATCAACGGGGCGAGTGACCGGCTCTGGTAATGATAGCTGTAAATCGTGTTGCGGCCACCTAACAGCAGGACACTGTCGGTATGCAGACAACTCCATGCTTCGAATGGCTTTCCTTCATACAGAAGTGGGCTGAACTGTTTAAGCGCCGGGTCAAACGTTCCGACCCCATGGTTGGTGGATAGGTATAGTTTTTGGTCGGCCCCTTCGGTGATGAATTTAATGTAGTTGTCGGGCAGCGATTTCGGGTCGGAGGGATTGTGAAGATAGTTTTTCAGTTCAGATTGGTCCCAGCTGTTGAGTCCGTTCTTCGTCCCAATCCATACGATTCCTGCATGATCGCAGAAGATGCATTGCACTCTGGTATGTGTCAGTCCCTCGTTAAGCGAGAAGGGGATGAAAGAAAGTGTCTCCTGGATGGCATGTAAGGGCAGACACAGAGTAAACGCAAAAAGTATGGCAGTTATGATGTGTCTCATGATATAAATGATTAATCCGGTCTCAAATATAGAGATTGTTTGGATAAAAATAGCCAAAATGAACATTTATTGATGTCTTAAGATTATTTGTTGACTTATCCAAATCTAAATTTGATACTTTATAACTATTTGTTGAGCAGGATAAAAGGCTGTTTATTTAATTTTAGTGGTCAGAGAAATAAACCTATATTAACAGTTATTTATTACTTAATCCTATTTTAATATGAGTAGTATAAGAAAAGTTGCAAGATGCTTGTTTTTGTGTATGCTTGTATCCGTATCTTCCACATGGGCACAAGTTACGCAAAACTATAGCGGTGTAGTAGTCGATGCTGCGAGCAGCGAACCTTTGATTGGGGTGAATATCACTCAAGAAGGAACAGAAACCGGTACAATTACCGATGTGGATGGGAGATTTGTCATTCATGCTACCGAGGGGGCCATGTTACACATCTCTTATATTGGTTATGAGACGCAAGAGGTGCAGTTGGGGAAGGAGACCAATTTGCAGATTCTTCTTAAAGAAGACCTGACCCAGCTGGACGAGGTGGTGGTAATCGGTTATGGTGCGGTGAAGAAATCAGACCTTACGGGGTCCGTTTCGTCTATCTCGACTAAACAGTACAAGGAACAGCCGGTGAAGCGTGTGAGCGATATTCTTCAAGGCCGTGTCACAGGTGTGCAGGTCACCAATACCGATGGTATGCCCGGTGGCGGTGTGAAAATTCGCGTGCGTGGTACTACCTCTATTAATACCGGGTGTGAGCCGTTGTATGTGACAGATGGTGTAGTGGGCGGCGGGCTTGACATGAACCCCGACGACATCGCTTCCATCGAGGTGCTGAAGGACGCATCTGCCACGGCCATTTACGGTTCGCGCGGTGCCAATGGCGTTATCCTTATCACGACTAAAAAAGGAGCAGAAGGCAAACCCAGCATTTCGGTTGAGGCTAATGTAGGTATCTCGAATATCATCAAGAAGTATGACTTGCTTTCGCCTTACGAATATGCACAGGCCCTGAACTATTATAGAGGAGGTGCTACTATATCGGCTGAAGATATGGAGGCATACCGCACAGGACAGAAAGGTATTGATTGGCAGGATATAATGTTGCAGACCGGGGTGAGCCAGGATTACAGAGTCAGTGTTTCGGGCGGTAATAAGAAGAACCGGTATTACATATCTGCCAACTTCCTCGATCAGACAGCCATCACCATTACTACCAAGAACCAGCGGGCACAGATGCGTGTCAACCTGGACAACGAGCTTACAGACCGTCTTACTATGTCAACGAAACTCAGCATGAGCTATTCGCATCGTCATAATGGCGATATCGACATGATGACTTTCCTGAACTACTCGCCTACCATGGAGATGCGCGATCCGGAAACGGGAATATATAATAAAGACCCGTACAATGCCGTTGACGCTAACCCTTACGGTCGGCGTGTGGAAAACTATGAGGATAGCTACAACTATAATTTTGATGGAAATGTAAACCTTACCTACAAGATTATTGACGGTTTGACGTTTTCTGCACAAGGCTACCTTAATTATAGCCATTCGCCCAGCTATACCTTCACTTCTTCATTGACAGCTCCCGGTGAGTTGAGCGGAATGACGAATAGCGGTGTTCATGGGGTGACGTGGCAAAACATTGAGAACGTTACTTACGACAAGACGTTTAATAAAGACCACCATCTTACTGCTACGGCAGTATTTGAATTGAGCGGCTACGAGGGTAAGAACATTTCAATAGCAGGTTCAGAGTTGAACAACGAGTTTGTAGGATATTGGAATGTGAACAATGCCGCAAATATTACGGCAAACAACGGATATTCCGCTTCATCCATGGTGTCGGCTTTAGGTCGTGTGATGTATAGCTATAAGAGCCGTTACATGGCTACCGTTACTCTGCGTGCCGATGGTTCTTCGAAATTCAGCGAGGGCAATAAGTGGGGCTATTTCCCGTCTGCCGCGTTGGCTTGGAATATAGCAGAGGAAAACTTCATGCAGAATCAAAATATATTTGATCAATTGAAACTGCGTGCCAGCTTCGGCGTGTCGGGTAATTCCGGTATTTCCTCTTACTCTACTTTGGGAATGCTCGCCGAAAAGAATTACGACTCGTGGGGAAGCGGACAAATATGGAACGGCTATTGGAGCGGCTTGCCCGCCACTCCCGATGTCACTTGGGAGAGCACTTATCAGTATAATGTAGGTGTGGATGCTTCGGTACTGGACGGACGCTTGAGCTTTACCGCCGAATGGTTCCGCAAGGATACCAAGGACTTGTTGCTGCGGAAACCCATTCCGGCTTATAACGGCGGTGGCAGCTTCTGGGTGAACCACGGCGAGATTCGTAACCATGGTGTGGAATTCAATATAGCAGCCACCCCGGTAGCTACTAAGGACTTGCGTTGGGATACTTCGTTCAATGCTTCTTGGCTGCACAACGAGGTGATAGACTTAGGTGGTGACGACTTTATTGTGGGAGAGAATCTTACAGGATTTGGCGCCGGCCCTATCGAGATTAAGAAGGTTGGCTATCCCATCGGTTCGTTCTATGTGTATGAATGGCAGAACTTCAGCAAAGATGGTCTGAACCTTTACAAGCATCAGGCAGATGGTAGTTATACCTCCACTCCTACAAGTGACGATTTGGTGGTGAAGGGTCAGGCTGAACCGAGCTGGACATTTGGCTGGAACAATACTGTGACTTGGAAGAATTGGACATTCAACTGTTTCTTCAACGCAGCTTTGGGAGCCGACCGTCTTAATATGAGCCGCTTTGCCATGTCTTCCATGGTGGGTAAATATAAATTCATCACCTTGGCCGATGCTTACTACAAGAGCTGGGACATGGTGGAGAACAAGGCCGATGCCCTTTACTCAACCCATAGTAACAGCAATAACAAGGATTATCCCGATTCAGATTTCTATCTGGAAGATGCTTCTTACATTAAGCTGAAAAACATCACTGTGGCTTATACCATCCCGCGTAAGTGGGCGCGCATAGCAGACTTGCAGCTCTCGGTAAGTGCCCAGAATGTCTTTACTCTGACCCATTATACCGGTATGGATCCGGAAGTAATCAATGCAGGCCCTTACGGACTCAATGGTGTGGATATGGGTGCTTATCCGGTTCCCCGTACCTTTACATTCGGTGTGAAACTTAATTTCTAAGTAACATAAAAAAACTCTCAATATGAAAAAGATATATCAATTATTGACGGCAGCCGGCATGGTGCTCTTGCCATTTACAATGACTGGTTGCCAGGATTTTCTGACCGAAGACCCCAAAGGACAAATGGCGGTAACAAATTTCTTTCAGACTAAAGGCGACTTGGATAAGAGCCTTAATGCCCTGTACGGCGTTTTGGCTAATGCCATGTATGCCAACAATGCCATAGGCTTTGATGCGGTACGAGGCGATGACATGAGTACCCACCCTGCCAGCAACAAACAGCCTATCCGTGAAGTGGATACTTATGATGTGTCTGATAACAATACTTGGGTGGATGAGTTGTGGACACGGCGTTGGGAAGTGGTGAAGGCAGCCAACTTCATCATTGAGAATGCTGGACGTACTCCCGTAGAAAAAGAGTATGTGGATGCTACGTTAGGGCAAGCTTATTATTGGCGCGCTTATTCATACTACTATCTGGTCACTACTTGGGGACGTGTGCCAATGGTAGTGAAAGATGAGGTGGAGTATAATATGCCCTTGGCTGAGGTGGAAGACATCTATGCCCTTATTGTGGATGATTTGAAAAAAGCAGAAACCATGCTGCCGGATAATTATACCAATGAACCTTATGCGCGTAATGGTGTGAACATAGCGGTGAATAACGCGGCTGCTAAAGCTACTTTGAGCTATGTCTATATGACTATGGCGGGATGGCCTTTGAATCTGGGTGTAGAATATTACAAACTTGCTGCCCAGAAAGCAAAAGAAGTGATTGACGGTGTGGAAGACGGTACGTGGAACTACCGCTTGCTGGATGAGTACAAGGATGTTTATTCGATGAAATGGAACGAAAACAATCCCGAAGTGCTTTTAGGAATACACTATAATCTTTCTTCGGGTGCGTTGACCAACGCCGTGGTGTGCGACTTTATGCAAGATATGGCTTATGGCGGCGGTTGGGAAGACACGCATGGTGAGATAAAATTCTGGAAAGATTTCCCGGACGGTCCCCGCAAGGAAGCAAGTTACTTCCCGAAAATTATTTTGCAAAGCGAAGCGAAAGAAGGTACGCTGCGCGACTGGTGGGAAGATCCCGACCCGGCATCTCCTCGCGTATCTCTGGCTCCGTGCTTTATGAAGAAAGTGGAAGGATTGAATGGTGCAGAATTTGACTATACCAATCCTGCAGCTCTGAGCTTTGAGGGTCAGAAACAGCATCAGGTAATCCGTCTTTCGGAGGTATATTGCTGGTATGCTGAGGCTGTAGGACGTGCTAAATTGGGTGGAGCCGATAAGACTGAAGCTATACGTCTGCTTAATGAGGTGCGTAATCGTGCCGATGGTGCAGAGAGCAATATTTATAGTGCTTCGATGAGTGATGAGGAATTGGCCGAAGCTGCTTATAACGAGCACGGCTGGGAGATTGGCGGTTATTATTGGGCAAATATTGCTACTCGTGCGCGCGACATGTTCCGCATGAACCGCTTGAAAGATCACTTTGAATATCGCAAGGAGAATCCTGAGATAGAGGTCGCTCCCGGTGTGTTTGTCAAAGAGGCCATACCCGTTACAGGTGTGTGGGATGACAGCAAGATGTACTTCCCCTATCCGGCACGCGATGCGGCGAACAATCCTAACTTAAAAAACTAATTCTAAGGAGCAAATAATATGAAGCTGAAATATTTCTGTATAGCTATTGCTGCTGTTTGCATATCTGTGCTCACGGCATGTAGTGACTTCATGAGAGAGAAAATGGATGTGGTCGATATGAACCTGTCGGGTAATGTCATTTCTTTTGAGGCAGCCCCGTCAACAGATCAGGATCAGACTATCCAAGTGGAAACCGATGCGTCATGGAAAGTGACGATTACCCAAGGCACGGAGCAATGGCTTACTGTGACTCCGATGGAGGGTACTGGCAATGCCACCCTTACTTTCCATGCAGACAAGAATACGGGGCCTGCACGTAGTGCCATAGTGACGGTGTCTGCCGTGCAAGCAGAATTGCTGGATATTACCGTCAAACAAAAGGCTCAAATGGAAGGGGATAAGTATAATCTTGACAGCTTTGACGGCCTGTTCTTCACCGGCTTGAACGATGCTCCCAATCCTATTACGTTGGTGGATCATGAAGGCTGTGAAGACGGTAAGGGTATTCGTATATATACCCGTCCGGGAGAAGAACATATGGGTACCAATGGTGATCGCTTCAAGGTGAACACCAATAAAATGTATTACTCCGGGCGTTACGAGTGGCGTGTGTATATTCCCAAATTGGGCATGAACGATCGTACCAGTGTGGCAGGATTCATTTATAATGACGACCGGCACGAGCTTGACTTTGAGATTTCTTCCGGAACTGCCGAAAATCGTGCTACGTATGGTGCTGCTGATGATGAACTGCTTTGCCTTATCTCCAGTCAGGCCAACCCGTTTGTGGGAGTGACCACCGTCATCAAAGCAGATGCATGGCATACCATTGCCATAGACATGAAGTTGAATGACGAAGGTAAATATGTGGCCGAGTGGCTGGTTAATGATGAACCTATCACTTCGCAGGTTATGGATTTCGGAGAAGAAATTGCTTTCCGTCCAATCTTTAGTGTGGAGAACCTGATGGGTATGGGCGACCATGCTGCCACGCAAGAGAATTATGCTATCTTTGACTGGTTCGAGTACATTCCTTATGAGTATTCGAAAGATCCTATTGGTGGCGATACCGACGAACCCGAGCCTGACGGAGAGACTGTAAGATGGGACTTTGACGACAATATGGTTCCTGCAGAGTGGGTATCTCCTGGCACCGCAACTGTTACCGATGGATGGCTGACGCTTCCTATGCCTAATTGCCATACTTTGATTAACGAGGATATGGGAGCCGGAAAGGTGACTTTCGAAATTGATGTTCCTCAAGTAAGTGTTGGCGAGAAGTACGTGGCAGGGCCTAATATTTCTGTAAACAATGTTCCCGGTGTGGAGCGTTCCTTCTCCATGTTCGTATGGGCCGGAAGCCAGGCAGACCGTGATGCGGTAGGTGCACTGCCGGGTCAGATGTTGGTACGTTGCTATACCGAAGCTTTGGGAGTGTTCAATTATCCTATTGATCCGGGCAAGCATACCTTTACGCTTGATTTGCGCCTGAATGCCGACGACCAATATTATTGTACCTGGATAGTGGATGGCGTGGATGTGACGACATTCCAGACTTGGTACACCTCGGCTGAAAACAAGTTCAACTTGCAATTCAGCACCATGTCAAATGGAGGTGGCTGGCAAGGTAGTACAGAGTGCTCGCGTGACTATGAAACCAAGTACAACTATATTGAGTATAAGAAATATGGTGAATCTGGGAGCGGGGAAGACAACACGGTTGCTTTCGAATTCGATGAGGCTCCGGCCGGTTGGACGTTAGGCGATGCTGTAATCAGCGATGGTGCCCTGAACGTTTCTAACGGACAGGTGGTGACTACCGATATAGTTGCCGGTGCTGCCAAGTACGCTTTTGAGCTGGATGTACCTGAAGTGCCAGCCGGCGAAAAGTGGCTGAACGGAGTCAACATCTATGCCACCAATGCGGAGGAGCGCACCTTCTCGATCTACGTTTGTCCGGGTGCGCAGGCTTGGCGCGATGCTGCCGGTGCCATTCCGGGCCAGATGCTCATACGTTGCTATACCGAGCAGATGGATCCTTTCTTCTTGGCCATTGACCCGGGCGTACATACGTTCGAGTTGGACTTGCAGCTTAACGAAGACGGATACCTGCCTATATGGTATGTGGACGGTCGTGAGATAACACGCAAGCAAACGACATATACTTCCGAAGACTTTACATTCGGGCTGGAATTCCGTAACTTTGTCGATGGTGCTGCTTGGCAGGGCGATAGCAACTGCACCAACACTTATACCGGCAAGTACAACTGGTTTAACTATACTCCTTATTGATATTATTAATTTAACACTTATGTAGATTCTGCTGCACTTTTTATCCGCCTGTTTCCTGTCGTAGGATGGGGTGTGGCGGAATCTACCTCTACAAAAAAAAATAATGAAGAAGATGATTTGTATGAAGAAATTCGTGTGTGTGGTATTGGCCGCATTTGGCTTGGCCGCTTGCAGTGTGAAGCAAACCGAGACTGTGCCAACCCCAAGCAAACAGCTACACCCTTGGGTCGTATACGGAGAGGAAAGTTCGTTTGCAGATCTTGAACCAGTGAAAGACATGATTGCCTCCGTTAGTGTTTTTGGCAATCCCCCGCGTGAGTATATCGATAAATGTCATGCGGCTGGCATTGAAGTGTATCGTGCCGTAGGCGGTAATGAAGAGTCAATCAATACTCCCGAAAAGATTGCCTCTTTGGTGGAAAGTTACGTAAATGACTGCCAAGCCAATGGGTATGACGGAATAGACCTCGACTTCGAGCATCTTTCGCCTTCAGTCCGTGCCACTTACTCGGATTTCCTGCAAAAGGCATCTGCCGCATTGCATGCCGCAGGCAAGAAGATGAGCCATTGCGTGGGCTTTTACCCGGCTCTTTATGCCGATGAAAACACGCAGATATTTTATGACCCGGCTGTATTGGAGAACACCTGCGACCTTGTGCGCGTCATGTGCTACGATATGTATTGTGCTCCCTGCATAGGCGTGAAAGAGCTGGCTCACCGTGATGACTGCCAGGGCGTGGGACCCACATCCAATTACCTCTGGACGCGCGAATGCATGCTTTATTGGAAAGAGCGTATCAGCGCTGACAAACTGGTAATGGCACTTCCCGCCTATGGCAACGATTATAAACTCACAGGCGACATTGCCGGTACGCAGATTTATGCCCCGAAGCCCGATAAAGCTGTTGGGGAACTTCCTGCTCCTACCTGGCTGTGCTATGAGAAGGTGAACATGTACCTTTACGACCACGAGGACGGATGCCGCCATCTGTTCTATGCGGCCGATGCCCGCAGCACCGAGTGCCTGCTTCAGCTGGCTGACGAGTTGCAGCTGCCTAAAGTCGGTTTCTGGCATTTCAGCAGCGTGTCGCCCGATACGTGGAAAGTGACGCGTGACTGGATGGAGAAATAACGGTAGAGTCGCTATTAAGTAGGGGTGTGCCAAAATGCAGATTTTGCTACACATCTATTAAGGTGCGTCAGATTACCCATTATGACGCACCATTATTTTTATCAATTAATCAAGTTGGATATGAAAAGAGCAATAGGGCTGTTCCTGCTTTTGTTGTCTGTTCAGTTGGGACAAGCGCAGGAGGCAAATAACCATAGATGGAATTTTGATGATTTGGAAGGGTGGCGATACGGGCACCAAGATGACAACCCGGCCAACCAATGTGAAATTAAGGATGGCATATTGAAGATATTTACAAGAGCAGAATCAAGGGACAGGAAGAAAGTCCGCACGGTTGATAAGATATACACTTCTGGCAGATATACATGGAAGACGTATATACCCCGGATGGGGAAAGGTGACCAGGCAAGTGTGGGCTCCTGGATATATTGTGACGACCATCATGAGCTTGATTTTGAGGTAGGATACGGCACCTCCAAGGCAAGGAAAGAGGTCGGGGCGGAAGACGATGATATGCTGGCATATATGACGAGCCAGGATTTTCCGTTCACGTCGGTGCCTGTCAAAATTAAGCCGGGATGGCATCTGTTCGAGATAGATCTTAAGCTGGTCGATGGCAAATATTATGCTACATGGTTCATTGACCAGGAGAAGCGGCATGAAGTGCAGCTTCAGTTCGGCAATGAGATATCATTCCATATTTACTGTAGCGTCGAGAACCTTGTATTCTTGGGGGATCAGATTCCGCAGCAGGAGAATTATGGACTGTATGATTATGTGGAGTATAAGTATCATAAATAAGAGAGGCACAAACAGATGAAGAATGTATTTCTTTTCTTGGGTATTTTTTTATGTTTCTCTTTAGCAGCCCAAGAAAACAGGAGCTATAGCCACCTGAATATGGCTTCTTCCCCGTTTGTCGTGGAAGATAATTACCTGTCGAAGCATGATATCGTGTATCTGTCGCCCACCCAGCTGGAGGCGGAAGGTTTTCCTATGGGGAATGGGGACATGGGAGGCATGATATGGAACCATGAGAATGGCATAGAGCTGCAAGTCAATAAGAACGACTTATGGACTTCGTTGATGCCCGAAGAGGAAAATGCTTCGGTTCTGAAACATGCGGCCCGTCTGAAGATTGATTTTGGCCTGCCTGTGTTCAGCTGGATTCACTTGAAAGATTTTGAGGGCAGGCTGTCGCTGAAGAATGGGGAAGCGGGCTATCGTGCCGATACTCCTTTCTCCAGAACTTGCATCAAGACGTGGCTGGCCCATGGCAAAAACGTATGGGTCATTGAGTGCGAAAACCTGCCCGATGCTGCAGGAACAGAGGGAAACTCGGTTGCTACCATCACGCTTGAAAGGCTTGGTAGCCGTGCTTTTGCCAGGTGGTATTCGGGAGGATTCCCTAAAGATCCTGCGGTTGGCATAGGCGAGACCGAAGCTGGCAAAAGAGGCAACGACATGGTGATTGAGGAAAAAGGCAATGGCCTGCATTTTGCCGTGGCTTGTAGAATCGTGCAGGGAGACATGGCGCCGGCATTGCTGAATACCCATACGGTAGAGCAGAAAACCGATAAGGAGTGCTTTACGGTTTTGCTGAGTGTGGCTACTGACCGTGAGAGTGCTAATCCGGTGGTGGAGCAAGCCGTGAAACTGTTGGACGAGGCCGAGAGCACAGGGCTGGAGCAGCTCAAGAAAGAGAAAGACGAGTGGTATAGTGCTTTCTGGTCGAATAGCTTCATGAAGCTGGGCGATGACTATCTTGAGAATATCTATTATCTGCGCCGCTACCTCATGGCTGCGGGTTCTCAGGGTGAGTTTCCTGTGACCTTCAATGGCGGATTGTGGCGTTGGAACAGGGACGTGATGAACTGGATTACCCCGCATCATTGGAATACCCAGCAGCAATATTGGGGATTGTGTGCGCAGAACGACTGCCAGTTGATGGTTCCGTATCTGGATACATATTTCAAGATGATTCCTGCTGCCCAGGCCTTGGCTAAAGAAAAAGGTGCGTCCAATGATGCCTTGCTGATAACCGAGGCGCATTGCTTTACCGGCGAGCAACTGAGCACGGATTGGGAAAGCATGAAGAACAACTTTACTCCGGCCTCGCAAATAGCATCCTTGTTCTGGGACTATTACGAGTTTACCGATGACGAGGATTTCTTGAGGGAGAAGGCTTATCCCTTTATGAAGAAGGCAGCCAACTTTTATTTGGACAAACTCCAGTGGGATGAGCGGAAGAAGGAGTATTACTTTCTCTCTTCCCTTTACGAGTCTGAAGCGATTGAATATGTGAAGAACTCCATGAGCGACCGCAATTGCATAGAGCAGCTTTTTGGTAATTGCATAAAGGCGGCCACGATATTGAAGGCCGATAAAGACTTGGTAAAGCGATGGAACTATGTGTTGAACCATCTTTGGAAACGGGGGTACGAACAATTGGAAGGGGCAGGGGAGGTGCTGTCTCCTGCGGAAGAATATTATTCGGAAGCACGCTATACACCCTGGATATGGGCGAATGGCGGCTTAGTGGCTTTCCCCGCGGGCTTGATAGGCATTGACGACAAAGACACGCGAATCGGCAAGGCGGTGATTAATCTGGCCAGATGGAAGAAAGATGCCAATGCTCACTATCCTATTCCGGAAGTTGCGGCACGCATGGGTCTGGGCGATGAGGCGTTGGAATATGTGATGAATGGTGTGAAGATTCATCAAATGTATCCTCAAGGCCTGATGCACAATGTAACGGGCTATCCCGACAATATATATGACCTGGCATCAAAGCACGACCTTCTGGGAGGGAAATATGTAATCCGTTCGCACGATTTCTTCCAATGCGGCATGGAGGCCATGAGCAATTATGCCACCACGATGAATGAAATGATGCTGCAAAGCAACGAGGGCAAGATCAGGGTCTTTCCGGCAGTTCCTTCTGCTTGGAATTCCACCAGGCTTGCTTTTACGCTGTTGGCACGTGGGGCATTTATTGTGTCGGCTGAAAGAAACGAACAGGCACGTGTAGGGCAGATAGGCATCAAAAGTCTGAAAGGAAACAGGTGTTTCTTGCAGAACCCCTGGGGCGATGAGGCCAAGATTGAGGTCATTCAGGTGGATAACGGTGCGAAGATGAAGTATAGGAAGAGTGATGACAATGTTATTTGCTTCTTGACTAAGCCCGGGAAAGAGTATATTGTCAGACTTGCAGATGATGTGCGGAAAGAGCGGACTGTTTTCACGGGAAGCCCGAATAAGCAAGTCAAAAAATTAGGCAATCGCATGTTGGGGAAACTGAGCGGATGGAATGATTTCCATTAAATCATAAGCCCAATCTAATGCGAATCGGAAGTTTTACGGTATGAGTATAACTTATTGATTATCAGTTGTTGTTTCGGGCGGCCTCCGAACAGCTTGTGAACGCGCTTCGTGCAGCCTTGGAACAAACGCCCCGGTAGCGGGCAAAAATCCCCTCCTGCGTTCGCGCGTGGGAGGGGTTGATTGGTTTATAAAAAAGCCCATTATGGTTGAGGGATTTTAGGCACGGAGGACGCAGATTATCACAGACTGAAAATAGAATCTGCGTCCTCCGTGTTATTCGCGTCTAAAGAATCCCCCTCAACCCCCACCGCTCACCCCTCAAGGCTCAACGTAAAAATCTGAGGAGTAAACCGTATAAAATCGTATCTTTGCAAACAACGAATCATCAGCAGCTATGGAAACAAACGGTTATCGCCTCCTTC
>CABIXF010000062.1 GCA_902362595.1 Bacteroidaceae bacterium | reverse complement strand
CTATCATGACAAGTTCCCGCCATTCTATATTTGCACAGACCTCATTGTCGTTGACAGAATCAGGCTTGCCTAAGGTACCGGCTTCCAGAAGTTTGGAATACAGCACCATGCCGCCCGGCTCCCAATGCAGGAGCTTTATGCGGTCACGGGCACGGTTTATGAAGATATACACATTGCCGCTGCAGGGGTCCTGACCCATGGCGTCGGTGATGATACCGCTGAGAGTATGAAAGCTTTTGCGCATATCAGTAGGGCGGTTATACAACAGATAGCGCATACTGTCATTAAGGCTGAACATGGCTGCAGGCCTGGATGATTGAATACAGTTCCTTGTCGTTCAGTTCACCGCAGATACGTATGGCACTACCGGCCGGGGTACGTATTTCTATCTCTTTCAATCCGCTTGGCGTGGCCGGTATACTTTTCTGTTTACGTCCGCTCGTTCCGGCAAATGAAGGAACCGGAACAAAAGATCCGCTGTGCGGAAGCTCGATAAACTCACCTTGAGCCGTTTTACCAGATGATTGCTCGGCGGCATAACGGGATTTGCTGTCATAAAACCGCCATACAGGGATATTGAGTTCCTCCAGTCTTGACTTATAAGTCATTTTGTGCTCTTTGCAGTAGTTCATTATCTCTACCACTTCTTCTCGTGTCATCATAACTTGGCTTTTTGGACGTAAAGTTAATGATGGAAGTTGGAGACGAAAATACGTGGTTTACCGAATGCTTACGTCTTTTTACGAGCCTTAATTTTTTCACCATTAACGATATAGGTCTTTCCAGTCTGTTCAAGCTTTTCAATACCAAATGTCAAAAGATACTATTTAACCGCTGGATACGTTTCTATGTCATAGTGGCGGGAAGGAAAAGTCGCAATAAGATATAAACCAGCCCAATTATAAGCATAACGTTTAATATCACGTCCTCTTAAAATCGGTCGTATTAATTCAGCTGTTCTAGTACGTTCGTCTTCTGTTTGACAATTTGCCAATATTTCATTACGCTTGTCGGTAGTGATAACAAACGTTTCATTAAAGCCTGTTTTTATTCCGTAGTTAATTCGAATATCCCAATCTTTAAGTGGAGTGCCAACTGCTTCTATTTTACGCTTAATACTTTGTTCAATCGCAGATAATATAATCCAGCTATCATTCTCAGCGAAGTTACACTCCACAGCCTGTTGCTGCACTAAAACGCTCGTTATGTTTCTATCAAAAAGGTTTTGATATAGCGTGCTAATGTATTTCTATCAACTTTACATATTGCAGCAATTTTCCGCTTAGATATATTTGCATTTAAAAGTTCCTGAATCAAGTTCCTTTTTTATATAATTTGTATTTTTCAGGAGAGCTTTTCTTTCCTTTTGGACGGCCTAAAATTACACCCTCTGCTTTTTTTCGTGATAATGCTTCTTTGGTGCGTTGGCTAATTAGATTACGTTCAATTTCTGCCGATAAGCCAAAGGCAAATGCTAATACTTTGCTTTGAATATCCTCGCCTAAACGATAATTGTCTTTGATTGTCCAGACCCTACATTCTTTACTCATGCAAAGGTTAAGAATTTCCATTATCATAAAAAGATTTCTTCCTAAGCGTGAAAGTTCTGCACAAATTATAAGATTGTCCTTTTGGATTTGCTTGAGTAGTTTACCTAACTCTCTTTTGCTATAGGATTTTGTACCGCTGATGGTTTCTTCTATCCAACCATCAATTTTTAAATTTTCACGTTCGCAGAAATTATTAATTTCGAAACGTTGGTTTTCTACAGTCTGTTTGTCACTGCTTACTCTAATGTATCCGTAAATCATATTAAATTGTTTTATTCAATATGCTACGAAAGTATGTTATA
Source organism: Bacteroidaceae bacterium (assembly GCA_902362595.1). Taxonomy (GTDB): domain Bacteria; phylum Bacteroidota; class Bacteroidia; order Bacteroidales; family Bacteroidaceae; genus Phocaeicola; species Phocaeicola fibrisolvens. Next base: position 14,117 of record CABIXF010000062.1, on the reverse strand, counting down.
TGTTGAATAAAACTATGGTAAACCTAAATAAAGAAAAATAAATAATCCCCAGTTATTTTATTTTTGTTTCTTAATCGAAGTGATATAGTGATGGGAAACATCTTGATTTGTGTCATAAATGTGTCATATATAAAAGAAAAAGGAGCTAAGTTTATTACTTAACTCCTTCATTTTTACCAGTCGGGGTGACTGGATTCGAACCAGCGACCACACGCCCCCCAGACGCGTACTCTAACCGGGCTGAGCTACACCCCGAATTGCGGATGCAAAGGTAGCGCTTTATTCGGAATAAGCAAACTTTTTCCGCAATTATTTATTTTAATTTTGACATTCCATCTGAATTTCAGGAAAAGACTTTTCTCAAAGGAAAAGGTCTTATCCCATTGTTTCGCGATAGAAATCAAGTAGTTCGTAGATTTCTTCCTGTGAAGCGGTCTGGTTGATACGGATATCGCCGACTCCTCCCAGCAGGGTGAAATTGATTACACCGGATGCTATATTTTTCTTGTCATGCTTCATCAAGCTGTATAGCGCATCATAGTCATCGCACGTAAAGTAAAGGCTGCCGTAGTTTTCTTTGATAAACTGGATGGTAGTTCGTAATGCTTCTTTGGGGAAACCACAACGTAGATGGGAAAGATAGAGTTCGCAGACCATCCCCCAAGCTACGGCATAGCCGTGAAGCACCGGATGTTCACTCTTTAGAGCAAAGCTCTCGAAGGCATGTCCGATGGTATGACCGAAGTTCAGCGCTTTCCGTATGTTCTGTTCGTAGGGGTCTTTTTCTACAATATCTTCTTTTACCTTTACGGATTGTCCGATGAGGGTTTGTAGCTTGGAGTAATCTATCTGATTAAAGTCGAAAGTGAGCAGTTCACTCCAGTGCGCTTGGTTGCTGATGAGACCATGCTTCAGCATTTCTCCGTAGCCGGAAAGCAGATTTTGTATGTCAAGAGTTTTGAGGAACTCACTGTCGATTAAGACCTGATCTGCCGGATAAAAAGCGCCGATTTCATTTTTCAAATCGTTGAAATTGATTCCTGTTTTTCCGCCAACGGCTGCATCTACCATGGAAAGCAATGTGGTGGGGATATTTATGTATGAAATACCTCGTTTGAAGGTGGCAGCGGCAAATCCTCCCAAGTCAGTCACCATACCTCCCCCCAGATTAATTAGTAAGGTATGGCGTGTGGCTCCTCGGCTGCTGAGCTGGTTCCATACATAGGCCAATGTTTCCAGGTTTTTGTGAATGTCTTCTGGGCCGATGACGATTGGTTCTGCCTCTTTCAAACAGGGAATGCCTTCTAGCAAAGGTAGGCAGAAGCGGCAGGTATGTTCGTCGGTCAGAACAAAAATTTTGTCGTATGAATGTGCGGATATCTTCTGTTGAAGTTCCGTGGTGAAATTTTGGCAAATAATAACTTCTTGTTTACTCATAAGTGTATTTGTTTTAGTCGCAAATTTAGAAAAAAAGTTAGAAGAAGTCGGATGTTGGCTTACAATTAAGTATTTTTGTGCGAATAAAAAATAAATCAAGTTATGAAAGGAATTTTACCGGCTTCGTGCCGTTTGTTAGGGTATGTATTGTTGTTGCTAGCTGTGTTCGTACCTTTGTTGATGTACATGTTCGGACAGGTGAATGATGGAAATCTGTTGTATGTAAAACTGGGTATGAAAATGGTGATTTGGATTTCATTGTTCATGATTTTTCTGGCCAGGATGAAGGAAGAAAATGAAGAGGCTTTTTCCATTCGGCGAAAGGCATTGGTGATTTCTCTTTATTTGTGGGGCATTTATTATGTCGTAATGTTGGTAAAGTCGGCGTATGATGGAAATCTGCAGGAAGCAGATAATTCAGTAGGCATCGTTTACATGGTGATTAATGTGTTCTGTAAGGAATTTTTGATGCAGAAAGCCCGGATAGAGAAAAATTTCCGGCAAAATAAATAAAAAAAGAAGGTAGAGGGTTAAACCTTTTTCCAAGATGATTGTCAAAGGTACAATTAATCAAATGGAAGAAAAAAGGAAAGGCAATGAAAAGATTTTTATTGGGAATGCTGCTGATGGTTGGGGTAGCCATTTCCGCTTTTGCACAAAGTGGAAGCAGCCGGGGTACCGTTTCGGGTACGGTGATAGATGATGGAGACAAGTCGCCTGTGATTCAGGCAACTGTGCAACTCCTTTCAGTGAAGGACAGTTCGATGGTAGTGGGAAATGTGACAGATATGAATGGACATTTCTCTTTATCAGTACGTCCGGGCAAATATTTATTGAAGGTTTCATACATTGGGTATTCGCCTTATTTTAAGCAGGTAGCTTTGTCAAGAAATAATCCTAGACTGAATGTGGGGAAGGTTTCATTGGCGGCAGATGCGATTATGTTGGCAGAGGCTGTGGTGGTAGCTCAGGCTCCCGAGGTAACGGCTGCCGAAGATACGCTGGTATATAATAGTTCTGCCTATCGTGTACCTGAAGGTTCGGCTTTAGAGGAATTGGTGAAGAAATTGCCAGGTGCGGAGGTGGATGAGAACGGTAAAATAACGATTAATGGTAAGGAAATCAAGAAAATTATGATTGATGGAAAAGAGTTCTTTGCCGATGATCCGAATATTGCCATGAAGAATCTGCCGGTGAATATCATTGATAAAGTGCGGGCATACGACAAGCAGTCGGATTTGGCGCGTGTGACCGGAATTGATGATGGGGAAGAAGAAACGGTACTTGACTTAAGCGTAAAGCCGGGAATGAATAAGGGCTGGTTTGGAAATGTGGACCTTGCAGCAGGAACGGAAGATCGTTATAGTGGTAAACTGATGTTGAATCGGTTTGTTGGGAATAACCAGTTTACAGTCATTGGTTCAATGAATAATGTAAATGACAATGGCTACCCGGGAGGTGGAGGTGGTTTCCGCTGGGGTGGACAAAATGGATTGACCAGCATTAAAATGGGTGGTTTCAACTTTAGTACACAGAGTGAAAAACTGGAAACCGGCGGTAGTGTGAACTACAATTACAAGGATGCGGATATCATCAGTAAACAAGCTTCGGAAACCTTTGTGTCTACCGAAAGCAGTTCGTTCAAGAATGCGATGACCGCAAACCGGAACAAAACCACTTCATTGACCGCTGATTTCCGTATTGAGTGGAAACCGGATACAATGACTACAGTTATTTTTCGTCCGCGTCTGACCTATGGAAAGAATAACAATGGAAGCAGTAGCAATTCATTTACGTTTAATCAGGACCCCGGATATACTACCGATGAGATTTTAAATGCGGGTGAGAACTTGTCTACATTGATTCCGGAAGAGGCGATTATTAATACAATCGCACGTAACAGTTTGCAAAAGAGCAGTGATTTCAATGTCGGTGGTTCGGCTATGATTAACCGTCGTTTGGGAAAGGCTGGCCGTAACATTACTTTCCGTGGAACTTATAACTATACGAACAGTTCAAGTGAGCAGTTCTCTGAATCAGAAACGGAATACTTCCAGAAAACGGATGCCGAACGTCTGGAAATCTTGAACCGTTACATCACTACACCGACCTTGAATTACAATTATAGTGCCCGGTTTACGTACAGTGAGCCGATTTTCAAGGGTGGTTTCCTGCAGTTCAGCTATAATTTCCAATACAAGCGTTCGAAGAGTGACAACTCCACTTATACGATGCCTGAAGATTGGGTTATTAGCCAGGGATTCGGTGGTGACCATACGGGAGTGCTGGATACGCAGAATAGTAAGAGTGCCGAATACACCTACTATAATCATCAGGCAGATATCTCTTTAAGATGGATTCGTGAGAAAATGCGTTTGAATGCCGGATTTTCTTTCCAGCCACAGAAATCTAAGTTGTCTTACAAGAAAGACCAATTGGATACGGTAGCGATTCGTAACGTGTTTAATTTCACTCCGACTTTTGATTTCCGTTATAATTTTTCTAAGACCAGCCAGTTGCGAATCAACTATCGGGGAAGAAGCTCTCAGCCGAGTATGACCGACTTGCTTCCGATTGAAGATACGACCGACCCGTTGAATATCCGTCGGGGTAATCCGGGGTTGAAACCGGCATTTACGAATACGTTCATGGCTTTTTATAATACGTTTGATGCGAAGAAACAACGCGGTATCATGACGCACTTCCGTTTTGAGAACGTGATGAACAGTATCAGTAACCGAAGTACATACGACCCGACAACCGGTGGAACAATTACTCAGCCGGAAAACATTAATGGAAACTGGAACTTGTTTGGTATTTTAGGGTCGAACACAGCTTTGAGAAATAAAAAATATACCATCAATACATTCACTATGGCGCGTTATAATAATATTGTAAGTTATATGAGCGATACACAGTCGCAAAGCGCATCCGATAAAAACAAAACACGCCAACTTTCTTTGAGTGAACGTTTGAGAGGTACTTACCGGAATGACTGGTGGGAGTTCTCACTGAATGGTTCGTTGGCTTACACACATTCCCGCAACAGTTTCCAGGAGGAGAATAACATGGATACTTATCAGTTCTCCTACGGTGCCAGTACGAATGTCCGTTTGCCTTGGAATATGTCGATTGCTACAGATATCTCTCAGAATTCACGTCGTGGATATGCAGATGCAAGTATGAACCGGGATGAGTTGATTTGGAATGCGCAGATTTCACAGGATTTCTTGAAAGGCAATGCGGCGACAGTCAGCATTCAGTTCTATGATATTTTGCGTAATCAGAGTAATATCAGTCGTGTCATCAGTGCGGCGATGCGAAGTGATACGGAATACAATGCAATCTATAGTTACTGCATGGTTCATTTTATCTATCGTTTGAATTTGTTTGGTGGAAAAGGTGCTGGGCCGCGTATGGGTGGCCCGGGTGGAGGTCCGGGCTTTGGACCTGGAGGTGGACACGGACCCCGTCGGTTCTGATGAAAGAGAGAAAATGCCGCAAGAGTCGTATTGGACTTTTGCGGCATTTTTTTTGCCTTTTTACAAATAACTCGTATTTTTGTTGAAAACCAAAATATGAGATGGACATAGCAGTTTGGAATAGTATTTTTATGGCCGTAATCTATTTTCTGTATTTTGCGGTGATACTGACAACTATTTTTGTCGTGATTCTCGATAACCGGAATCCGGTAAAAACGATGGCTTGGATTCTTGTTTTGTTCTTTCTGCCGGTTGCTGGCTTGATTCTTTATTTATTTTTTGGGCGTAGTACGCGCAAGGAGCGTTTGATAAGCAGGAAGGGATATGCACGTCTAAGCAAGCGTCCTATGGCAGAATATCAGGCGCAGCCTTCTGTATCGATGTTAGGGGAGTACGGAAAATTGCGTTTGATGGACTTCTTCAGCCATGTAAACAATGCACTTCCTTTTGCTGGTAATAAGGTGACGGTCTATACGGATGCGGTATCTATGCTGTCTGATTTGTTGAAGGAAATTTATAGAGCCCAGCATCATATCCATCTGGAATTTTATATCTTTGAAGATGATGCGGTGGGTAGATTGGTGCGTGATGCACTGATTGATCGTGCCCGTGAAGGAGTGAAGATACGGGTGTTGTATGATGATGTGGGTTGTTGGAAAGTCTCTCATGACTTTTATGAACAGATGCTTTGTGAGGGAATAGAGGCAATGTCATTTTTAAAAGTACGTTTTCCACAGTTTACTAGTAAAGTTAATTATCGTAATCATCGTAAAATTGTGGTGATAGACGGATGCGTGGGGTTTATTGGTGGAATGAACTTGGCCGAGCGTTATGTGAAGGGATTGGGAAAAGGAATTTGGAGAGATACTCATGTCAGACTGGAGGGGAAAGCTGTCTATGGATTACAGACTGCCTTTCTGACCGACTGGTATGCCATTGATTGTACTTTATTGACGTCTGCTGATTATTTCCCTAAGATCGTGGTGAGAGGAAATGTGTTGGCTCAAGTTGTTACCTCCGATCCGGTTGGTGAATGGAGGGATATTATGCAAGGGCTGATGATGGCTATTTGTGGAGCTAAGCGGTATTTTTATGTGCAGACTCCCTATTTCCTTCCTAATGAGGAGATTATGGTTGCCCTGCAGACGGTGGCTTTGTCTGGTGTAGACGTGAGGGTTATGTTACCTAAGAAAGGAGACTCTTGGCTGATTCATAAAGGCTCTCTTTCCTATTTGTCGGAGATGATGAAGGCGGGTGTCAAGATTTATTTGTACAAGAAGGGGTTCTTACATTCTAAGTTAATGGTATGTGACGATGAATTTTCTACGGTTGGATCTACCAATATGGATTTTCGTAGTTTTGAGCATAATTTTGAAGCCAATGCTTTTTTCTATGATAAGGAAACAGCATTGGCTTTACGGGAAATCTTTTTAGCGGATCAAAAAGACTGTATGTTACTTTCGGCCCGGGTGTGGGAAAAGCGTTCATGGAAAAATAAGGTTACAGAGTCGGTTGTTCGTCTGTTTGCTCCTTTACTTTGAAGAAAGAAAAGTTGACGCTTCCATAATGGCGGTGCTCAAAAAAACAAGGATGACTTTCAAAATTAAGATTTTTCCCATGCTCCAATACGAAAATACCTTCTGGTTTCAACAGGTTATATTGAAAAATAAGGTCAGGTATAGTTGCCAGTTCTTTGAGGGCATAGGGTGGGTCTGCAAAGATAAAGTCGAATTGTAGACCGCATTTCTCTATGTATTTGAATACATCAGCTCGGAGAGGAATACATTTGTCTGTCTTGACTTCTCTCATGACCTTGCTGATGAACGCATGATGTTGCGGGTCTTTTTCTACTGAAATGACTTGGTCACAGCCTCTGGACACCAGTTCTATACTGATACTGCCTGTACCTGAAAACAAATCAAGTGCTGTCACTCCATCTTCAAAGTCGATGTAGTTGTTGAGTACGTTAAACAGGTTTTCTTTAGCAAAATCCGTGGTAGGGCGTGCTTTGAATGTATGAGGCACATCGAAGCGTCTTCGTTTGTATATACCGCTTATTACTCGCATGAAATTAAAGATAACATATCAAATGGAATCTGTTTGATACGGCTTATTTCCGTATTGTTGAATTCCATCTGTGGGTTAGTGATGTAAAATTTCCGTATATATTTTTTTAAGAGTTGTGACAGATAATCCCCTTGTGGAATTCTATGAGTTCCGATAAGGTATAGTTTGTCTTCCTCCTGATTGAATCCGGCTTGTTGCCATATATTAAGCAGGTAATAGCATGAATCGTTGATGCCGGAAACAGAAAAGGAGTTTAGAATGAATAGTTTTTCTTTTTCAAATCCTATCACTTCGATACTTTCCGGATGGCATACAGCAAATAGTTTGCGGGTATCGTCCAACCTGCATTTGCGTGAAAAATATTCCGTCAGCGGACTGACTGATGCAAATAGACGGGCATCCGGAAAATGTTCGGTCAGGAATAGATGAGTCAGTTTATCCAGTCCGAAGAGAATGACAACGTTGCTTTTTCCCAAAATGTTGCAGAGAATCACTTCATTGTTTTGAGAAGGAAGATTCTGATAAAACAATAATTCTGTCTGTTCGTCTTCATACAATTCCAAGGGGATGGATGTATAACGGGTTGTATGAATAAGAATATTGACTTGTTTGAACTTATGTTTTAGCTCTTCAGTTTCTGTCAGATAGGCTTTTACATTAGCAGCCATTGAACGTTGGGTATTGACAGGAGAAGAACTGAAATATACTTCCTCGTTGCGTTGAGGGTGGTAGATAGAAAAAGAAAATCCATCCGTACTCAGACGGATGGATAATATATACTGTTCTGATTTATTAAAATCAATGGGTTGGACCATAGGATTATTCCCAGTTTCCTGCATTATTGTTAGGCTGTTCGATATCACCAACTTTCAGACCGCAGTACTTGCCTAATTTAGTCTGCATATCCTTCAAGTTAATCAATTCTTGTTCGTTCAATCCTTTCAAATATACATCGTATGCAACCTGAGCCTGGAACAAGTTCAGAGGAGCACCTGACTTGGTGGTATCCTGACGAATGGCCATTTCAAATTTTGCACCATTTCCATAAGGTACGTATGCCAAAGAGTCTGGATTGAATCCTTTTTCGAAGATTGTATCCATTACGGCTACCCACATCGTATCACGACGGAAGTTCTGTAAACCTTCTTTTTCTACTTCACTCCAGTTTCCGGTTTTCTTTGCTTTATTGATCAAGTCCATGGCTTTCTTTTCAGTCATTCCGTTGTTCAGCTGGTCATCAGTCAAAGAACCTACTTTCATAATGAACGGAAGTTTGGCCGTTTTTACAAAAGCAATCAGGCTGTCGAAACTTGCAGTATAGGCTCCGTTGTGAACTGTACGATATTCCTGTTGAGCTTTACGGATATCGATCAGACGGGCAATGATAGCTTTTTCTCTGACTTTTTTCTCATTGTCGAAATTAATAGGGCCCATAATACTGCCATAGCATATATATACCAAGCAAATCACACAGGCGGCCAACACAAGATTAATAACTGTTTTCATGATAATATTGTTTTTTTAGTTTATATTCGTAGCGCAAAAATAAATAATTTACTTGAACCACGTCAATCTTACGTAAACTTTTTATACTGGCTTTATGTTAAATAATGATTTATCGCAGCAAATTAAGCGAAATTTTTCTTACAAACCAACAGATGAGCAGGAAAATACGTTGAAAAGTTTTGTGGATTTTTTATTGTTACCTTCCGAGGAGACGGTTTTTTTGATGAAGGGATATGCGGGAACAGGAAAAACTACATTAACGGCTGCTTTGGTCCGTACGCTTGAGCAGTTAAAGTGGAAAACGGTGTTACTGGCGCCTACGGGAAGGGCCGCGAAAGTTTTTTCAGGTTATGCCGGGCACCCTGCGTATACGATACATAAGAAGATTTATCGTCAGAAATCATTTTCTAATGAGACTGATAATTTTACGGCTAACCAGAATTTGCATCGTAATACTTTGTTCATCGTAGACGAAGCGTCCATGATTGCCAATGAAGGACTTTCAGGGGGACATTTCGGGACGGGACGTTTGTTGGACGATTTGGTGCAGTATGTATATAATGGTATGGGATGTCGGTTGATGTTGGTTGGGGATACCGCACAGCTTCCTCCGGTAGGAGAAGAAGAGAGTCCGGCACTTTCTGTGTCTGTGTTGCAGGGATATGGATTGGAAGTGAAGGAATGTATGCTTACACAAGTAGTAAGGCAAATAGGGCATTCTGGTATTCTACTGAATGCGACAGCTTTGCGTACGTCAATTATGGATGAAGCATATTTTGAATACCCCAAGATAAACTGTAAAGGCTTTTCGGATATTTGCGTATTGCCGGGAAATGAACTGATAGAGACTCTTAATGATTGTTATGACACTGTGGGACTTGATGAGACCATTGTAATATGTCGTTCCAATAAACGTACTTCTTTATATAATAAAGGTATTCGAAATTCTATCTTATATCGGGAAGATGAATTGAATGGGGGAGATATGCTGATGGTGGCTAGGAATAATTATTTTTGGGGAACAGATTGTAAGGAGCTGGATTTTATCGCCAATGGAGATGTGGCGGTAGTACGTAGAGTGCGTCGTGTGCGTGAAATGTATGGATTTCGTTTTGCGGATGTACTGCTCTCATTTCCTGATTATGGAGGTTTGGAACTGGAAGTAAAAATATTGCTGGATACGCTTCATTCGGATGCTCCATCCTTATCAAAGGAAGAGAATGATCGCTTGTTTTATGCCATATTGGAAGATTATGCAGATTTGCCAAGCAAGCGTGAGCGAATGAAAAAAATGAAAGAAGATCCTTATTACAATGCGCTTCAGGTAAAATATGCTTATGCTGTTACTTGCCATAAGGCTCAGGGTGGGCAATGGAAGCGGGTGTTTCTAGACCAAGGATATGTGACAGAGGAAATGCTTTCACCAGATTATTTTCGCTGGCTTTATACAGCCTTTACTCGTGCGACGGAAAAATTGTATTTGGTGAACTGGCCGGAAACGCAGATTGTAAAGTAGAACGGTTGTCCGAAATTTACGAATTCATACACGTGTTTTGAGAGTAAAGAAGAAAGGCTGTCTTTCTCTGGATGTAAAAAAGACAGCCTTTCGAGAGTGTGATTTTTTTAGTAGAAGGTTATTTGATGACGTTTAACTCTTTACCTACCTTAATAAAGGCTTGGATTGCTTTGTCCAGATGGCATTGTTCGTGACCGGCTGAGAGTTGCACGCGGATACGTGCCTGTCCTTTGGGAACCACTGGATAATAGAATCCTGTGACATAGATTCCTTCTTCCTGCATGCGGGCTGCAAAATCTTGTGATAGCTTAGCATCATATAGCATGACTGCACAGATGGCACTTTGCGTTGGTTTGATGTCGAAACCTGCGGCAATCATTTTGTCGCGGAAATAGGCTACGTTAGCCATTAGTTTGTCATGCAGTGCATTGCTTTCTTTGAGTATGCGGAACATCTCCAGGCTTGCTCCTACAATGGCTGGAGCTACAGAGTTAGAGAACAGGTAAGGGCGAGAACGCTGACGCAGCATGTCGATAATCTCTTTCTTTCCGGTGGTAAAGCCTCCCATGGCACCTCCAAATGCTTTTCCCAGTGTTCCTGTAAAGATATCAATCTTATCATATACATTAAACTGTTCTGCTACGCCATGTCCTGTAGGTCCGACTACTCCTGCGGAGTGTGATTCATCTACCATGACGAGAGCATCGTATTTTTCAGCCAGTTCACAGATTTTGTCCATGGGAGCTACGTTGCCATCCATGGAGAATACTCCATCGGTTGCAATGATGCGATGACGTTGTGCTTGTGCTTCTTGCAGGCAGCGTTCCAAATCAGCCATGTCGGCATTCGCATAACGGTAACGTTTCGCTTTGCACAAACGTACACCGTCAATGATAGAGGCATGATTCAATGCATCTGAGATAATGGCATCTTCTTCTGTGAAAAGAGGTTCAAAAAGCCCTCCGTTCGCGTCAAAGCAAGCTGCATACAGAATGGTATCTTCTGTGTGGAAATAGTCGGAGATGGTTGCTTCCAGTTGCTTGTGAAGGTCTTGTGTGCCGCAGATGAAACGTACGGACGACATTCCGTAACCGTGTGTATCCATTGCTTTCTTGGCTGCTTCAATCAGGCGTTTGTTGTCTGAAAGCCCCAAGTAGTTGTTGGCACAAAAGTTAAGTACTTCCTCTCCTGCGTTTACTTTGATGTCTGCGCGCTGTGGAGTGGTGATAATGCGTTCTTTCTTATATAAGCCGGCAGCTTCTATGTCGGCAAGTTCCTTTTTAAGGAAATCTCTGAAGTTATTATACATACCTGTATTGATATTAAGGTTTTGCTTTTGCAAATATGCAATTTTTTTAGTTAGAATAAAAGAGGATGCTATTTTTTATTTTGTTTATAAGAACTTTTGTATATTTGCTTCGTAATTTTAAAATCTAACTCATAAATGAAAAACATTTTAATAATAGGGGCTACCGGACAGATAGGTTCGGAACTCACGATGCTTTTGAGAAAGAATTATACAGGTAATGTAGTTGCTGGATATATTCCTGGTGCAGAGCCTAAAGGAGAATTGAAAGAGTCAGGACCTTCGGCTATTGTAGATATTACAAATCCCCAACAAATTGCAGATGCTGTAAATCAGTATCATGTAGATACTATTTATAATTTGGCAGCCTTGCTTTCGGCTGTGGCAGAAAACAAGCCTCAGTTGGCTTGGAAAATTGGATTGGGTGGTTTGTTCAATACACTGGAAGTGGCTCGTGAGAAGAATTGCGCAGTCTTTACGCCGAGTTCCATCGGTTCGTTTGGTCCCGGAACTCCGAAAGACAAGACCCCTCAGGATACCATACAGCGTCCGAAGACAATGTATGGTGTGACGAAAGTTTCTGGAGAATTGCTGAGTGACTATTATTTTACACGTTTTGGGGTTGATACCCGTTCGGTGCGTTTTCCGGGATTGATTTCTTATGTGACCCCTCCGGGAGGTGGTACTACTGACTATGCGGTCGATATTTATTATTCAGCAGCAAAAGGTGAAAAGTTTGTTTGTCCGATTGCGGCAGGCACTTATATGGACATGATGTATATGCCGGATGCGTTGCGGGCTGCCATCGAAATTATGGAAGCAGATCCGACGAAGCTGGTACATCGGAACTCATTTAATATTGCTTCCATGAGCTTTGAACCAGACACCATTTATCATCAGATACGGAAGTATCTTCCAGATTTTGAGATGGAATATCAGGTAGATCCTTTGCGTCAGGCTATTGCCGAATCATGGCCCAACTCCTTGGATGATACTTGTGCCCGCGAGGAATGGGGATGGAAACCAGAATATGACTTGGATGCGATGACTAAAGATATGCTTGCCAAATTGAAAGAACGTTTTGGACGTTGATTCATGAAAAATAATTATCCCCTCATTTTTCTGGCATTAGGAGAAATGAGGGGATAATTGTTATTTAGTTTCTACGAATATCGTATTGAAGAAGATTTCAGCACGCTTTGGATTTATGTAATGAAGTTTACGGTCTTTTATTGCTATAGAATCCATAAGATGATACAAGCCTTTGTATCCGTCAGCAGATATATCTAAGACTTTTGTTTTGTAAATATTTTCTGCTTTGAGATTAGGAGAGTGTTCCGGCTGGTTTTTGAATTTGCCAATATAAGCATTTTGCTCGAAGATATTGTGGGTTGAAGAAGTCAAATCGAAACGGCTTGGCTCTGCGGCGTAAAAAATATTCTGCCGGAAGCAGGTGCTGTCTGCGTATCCATTCCATGAATCAGAAGTAATCATTGTCCGGTCTGTGGTAGTGCATGGTTTATGATTGGCATGTACGATATTTCGTTCAATTAAGGTTCGTCTTACTGGACCAGCAATATGAATACCGGGTGAGAACATTCCTTGTCTTGTTTCTTTGGGGCGTATTCCATCACCGATACTGATATTATATCGAATTACACTTCCGATATTGCCACAACTATAATCTCCTGCTTCTCCGCTATTGCATATTAAGACCATGCCTCCATAATTGTCATGACTGTAGTTATATTGTATGAGGGTGTTTTGACAATTGTAGTCAGAGTCAAAGCCTTGGGCATCCCAGGGTGCTTTATGATGGCTCACTTCATTGTATTGTATGATAGTATTGTCGCAACTCCAAGGCCATATACCTGCCGCAGCTTCTGTCATGGTTAGGGTATCGGGAGAGTTGCACATAAGATTATATTCAATCAGTGTGCTGTCGCATCCGATGGGAACGATGCCATCGCCTGGAACTTCTTCAATGAGATTTTTTCTTACGATGGTGTGGGTATTCGGATACCAGTTTTTTCGGTCGTAATATCCGCTCCAGATCATGGCATTGCGCGCACAGCGTAGGATATGGCAATTTTCAATCGTCAGGCTGTCAAAGCGGGAACGAATACTGTCGCCGCCATTGACAATTAGGATTCCACTACCTCCTCCTTCTTCTTTGATAAGGGAGCCATTGACATCCCGTACAGTAATATTATTAATTCTAAGGTTATGTGATACACCATAATTCATGCATTCCACTTTTAGTCCTGTACGTCCAGCCAATGTTTTTTTCCCTGTATTGATTATTTCCAGGTTTTGGATAGTTAGATAATCCGAATTGGAGATGCATACAGCGTACATAGAAGAGTCATTTCCTATGATACGTGGTTTTTGTTTTCCTTCCCCATAAGCGTCAATGATAATGGGGGCTTGAGAATCTCCCTTTCCGGTTATTCTCAGTTCTCCTTTGAAGGTATCTCCACGTTTTAACAACAATTTGGCTCCCTTCTCCAGAGAAAGATTTTCTGTTCGCTTCAGTGTTTTCCATGCATGATCAGCAGACAGCCCGGAGTTCGTATCATCTCCATTTGTGGCATCCAGATAATATATGGGAGGAGCGGAAGTACATCCGGCTACATATATGGATGCAATTATAAATAGATTTTTGATTTTTTTCATGGATTGTGTTGAATTGAGAAAAATAAAAAAGAGGCTGTCTCAAATTGAAATATAATTTGAGATGGCCTTTTTTGTGCCTGCAAAAAAATCGGGCAAGCCCAAACTTCGCTCAGTCAGGACTTGCCCG
>CABIXF010000061.1 GCA_902362595.1 Bacteroidaceae bacterium | reverse complement strand
AAATCTGACATGGCAAAATCCTGAGCAACTTTTTGTTGCTCAGGTACTTAAAAAGTTATATTTGTAATAGTGTTGCGGAATTAAGGGTTTACAAAAGTACGAATCGCCCACAGCTACGGCAATACCCACTCTTAGGTATTAAAAGGTGATTTCGGGCAGGCGCAATACCTAAACATGAGTATTTTGCTTTTGATTCATTTCCAAAGGAATATCGTCTACGCTCATCCCCCCTCAAAACGCTACCGCAAGCGTTGGTCATCTCATGCGGTAGCGTTGACCGGTTCTACCAATAGCGTTGACCGGTTCTATGGGTAGAATTTTTCACCGCCAAACAGACCGTTACAAACCAAACCGGGAGGTGTCTACATTTTTTGATTCTTTCTTGGTATATCCGCCGAACTTATAGCTGAACGACAGGGTAATACCGCGCTGATAGTTTGCCACACCCATATCAAGATGCTGCGCCCCGTTGCGCACTTTCATATTGAAATGGTTATATCCATTAAAAATATCGGTTCCTTTCAGTTGAATCATGGCTTTGTCTCCGGCAAAGGTATAGCGCAGGGTTGCATTGACAGAACCTATCGGCTGAATACGGTAACTGCCTTGCATCTTTGAAGATTTCTTTTTCTACCATGATACTTAAACCGCTATCGGAAAATGGGCATTGGCATGTAAAGATACAAATTCCGGGGAATTTAAATAGGGAGAAACCGCAGATTCTATGCAAAAAAATTCTCCCTTTATCACACTATCTCATAATGGCAGACGCCGCCCCCGACTGCTCGCCGACCTCGTTCCCTCGTTTCACCTTCTTGCCGTATCCGAATGTATAAGTGACCGACAGATTCAGACGCTGATGAAAGTTGTTGCCCTCCACAAGCTGGGTTTCGGAATAGAGAGAAGTCGACAACAGATTCGTGGCACACAGCCAGTCCTTCCGGAGCAGGTTCATTCCGCTGACACGGATGTTCCAGTTGGAACGGCTCCATCCGGCCAGAACCTGATAGAAATCACGGTCCTTATAGATTACGCCCCGGTTGCCCTGTACCGTAAGGCTTCGGGTCTGATAGGCTGCCTGAAAATAAAAATCACCCAAATAATAAGTGGCAGAGGCATTGCAGTAGAACGGGGACCGCGAAATGTCGAAAAGTCCCGTCATGCGATAGAAGGAGACCGAGGGAGAGGCCGCCAGTTGCAGCTTCCCGTTGAGCAGTCTGTAATTGAACGAAAGGCCTATCTGTGTCCGGTTGTATGCCCCATCCGTCTCAAACGTACGGAGCAGGGCCTTACCGTCCTGATAAGTCTGGTAAACCGGCACATACAGGTCATATTCGCCAAAGTACTGCATAAATGCCGAAGCAGAGAAGGCGCTCGTCGGTATCCAGTTGTAGGACAGGTTGAAGGTCACTTGTCGGGAAAGGCCGATGGTGGGATTTCCCGTATAGTACATCAGCTCGTTCTGCTGAAGGACGTTCGGCGTCTTTTCACTGGCCCCGGGATAGTTTGCCCCGAAATGGAAGAACGTACGGAACGAATGTTTTTGTGAGGGAGAGAAACCTGCAGACAAGTTCAGCAGCGGATAAACTTCCGCCACAGACTGGTCGTTAATCTGGTTCTTTTCCCACTGCAGAGCGGCATCGGCCCGGACGTTCCATCGGGCATTCGAGAAATTATAGCCCAACGCGGCACCGGCATAGGTGTCTGAAAAATCGTTATCGTAGGGCGATGTACCGGAATAGCTCACATCGTTGGAAGTCGAGCCAAACCATGCCCGCAAGAAGGCACTCTGCTTGTCGGCTATCTTCTTGAACAACGTGGCACTTCCCCGGAACTGCCAGACATCCTCCCTTGAAATGTTCGCAATGCGGGAACTGCCCGGCAATGAAGTCTGATAAAGATACGAATAATTCGTGTGACCATAATTCATGCCCGGCGATACGCTGAGATCAAAACCGCGGGGAAGGATGAAATAATAGTTACCCGACCAGACAAAATAACGGCTGGTGGACGGCTCGTTTTTATAATAAGAATAATCGGTGTTCTGTCGGGGAACAAACGACAGTATGCCCTTCGTTTCCGACAGTGGAGTCTGTTCAAAATTGAAACCGACGGTATTGGCTATCTGCATTTTGTCGGTGTCGTAGATGGTCCGGAACGTGACCGGATACTGGTTGTACTTGAGGCGGGCACTCTCCAGTGTTTCGTTTCGGGTCATCCGATAGGCTTCTCCCGCTTCATTCTGCAGACTGTAGATTCCCGAAACGGAATTGCCCGAATGGCTGATATCGTGGTTGGAAGCCCCCGCATACAAATCGTAGGTCATCCGTTTATGCACGAACTTGGAGTAGACCGAAGCCCGGCTTGAGAGTTTGCCTATCAGAAAGTTTTCATTCAAGGTGGCCTTGGTATAGCCTCCGTATTCGTATTGCTGTACAATGAAATTGACCACATGTTCCTTTCCCTGGAAACGCGGGTCGGCCGGAAAGTCGAGGTATTCCACCCGTCGCACATCGGAAGTGGATATTCCCTCCATTTCTTCTGCCGAAGCAGGAATATAGTTGATGTAGATGGCTACACTCTGTCCGCTAGGCGTGGTGACCGTATTGTCCATCAGGTTAATGTTGATTTGAGGGATGGCGAGCTGCTTCAGAAGGTCTATCGCATTTTGTGCGGAAGTTTTCTGGCGGGCTGTCGGAGTGAAAGTGGAAGAGGAGGCATCAGTACGGTGCATCCGGGCTTTCACCACCACTTCCTTCATCTCGATGGTAGACAGGCTGTCGCGTGTCTGGCTTACGCCTTTTATGGGGAGAATGCCTATCAGGCACATCATCACCCCCCAAAAGGCTTTCTGTGTTTTTTCTGTCATATCTGAGTGTAGTGTAACAATCTGCTTCTCAACAACAAAAATAAGGAAAATTGTTGTATGATAGTCACGTGTCATACCACATTCTGAAAAAACTCTAATTTTACAATAAAAGAACAGGCATTGGAACACTTTTCCGTCTGTTTCTTTTATATTTGTCATTATACAATAAATAATTCTCACTCCGCACAAGATGGAAAATTTCAGACTTAAAAACAGATGGATGTATGGAGGCTACATCATCCTGTGGTGGGTCCTCGGAGGACTGATATTCTATTGCCTCCTGAACCTAATCACCCAATCCCCTAAGGAGGAAGCAGACTTCCTGTATCCTTATTCATCCTATATGCTGAGCGGAATTCTCATCAGCTGGATGCACAGCCGCACTTATTACGTCGTAGGGAAGGACATACTGCAGATACGTACTCCTTACGTCCTTCTGAAGGCGCTGGTCTTACACGATATCGTACAAGCAGTGCATTATGACTCCACTCAGTTCAATGTGCGCCATGGATGGTACAACGTATGCCTGACCCTCCAGAAAGGAAAGAAGGTCTATCTGTATGCGAAAGATGGGGAAAAACTCATCGCGCTTCTACCTTCACCTCCTGAATGTTCCACAGCTCGTCACTGAAGTTGACACCAATCCGATAGACCGTGCGGCTGTCTTTGGCAAAAAGTCTACAATGCCCAAAGGCGATTCCTCAGGCCGGTCTATCTTGACAGGCCATCTTTTCAAGGTTTCCTTCAAGTTGTGCATCTTCGCATTCATCCTATTTTACTAAGAACCTGACTATCACCCGAATATCCTGTGATTTACAAAGGGACTATTCGGGCTGATATGTTTCTACCACATACAAGTCTACTTCCGGATAACCGCTTGCCACCTTGTCAATCACCTTTTTCACATCATCCCACTTCAGTCCTCCCAATCCCGCACCGATGGCAGGCAAGGCAATGGCCGTTACGTGATTTCGGACTGCCAATTCCAGCATACAGGCCAACGACTTTTCGATATACTCTATCTTAGCATGCGTCCACCACGCGGCCTCAGTACCCAGATTGTATATATGTCCGTCTCCATAATCATAGTCAAACACATCTCCCGGACGAAACTTTCCTTCCTCGCACAACGTTCTGTATTCAAGATACATGTCGGGAAATCGATCCTTAAATTGCACTGCAATGCCTTTGCCCATGGCTCCTACGCAATTACATCCATGTGCATAACTCTTCACTTCCTTTATCCGAAATATATCTCCCTTTTCTATGTACCTAATCATAATTTTCTTTATTTTTGCTTTTAAACAAAGATAGGAAATTATTGACAAACCATCTCATCCAACCACTTTTTTATTATTCTGGAAATTTGGAATTTATGTATACCCTTTCACCCTGCACACCATCATGAAACTGACTCGTCTTTTCCAGCAATCGGACAACAGCAGCGAATTAAAACCCGGCGAAATAAAAGAAATTCTTATCCGCACTGCAGCCAGGTTCCTGCCCGACTTTAAGTATCTCATGTATAAAAAAGGATATTACTTCCAACGGGAGCGCTCTGTCCTTGGCATGGAAGTGGCCGAAATCATCTGCATCCAGTTTTCCCTAAAAGGGCATACGATGGATTGCAATATGGGCTCTTTCCTCAACCGGCAAAAAATCTTTGAACAGAATTACTCTTCCAGCCTCATCAATCCTACAGAGTGCCTGAAATTCTATAAGAATCAAACCAAGACTCTCCCTCTCGAAAAGTCCTGCTATCTTCATAATGGACGCGTCCTGGGTACGGAAAGAGCGGTAGAGGAAATTTTTGACGATTGCCGGAAATACGGTCTGCAATTCTTCGACAAACAAATGCAGAACCTGAAAAGCAATCCTTTGGTGCTCCGAGGACTGGAGTATATTTCCCACCTGAAAGCCGACAAGAAGCAATTGCAGACCGAACTCGAAACAGAGTTAAGACAAGGAGATTACAACCTAGGCCAGATTCACCATCCTGTCTATATCGAATTGAAAGAGTCATTGCAGCATCTTCAAGGAATAGACCGTGAAACAAGGAAACGGATTCCCAAACTGGCTTACGACCTGCTTGAGCTTTATGCAATATGATTTACCTTCCGTTTTCCCTCCCATAGCATGTTCCGGCATATCAATGCCGCTCAGCAACGGCAGACGAATGACAATACGAAAGGGAAAAACAGCAGAATAACCACTCGCACTTTGCGACAATAATCGTATCTTTACAGGAACTCAGACTTCATTTCAAGGTATATTATCATCGCCATGGGAACACTAGGATGCATCCACGACATGATGCGGAGGGACAAGGAAAACAGGGAACTCCGTCAACGCTGCCGGGAGCGTATGAAAGAAACGCGCCGGCGAATGGGCGAATGCCGCCACACGGAAATCCCTCCAACTCTTTCCGTGGAAAAACTGGAGAAGATAAAGAAACAGACACAGGAAAAAGAACAGGCCGACCGCAAACAGACCTTCAGAATCACCCTGTATGTGGGGCTGATTGCCTTGTTTCTTATTCTGCTTTTAGGAATCTTTCTCCGATAACCAATTGATTCCCAGCCCCTACAAAAATAAATATCCACGGGCATTAGGAATATT
This sequence comes from Bacteroidaceae bacterium, assembly GCA_902362595.1. Lineage (GTDB taxonomy): Bacteria > Bacteroidota > Bacteroidia > Bacteroidales > Bacteroidaceae > Phocaeicola > Phocaeicola fibrisolvens. The sequence continues at coordinate 11,333 of CABIXF010000061.1, read as the reverse complement.
ACAAAGAGGTTACTAAATTTGCGCCACAATTTGTGTAATCGCATGAAGTTAATTTTGATAACAACCCCTACCTATTTCGTAGAGGAGGACAAGATAATCACCACTCTGTTTGACGAGGGACTGGACATTCTCCACCTGCGTAAGCCCGACACAGCGCCGGTTTATGCGGAACGTCTGCTCACCCTCATTCCCGAAAAATACCATAAACGTATCGTCGTACACGACCACTTCTACCTGAAGGAGGAGTACAAGCTCAAGGGCATCCACCTGAGCCACCGCAACCCGATTGTGCCCGACAATTATTCGGGACACGTGAGCGCATCGTGTCATACCTTCGAGGAGGTCATCGCCGACAAGAAGATGTGCGACTACGTATTCCTCAGTCCGATATTCGACAGTATCTCCAAGGAAGGATACCAGGCTGGATTCACGTCCGAAGAAATCCGTGAGGCGGCTGCCAAAGGAATCATCGACAAGCGGGTGATTGCCCTGGGAGGTGTGGACGAGGACAATATCCTCCAGGTAAAAGACTTCGGCTTCGGAGGGGCTGCCATCCTGGGCGGACTCTGGAACAAATTCAACCCGGCTTCTGACTACAATTATCAGGAACTTATCGCTCATTTCAGGAAATTGAAACGGCTGGCCGACTGAGCCGCCGATGAATTTTCTGCCGGAAACGTTTGTCCGGCTTAAAGAAATGGCGTACTTTTGCAGAAAATAAGGCAATATTATCTATTTTACAATGAGCGCAAAATCACCTTTTAAGGTATTCTCCGGAACAAACTCGAGATACCTTGCAGAAAAAATCTGTAACAGCTTGGGCTGTGAACTTGGTAACATGAACATTACTCACTTCGCGGACGGCGAGTTTGCCGTTTCTTATGAAGAATCCATCCGTGGACAGCATGTATTTCTGGTACAGTCCACTTTCCCCAACTCCGACAACCTGATGGAACTCCTGCTGATGATTGACGCTGCCAAGCGTGCATCTGCCAAGAGCATCATTGCCGTCGTTCCTTACTTCGGATGGGCTCGTCAGGACCGCAAGGACAAACCGCGTGTATCTATCGGTGCGAAACTGGTAGCCGACTTGCTGAGCGTGGCAGGTATCGACCGTCTGATTACCATGGACTTGCACGCTGACCAGATTCAGGGTTTCTTCGATATTCCGGTAGACCACTTGTATGCATCTACTATTTTTGCTCCTTATATCCAGTCACTGAACCTGGAAAACCTGGTTATCGCTACGCCCGACGTGGGTGGTTCAAAGCGTGCCAGCACTTACGCAAAATACCTGGATGTGCCTTTGGTATTGTGCCACAAGACACGTGAAAAAGCCAACGTGGTAGCTTCCATGCAGATTATCGGTGACGTGAAAGACAAGAACGTCATCCTGATTGACGACATGGTGGATACAGCCGGTACCATCACCAAGGCTGCCGACATCATGAAGGAAGCAGGTGCCCGCTCGGTACGTGCCATCGCTTCTCATTGTGTCATGTCGGGTCCGGCTTCTGAACGTGTACAGAACTCTCAGCTGGAAGAAATGGTATTCACTGACAGTATACCTTACTCTCTGCGTTGCGCAAAGGTGAAACAGCTGTCTATCGCCGATATGTTTGCTGAAACCATCCGCCGCGTGATGTCGAACGAATCTATCAGCTCACAGTACCTGATTTAAAAATATAACCGGACACTCTGCACAAGAGATGGTCTGATACGATAAAGGATTTGCAGCCCGGTTTCCGCATCGGTTTGCAAATCCTTTTCCTTTGTCTTTACGCATCTTTTATCTTGATTTTTCTTTGCCCATGAAAATCCTCTGGCTCGACCTGAACAGTTCGTATGCGCATGCCTCACTGGCGCTTCCGGCCCTGCATGCCCAAGTGATGCACGACCCTTCCCTGGAGTGGGGAGTGGTGTCGGCTACCATCAATGAAAACCCGGGAATGACGGCCGGGGAAGTGGTGCGCCATGCACCCGATATCGTGGCGGCTACCTGCTGGCTCTTCAACCACGAGGTGCTCATACACGTGCTCAGCCGGGTGAAGGCCATGCTGCCGCGCTGCGTCGTGGCACTGGGCGGTCCGGAGTTTCTGGGGCCCAACGAGGACTTCCTGCGTACCAACCGCTTTGTCGACTGTGTGTTCCGGGGCGAGGGGGAAGAGACTTTTCCGCAGTGGCTCGCCCGCTGGCAACAGCCGGACGACTGGGATGCGGTCACGGGGCTTTGCTTTCTGGATGCGGAAGGCCATTACCACGACAACGGGCTGTCGCGCGTCAGGACGTTCGACAAGCTGGTCAATCCCGAACAAAGTCCGTTCTTCAACTGGACCAAACCGTTCGTACAACTGGAGACTACCCGAGGCTGCTTCAATACCTGCGCGTTCTGCGTGAGTGGAGGAGAGAAACCGGTGCGCACACTGTCCATCGAGGCCATCCGCGCCCGCGTCCGACTGATTCACGAAAAGGGTATCCGGAACATCCGGGTGCTCGACCGCACATTCAACTACCTGAGCCACCGGGCCAAGGCCCTGTTCGACCTCTTCCGGGAGTTTCCCGACATGCGTTTCCACCTGGAAATCCATCCGGCCTTGCTTTCGGAGGAACTGAAACGGGAACTGGCTTCCATGCCCAAGGGACTGCTTCACCTGGAGGCGGGCATCCAAAGCCTGCACGAGGAGGTGCTCACCGTCAGCCGACGGGCCGGGAAACTGTCCGACGCCTTGGAGGGACTGCGTTACCTCTGCTCACTGGACAACATGGAAACGCACGCCGACCTGATTGCGGGGCTGCCGCTCTATCACTTGTCGCAGATTTTCGATGACGTACGTACGCTGGCTGAATACCGTGCGGGAGAAATCCAGCTGGAATCGCTGAAGCTGCTGCCAGGCACGGAGATGCGGCGCCGGGCCAAGGAACTGGGCATCTGCTACTCTCCCCTGCCGCCCTACGAGGTGCTTCAGACCCGCGAAATCACTCCCGACGAGTTACAGACCGCCCGCCAGCTTTCGCGCCTGCTCGACGGATTCTACAACGCAACGGCCTGGCAGGAAGTCACCCGCCGCCTGATTGTGGAAGAACCCGACTTCCTGACGCGCTTCCTGAATCACCTGATTCAAATCGGGGTCATCGACCAGCCTATGGGACTGGAACGACGGGGCATCCTGCTCTATCAGTTCTGCAAGGCACACTATCCGCATTTCCTGACGGCCATGAGCCGGGCCTGGATTGAGGCCGGCATGTCGCTCAAGAAGGAACCGGCCGAACGGGTACGCACGAAGCACGTCACTCCGCCCGAAGTGTGGACGGTCTGCACGGGCACTTACCGTGACAATCTCCGCCTGTGCAGGCTCCCCGCCCCCGAAGAAGGACGCTGCTACTGGTATGGCTTCGAGACCGAAAGCCAGCAACTCCGCCCGGTGTTTACAGCCGTGAGCGAGGAATAAAAACCACCTCTCGCCCCCATACGATACGCTTACCCGTGTCCGTAGCGTGCCGGAATACGGTTCATGAAAGACCACAGACCGGGTCAAGCCTTGGCAAGCGTAGCATACTCGCATCGGCAAAAAAAGACAAGAACCGTCTGTAAACTCCCTGAAAAGCACCCCGAGAGAGGGGGAAAATCGTCCCGGAACATTAGGAAAATTGGCGGGCAAATTATAACTTTGCCCGAATTTTCAACTAGACTATGTATATATTCCGATCGATTCACGAAATTATCAATACCATTGCGGCGGCCAGGGGACTGCTTACGGAAATGTTCGAGAAGCGAAAGACGCTCAGTTTCCGTTATTCCGACGCACTGGCACTGCTCAAGGACGATGAAAACCGGTTGAAACTGCTCATAGAGAAGGAAGTCATCCGTCAGAACGGAAACTTCGTGGAACTGGATGCCCGCTTTCTCGACTTCTTCGAACTGCTCCTCGAGGCGAACGAGGACATCAACACGGCCATCATCGACGAGAACATCGCTTATCTGCACGAACTGATGGACTACTACGAGAAGGAGCAGATTGCCTCGCGCAAGGAGAGTTATGTGCGCAACATCAAGATTACGTTCCAGAAGATTGCGCGTACCACTCTCCGCAACATCATGAACCTGCAGAGCAGCATCGACAATGCCTTCAAGCACGAACCGACTTACCAGATAAAGATTGCCAAGCTGGAGAACCTCGACAAGAAACGGATTCACATCCAGCAGCTGATTGACACCACCGAAAACCTCATCCTGCACGAGGAACGGCGGTTTTTCCAGCAGGCTACCGACGAGGAGCTGAACCGCATCCTGCTGGAACTGCGCAGTGAGCTCCAACTCTCGGCCCACAGCCTCATCCGGGCCCAGCAGGACATCATCAACTACCTGAACCAAATCAAGAGCCAGGTGATACTGGTAGAGAAAATCCGGAAGGTGAAGTACCTGCAGGACCAGTTCGAGCTGCGGTCGCGAAGCAACCTCTCGGAGGTGCTCGACAAGGAACATTCCGTGCTGCTGGAAGGCACTGTACCGTCTTCGTTCAAGCTGTCACTGCCCTATCTGAGTACCGACGAGGCACGCCCCGTCATCCTGAAGGTGCTGCACAACCTGCAATACCGCGAGATTATCCGCAGCCACGAGGCGGGGGCCTTCAGCGAAGAAGACATGGAATCGCCGGCCATGTACCAGGAGGTCATCGACCTGGAAGAGACCTTGGGCGACTATATTCAGGCACAGGCGCAGGCCCGCTGGAACGATGCCTCGGCTCCGGAAGAAGACCTCTTCCACTACCTGATGCACTACACCTTTGCCCGCGAGGTGGACGAGCAGGAACGCACCACTTTGTTCTGCCAGATGGTGTCGCTCTACGAAAACCGTCTCCGCATCAGCGAGGAGTTCGGCCTGTACCACCAGTACGAGTATGCCAAGATTTACCCGGCGCACTCGTAACCCTCATTCATCCCTATACATTTGACTTATGGAACTGAACATACAAATACCTGACAATACCGCGGCCTTGTTCGACTGCCTCCAGAAGGGACAGTTCATCAGTTCGAACAGCTGCAACGAAGCCGTGCGCGACATGTACGACCAGATAGACGAGCATTTCGAGGCGCTGTCGGTCTACTTCGCCCAAATCGGCTACACCCTGGAACGGGGCAACGAATACTTTTACTTCTCGCGGGTAGAACCGCGTACCACGCTGGAACAGAAAATCATGCGTGCCTACTACTGGATTGACGTGCTCGACCTGTTCAAGACCTACGACGAGACCTTCGGCGCGGGCTTCCGTTTCCAGCCCGAACAGATTCTGGTGGAGGCCAATATCAACGTGATGCTGCAAAACAAGCTCGACGGCCTGCGCAAGCATTTCTCCGACAAGGACGTGCGCAAGGACGTGCTCGACAACATGATTCGCCAGCTCACCAAGGAATCTTTCCTGGAGCTGGAGAACGAGAAGACCAACACCTACAAGGTGATGAGCTCCTGGCACTACCTGGAACGCCTGATTGAAAGTATCCAAATTTACGACGACACTGAAACGGAAGACAATGAGAAACCTGAATAGAATCATCTTTATCAATAGCGCCAACATTCCCTACGCCGACGACATCTACCTGGACGGGAATGTGCATTTCATCGGTACGCAGGGAGTGGGAAAAAGTACCGTCCTGCGCGCCATCCTGTTTTTCTACAACGCCGACACCCAGAAGCTGGGTATTCCCGTGGAGAAGCAGAGCTACACGGAGTATTATTTCCCCTACTCCAACTCCTACATCATCTACGAGGTGGCCACCGAGCAAGGCCCGTTCTGCATCCTGAGCTTCAAGTCGATGGGCCGTGTGTGCTACCGTTTCATCGACTCGCCCTACCGCATGGAGTTCTTCGTCGACGAGCACCGCACGGCCTACAGCAGCAACGACCGTATCCGTGCCGCCCTCGACCAGTATGGCGTAGACTACTCGCGCATCATCTATACCTACGACGAATACCGTAACATTCTCTACGGTAACGGGGCAGGCCCCGAGATGAGCCGCTACTCGCTCATGGAGAGCAAGCAATACCAGAACATCCCGCGCACCATCCAGAACGTGCTCCTCAACTCGAAGCTCGACGCGGAATTCATCAAGAAAACCATCATCTCATCCATCAACGAAGACGAGACGGCCATCGACCTGAACACCTACAAGGAGCACCTGAAGAACTTCGAAACCCGCCTGCGCGACATCGAGGAGTTCCAGAAGCGCGAGACGCAGAAACAGGCCAAGGAAATCACCTCCCTCTCGGCACAGGTCGCCCGCCAGCAGACGGCCCTCGTACAGGGTTGCCGCGAACTGGCCGCCACCTTCCGCCTCACCGAAAGCCAGTTGCCCAAGGCCGAGGAACGGAAGCGCAAAGCCGAAAAGGAACGTGCCGCCCTCCTCACCCGCCGTCAGGAACTGCAGGAACAGTCTCGCCAGCGCTGCGACAAGATGCAGGAGGCACTGGCCATCCTGAACAACGAACTGCAGAAGGCCCAGCAGAAGGAAAAAGAATATGCCCGCCGGCAGATTGAGGAAATCAAGGAACGGGCGACCCGCAAGGAAGAATGGAAAAACAAGCAGCAGGGATTGCAGGAAGAACAGCGCATCCTCACCTCGCACTATACGGAAATCTCCACCAAGTACAAGTCGCTCATCCAGAGCCTCGACGAGCAGTGGAACCGCATCCATGAGGCCAAAATCAAGCAGCTCGAGGGACTGAACAACACGTTCAACACCCGCATCGAGGAAGCCCGCCGACAGCACGAAGCGGCCACTGAAGCCCTCTATCAGGAGTACGAACAGCTTTCCCAGCAACTGCATCCGGAACGCAGCGGCAAGCAGAACGAACTGACCGCCCTCGACTACCAGATGCAGCTGTGCCGCAAGGAAACCTTCTTCGAAGCCGAGCAGGAGGAACTGAAACACCGCATCCAGTCGTACACGGGCCTGCACATGAGCAAGAAGAACCGCATCAACAACGCCCAGCTCGTCATCAAGGAACTCACCCTGAAGTGGGAAGAGGAATTGCAGAAGGGACTGAAGGAGAAAGACGAGGCCCTGATGCAGCTGCAAGCCGAGCACTTGCAGCTCCGCCCGCGCATGGACGAATTGGAGACCTTCCTGAAAAACAGCAAGAGCACCCTGCAAGGCTGGCTCAAAGAGCACAAGAAAGGATGGGAAGAGAACATCGGCAAACTGTGCGACGAGTCCATCCTCTGGCAGACCAACCTCTCGCCGAAGATTGTGGACGAGGGCACGTCGTTCTACGGCATCTCCATCTCCCTGCAGGACATCGAACGCCACATCCGCTCCATCGACGACTATCAGGCGGAACGCGACAAGGGCGTGAAGCGGCTGGCGGAAATCCAGGCCGAGACCCTTCGCCTGCAACAGGAAAAGGAGGCTTTGGAGGAACAGCTGAAGGCCAAGTACCAACCCCGCATCAAGGAACAGAAAGACGTGATTTCGGTGCAGGAATACGAGCTGGAGAAACTGGAACAGCAGTACCAGAAAGACATGCTCAACCTGGACGATTGGAAGAAGAAGGCGGAAGCCGAACGTGCCGCCAAGCTCCGGAAACTGGAGGAAGAAAAGCAGCGTATCGCCGCGGAACTGCAAGAGATTGACGGCAAGCTGAACAACCTGAACCACGAGAAGAGCGAGAAACTGAACCGGCTGAAGCAGGAATGGAACCGGGTGCAGCAGGACATCGCCCGGGAGAAGGAAACACAAGCGGGCAGCATCCGTCTGGAAGACCAGGAGGAACAGCAGCGCATCGCCACGGAAAAGGCGGAATACGAGCGCCAGATGAAGCAGGAACTCCACTCGCAGGGGGCCGACACCGAACGTCTGCAACAGATTGGCAGTCAGCTGCGCGACATCGACCGCGAACTGCAGTTCATCAAAGAGCACGCCACCCTCCTCATCGAGTACGAGAAAGACAAGCGCGACCTCATCGACCACATTCCGGAATGGAAACGTGAGCAGGAGGAACAGAAGCGTCAGCTTGGTCAGGAAAAGGACAACCTGCGCCGGGAGACTTCGGGCTTGCAGGAACAGATTGACGCCCTGCACAAGGAACTGCAGCAGGCCGAGCAGGAAGTGACACAGTTGCAGGCCAACCTGGAGGCATACGGCAAGATTCCGGCCTACGACTGGTACAAGCCGCATCAGGACATTTTCAATCCGGAGCACCCTGTCACGGTGGAAATCCACACGCCGCGTACCTGTCTGGAACTGATTGACGAGCTGGGCCGTACGGACAGCCAGTACATGACGTTGCAGAACCGCCTGCGCAAGGAAGTGAACCTCTTCACCGGCCATTTCGACGAAGACAACACCTTCAAGTTCAAGACCAAGTTTACCGAGGACTGGGAGTACCTCCGCTTTGCCGAGGAGCTGCACGACTTCGTGGAAGAGAACAAAATCAGCGAGTTCGTCCGCCGCATCAACAACGAGCACTCCGACATCTTCAAGCGCATCAGCATGGATACCTCGATGCTGACGGCTTCGGAAGACGACATCCAGGACCTCATCGGCAAGGTGAACAAGGGATTCCAGACGTGCAACTTCGTGGGCGTCATCCAGTGCATCGAGATGAAGGTGGAAGAGAGCAGCAACCGCGTGGTGAACAGCCTGCGTGCCATCCAGAAATACTACAACGAGCATGCCTACGACCTGGCGCCGGGCACCAACCTCTTCTCGTCGGAAAACGAGCAGCTGGTGAAGCAGGAAGCCATCGCTCTGCTCCGCGACTTCATCAAGGAGATTCATGCCTACCGCTACGACAGCATCCGCCTGTACGATTCGTTCGAGTTGCGTTTCCGCATCATCGAGAACAACAACGACACGGGCTTCGTGGAGAAACTCTCGAACGTGGGCTCGGAAGGAACGGACATTCTGGTGAAGGCCATGATCAACATCATGCTGCTGAACGTGTTCAAGGAAGGGGCTTCGCGCAAGTTCAAGGACTTCAAGCTGCACTGCATGATGGACGAAATCGGCAAGCTCCACCCGAACAACGTGAACGGTATCCTGAAGTTTGCCAATGACCGGAACATCATCCTCATCAACGGCTCGCCCACGGAACTGAACCGCGATGCCTACAAGCACGTGTACCTGCTCACCAAGGGGGCACAGAGCAAGACGCGCATCGCCCGGCTCATCTCCGACCAGAAGCTGTAAGCAGAGAGAACAGGCTCAGGCAAACATGAATTGACAACCTGCTATAATCCAAAATGAAAACCTTACTCAGATAAATGGCTACCATTCACTGAGTAAGGTTTTCATTTTTCATTCCGAGGAACATGTTACAATTTTTTCCTACATCTCGGAAATAGAAATATTTTTTATAATTAATTTTGAGGAAGCAAACCTTGCCGGCCTGATTGCAATAATATTATTCAAGTTAATTCGAGGAAGAAATTGAACATCACTAGCCACATTCTGAATATACAGACTGAAACGCACCGGTATATCCGCAGGAAGCTCTACCTGCGGAGAAAGTCTAAGATTACCTTCTTTCGTGAATGTACCATATATGTTTCCCGTATACTGATTTCCAAGCTCATCATACACCACCACATTATCTCCTAAAAATACACGCATGGAATAATCTTTATCGGTAACATTCTGAAACAACATTTCCACTACTACATACTCTCCCGACCGGTAGGCTTTTAAGAATTTTGCCTCCAACGATCTGTCAGGAGTTGTAATTTCCACATTTCGGCTACTTGAAGCATTTACACTGAAAGGAAGCACCGACAAACTCACTACTAAAGTGAGCCAAACAATAAGACATTTTTTCATAGTAAAAAATTTTATATTTATTCAACGTCATAAAATTAAATATTTCCTTCAAGAAATACAACTAATATTCATATTTCTTGTCTAGAAATAATTTTTAAAGGTTGCGTATAATTCTTTTCCGCTTGCTGCTTCGCTCGGTTTGCACTATCTTTCCAGAATATAGGCGGCATCTCGGAACCACAAGCTGGAAAACTTCCTTTTCCGCTTGCTGCTTCACTCGGTTTGCACTATCTTTCCAGAATATAGGCTGCACCTCGGAAGCGCAGGCTGGAAAACTTTGTTTTCCGCTTGCCGCTTCGCTCGGTTTGCACTATCTTTCCAGAATATAGGCTGCACCTCGGAACCACAAGCTGGAAAACTTCCTTTTCCGCTTGCCGCTTCGCTCGGTTTGCACTATCTTTGAAAAAAGTATTCATTATTCATTCTTAATTATTCATTCGCCCCATGAAGTACCCTATCGGAATACAGAGCTTTGACCAGATTATCGAAGACGGATACGTCTATATCGACAAGACTGACTTGGTCTATCAACTGACCCATGAAGGAAAAATCTATTTTCTAAGCCGCCCGAGACGCTTCGGAAAAAGTCTGCTGGTGTCCACACTGGAGCACTATTTCCTGGGACACAAGGAGCTGTTCAAGGGACTAAAGATAGACCAGTTGGAAAAGGACTGGAATGTATATCCCGTGTTTCATGTGGACTTCAACGGCTCCAACTTCACCCAGGCAGGTGTGCTGGAAGAACGGCTGGAGGATTACGTATCCGATTGGGAAATCCGCTATGGACTGACTTCCGAAGCCGACCGGCTGGACGTGGGAGGACGGTTTATCAAGGTGCTCCGCACGGCGCATGAGCAGACCGGACGACGGGCCGTGGTACTGATCGATGAATACGACAAACCGATTCTGGATGTACTCGATGTGGATACCGGCCTGGAGGACCGACACCGCAACGTGCTGAAGGCCTTCTACTCTGTGTTTAAGGGAGCCGATGCACACCTGCAGTTTGTCCTGCTGACGGGAGTAACCAAGTTCTCGCAGGTGAGTGTGTTCAGCGGGTTCAACCAGCCGGATGACATCAGTATGGACATACATTACGAGACTCTCTGCGGAGTGACCCAGGAGGAGCTGGAACACTATTTTCCCCAGCCCATCACTGACATGGCCGCGGAATATGGCTGCACGCCGGAAGAAATGAAACTACAACTGAAACTGCAATACGACGGGTATCATTTCAGCAAGCGGATGACGGATATGTACAATCCTTTCAGTCTGCTCAACGCCATGAAAAAAAACACCTTAGGTGATTACTGGTTCCGTTCCGGTACACCCACTTACCTCATCCGGCTCCTCACCCATTTCAACGAAAACCTCAACGAGCTCACCGGAAAATACTACCGCCCGGAGGAGTTCATCGACTACAAGGCGGATGTGGAACAGCCCCTGCCCATGATTTTCCAGAGCGGATACCTCACCATCAAGGGATACAACATGCGCATGAACAAGTTCCTGCTCGACTT
>CABIXF010000060.1 GCA_902362595.1 Bacteroidaceae bacterium | reverse complement strand
GACAAATCGAATTTCAAAAATGTCAAAGACCGATATGGTTCAAGTGAACCGAATTTATTTAACTTTTAACCTTGTCCATTTTTAGTGGACAGTAGTGATTTGCTGTAGAACATGTACCTCCTCAGAAGGAAATTGGGTATATCGGAACGGTGAACCAGGAAGCTTGTATGCAGTTACTTATTAAGTGCTATCTGGTGGTAGGAGAGTATGCGAAGGCTGAGGCTATGGCTACCGACTTGATTAACAACCATGGACTGGCATTGATGCAAGCTCCTTTTGGTACAAACGTATCTTCAGGTAACCCGGATACTTGGCCCGTAGAACGCAACGTCATTTGGGATTTGCACCGTGGTGTTAATATTACTGATGCAGCGAATACAGAAACCATCATGCCGATTTTGAACTATTATTCTGAAGGATTCATTTCTTATCCGTTGATGCGTGCCATGACTGTGCATTGGAGTAATGGTATTATCCGTGATCCTCATAACTTAGGTTCACCGACGTATAACTATTCACGTGCCGACGGGAAGTATGATGCAAGTTTGGACTGGGTACGTGCTCTGGGTCGTGGTATCGGTTGTTTCCGTACCTCTTATCATTATAACCAGACAATTTGGAATTATGACGGCGAAACTGACTGGCAGGATTTGCGTCATAACCGACAGAAAGGTAACTGGGTAGAAATGACCGATTTGAAATACAATAATCCGGAATCCGATTTTTATGGACAGAACATGATGCTTTATGCACCGGATGATTATTATGATGCGGATGGTAAGCTGTTGGTTAAGAAAGGTGATTTGCTTTGCTCAGATACTATTCGTAGCTGGTTCCCTACTCCGTTGTATAAGGTTTATATCCTTGATCAGAGTGCGGAGGAGAATATGAACGCCAACCAGTTCAATGGTGCTACGAAAGGTAACAATGTATCTAACGGTAACTTGTATCTGTTCCGCTTGGCAGAAACTTACTTGCTGCGTGCCGAAGCGAAGTTCTATCAAGGAAATACGACCGGAGCAGCTGAAGATGTTAACGTCATCCGTCGCCGTGCTAATGCCAAGAAAATGTTTACCACAGTGACTATCGGTGATATTTGTGATGAACGTGCGCGTGAACTCTATCTGGAAGAATGGCGTCAGCCGGAACTGGCTCGTATCTCTTGGTGCTTGGCTAAGAGTGGTCAACCCGATGAATGGGGTGAAACTTACGACCTGGCTACTTGGGACAAACAGAGTGGTACAGATTTGAATGGTGGAAGTTACTGGTACAAACGTACTACACGTTATAACATCTTTAACCATGGTTCAATTATCTCAAGCAAGGAATTGAACTACCGTGTGGACAAACGTAACTTGTTCTGGCCGGTACCGAACTCTGCTATTACAGCCAATATCGGTGCTCCGCTTCGCCAGAATTACGGATACGATGGTTACGATGCAAGCGTATTCATGTTTGATAATTGGGAAGACGCTGTAGCTGATGAGGAAACAGCTAACTAAACGATTATAAAAACTGATATTAAGAATCAAGAGGCTCTGACAGTTGAGGCTGTCAGGGCCTTCTTTTTTAATAAGGTTGTTTCTGTAGATAAAAAAAACATCGTTGACAACTCATTTCAGAAAGTGTGTCAACGATGTTTTTTATATGATATAAAAAGGAAAGAAACCGTTATCCGATATTCTTTACTTTAATCAGGTATTCTGCAATCTGTACTGCATTGAGTGCGGCACCCTTCTTAATCTGGTCGCCTACAATCCAGAAGGTCAGTCCGTTTTCGTTAGACAAGTCCTTGCGGATACGTCCTACATATACAGGGTCTTTTCCAGCCAGGAACAACGGCATCGGATATTCTTTCTTTTCCGGGTTGTCCATCAGCACCAGACCTTCTCCGTGAGCAAAGGCTTCGCGGGCTTCTTCAATGGATACCGGACGTTCCGTTTCAATCCAGATGCTTTCTGAGTGAGAACGAAGAGCAGGCACGCGTACACAAGTAGCGCTGACCTTTACGTCAGAGTGCATGATTTTGCGTGTCTCGTTATACATCTTCATCTCTTCTTTTGTATATCCATTGTCCGTGAATACGTCAATCTGAGGAATCAGGTTGAAAGCCAGCTGGTAGGCGAATTTCTCTACCTTGACAGGCTCACCTGCCAATACCTGACGGTATTGTTCATAAAGTTCGTCCATGGCAGCTGCACCGGCACCGCTGGCTGCCTGATAAGTAGCCACGTGTACACGCTTGATGTGAGTGAGGTTTTCGATGGCCTTCAGGGCTACTACCATTTGGATGGTTGTACAGTTCGGATTGGCAATAATACCGCGGGGGCGGTTCAGGGCATCGGCGGCGTTGACTTCGGGAACTACCAAGGGTATGTCGTTGTCCATACGGAAAGCGCTGGAATTGTCAATCATCACTGCTCCGTATTTGGTGATGGTTTCAGCAAATTCCTTGGAAGTGCCTGCACCGGCTGAGGTGAATGCAATGTCAACTCCTTTGAAATCATCGTTGTGCTGCAGCAGTTTTACTTCGATTTCTTTTCCGCGAAAAGTGTATTTTCGTCCGGCGCTTCTTGACGATCCGAACAACAGCAGTTCATCTACCGGGAAGTTTCTTTCATCGAGCACGCGCAGGAACTCCTGTCCTACGGCTCCGCTTGCACCAACAATTGCTACTTTCATTTCTTATGTTTCTTGTTTAAGTTAATAAATTCCGTGATTGTATTGTTTTCTGTGCTTCAGTAAGATATTTAAAATTCGTCCTGTAGCTATTGAATCGCAAAATTAAAACATTTTGGAATACCAAACGGGAAATGCGGAACTTTTTTCGTATTTTTGTCCATAAATTTAAAACAGACCGCTCATTTATATGGAAGAATTGTTAGATTTGTTTCATTTCGATATAGATTTTCCCATTACTGACCCGACCTGGATTTTTTTCTTGGTTTTGGTTATCATTTTGTTTGCACCGATTGTGCTGGAACGTTTGCGCATTCCGCACATCATCGGCATGATTCTGGCGGGTATCGTGATTGGGGAACATGGGTTCAACATCCTGGCCCGCGACAGCAGTTTTGAACTTTTTGGTAAGGTGGGATTATATTACATCATGTTTCTGGCCGGTCTGGAAATGAACATGGAGGATTTCAAGAGTATCCGCATGAAGGCGACCGTGCTGGGATTGCTGGCGTTTATTATCCCGCTGGGTATCGGAGTGTGGACAAACCAGCATCTGCTGGGATATGGCTTGATTACCTCCGTATTGTTGGCCAGTATGTATGCCTCGCACACCTTGATTGCCTATCCGATTGTGATTCGTTATGGCATCAACCGTCAGCGGGCGGTAAGCATTGCGGTGGGAGGTACGGCGGTGACGGATACGCTGACGTTGCTGGTGCTGGCCGTGATTTCCGGTATGTACAAAGGAGAGACATCGGATATGTTCTGGATTTGGCTGGTGATGAAGGTGATAGTGGTGAGTGCTGTCATCATGCTGACTTTCCCTCGCATCGGACGCTGGTTTTTCCGGCGTTACAGTGACCAGGTGGTACAGTATATCTTTGTGATGGCCATGGTGTTCCTGGGAGCGGGACTGATGGAGTGGGTCGGTATGGAAGGCATTCTGGGTGCTTTCTTGGCCGGATTGGTCTTGAACCGCCTGATTCCGCATGTGTCTCCGCTGATGAGTCACCTGGAATTCGTGGGGAATGCCTTGTTTATCCCGTATTTCCTGATTGGGGTGGGCATGCTCATCAATGTCAATGTGCTTTTCGGACATATCGATTCCCTCAAGGTGGCTTCGGTGATGATTGTGGTGGCCTTGCTGGGGAAATGGATTGCCTCTTGGCTGACACAGAAGATTTACCGCATGAAGCCGGTGGAAAGGGAACTGATGTTCGGCTTGAGCAATGCACAGGCGGCGGCTACTCTGGCTGCGGTGCTGGTGGGCTACAATATTATCCTGCCTTCGGGTGAACGTCTGCTCAATGAGGATGTGCTCAACGGTACGATTCTGCTGATTCTGGTGACTTGTGTGGTCAGTTCGTTTATTACGGAGCATGCGGCCAAACGGATTGCGATGGATGATGCGGAGCTGGACGAAGAGAAGGAACAGAAAAAGGAACGTATTCTGATACCGGTGGCTAATCCGGAAACCTTGGAACGGTTGATGCAACTGGCACTGGTGGTGCGGGATGAGAAACGTACGGACAACTTGGTGGCCTTGAATGTGATTAATGACAACAATGATTCGGTGCGTCTGGAAATGCGGGGCAAGCGGAGCCTGGAAAGGGCGGCGCAGATTGCGGCTTCGGCCAATGTCCCGCTGAAAACGGTCTCTCGTTTCGATTTGAACATTGCGACGGGAATTTTGCATACGGCTAAAGAGACGGAAGCTACTACAATTGTGATAGGTCTGCACTATAAGGCAAGTATCGTGGACTCTTTCTTTGGCAATCTGACAGAAGATTTGTTGAAGAATACCTTTCAGCAGGTGATGATTGCCCGTTTCCTGATGCCGGTAAACACGTTGCGGCGTATCATTGTGGCCGTGCCTCCCAAGTCGGAATTTGAGCATGGCTTTGTGAAGTGGATTACGCACTTGTGCCGGATGAGCAGTCAGCTGGGATGTCGCTTGCATTTCTTTGCCCATCCGCAGACATTGGGCTACATCAAGGGATATATCCAGAAAAAGCATAAGGATGTGATGACGGAATTCCAGGAACTGGACAACTGGGACGACCTGCTGATTATTACCGGGCAGGTGAATTATGACCATTTGCTGGTGATTGTAAGTTCCCGAAGAGGTTCTATCTCGTATGACTCTTCTTTTGAACGCTTGCCGATGCAGGTTTCCAAGTATTTCAATAATAACAGCATCATGTTGTTGTATCCTGACCAGAAAGGCGACCCGAATGAGACACTGAGCTTTGCCGACCCGCGCGGATGGGCCGAAACGCAGTATTATGACAAGGTGGGCAACTGGTTTTATAAATGGTTTAAGAAAGATTCATGAACGAAAATAAGAATATGGAATGGCAGCAGCGTACGGAGCTGTTGCTGGGAAAAGAAAAAATGGACCGCTTGCGGAACGCACATGTGCTGGTCGTTGGCTTGGGTGGTGTAGGTGCCTATGCGGCAGAGATGATTTGCCGTGCCGGAGTGGGGCGGATGACGATTGTGGATGCGGATACGGTGCAGCCTAGTAATATCAACCGTCAGTTACCGGCCACTCATTCCGTGATTGGCCGACCGAAGGCAGAGGTATTGGCCGCCCGTTTCCGGGACATCAACCCGGAACTGGATTTAACGGTACTCCCGGTTTATCTGAAGGATGAGGCGATTCCGCAGCTGTTGGACAGTGCTTCGTTCGATTTTGTGGTGGATGCCATTGATACGGTGGCTCCCAAGTGTTACCTGATTTATCATGCGCTTCAGCGGGGGCTGAAAATTGTCAGCAGCATGGGAGCTGGAGCCAAATGCGATATTACGCAGGTACGTTTTGCCGATTTGTGGGAAACATATCACTGTGGACTGAGTAAGGCAGTACGGAAGCGTTTGCAGAAGATGGGCATGAAGCGGAAGCTGCCGGTGGTGTTCAGTACGGAGCAGGCAGATGCCAATGCGGTGATATTGGTGGACAACGAGCAGAACAAGAAGTCAACGGCGGGTACGGTGAGCTATATGCCGGCTGTGTTTGGCTGTTATCTGGCTGAGTATGTGATTCGTAAATTGTAGGAACGTATGATACAATTAGAAGGTATAACCAAGAGCTTTGGTTCATTGCAGGTACTGAAGGGAATAGACCTTGAAATAGCCAAAGGTGAAGTGGTAAGCATCGTAGGACCCAGTGGCGCCGGAAAGACCACATTGCTTCAGATTATGGGTACGCTCGACAAGCCGGACAGCGGACGCATTGTCCTGAACGGGACGGAGGTGAACCGGCTGAAGGAGAAGGAACTGTCGGCATTCCGGAACAGAGAAATCGGTTTTGTATTTCAGTTCCATCAGTTGTTGCCTGAGTTTACGGCAGTGGAGAATGTGATGATGCCTGCCTTGATTCAGGGAAAGCCGATGGGTACGGCCCGGAAAGAAGCGTTGGATATTCTGGCGTTTCTAGGTCTGTCGGAACGTGGCAGTCATAAACCGGCGGAGCTGTCGGGAGGAGAGAAGCAGCGGGTGGCAGTGGCCCGGGCCTTGGTCAATCATCCGGCGGTTATTCTGGCCGATGAACCTTCGGGAAGTTTGGATACGCAGAACAAGGGCGAGCTGCATCAGCTGTTCTTCGATTTGCGCGACAAACTGGGACAGACTTTTGTTATCGTAACGCACGATGAGGAACTGGCCACTCAAACCGACCGTACCATTCATCTGGTAGACGGACGTATCGTATAAGATAAAAAATCCCGTCCAGGTAAAGAGGTGTACCGGAGGACGGGATGTATTTTTCTCGGTTTATTAGTCTTTAGAAAGAAAGGTGTACGATTTCCGGGTTGTGGTCGGAAAGGAATTTCTTTGATTCCCGGTTTTCTTCAGGAATGTAGCTGCGCTGTACTTCTATTTGAGGAGTGACAAATATGAAGTCAATTTTCTCACACGAATCGGCCGGGATGCGTCCGAAGTCATGGAAGGTATAGCGGGCACCTTCTTGTTGGAGAGCTGTCTTATGCGCATCCTTCAGTACGAAGCTGTTGCCGGTGATGGTCTGGTAGGCTTCCGACTGGTCGGATACGTTGAAGTCTCCGGTAACTACGGCAGGCTGGCAGCCTACAATTTCTTTTATTTTCTCAATAATCAGTAAGGCACCTTTTTTACGAGCTTCTGTTCCCACATGGTCAAAGTGCGTATTGATGGCCATAAAGACTTTTCCGTTGGTTTTGTCTTTCAGCTTGGCCCAGGTGGCAATACGGGTACAGGCACCGTCCCATCCGATGAATCCTACACTGTCGGGATATTGTGACAGCCAGAAAGTGTTGTTGTCCAATAATTCAAAACGGTCTTTTTTATAGAACAGAGGGGCATATTCGCCTTGTGTCTTTCCGTTTTCTCGGCCTACGCCGACTTCGGCATATTCAGGCAGGCGGGCTTTCAGGTCTTCAAGCTGGTGGTGCAGGACTTCTTGCATACCTACGATGTCTAGATTGTGTGCCTTGATGAAACTGGCTACGGTGTCCTTTCTGTATGTCCAGCTGTTCAGGCTGTCGTAGGGATTGTCGTAGCGGATGTTGAAGGTGCTCCATGTGATTTCACTGGATGATTGGGGAGACTGGCACAAAGCGGTGTCCATGCATAAAGAGAGTCCCAGAAAACTAACTAAAATAGTGTAGAGTTTCATAGATATAAAGTTTAATGATATTATAAAACAAGTTACGGTGGCTTACCACTTATTTTACGGTGTAAAAATAAAAATATTTTTAGTTTTTCTTTATAGGGAAGGCTGTGTGAGTATATGAGTTTTTTATGCTATCTTTGGCGGAAATAAAGAGTTGTTATGAGTCATATAAAATTAGGAAAATATAATCAGTTGGAAGTAGTGAAGGAAGTGGATTTCGGCGTGTACCTCAATGGAGATGAGGACGGTGAAATTTTGCTTCCGAAGCGTTATGTGCCCGAAGGTACCAAGCCTGGAGATATTTTGAATGTATTTATTTACCTCGATATGGAGGAAAGGCTGGTGGCTACTACCTTGCAGCCGTATGTACAGGTGGGCGAATTTGCCTGTCTGGAAGTGGCATGGGTAAACCAGTTCGGGGCTTTTCTGAACTGGGGACTGATGAAGGACTTGTTTGTGCCTTTCCGCGAGCAGAAAATGAAGATGCAGAAAGGAAAGCGTTACGTGGTGTATGTACACTTGGACGAGGAAAGCTACCGTATCGTGGCTTCGGCCAAAGTGGAGCATTTCTTGTCGACCGAAAAGCCGGATTACCAGCCGGGTCAGGAAGTGGAAGTACTGGTATGGCAGCGCACGGAGCTGGGATACAAGGTGATTGTGGAAAACAAGTTCAGCGGTATGCTGTACCACAATGAGATTTTCCAGCCTTTGGAAGTCGGCATGCGGCTGACGGCGTTTATCAAGCAGGTACGTCCGGATGGAAAGATTGACCTGGTATTGCAGAAGGCTGGTGCACGGAAGGTGGATGATTTTTCGGAGGTGCTGTGGCAATATATCAAGGACAACGACGGATTCACTCCGTTGAACGACAAGACGGATGCGGAAGTGATTTACCACACGTTTGGGGTAAGCAAGAAGACTTTCAAGAAAGCTGTCGGCGATTTGTATAAGAAACGTCGCATCGTATTGGAAGAAGACGGCATTCATTTGGCTTGAGTCAATCCGTCTAAAAATAAAAAGTGCTGAAGTTCCCGGAGAAAGTTCCGGAGGACTTCAGCACTTTGTGTTTATAGACGCTTAGAGAGAGATTTTCGGTCGTGGTCCGCTTCTTTTTTCTGATTCTGTCGGGAGTGGCTTTGTCCGGGCCTTACCGTGGTACCTTTGTTCGGTCTTACCTGTGGGCGAGTGGCCGGCCGTCTTTGTGGAGCGGCTTCAGGTCTTCGCTGTGGTTGGTTTTCTGGCCTTCTTTGCGGACGGGCTTCCGGGCGGGCCTGAGGCCGGTTGTTGGGCTTTTGTACAGGTCGGTAGTCCGGTCTGCCGTTGGCCACGGGGCGATGTTCCGGCTGGGGAGCCGACTGCCATTGGTTGTGTTTGGGCGGGCGGTTTCCCGGTTTCGGTCTGGCAAAATCTTTGGGACGCAGCTGGGGACTGATACGGCACGGACGGCTGTACACCGGATGGCGATAGCGTATCGGATAGTTTCTTCGGTAGAAGCTGGCGCCGCCGAAATGGGCCCGGCAGTGTCCTCCCCGATAAGTCAGGTAGTGGCGGGGCGGGCCGAAGTAAAAATAGTTCCGGTTGGGATATACCTGATAGATACGGAGGTAGCACACGCTGTTGAGGGCATAAATGGGGCGGAAGAAGTATTCTATTCCCATGAAGCGCACGTATTCCGCATTGGAGAGTACCCAGCGGAGGTCATCGTTACGTTCGTCCAGGTAGCGGTAGTAGGCATCCAGGGCGCGGCTGTCGGCGATGGCGATGCCTGAGAGGTAAGGACCTACGTTGTTCAGGAAATCGTAGTTGATTTCATACAGGTCGTTGTATTGGTCGGTGCTCAGATGCAGTTCGAAGGCCATGCGGTCGGTCAGGAAGCGTGCGTTGATTCGGAAGTCTCCGAGGCCGGAAGCACGACCGGACAAGGCGGTCAGGCAGAAGGCCAGTAAGCAGAGGAAAAATGTCTTTGTTTTCATAAGCGTTGTCTTTACCGGCTGAATGTGATTCCTTCAGCTTTTTGTTATGTGACAAAATTAGCAGAAGAAAAAGCGCGGGTCAAGATGAAAACGCCCATTCTTTGATAGGGTTTTCCCTATCTTGTATAGGAGTTTCGCCGTTTGGCTTACCGGATAATCTTGAGAAATTTCTCGATGTCTCTCCGAATCATCTGATAAAGAGGCGAGTGAGTATAGAAGTTGTTCCGGTGGATGACGACTTCCACGCCCACCTGGCTCCGCTGGTAGCTGGTCAGTTCGTTGTGCAGCTGCATGTCGTGAAGGGCCAGGTCGTGAATCTGCTGTTCCCGTTCCCGGCGCAGCACGGTGCATACGGGGATTAACAGGCGCAGCACCACGTTGTCCATGATGTGATGGCCTTGGATGAACATATAGGTGTTGTCGGGATGTACACCGAGCTGTTCGAATTCTTTTTTCATGTCTTCAATCTCTCCCAAGGCATCGGGGTGACGGTGTTCCAGGTCGTGCAGTTTCCGGTTGACTTTTTTCGCCATGTTTTCCAGGCTACGTTCCGGATGGTGGGTGCTGACCTGGTCCAGCTTGACGTACGAACAGAAATCCAGCAGGGAGAATTCTGAAAGGATGTGCCGGCGGTAGAACCACACCGACCAGATGAACAGCGGATAAGCAATCTGGGAATACAGTTTCATGAACTCCACAAAGTTGATGAGTTTGTGGTCGTTCAGGGTAGCCATGACACAGACCTCGTGCAGCCCTTCCGCGTAGCAATGATAGTTTTCGATGGCGTAAGCGTAGGTTTGCATCACGTAGGGACTCTCGATGATGTATTGGGAAGTATGGGTACGTCCTTGCAGGAGATAGTCGTAATCGCTGTCCACACAGGCAATCATGTTCTCACCCAGCTGTTTGCCGAGTTGGTTCATCAGTACGGTTTTCTTGCCTTTGGCCAACGATGTCTGGGAAGGCAGCATCACTTCGAAGTAACGGGTGTTGTCTTCGTATTCCGAGAGGATGGTTCTCCAGAAAGAAATATCGTCGTAGCTTTCTACGTATGCTACGATTTTTCTTCTCGCACGTTTGGGCTTGAGGCTGTTGGCCGCTCCAATGTACAGGGAAGAAAGGTTTTCAGTCAGTCTTTTTCCCATACGGCTACTTCTTTTTTAACGGGTTGTAATGTCACTCACTTCGGTCACGGCATCCATCCAGCCGTTCATGATGAGGGCTGGAGAGTGGGTGGTCAGGATGATTTGTACGTTCGGATTCAGGCTCCGGATGAGAGAAATGAGGCGCTGCTGCCATTCCACGTGAAGGGAGATTTCCGGTTCGTCCATGAAAAGGGTACACGGTTGGTTGTCCTGCACCAATACGGTGAGCAGGATGACCAACATCTGCTTTTCGCCGGAAGACAACTGGTAGGGCGTCAGGAT
The DNA here is from genome assembly GCA_902362595.1 of Bacteroidaceae bacterium. Lineage (GTDB taxonomy): Bacteria > Bacteroidota > Bacteroidia > Bacteroidales > Bacteroidaceae > Phocaeicola > Phocaeicola fibrisolvens. Next base: position 6,786 of record CABIXF010000060.1, on the reverse strand, counting down.
ATCGCCGTCCTGTTCAAACAGGATTTCGTTGTTCTGGCGGAGGATTTTCTTTCCGGTCTCACTGAACAAATCGTCCATCAGGTCCTGGAAATGCGTCTTCGGTCGGGAGATATCGGCCGCCTTTGCCTGATTCTCCGGCTTTCCGCTCGTCAGCAGAGAGATAATCCGGTTGCCGATGTTCACCTGATAATCCAGGTAGCGCCGCTGGAGCAGATAAAGCTGCCAGTCGAGCTCCGTCTTTACGTTCTGGTTCCCGATTTTATCCAGCAGTCCCGCGCTGAGTAGCGGACGGTCGAAACTGCGTATCACATCGAAATGGATGTAGGTGGCATCTTCCGGATAGAAGGTGAACGAGACTCCTTCATGCACTCCGTTGCTGAGGGCACCACCTTCCAAGTCGCTCAGACGGCGTACGGAGTTGTTCAGAATCGTGCTTTTCCCGATACCGTTCACTCCGCTCAGGATGTTGACGTCCGGGCGTAAATCCCAGGCAATGTTTTTCCGGCCCCATAAGCCTTTAATCTCAATGCGCTTGATGTATTCAGCTTGTTTCTTCATGGCTGTCTTTGTTTACACGTCAAACAAAAATAGCAAATTATCGGGAATAAATCAACGGGGAGCCAGTTCTTTTTTCAAAAACCTCGTAACTTTGCAGAAATTAGAGGGAAAGAGGGCTTTCACACGAGCGTGAAAAGGTTTTTTGTGGCTGAAAGCCCGACCTCTGCAAGCTGAAGAATAAGAAATGAAGAAAGAAAATACAGTCATCCAATTGCCGGTGTTGTACTTGCAGCATCAGTATGAGCTGTTGAAGCTGGAGTATGAATATGAAAAAGCGCAGTTCAAGCAGCAGACCGAACTGATGGGCATCGGACGGAAAATCAAACGGGGCATGTGCTGGTATCCCTTGTCGCTGGGAAGAAGTTATTACAACGCCTTGAACCAGCTGGTCATCGAGGTGGAACGGAAAGAGGACAAGGAGATTGAGCATCTGTTCGAGTATGGTCGTCCGGTGTGTTTCTTTACGCAGGACTTGTCGGGCAAACTGACCTACCTGAACTTTGTGGCCACGGTGAATTATGTGGAGGAAGACCGTATGGTGGTGATTCTGCCGGATGCCAATGCGCTGCTGGCTTTGCAGAGCAAGGAAGTGCTGGGGGTACAGCTGTATTTCGACGAGACCAGCTACCGGCTGATGTTCGAGGCCGTCAAGCAGGTGCTCAGTGCGAAGAACAACCGTTTGGCAGAGCTGAGGGACATTTTCCATGGCACACAGCCCGTATCCACCTTCTCGTTTCAGCCGGTGCGTTTCCCGTGGTTGAATGCCACGCAGGAAGAGACGGTCAACAAGGTGTTGCATGCCAAGGATGTGGCCATCGTACACGGCCCTCCCGGAACGGGAAAGACGACCACGCTGGTGGAAGCCATTTATGAAACCCTCCACCGGGAAAATCAGGTGCTGGTCTGCGCACAGAGCAACATGGCCGTCGACTGGATCAGTGAGAAGCTGGTCGACCGGGGCGTGAGTGTGCTGCGCATCGGAAATCCCAGCCGGGTAAACGACAAGATGCTGTCATTCACCTACGAACGGCGTTTCGAGGCCCATCCGGACTACCCTCAGCTGTGGAGTATCCGCAAGGCCGTGCGCGAATTGTATGCCCGCAGCCGGAAAGGAGCCGACCGGGAGAGTATCCGGCAGAAAATCAATTCGCTGAAAGACCGGGCTACGGAACTGGAAATCCGCATCAACGAAGCTTTGTTCAGTGAGGCGAGGGTGATTGCCTGCACGCTGGTGGGAAGCGCCAATCGTCTGCTGATGGGACAGAAGTTCGGAACGGTATTCATTGACGAGGCGGCACAGGCGTTGGAAGCGGCCTGCTGGATTCCGTTGCGGAAAGCCGACCGGGTGATTCTGGCCGGTGACCATTGTCAGTTGCCGCCTACGGTGAAATGTCCGGAGGCCCTGCGTGCCGGACTGGGTCATACGCTGATGCAGTGCATTGTGAAAAACAAGCCGGAGGTGGTGTCATTGTTGAAGGTGCAGTACCGTATGAACGATGAAATCATGCGCTTCTCGTCCGACTGGTTTTACGGAGGCATGCTTCGTTCGGCCCCCGAAGTGAAATACCGCAGCATCCTGGACTTCGATACTCCGATTGAGTGGGTCAATACCGAGGGGATGGATTGCAACGAGGAGTTTGTGGGTGAAAACTACGGGCGCATCAACAAGCCGGAGGCGGAACTGTCCATCGGGCAGTTGAAGGAATACATTACGAAAATCGGTCGGGAGCGTTTCCTGGAAGAACGCATCGACGTGGGACTGATTTCGCCGTACAAGGCGCAGGTGCAGTACCTCCGCCAGCTGGTCAAGAAAGATGCGTTCTTCAAGCCCTACCGTTCCCTGATTACCATCAATACGGTGGACGGTTTCCAAGGGCAGGAACGCGACGTCATCCTCATCAGTCTGGTACGGGCCAACGAAGACGGACAGATTGGTTTCCTGAACGATTTGCGCCGTATGAACGTGGCCATCACGCGGGCCCGCATGAAACTCATCATTCTGGGGGATGCTTCCACTTTGACCAAACATGCCTTTTACAAGAAGCTCTACGAGTATATCCATAGTTTGCAGGAGTGAATTCAGAAGTCGGGATAAGGATATTCGCAAAATTTGTTTATCTTTATCCCGATTTTATTCACACTATTCTAATTTTTTATGTTGACAGACTTACTGCAAACTTCGTATTTTGCAATTTTCTTGATTGTAGCCTTGGGCTTTATGCTCGGACGTATCAAAGTGATGGGGTTGTCGCTCGATGTGTCTGCCGTGATTTTTATCGCCCTTGCTTTCGGGCATTGGGGCGTGTCTATTCCAAAGGAACTGGGAACCTTCGGGTTGGTGTTGTTCATTTTCACCATCGGCATCCAGGCCGGTCCGGGTTTCTTTCATTCTTTCCGGAGCAAAGGAAAGACCTTGATTCTGATTACCTTGCTGATTGTGGCTTCTGCCTGTCTGACGGGGGTGGCCATGAAGTATCTTTTCGATATCGATACACCTAGTATCGTGGGACTGATTGCGGGGGCGCTGACCAGTACGCCGGGTTTGGCAGTGGCCATCGACAGCACGCAGTCGCCGCTGGCTTCCATTGCCTACGGTATCGCCTATCCGTTTGGGGTGATTGGGGTGATTTTATTCGTGAAACTGCTTCCCAAGCTGATGCGCATCGATTTGAACGAAGAGGCCCGGCGCTTGGAAAAGGAACGGCGCAGCCAGTTCCCGGAACTGAACACCTGCCTGTTCCGGGTGACCAATCCTACCGTTTTCAACCGTACCCTGATTCAGTTGAATATCCGGGCCATGACGGGGGCCGTGATTTCGCGCTTGAAACGGGGTGATGAGATTCTGATTCCGAAAGCTCATACCGTGTTGCAGGAAGGCGACCACATCCAGGCGGTGGGCAGTGAGGATTCCTTGAAGAATCTGGCCCTGATGCTGGGCGAACGGGAGGAGGGAGAGCTTCCACTGAGCCATACGCAGAGTATTGAATCCTTGTTGCTGACCAAGAAAGACATGATTAACAAGCAGCTGGGTGAACTCAACTTGCAGAAGAACTTTGGTTGTACGGTAACCCGCGTGCGCCGAAGCGGTATCGATTTGTCTCCCTCGCCGGAACTGGCCCTGAAGTTTGGTGACAAACTGATGGTGGTGGGCGAAAAGGAAGGGATACAAGGAGTGGCCCGGTTGCTGGGTAATGACGTGAAACGCCTTTCGGATACTGATTTCTTCCCTATTGCCATGGGTATTGTGCTGGGTGTGCTGTTCGGTAAACTGCATATCTCCTTTGGAGGAGGGATGACCTTCTCTCCGGGACTGACTGGGGGCGTGCTGATGATGGCGTTGTTCCTGAGTGCCATTGGCAAGACGGGACCGATTATCTGGTCCATGTCGGGACCGGCCAACCAGTTGTTGCGTCAGTTGGGCTTGCTGCTGTTCCTGGCCGAAGTGGGTACGTCTGCCGGAAAGACCTTGGTGGCTACCTTCCAGGAGAGCGGTTTCCTGCTTTTCGGGGTAGGTGCTTTGATTACCTTGGTACCGATGCTGTTGGCGGCAGTCGTGGGACGGCTGGTGTTTAAGGTCAGTCTGCTCGATTTGCTGGGCACCATCACCGGCGGTATGACCAGTACCCCGGGACTTGCGGCAGCCGATTCCATGACCGACAGTAACATACCGGGAGTGGCCTACGCTACAGTGTACCCCATCGCCATGGTGTTCCTGATTCTGTTTATTCAGTTGATTGCACTGGCTGTAATATAGTATTTGAGAAGGCTTGCTTTACCTTCGGTGAGGAAATCCTGAAAGTCTGCATCTGCACAGAGGGCGGCTTTCAGGATTTTTTTGTGGCTTCCGACGGATACTTTCAGCATCCCCTGAGATAAAGTTCAGAGGTCTTGTCGCATACTTCTTTTTGTCCCGAAACATTCTCTGTTTCACACTGCGGAATTTGTATCCCACACTGTGAAATATATATCCCACACTGTGGTTTTTGTATTTCACAGTGTGGTACAGAGAAATTGTCCCGAAGTTTGGGAGAAAATATATGGGGAAATGGAAGTTTTTACCGGAGTAAATTTTACTTCTCACCTGGGAAGATGAATCCTGAGTTTGGAACAAATTAGGATAAATTCTTCTCCTTTTGTTTGGTTTTTCGCTATATTTGTAATTAACAATTACTTCATCCTAATTATCAATTGAATCGTATGAAATATCCCATCGGAATACAGAGCTTCGACCAGCTGATAGAAGACGGTTACGTGTATGTGGACAAAACTGATTTGGTTTACCGTCTGGTGAAGGAAGGTAAGATTTATTTCCTGAGCCGTCCGCGCCGTTTCGGAAAGAGTCTGCTGGTATCCACGTTGAAAAACTATTTCCTCGGCAGGAAGGAGTTGTTCAAGGGCCTGAAGATGGAGGCGCTGGAGAAAGACTGGAAGGTGTATCCGGTGTTTCATATCGATTTCAATGGAGGAAACTTTACCCAGAAAGGCGTTCTACAGCGTTGGATTGACGGGTATGTGTCTTCCTGGGAGCGTGAACTGGGAATGGAGGCAGACAAAAGTCTTCCCACCGGATTGAGGTTTATCGAACTGCTGAAAACGGCCTATGAGAAGTCTGGTTTGCGTGCCGTGGTACTGGTGGATGAATACGACAAACCTGTTCTCGATGTCTTGGACTATGACAAGGACCTGGAGGAGGAACACCGTAATATTCTGAAAGGGTTTTATTCCACCTTCAAGGGGGCAGATGAATATTTGCAGTTTGTCTTCCTAACCGGTGTGACGAAGTTTTCGCAGGTGAGTGTGTTCAGTGGTTTCAACCAGCCTAAAGACATTAGCATGCACGCCAAGTATGAGACGCTTTGCGGTATATCGCAGGCAGAATTTGAGCATTATTTCAGGGAGTCTGTCGGGCAGATGGCAGATGATTACGGATGTGCTTTTGATGAAATGATGAATATGCTGAAATTGCAGTATGATGGTTATCATTTCAGTGACAGAATGACGGATGTATATAACCCTTTCAGTTTGCTCAATGCGTTTGATTCCGGAAGAATTTATGATTACTGGTTCAAGAGCGGTACTCCTACCTATCTTATCCGTTTGTTGGCGCACTCAAACGAAAATATGAACGAGATTACAGGAAAGTATTATTCTCCGGAGGAATTTATCGATTACAAGGCGAGTGTGGAACAATCTTTGCCGATGATTTATCAGAGCGGCTATCTGACCATCAAGGAGTTTGACATGGAAGAAAGAACGTTCCTTCTTGATTTCCCTAATAACGAAGTGAAGCGTGGTTTCCTTACGATGGTGGCTTCCTCGTACTTTGATAAGATTGAGACTGCCGCATGGATAAGGAAAGCGGCCTCACAACTGAAAAAGGGGGAACTCGATGATTTCTGCACAGGCCTGACTTCTTTCCTGGCCAGCATCCCCTATACCATGCGCCGTAAGGAGAACGAGCGTGAGAAGGAACGGTATTTCCACTATACTTTCTATCTGATCATGCGCCTGATTAGTGTCTATACGGTTTATACGGAGAAGGTGCAGAGTCAAGGTCGGGTAGATTGCATTGTGGAGACTCCTAATTATGTGTATATCTTTGAGTTCAAGCTTGACGGTACAGCTGCAGAGGCCATGCGGCAGATAGAAGAGAAAGGTTATGCGAAAGAATATGGGGCAGATACCCGTAAACTGTATCAGATAGGAGCCGTATTTTCTTCGGAAACGGGAACGATAGAGGAGTGGATAGTCAGATGACGACTGATCCACTTCGATTCTTTGGGTTATAGTTTGCTCAAAAAACGTTCCCGGTCCACAATATATCGGATGTGGGTACCTTCGCCCACCAGTCCCTTGCGGTCGGAAGCACTTACCTTGAAGGTCAGTTTCCGGCCTTCTACTTCGGTAAGTTCCGCAGTGGCGGTAACTTCCTCTCCTAAACCGGAGGGTTTGAGGTGCGTGGTTTGTATCATGGCACCTACGGTAGTGGAGCCTTCCGGAAGAGCCGGTTGGACGGCATGCATGGCCGCATTTTCCATTAAAGCCACCAAGGCGGGAGTGGCAAATACTTCCATGTCGCCCGAGCCGAGTGCCAAGGCGGTGTTAGTGGAATTTACCTGTACGGTACTGCTGTATGTAAGGGATATTCAGTAAATGTCCCCCAAAAATAAAATGGCATATGAAGTGATTATGGTCTATCATTTTCATATGCCATTTTTATTGTCATTT
>CABIXF010000059.1 GCA_902362595.1 Bacteroidaceae bacterium | reverse complement strand
TATTTAATCAAACCGACCTCACTGCTAATGTTCCGGAGGGTAACGGTCCTAGACAGCTTACGCTGTGGTAAAATTTCTCCGGACAGCAATGATTGCGATAATAGAAATCATTGGCAAGATAACTCCATTGTCCGTGCGAACGGGCAACCCAGCGTTCGTAATAACTGCCGGAAGCCGTCAACTGAAGCTGATCATTGACGTGCCATTCCAGATTCTCGGACAAAGTATAATTGGTGGAGCGGTTCACCGTTTTCAGCGTGGAGCCCGGTTTCAGCTGCTGCTGGTTCCATTGCAAGTCGGTATTCTGCCAACCGTCCGTGTGCCGGAAGTTCACTCCCGTCACGCTTTTTATCTTTCCGACGGACAGTCCGAAGGAAGCGCTTTCCCTGACGTCGCCATACTCACCCACCCGGCTGGTGCTGGTCAGTTCCATCTTGTGAGGACTCTTCCTGGTGATAATATTAATGACCCCGGCAATGGCATCGCTTCCATAAAGGGAGGAGGCAGCTCCCTTCACAATTTCAATGCGTTCGATATTGGCCGGGTTCAACAGGTTCAAGTCGTTCTTGTCCGCCTACATCCCCGTTCATCCGTTTGCCGTCAATCAGGATGAGGATGTAATCGTTGTTCAGCCCGTTCAACTGGATATGGCCGCCCATGTCTCCATCATGGAAGGTGAGTGAAGCGGAAAGTCCACTCAGCAGTTCTTCCATGCTGCGTGCCTGGAATTGTTCCAACGCCTTCCGGGTGAGGACTTCCGTCTGTACGGGAGCGTCTTTCAGGTAATGTTCCGTGCCGGTACCCGTCACCACCACCTCGTCCAACCTCACGGAAAGGTCTTCCACTTTCTTGCCCTCCTGCATGCTTTGTGCCACGGAATGTGGGGCATTGCCTACCAACAGCAACGGGAGAATGAATCCTAACATTTTCTTCATCATGCAACCTTTTTGTCAAAATTATAAAGCGGGCATGCGGCTTCAGATGAAGATAAGTAAAGTCCTCCCCCACAGGCAGGAAACAAAATATTACGAATCTGTATTCATAAGGTGCACCTTGCGCTCCTAATCCCGGAAGCCCCATGCTTTGTCGTCGTGGATATTAGCAGGTATTCTGGCTTCCTCCTGTCTGTAGGGCCTTCCCATCGCACATAAGCGACAGTGACACTTGTAGTTACAGACATTTCTGGAATGGAGGTTACAGCTGCGGGTACAGCTCCGGTTTTCCACCGGATTCCCTTGCACCGACAGACGGACTTGTCTGTTCGGCTACTAATTCCATGGGGGCAAAATTACGATTTATTTTGTAATAGACAAATTTAGGGGGTTAAATTCTACAAGCGGGGCATATTTTATTGAGGAAGAACTATCCTCGAAGCAGAAGCTGATGACTTTCAGGAAGCGTTCCTTACGGTATGCTTCAGCCCATTCATTTATAATTCCATAATTGATTGCTGAAACAAAATCACAAAAATTTTATTCATAAAAATTTGAATATCTAAAATAAGACTTGTATCTTAGGACAAATGACTCTTGTTAACGCATGAGCATCTAAAAATAAGAAAGAAAAACATCCGTAAGGGTTAACCTGTAACATCTATGGAGAAAGCACAATTAATAGATATACTGGAAAACTCCCCAAGTATAAAACTGCTGAAAATGAAACCTAAGAATTTGAGGTTCTTCCTCGTCTTTCTGCTTGAAGCTTTTGAGGAACAAACAGCAGTACCAGAGGAGTATCTCCATCAAAGGCTGGTCAATCGACTGGATGAGATGGAAGAAGATGCATTGGAAGAGGAAGAAGAACGCTCCCCTACAATAGAAACCAATGAAGAGAAAGCCAGACGCTGGATACAAGACTGGGCCAATAAAGGCTATCTCACCAACTATCAAAACGATGTAGGTGAAGTCATGTATGAAATATCGTCGTATACCAGCAAAGTATTCGACTGGATAGACAACAGTTTGAGAAAGGAAGAATACATCGGCACGGAATCGAAATTCAAAGCACTGTTTGGCCAGCTTAAGGAATTGGTTGAATTCACGAACGAAGACCGGAATAAACGACTTGCTTTGCTAAGGAACAAGAAACTGGAAATCGAGCAGCAAATCCAACGTCTTGAGATGGGCGACGATGTGAAGGTATTCGAAGAGTACGAAATTATTCCCCGCTACAACCACCTCAACAAAATGGCTAAAGAGCTGCTATCCGACTTCAAGGAAGTGGACGATAATTTCAAAGTTATCATCAAGCAGATTTATCAGCAACAAATGGCAAACTTGCAGAAGAAGGAGATTTTGCATTATTTTTTCGATGCTTACAGTGAACTGAAGGACTCCTCGCAGGGAAAGAGTTTTTATGCCTTTTGGGAATTCTTGCTGTCTCCTCAACTACAAAAGGAATGGGACATGCTGACGCAAAACTTATTCGAATCACTCGATGACCGACAGATTGATGTGCACGACCGTTTTCTCAAGGATGTCAAACTCCATCTGTTTGATGCCGGACAAAGAGTGTATAAAACGAACGACCGCATGGCAGAAAAACTGAGCCGCATCATTCGCCAGCAGGAGCAACCGAACACTGAAATTACCCGAGAGATTATCAGAGACATCAAGCAATTGCTTATGAAGGTAAGCAGTCAGAAGAATTCTCCTGATTTTGGATTCGAAATGGAAGAAATTGAAATCAGATTGCCTCTGGAACGGTCGTTAACCTTCAAACCAGCCTCAGAAACCGAATATAAAGATATCCCCATGGATGCCCAACTGAGTTTGAACGACCTGAGCCGACTGGAACAACTCTATAATCCGTACTATGTAGACCGTGACGTGCTGCGCAAGCATATTGAAGAAGTACTGAAACAAAAATCCCAAGTCACACTCGGTGAGGTAATTGAAGCTTCATCAGGAATCACCAAAGGACTGACAGAAGTCTTTGGCTACCTTAGCGTGTTGAAGGAATACCATACGGTAGTGAGACCGGAAAAGACACAAGACATCGTATTCGACAAAGAAAACATGAAAAAAATTGTAGTACCTGAAATAATTATCATCCCTCAATGAATACATCCCATATAAAACCCTACTCGAAAGCTATCGTAAAGCTGCTGAAGGGAACAGTAGAACACAATGATTCGGTCTGGGACAACATCCTGCTATACCAGTCCGAAATTCAAGATTACCTCAGTGTCATCGGGCTTGACCTGATTGTGAAGAAAGACGAAGGATTTGCATTTGTGAAGCAGGCTCTCCTGGATGACGAAAAAACCATCAATCTGGTCACACGTCGGCAACTGGGATTTGAAGTGTCGGTCGTTTTAATCGTACTAAGACAGATGCTTGAAGATTTCGAATTGAATCCTACCGATTCACAATCGGACGAGAAATACGTCACGGCCTCACAAATCAAAGAAGAAGTGGAACTTTTCTTGCCTGCCAAATTCAACCAAGTGAAATTCAAGCAGGACTTGGACAACTACATATCCAAAGTAATTGAATTAGGTTTCCTGGTCGCCCCCAAGCAATCTGAAGCCAGTATGGAGACACGCTATAAAATACACCGGATTATCAAGGAGAAAATTACATTGGACGACCTAGTGGAGTTTAAAAACAAGCTGAACGACTATGATACAACAAATGAATCTATTTAATACGGCTCCTGAAAAATCGGGCTATCGGCTCGATTATATGGAAATCTATAATTGGGGCACATTCGACAAAGAAATCTATCGCATCAGCCCCCAGGGATGCAACTCATTGCTCACAGGAGCCAATGCTTCTGGCAAAAGCACGCTTGTCGATGCATTGCTCACCCTACTGGTACCGCTTAAAAGAAAGCGTTTCTACAACCAGTCATCCGGTGCAGAAAAAAAAGGTGCCCGCACAGAAGAATCCTACGTCTTAGGGTATTATGGAACCCAGCAGGAAGAAGGAGGTTCTGGCACGACAACCATGAAGCTGCGCAACAAAGAGAACCGTTCTGTACTGTTGGCTTCGTTCTGTAATGCATCCCAAAAAGTAATCACCTTATTCCAGGTCAGGTATTTCAGCGGCCAGGAGTTGAAAGTGGTGTACGGCATTGCAAAGACAAAACTTGAGATTAAAACGGATTTTGCAAAGCTTGATCCGCGTGGTGAATGGCGCAAAAAACTGGAAAAGCACTATAACGCCAATTCCGTCAAAAAGGTGATTGATTTCTGCAACGGCCCTTCAGAATATGCTTCTCAAATCTGTCTGTTATTCAACATGCGTTCCGAGAATGCGCTGACCTTGTTCAATCAGATTGTGGGTGTAAAGGTACTGGACGACCTCGACCACTTTATCCGCCACCACATGCTGGACGAGCAATCTGCGGAGACCCAATACATTGAACTGCGCAACAACTTCCAGAATTTGATGGAAGCCAAGAACAACATCGACAAAGTGAAAGAGCAAATAAAACTGCTCGAACCTATCAACGAGACAGCCAAACAATTGCAGCATGTCGACTTAGAAATCCATCAATTGAAACAGGAAAAAGAGATGGCAGCCTGTTGGTTTGCCGCACGAATTGTACAGCTGTCGAAGGAAAAGATAACACTCAATGAAATTGAACACCGGAAACAGGCAGAAAAGATTTGTCAGTTAGAGCAGGAACGTCAAGAGGAAACAAACAAACGCTCCAACCTCCAGTTGGACATTGAGCAAGATGAAGGAAGCCGACAGATTAAAGAGTTAGCCAACCGCATCCGTCAGAACATACAGGAACGTGATAAAAGAAGGGAGAAGTTTGACGATTATAACAAACTGGCCCTCGACCTGAATCTGCCTGAAAATCTTTCGAAAGAGGAGTTTGAAGAGAACCAGAAGAAAGCGGAGACTGAATACCGCAGGCAGCAGCAAGTACAAGAAGACTTATCCGAGGAGCTACGAAAGGAAAAGAATGCGGCCGAGACAACAGAAACCCTTATCAATGAATGCATAAAAAGGGTACAAGAACTGATAAAGAACAAGAACAACATCTCAGGGCGTGTCTCTGAAATCCGGAACGAGATATTGAGACATACAGGGGCTACCGCAGAGGAAATTCCGTTCGTGGGCGAATTAATCCGTGTGAAGGAAAATGAGCTGGAATGGGAGGCTTCTATCGAACGCATTCTTCATCATTTTGCCTTGAGACTAATTGTGCCCGACAAGTATTATCAGCAGGTCAACGAGTATGTCAACTCGCATAACCTTAATGGCCGGATTGTGTATCAGCATTATGAAGGCTTTACTTCTCTCAAGGAAATGGAAAGAGGAGAAACTGGCGAAAACCGTTTGCTCCAGAAAATTGAATTCAAGGCCGGTAACCGGTATACAGACTGGATAGAGTATGAAGTCTGTCACCGCTATAATTATGCGTGTGTGGACAACCTGGCCGAGTTCAACACTTACCCGGAAAAGGCTGTGACCAGAGAGGGCCTGATTAAGTCGGTAGAAAACAAGCACGAGAAGGATGACCGGAAGGAAGTACGCAGCAGAGACAACTATGTACTGGGATGGGATAACAGAGACAAAATTTCCTATCTCCGTAGCGAAGTGCACAAATTGCAGCAAGAACAGCAAGACAATCTGAAAAAAATCAATGCAATAAAAAAACGTGAAACGGACTGCAAACGCCAGACACAAAACTGGTACAAGCTGCTGACAGAGTTTGTGGATTATGAAAGCATCGACTGGATGTCATGTGCCAAGGCCATACAAAAAGATGAAGAAGAAAAAAGGAAATTAGAAACCGCAGATAACAAAACAAAGGCGCTCCAAGAAGAATTGGAAGCTACAGATAAAAAAATAAAAGAATTGAATGTTTCTATTGCAAAAGCTAATGAACAGATTGGCCGACTCAAATTAGAACAAGAAACCTTGTCCACCCTGTTACAGAAAAACCAAGAGTTCATAAATCGGGCGGGAGATAAAGACACATATATGCTGGAACAGCAGCATCCCGAACTACTCGACATCCCTTTGGAACAACTTGAGGGCAAGCGCACCGATTTCCAATCCTCCATAAACGAATCTTTAAAAAACAAGAATGAGACAAAAGACAGTCTGAAGTCAAAAATCAGGAAACTGGCTTATGCCGTGAAACGACCCGCCAAGGAACTGACTGAGAAATACAAGGATTGGCTTTCGGATGTGAACAGCCTGCCCGACCCTGAGCATACGGAGTTGATTGAAGAGTATCAGAATTTTTACAATCGGCTGAAAGAAGAAGACCTGATGAGTTACGAAAAGAAATTCAATCAATACCTGCAAGAAACCATCTATCACAAAGTGAACTCCTACAAAATCTTCTTCGAAAGATGGGAGGGAACAATATGCAAGGCGATAGACCACCTGAATCTGTCGCTTAAGGGAATTGTGTTCAACAAAGACCAGGGTACTTATATTCAGCTCACTGCCATCAAAAGGCCAGATGCAGAAGCAAAAGACTTCTACAACCTGCTCAGACAGGCCATTCCGAATCTGCATGAAGTGGATGCCACGATTGATGGCCGCCAACACCATTTCGAAGCACATATCGCACCCTTCATGAAAAAACTTGAAAATGAGCCATGGCGCACCAGGGTGAGCGACGTACGCTCCTGGTTTACCTATAGAGCCGAAGAATTCTACCAAGCAACCGGGAAAAAGTATAAGACTTATGAAAGTATGGGGCAACTGTCAGGTGGGGAAAAAGCACAGCTCACTTATACCATTCTGGGCTCGGCCATCGCCTATCAGTTCGGCTTCACAAGCAGCGGATTGGAATCGTCTTTCCGGTTTATTGCCATCGATGAGGCCTTCAAGGCACAGGATGAAGACAAAGCCCGCTACCTGCTGGAACTTTGCAACCAGCTACACCTGCAACTGCTGGTGGTCACTCCCAGCGACAACATCCACATTGTGGAGAACTACATTTCATTTGTGCACTATGTAGAACGTAAAGGAAACACATCCGTACTCTACAACATGCCTATTTTAGAATACAAGGACGAATATAAAAAAGCTGTACAACCATGATTAGCGCATCCGAAATAAAAAATAAAGCCTTAAAGAAATATTCCCAGTACCTGCAAAACCTTGTTGCAGGCATTTCTTTCGAAAGAATCGTAATTCCATGCGATAAGAAACCCAGCAATGATTTCAAAACCTGGCAAATGGAAAAAAAAGACATCACGGCCTCTTCGAAAGAAGAACGAGGGTATGGATACTCCATCAAATGGCAAACGGTGAACCATAAAATATTAGGGAGGCAGGGACTTCCTCAAGAAATTTCCTTTGACACGGAAGAAGATTTGTTGAAATTCATTCGCAAAGAAACAGAAGCACAACAGTTCAAGAAAGATATTGCCACTCTGCTGACTGCCTTCCCTCTCCTGACTGATTGGGCAAAAAAATTCCCTCACAAGGTCATAGAAAACTCTTCCCTGTGGCCCGATTTGCTGAAAGTGCTGACTTATTTCAGTCATACCCCTCAGCCGAATCTATACATCCGCGAACTGCCCATTAAGGTTCACACCAAGTTTGTAGAACAAAACAAAGGTATACTCAAAGAATTGCTCGACATTCTCATTGCCGATTACGTAAACACCAGTGAGAAACGTTTTGAACCGCGCTATCATTTGAAATACGATGAAGAACTGATACGCATCCGCTTCCTTGATGAGAACCTCTCCCATCGTTATGGAGCGGGGTTGAAGGATCTGAGTCTGCCAATGAGTGAATTCTGCAATCTTCACTGGGAAATAGAATCCGTGTTTATCGTAGAGAACAAGATGAATTTCCTTACCTTCCCTTCTGTCAAGAATTCCCTTATCATTTGGGGACACGGATATGGGGTAGCCAACTTGAAAAACTCAATGTTTTTGCCGCATGCACAACTCTACTACTGGGGCGACCTAGATGCCCAAGGATTTGAAATTCTCTCTCAGTTCAGAGGGTATTTTCCACAAGCACAGAGCCTGCTGATGGACAGCGAGACATTCAATCGTTTTTTTGAAAATGACGAAGGTACAAAAAGCAATGTATCAGCCGATTTAAACCTGACAAATGCCGATCGGATAACCTATGAAACAATCAAAAACAACAACTGGCGGTTGGAACAAGAAAAGATTCCACAAAGTTATGTCATAGAATATATGCAGAATTTACTTAAATCTGCCTGTGAAATACAAAATTGATTGTTACTCTCTCTAAGAAGCAGGCGATGGCTGCCGAATAAGCGGCTTCCATGATGCCTGTTTCTGTTCTTCCCGACAAGAGGTCAAATGCGTTCACGGGAACAAACATAAAAAAGCACCGCCCATCGTTGGACAGTGCTCCATTTGATTTCTTTATTTCCGTCTCCCTCTCACGAATGAACGGCTACCCCGCCCGGCGACACTCCGAACTGCCGCTTGAAGGCATTGAAGAAATGCGACCGGTTCTTGAAGCCGACCGCCACATACACCTCAGAAGGCTTGAGGTGGCCGGCAGCCAACAATTCGTATGCCTTGTCGAGCCGTTTCCGTATGAGCCATTTCTCCGGCGAAACATCGCTCACCTTGGCAAAGTCGCGCTTGAAGGTGGCGAGGCTGCGACCGGTGTAGGTGGCAAACTCGTCGAGCGTCATGTCCTGGGTATAGTTCGCCTCCATGAAAGGCAGCAAGTCAATCTTCCACGATTCGCTGAAGTCGAACAACGTAGGATAAAAACGCATATCCGTGTCCAGCAGACAATAAAGGGCCTCCTGCATCTTCAAGCGGATAATCTCGTCTTTCGGTTTGACGTGGGCATCGAAAGAGCGACAGGAACAGACTCTGCAATGCTGGTGTCTGAGGCAGCAACAGAGCGGATTCACGGATACGTTTCACCTCCTTGGGCAGCGTAGCCTTGTCCAGCGTGCCAAAAAAGTCACGCAGGAAATTGCGCTCGAAACGAATACTGATGGCCTTGTAAGGAGCATCTCCCACGGTATGCTTCAACAGTTTCACCTGATGGTCGCGCTTGATGAAGACATAATTCCCCTCACCGACTTTCAGCGTGCGTCCGTTGTCGTACACCAGCATCTCGCCCGAATAGACATAGATGAGGACGTGGACAGGCATCCGGTATTCCGACAGCATCTCGTGCGGCACGAAGCAACTATACACGATGTCCCAATAATTGTATACTTGTGATTCTTTTAGCATAACGAAACAAAATTAAATGTTTACCACCAGTTAAACAAACTTTTTCCTCTATCGAGCAATATGATACGTTGCATTTCCTCATCCGTCAGCATGAAATCCTCTATTTCCTTGTTTTCACGCATTCGCTCTATGTGAGTGGATTTAGGAATGACAATGATATTTTGCTGATAAAGAAAGCGTAATCCGACTTGTGCCACACTCTTTCCATGTGCACGAGCTATTTCCTCCAAAACTGGCTGGGTAAAGAATCCGTCGCGTCCGGCGGCAAGAGGCGACCATGCTTCTGCCTGTGTACCATAAAGCTTCATCAGTTCACGCAGGGATGCCTGTTGGCGGAACACATGGGTTTCCACCTGATTGATGGCAGGCATAATCTCAGCATATTCCACCAAGTTCAAGTAAGCATCATCGAGGAAATTTGCTACTCCGATGGCACGCAGTTTTCCGACACGATAGGCGTCTTCCATCGCCTTATAAATTTCCGGAATATCACCAGTCGGTTCATGAATGAGAAGCAAATCAATGTAATCCAAATCCAAACGACGTAAGGAAGAGTCAATGGAAGATAGCGTGTCACGATAGTTGGAACATCCCCACAATTTAGTGGTAATAAACACCTCATTGCGGGATAATCCAGATTTACGGACAGCAACACCCACTTCTCGTTCGTTGCCATAACACTGCGCCGTATCAATTGAACGATAGCCCAAGCGCAAGGCTTCACGGACACACCGTTCCGTCATGCCGGATGGAATCAGATAAACCCCATAACCGATGCGCGGCATTTTCACACCGTTGTTCAGTGTGACAGATTTCGTCAATTCAGTCTCCATAGCCTCCATCTACGCAATAAAATGAAATCAAAAAACTAAAACTATCGTTATTAAGTTATTGTCATTATATTTTTAGCACAACCACTCCCACCATCATTAAGGCCACGCCGACAATCTGGACGTATGAAATCCGTTTCTGTACAGCACCCATCCAACCGTATTTTTCCATCAGAAGGCTAAGCAACATCTGCCCGAGCAGCAAAGCCATAAAAAATGCGCCTGCCCCAATCTGCGGTATCAACCATGAATTGCCGAACACGGCGATGGCTCCACATATGCCACCCAGCCACATCCACCACGGATTTCCTTTTCTGATAAACATACGCATACGCCCAACCTTGCGGTTTACGATACATATGGCCGTAATTATAATGGTTGCGATGAAGAATGACATGGTAGATGCTTGTACCGCCGATCCGAGGCAAAGACCTAATCTGCCGTATATAACACCAATGGATGCCATGAGGCAGCCCGCTATAATGGCAGAAAGTTGCCAAAGTAGTACGTGACGGCTTATGGTCTGTGAAGTTTTTCTCTTCCTCAAATTTGGGATTACTACAACCAACAATACCCCAGCAATCAGTAGAAGCATTGCCAGCATACGCATGGCGGAAAACGGAATACGTACTGAACCGAAAAGTCCGAAATGATCTATAACAAGACTAAACAGAAGTTGCCCCAACAGCGGAAGGATGGTGGTTTGTAATTGTCCGAGTGCACAGAACAGACAAATGGTAATAATAATGGTACACAAAGCAATAATGCCTCCCGTCCAGCCCCACCAAGGTGTAACGGCGATCTGTGCTGCTGATGGCAGTAACGGCATTCTCATCATGGCCGAAATCAACGCCAGCAGCAACGAAGACACCATGAATGAAATGAATGTCACCACCCAAACCGAGCCTACGCTTATCCGCATCCGTGCATTTGCCGCGGTTTGAACGGGGACGAGCATACCTATCAATAAAGCTATAGTTAAAATACCCATATCGAAAAGTTACTATTGCTTGTGTACTCCCGAACTACCGTAAAGTTTGGTACGCAATTCTCCTAATTCAGCAATCTGTTCATCGGTGCGGTTACCATACACTTTTAACTTGTTGAGTGCAACGGTGAGTGTGTTATATTCCTCATCAGTAAGTAGGATATCCGCTGCCCCCAGATTTTCCTTGATACGGGCATCACTCCGCATGCCAGGAATGGGCACGATGTGTTCCTGTTTCATCACCCAGGCTAGTGCTATCTGTGCAGGCGTACAACCTTTTGTCCGTGCATACTCTTTCACCAAGTTGATGACAGGCTGGTTGGCAGCGACATTTTCCGGCTTGTAACGCGAAATGACCCGGCGGATGTCATCGCCTTCGTAATGTTGCTGCGCCGTATATTGACCGCTGAGCAATCCACCAGCCATTGGAGAGTAAGCCACAAAACCTATTCCCAACTCACGATAAAGTGGAATCACGTTGTTTTCCCATTGGCGTGCCATCATTGAGTATTCACTTTGTACGGCCGTAAGCGGTGTTACGGAATTGGCTTTCCGTATCTGCTCGACTGTAGCCTCCGATACGCCCCAAGCCAGGATTTTACCTTCACGGATAAGTTCTCCGAACCACTCTGCCATCTCTTCTACATTTACTTCCTCGGGCACACGATGTGCATAGTACAGTTCCACATGGTCTGTCTGCAATCGTCTCAAACTATTCTCAATGGCAAAACGTACTCCGTTCCGGCTGAGTTTTCCTCCCCCTATGTGTTCCTGCCCCATAAGAGTAGCCGGCGAATATTTCGTGCTCAGTATGATTTCGTTGCGGATAGGTTTCAGGGCCTTCCCTACCAGTTCTTCGTTACGGTAAGTGGCATATATTTCAGCCGTGTCGTAAAAATTGCACCCCCTGTCGTGTGCTTCCCGCATCAGACGGATTGACTCTTTTTCGTCGGGAATTTTGCCGTAGGCCGTGCTGAGTCCCATGCAGCCCATACCGATGGCTGACACTTCTAGGTTCTTTAATCGTCTTGTTTTCATGGTAGTTTTCTTTCTTATTTATTTGTTTCAGCATAGACCGTCTCACATGCGCCACGTTCGTTGTACATTTTCCAATAGCTCTCGGCAATGCGGGAAGGCGCAAAGAAACCGTCTCCCCCGATGGCTCCACACACGGTCACGGTGCCGACAAAGATGTCCCGTGGTTTCAACGCTTCGTGCAGGGCATATACCATGGTCCGAAGCGCCGCCTTGTCGAGCGACAAAGGCAGGTAGGCCGCACTCGGATAAAGAGCCAGCCCACCACCGGTCACGAGGAAGGTTCCTCTCTTTTGGCTGAACTCCTCATCTGCCACCTGACAGAGGCAATGGTAAGCACTCACCACATCCACCTGATAGCGACGCATCAGTTCTTCGCAGTCTATCTTTCCCGGTTCATCGGGAACGGTGATGCCTACATTATAAACCATCACCTCCGGAGCACCGAAGGTACTTTTTACCCAATGAAGTGCTTCCGTAAGTGTTTCCGGTTTGGCAGCATCCACAGTATGCGTAGAGGTCTCAATCCCTTCAGCCGTAAACTCCTGCTCGTACGCTTTCAATGCCTGTCCGTGGCGTGCCATCAGTATCACCCGAAAACCTTCTTTTCCAAATCTTTTTGCTACGTGGTTGCCCAGACCCTGTCCGGCTCCTACCACTACGATTGTCTTCTTATCCATCGTCATAATATTACTGGTTTATAGATTTGTACCTAATTTTTCAGCCTCTCCCATGCGGGTGGCCATCCCCCGATATTGCAAGCCGAACAGACGGCAGAAAATGCGCATGGTATAATTGCCCGCCTCGAGCATGGCAGAAGAAGGAGCCGCTCCCTGAAAAAGGAAATACAGGTCTTTCCCTCCCAGCCGATGCTTCCACGGAGAGTCATAGATACGGTCGAGCAAGGTGCGGAATTGTCCGGTCACGGAGTGCCAATAAACCGGACTGCCCATCACGAGCACATCCGCTTCCAGCATTTTCTGGATAACAACTTCAAACTGGTCGTCCGCGAAGGATTGTCCCAAAGGATAAATCTTGTAGTCTATGAGATTCAGGGTTTCATAGTCCCTGCCTGCGAGCAGTTGCTTTGCCATTGCCGCCGTATGTCCCTGGCGGTTAGGGCTTCCGTTTACAAATAAAATCTGTTTCATGTTATACGCTGTTTGACTCTGTTTTGACAGTGGCAAAGATAGAATGTAAATGAAACGGTCTGGTTGCTGTCAGGCTCAAAGAAGAGTTGCTGTGTGGCTCAATGATAGATAAAAAATGCTTCATGAAAGATTCCGTGTCTTTTTGTACCTTTGCAGAGGAACAAATTACCAATGTCTCTTGCCGAATCCTTTAAATTCTTACAGCAACACCTGCAGTGCAAATTGCATAAATTTGCCACCACAAGTGTTACCGTAAATCCTTTAGCTTGAAATCTGTTCTATTTTGGTGAATGTAAAGTTTGGTTCCAAGCTTTCATAATCTTAGTCATTCAGAGACAGCAACCCCTCTTACATTATGTCCACTCCATCTGCTACTGGCAACCTGTATCAAAGGATTACTGCCATTGCGTATCACTTGCAAGAAATACCCCATGTAGTCAAATGCCCTATTTGCCGACCACAATATGCCAGTTTCGTCTCGCCCATATTCAGTTCCATTAAAGTTCCAGCCACCAGCACTTATATACAACTTGTTCCCATTCAGCCGACTTGTCAGAATAGCCCCTCCATGGCTACCGTAATCGACCCATGTAATATCGCAAGTGGAGATTAATGAATTGAACTCACTATACGAAGGCATTCTAAGTGTGCCATTCGATGTCACCCATGCCACATCATGACTTGAACAGGCAATATAGTTTCCGTAGCTGTATCCCCCTGTGTTGTATTCTTCATTATCACCCATGGAATATTGAGTCTTGGTCTTGGTTTCACCCCACGAATAATAGTTTCCGGCGCTGTATGGATCTGAAGCACCAATATTGCAACATGACCATTTTATGCCATTGCCCATGTCAATTAAATGTGGATGCTCTCCCTCGGGACATATGTGACCATAACAATAATATTTCACTTCATCGGAAGCGAACTCATATTCCATTTGAGTATTGCATATTACGTTTTCCTTGGTCTCATTATCCATATAAGACTTCAGGTATGTGTACTCATATGGTATGCCAGAATAAGCCTCGCTGATGGTGCTATCATTAAGTAACGATAGAAAGAAACTTTCTGCAGCCTTTGTACATTTTGATGCAGATACCACGTTCGTATAGCCCATATATCCGCTTGCACCGCAATTGATAAACGTTTTAGCTAAATCGTGATTGCCCTCTAAACTCTCACACGCATCAACGAAAAGGAATGTTTCTCTTTTCTTGAACTTTTCACTATATTTCGATTCAAACTCATTCTCAGATAATGTATAATAGTGTTGCATTGTCAATTCGCCATGTCGCATTTCCTTTATAGTCGTCCAATTGTATCTGAAGCCAATTGACAAACTGGATGCAGCCACGCTAGTAAGAATACGATGTTGTTGCCACGTGTTTATGTCAATATAAGGGTTAACATATTCTCCATGTGTGTGAAGCAGACAGAGATCATATTCGTCAAGATCGTCCATTGCGTAATTGGTGGTTTTAAGCGTCACCTCTGCACCTTTGTCTTCAAGTGCCTTTTTCAATGCTTGAAGCCTTGTCCCAGCAGATTGAAACCCTTCCCTTTCGTCTAACGCTGTTTGATTGAAAATAAGTATTTTCAGTTTCTCTCCATCAGGACGTTGAGATATATGGTTTAAAATCGATGTTCGACTTACAGCATTACCTCCCCTAGAAGAGGTGGAACAACGTGCAGTGTTAGAGGTTGCACTTAGTTCATTTGCCGCATTGTCATCTTCAATGTCTTCCGCAATCATATCGTCTTTTACCATCCAACTCCATGCATTGCCATTCTTAAGTAAGATAACGACAGATGTCTCGGTACTAATTACATCTTCCACAAAATCCATTTTCTTAATTTCACTGAAGTAGGGCTCCAGGTCCGAGGGACTGTCCGAGGATAGGAATTTTTCTCCTATAAGGTTCGCTACATCATTCCATGTTTTTTCGCACACAGTTTCTATCTCCTCTTCTGTCAGATCCTCGACAGGTTTTTCTGGTTGTTCTATGGCATCCTTCGAGGAACATCCGATAAATAGGCATGATAACAATACAATGATAAAGAATAGTTCCTTTTCTTTTTTCATAACTCTAAAAATTTTAATATTAAAACGTTGTCAGTTTAATGCTTACAGCAATACTTGCAATACAAAATTGTTGAATCTGTCACAACAAAGTATGCTGTGAAACTTTTCAGTTTAGAATAACAATTGAAAGGGTCATTCAATTGAGAGGCATTTCTTATTCCATCATAATCCGTATGTCCTTAAAAAAACGACAAATTGTTTAGTACAAGACGAAACATCATTGATGGCATTTATCAAATTTCTCTGATGCTCTTTAGGTCTTCGCTGTAGAAATATTTGTTTTTCATAATTATCAATTACGTACATTCGCCTATTCAGCTCAGTACTATTTAACTTCAAGTAATTCTAATATCCCCTTTAGCGTTTAAGATTGAATCGTATTTTATTCAAATTCCCCTTTTATAATTCATTCAATTAATTCACTATGCAAATATAACTAAATTAAGGTGAATATTATAGACAACTTTAATATTAAAGTTAATTCTCAGAATTTACCCAAAGAACATTCTTCTATTCTTCCCTGCTTGAAAAAAAACACATCTGACCCGCAAAATCATTGTTTTCGGTGACAAAGAAAAATGTGAAAATCTTTTTTATTTGCAAAAAAGAAGTAAATTTTTGTTGACCTACGTAGATAAGCGAAATAAAATCGGCCGGTCTACAAGCAGAAAACTGTCTGTTATATGTTCATTAATTTATACATTATGGGAAAAGTAGTATTAAAAGGGTTTTATTGTCTGGGCATTCTCTTTTCTGCCCTTCAGTTAACCGGTTGCAGCGGTGCAGAGATCACTTCTGAGGAAGAAACACCCACCCCGACTCCGGACGAGATTACAGTTTCACAAGAAAGTCTTTCTTATTTTACCGAGGGAATGGAATTCGGCGCCGACGCAGACAACCGGACGGTTTATTTTTCCAGCAATTGCGACTGGAAGGTCGAAGTAGCCACGAATGACTGGTGCAAGGTCAGCCCGTCCGAAGGCACGACCGGCGAGGGCAATTTTGTAGTTTCCGTCGAAGAGAATACGGACCCGGAAGAGCGGAACACTACGGTTACGTTGAAGGCCGGTACGGTAGAGAAAACGATAAACGTGGTACAGAAAGGGATTCAAGCCTCTGTGGAAGTAGCCCGTACCAGTTTTGAAGTCATGCCCGAGGGCGAAATCATCACTTTGGACATTACCGCCAACGTGGAGTACCAGGTTGTGATACCGTCCGATTGTGACTGGATACGCAGTGTAGAGACAGCGAATGACTCCTTTGAGGTATTACCGAACGAAAGTACCCAGGAAAGAAGTGCGACACTGGTGGTGGAAAGTGCAGGCGAGCCTGTTTCCATCTCCGTCCGTCAGCAAGGAGTGCCCGAAGAATTGGTCTTCTCCGACGAAAGTGCCTCGTTGTTTGCCAACGGAATCGATTGTGCGGCTTCAGGAGCCAGCCAGACAATAGCCTTTACTGTCAACTGCGACTGGACCGTAACGGTTGAAGGAGGTGACAGCTGGTGCACGGTCTCACCTGAGAGCGGAGAAAAGGGGGATGCGTCATTCATCCTCACAATCAGCAAAAACGAGGAAGAAGTGGAGCGCACGGCCACGGTGACGCTGAAAGCAGGAGATATCATCTATCACATGACCGTGACACAAGAGGGCAAGATATCCGGCATCACGGGAGGCAATGAGAATTATGAAGGGGAAGACGGTTCCTGGTATGAACGATAAAAAGGAGGAAATAGGATTATGAAAAAGACATTTTTATATGGCATCGGTATCGTTTTAATGGTACTCTGCGGTTGCAAACAGGAAGAAACGTGGTATTCTTATGATTCATCAGGTAAAACAGTCCTGAAAATACGCATAGAGAATAATGCGGACACTCGTACCGAAATTGGCGAGGGAAACCAGGTGCTTTGGCAGTTGAATGATACCATCGGGGTGTTCGGAACCGGTGAAACAAAAAGTACGCCCTTCGTATTGTCTTCGCTGGAGGATGACGGGACTGCAATCTTTACCGGCGACCTGCCAGAAAATATCACGCCTTTCCTGGCCTATTATCCTTATCGCGAAAACGCGTCGCTGCAGGGAAATAAATTAAGCATTACCTTCCCTACCGAATACGACTATACAGGAAGTACCTACGGACCGATGATGGCTTTCCCCTCCGAAGAGGGCAGCTGTACGTTCCGCCACCTGGCCGGTTTGCTCAAGATAACCATAAACGACATGCCGGCCAAAGCCAAAAAGCTGGTACTCGCTCAAGACTTTTGGGCATCCGACCTGACAGGGAGTTGCTATGTAGACGATGTCACGGTTTCCAATCCGGTATTGCGGGTAGGAAACTGGTTCGATGTTCCGGAACTGGTTGCCAATATTCCGGAAGATATGGCTACAGGCACACAGACATTCTATATCCCTGTGCCGGTACAGAGTTATTCCTTGATAACGGTTCTTCTTAAAGACGAGGACAATAAAACCCTCTGGTACAGGCCGATAAGAGACTTGGTTGTCGAGCGTGCCTCCTTACTGGAAATGCCGGCTGTCGATACGGAAGCTCAGATAACGATTACTTCCCATACCTCCGGCGAAACCATCCGGTCTTATAATGCCATCGATACGATTACGTTAAAAGGCTACATAGAAAATTACTACTGGTTTGCAGGAAAACTGTCGCAGACTACAGAAGAAGACCGAAAATATGAATATCATCCTGAGCTCAAGGGAGCAGACTATCTGGATGGAGCGAAAGTCAGCTTTGAACTGGATGTAGCGCTGCACCGGGGAAAGAACATCTTCACGATTGACCATTCGGGTGAGGATGTAGGCTATAATAATGTAAATAAAAAGTCTACACTTATACTCAATCTGGAAGAAATCAATGAGCCGGCAGAGGCCGTCGATTTAGGGCTTAAAGTGAAATGGGCAAGCTACAACATGGGGGCTGCCCAACCGACCGATTTGGGTTGGCCGTATGTATGGGCCGATAATACCGGAACCGACGTATTGTGTCATGACAATTATGAGAATGTAACTTATGGAGACGTGATTATTGCGGGAAGAAAGGCCTATGATGCAGCCACTTACAAATGGGGAGATGGCTGGCGGATGCCATTGGCAGAAGAATTTGCCGAGTTGGACAAGTTGGGAAGAAAGGAAGAGATGGTCGACGGAGTCAGAGTATGGAGGTTCACGGCTCCAAATGGCAATAGCATCATCTTGCCTGTAGCCGATTATTGGACCGGCATCACTCATTATGACATCTTTGGTACCGGTATCGACCGTTCGGCTGCATATCTGATAACTAACAATGCCACGGATTTGACCTATAACCATGGATTAGGCTGGGCATTACGTCATCACCGTTTATACATTCGCCCTGTTTATGGCCCGCTCCCTTAATTTGCCATATATTCTAGAAAAAAGAATCGGTTAGATTTGAGTGGCGATGCGTGTCCTTCTGCAAAAGAGGAACGCATCGCCACAAATTATGTTCCAGTCTGATTGTGCTCCTGAAAGGCCTACCGGCATGGGGGAGTCAAATAACAATCCTGCCGTAGAAAATGTGGTCGCGAACCCCGCA
The DNA here is from genome assembly GCA_902362595.1 of Bacteroidaceae bacterium. Lineage (GTDB taxonomy): Bacteria > Bacteroidota > Bacteroidia > Bacteroidales > Bacteroidaceae > Phocaeicola > Phocaeicola fibrisolvens. The sequence continues at coordinate 312 of CABIXF010000059.1, read as the reverse complement.
CATGAGAGAGTGGACGGTTGACGAACCGAAAGGGGTAAAGCAATAAGCGCAAAACTCGTTCAGATTATTCCACAGGACTTTGACAGAAATCTCACTATTCCTAGCAGAGAAAACGCATCAAAATTTCTTTAACAGGATTTAGTTTTTGATGTTTGTATTTATCTGATTATTAGGTTGTTTAGTTTGCATGTGTCGATGTTTTTCATTATCTTTATAATAAAAAACAGATAAATATGGATTCAATATCAAAGAAATTCTTGATTATGGATAATTTGGCAAAGGCCATGGAGCCTTTGGATACACGTGTACAAG
>CABIXF010000058.1 GCA_902362595.1 Bacteroidaceae bacterium | reverse complement strand
TAAAGATACAAAATCTTTAGGTAATAACAATGCCTCGGCTTGGGAAAGTCGGGGCGTTGTCATAAAAAAAGAGGGTATGCATTTTGACACACCCTCTTTGTTTTTGAGTTTTTCGGAATTAAAAAAAGAGTTATGTGGAAATATTATGCTTTATTGTCGGCCTTTTTTGCTGCATTGACAGCTATTTTTGCGAAAATAGGAGTAAAGAACATTAACTCTGATTTGGCCACAGCTATTCGTACCAGCATCATTCTACTTATTACGTGGGGAATTGTCTTTTCGGAGCGGCAAGCTGCAAATGTGAAAGAGGTAGATGCGCATACCTGGTTGTTTCTGATTTTATCTGGTGCAGCTACCGGATTGTCATGGTTGTTTTATTTTAAGGCTTTGCAGGCAGGAGATGTGTCGCGTGTAGCCCCTATTGACAAACTTAGCGTAGTGATTACAATTTGTCTGTCTTTTCTGTTTTTGAGAGAGCCTGTCAGTCTTCGAGTTATTGTCGGAGCCATACTGATTACTTGCGGCAGCATGGTGATGTTGTGGAAGTAAGGATATAAAAAAGGATACCTGGTGATTCACCACAACAGGTATCCTTCAGAACTCAAAATACAGTTAATGCTTATTCAGGTTGCTTATTCGAGTACTTCGCCTTTTTCATTGTATACCAGAGTAGCGGTGTTTTCTTCCTGGTCGACTAATACTACCTTGTAGGTTTTCACTCCGTCTGTTTCTTCCATGTATGCTTCTTTGAGAGTCCATTCTGCATAGCCTTTTGCAATGGCATCCTGTACGGCCTGCGGAAGATCTTTTACGTCAATTGGTTTGAATTCGTTGATAAGGGCTACGCTGTCTACGTTTGTGTGAAAGTTTTCAGCAAATACTACTGAAGTTCCTAATCCCATTACCAATGCTACTGCTACAAATAACTTTTTCATATTGCTTTTAATTTAAAATGGTTAGTAAATAAGTTTTACACTGACTGTAGTCCAAATGGGATGCCAAAGTGAAAGGATTTTTTCAAATTTCAGATTACCAGTTATTTAGGATTTTCTTGTCGGGGTGGTATTATATTAAAATGGGTAATTTATTCCCATTTTGATGTGGAAGTTTTGTACAATTACCCAAAAAAATAGAATTTTGATTCAGCATTCAAACAAATAATTTCATTTCTTCAAAGTTAGTTGTTGGGAGAAAAGACAACTTTGAAGGAATATCGAAACAAATCATAAAAATTTCTACAAATCGTATATTTTTTCTATATATATTCATTACTTGTTGTATTTTTGTAATCCCTTGTTAAGGCAGAGTTTGATCTGCTGGAAGATGAAAAAAATCATTGTCTTTTTTAGAGAAGAGAGAGTGCGCCTTCATCATTTGATAGAATTTTTAGTTATGAATTTTATATAACCCAATGGACATGTTTAAATTTTTATCCTTTATTTTATTAGGAATGTGCCTGCTTTTTGGAGGATGCAAGAAAGAGAATCCCTCTGTGAATAGCGATTCTTCTATAGTAGAAATTACCGTATGCACTTCAAAAGGAGAGCTTCTGGAGAATCAGGTTGTCAGAATGTATGATGAAGCCACTTATGAGGCTTTTAAGGAAAATCATACGACCAAAGCATTATGCGAACTTACAACAGACAAGAGCGGTAAGGTAAGTTTCATATTGGAAAACAAAAAGTGGTTTTCAGGGGTAAGTTCCAGAGAATTCATGTTTGTGGTTCTTGATGCAATTGATGCAGGTAATTATAATTGGTGGAGCAGAGGAGGTACTATCACTGCAGGGAAGAAGCATTCTTTTAGAATTGAAATCGATCGTAAAAATATAGCAGAAAACCCTGGACTTTCTACAGATGAAAGTAAGTTGGTTCTTGAGGATGGAGTATTGAAGGGGCTGAAAGACCCTTCTTTGACTCGTCTTGTATTGCCGGCAAGTGTAAAAAGTATTGCTCCAGGAGCTTTTGGGGAGTCAAAGATTGAATCTTTGGTGTTGAATGAAGGGTTAGAATCCATCGGACTGCAAGCCTTTGCCAAGAGTCAGAAATTGACTTCTGTCACATTTCCTTCTTCATTGAAAAGAATTGGAGAACATGCTTTTGAAGATTGTTCTGCATTGACCGAAATAAATCTTTCTAAAGTTAATTTAGAGGAAATAGGTTCCAGTGCGTTCCGTGATACAGGATTGAAGAAGGTGACTTTTCCTGCTTCCTTGAAAAAAATAGCTCCTCAGGCTTTTTTGAATACTCAATTAGTAAATGTAATATTTCCTGAAGAATTGCAGGAAATCGGTAATGAGGCTTTTAGAGAAATCGCAACTTTGAAGACGATTACTCTTCCCAATAATCTCCGAAAAATAGGTTATAGAGCTTTTTATGCTTGTACTCACCTGGAGGAAGTGAATTATGTAGGGCAGGTGACAGTAGCTGGAGGTATTCTGGAAAGTTCGGCTTTTGAGGGGTGTGAGTCTTTGACGAAGATTATTCTTCCTCAAAGTATTTCTGAATTGCAGGAAGGAGTGTTTATGGAATGTTCTAAGCTGAAAGAGATAATCCTTCCAAAATATGTTAGGAGAATCAAAGATTACGGATTAAGGACAAATTATAAATTAGACAGAATTAGATTTGAAGGTGATGAGGTCCCTGAAATTGGAAATTATTCGCTGCCTTTCTTGGAAAGTATTACGGAAATAATGGTTCCTAAGGGCAAATTGAGCCTTTATAAAGCAAAATATCAGGATTATCAATCCATTATTATAGAAACCCCCTAACATCAGTTATATATAAGGAAACAGCGTGTACAGACTACCTTTGCAGGAAAGTGTATGCGCTGTTGTTTTTTTCGTTATAGTGTTTTTACGGCTATCAAGTCTTTCATTATTTTTTGCAAATATATATTTTTGTGGAAAAGCCGAAGATATTTATTGTACGTAAAAATGAGATAACAATGAAAAAGAGTAAGTGGAGTTATGTCGCAGTAATGATTGCGGCAATGTGGTTTGTAGGTTGCGGCGGACAATCCAAACAAAAAGCAGAAAAGGAAATGAATACAGACAGTACAAAAGTGGCATACGGCGAGGTTCAGATGCAGAAAGACAGCATGTTGGCTACATTGACACTGGACGGGATGAAAGTGACTTGGATTCGCGACAATGCCAAGGCGCGTCTGATGCCGCGCACTTTGTTTCCGGATGCCAGTGACGTACAGATAGACAGTCTATCGTTACAGAACGGGATATCGGCTTCTATCAGTACGTTCTTGGTTGAAAAGGATGGCGTGCGCATGCTTTTCGATACCGGAATGGGGGCGCCCGATAGCCGGTTGCTCGATGGTTTGAAAGCTTTGCACATCCATCCGGAAGATATCAACTACTTGTTCATAACCCATTTTCATGGAGATCACATCGGGGGCATGATGAAAAACGACAGTGTGGTCTTTCCGCGTGCGGAAGTGTATGCTTCCCAACTGGAATACGATGCATGGATGAAGATGCCGGCCGACCAGAAAGCACAGGTAGAGAAAACCATGAAGGCTTACAAGGACCGTTTGCATCTCTTTGTTTTCGGGGATACGCTCCCAGAAAATGTAATGGCCATGAATGCGGTGGGACATACGCCCGGACACACGGTGTTCCAAGTGGGAAAACTGTTGGTAATAGGAGATTTGTTCCATGGAGCAGCCTTGCAGCTGGCACATCCGGAAATCTGTGCACAGTATGACATGGACAAGAAAGGAGCCGTAAAGAGCCGTAAGTATTACTTGCAATATGCCCGGGAGAACGGGCTGACAATGGCGGGCATGCACCTGCCGGTGCCGGCTTTTATGAAGTGAGAAAAAAGGACGTATAGATGAATAAACAGACAGCGTGTACAAATGCTTTTCAAGCAGGCGTACACGCTGTTATTTTTTGGGTGAGATGTACTTTTTCAATAAGAAGCACTGGCTTCGATACCGACTTCTTTTACCAGCCGGACAATGCGGTCCAGTTCCTCGTGAGTGGCTTTCTGGAGTTTCCGGTCGGGGGTTTCCCGGTCGATGGTATAGACCATCACCTGACGGGGACGAATCTGCTTGATGGCTTCCAGCCAAGGCAGTACATATTTGTCGGTGGTATTGTCCACATCTTTACCTTCGTCGGTAGTACCTTTCAGGAAAATCGTCTGGATAATCAGATTGCCGTGGAAAGCCTTCAGACCTTCAATGATATCTTCCACCTGATAGTTTCCGGTCGGTCGGTCGACGGTCTGTATATAGTCCGGGTCTACCGTATCCAGTTTCAGAATGTTGTTGTCTACTTTGTTCAGGGCAGCAAAGACCTTTGGATGGTGGATAAAAGTAGAGTTGCTCAATACACTGACTTTGGCATTGGGAAAATACTTGTCGCGCAAAGCCAAGGTGTCGTCAATGATTTCCGGGAAATACGGATTGGCTGTCGGTTCTCCATTGCCGGCAAAGGTCAGTACATCAGGAAACGGACCGTTTTCCTTCATTTCAGCCAGGCGTTTTTCGAGTGCTTCACGTACGGCTTCACGGGTTTGTACTTTCTGTCTCGGACGAAAGTCCTTGTTGTATCCGCATTCACAATAAATGCAGTCGAACGTACAGAATTTGCCGTCGGCGGGAAGCAGGTTAATACCAAGCGATACGCCCAGACGGCGGCTGTGGATAGGGCCGAAGATAGGGGCCGGATAAATAATAGTTGACATAGGCGTGACGGTTTATCTTCCTTTTACTATTTTTTTGATGTCATTCAGTTTGTTCAGTGCCTCCAGTGGGGTGAGGTTGTTCACGTCCAGGTTCAGAATCTCATCGCGAATCTGGCAAAGCACAGGGTCATCCAGTTGGAAGAAACTCAACTGTATTCCGTCGGAAGAAGCCTGTTTGGCCGGTTGTGGCTTTGCGGAAATTCCTTCCTGGCGGTTTTCTGCTTCCAGCTGATGCAGGATTTCATCGGCACGTTTCACAATGGATTTCGGCATACCTGCCATTTTGGCCACATGGATACCGAAGGAGTGTGCACTTCCGCCGCGTTCCAGTTTGCGGAGGAAAATCACCTTATTGTCCACTTCCTTGACCGATACGTTGTAGTTCTTGATGCGCTTGAACTGTCCTTCCATATCATTCAGTTCGTGGTAGTGGGTGGCAAACAACGTACGAGCCCGGGCTTTCTTATGCTCATGGATGTGTTCCACAATGGCCCAGGCAATGGAAATACCGTCGTAGGTGGAAGTTCCTCTACCCAGTTCGTCGAAAAGTACCAGACTTCGCGGGGAGATGTTGTTCAGGATATTGGCTGCCTCGTTCATCTCGACCATGAAAGTAGATTCGCCCACGGAAATGTTGTCGCTGGCTCCCACACGGGTGAAAATCTTGTCCACCAGTCCGATGTGGGCACTCTCGGCAGGTACGAAACAACCGATTTGTGCCATGAGGGTAATCAGGGCTGTCTGGCGGAGCAGGGCAGACTTACCGGCCATGTTCGGTCCCGTAATGATGATAATCTGCTGCTCTTCCGTGTCGAGATACACATCGTTGGCAATGTATTTTTCTCCCGGAGGAAGCTGTTTTTCAATCACCGGATGGCGTCCCTGACGGATATCGAGTACATCGTCATCCACCACATTCGGGCGAATGTACTTATTGGCACGGGCCACGTTGGCAAACGACAGCAGACAGTCCAGCCGGGCTATCTGTGTGGCATTGATTTGGATGGCCGGGATAAATTCGGCCAAGTCAGTGACCAGTTCGTTATATAATCGGGTTTCCAGAATCAGAATCTTGTCTTCCGCTCCTAAAATCTTTTCTTCATATTCTTTCAGTTCCTGCGTGATGTAACGTTCCGCATTGACCAGGGTCTGCTTGCGTATCCATTCGGCCGGTACTTTGTCCTTGTGCGTATTGCGTACTTCGATATAGTAGCCGAATACGTTGTTGTAAGCGATTTTCAGACTCGGAATGCCCGTCAGTTCACTTTCCCGTTGCTGGATTTGCAAGAGGTAGTCTTTGCCGGAGTATGCAATCTTGCGCAGTTCATCCAGTTCCGCATTGACACCGTCGGCAATCACTCCGCCTTTGTTGACCAGCAGGGGAGGGTCGTTGGTAATTTCCTTGGCAATCTTGTCGCGGATGGAAGCACAGAGATTCAGTTGCTCGCCAATGCGGCGCAGACTGGGATTATCGGCGTTCAGGCACGCATTTTTAATTGGTTCGATGGCCTGAAGAGCTATTTTCAGCTGTACCACCTCACGAGGTGAGATACGTCCTACGGCTGCTTTCGAACTGAGTCTTTCCAAATCGCCTATCAGATGCAGTTTCTCTTCGATGAAATCCTTGAAATCCGGTTCCTTAAAAAAGAATTCCACCACATCCAGCCGTTCATTGATGGGTTTGATATCTTTTAGAGGGAAGACAATCCAGCGTTTCAGCATTCTGGCTCCCATCGGGCTGATGGTATGGTCGATGATGTCCAGCAGGGAAGTACCCCCTTCGTTCATGCTGTCAATCAGTTCTAGACTGCGTACGGTGAATTTATCCAGTCGCACGTAGCGGTCTTCTTCGATACGGGAGAGTGACGTGATGTGTCCAATCTGGTAATGCTGGGTCATGTCGAGGTACTGAAGAATGGCTCCGGAAGCAATGATACCATTGTGTAGATTTTCCACTCCGAAACCTTTGAGGTTCTTGGTTTCGAAGTGCTTCAGTAACTTTTCCCGGGCAGAAGTTTCATTGAACACCCAGTCCTCCAGTTCGAACGTGAAGAACTTATTGCCAAAGTTTCCTTCGAACATGGGCTTTTTACCCCGTTCGAAAAGCACCTCTTTCGGTGCGAAGTTGTTCAGAAGTTTGTCAATATAATCGGTAGGCCCTTCGGAAGTGAGGAATTCACCGGTGGATATGTCGAGAAAGGAAATACCGCAGGCTGTTTTGCCGAAATACACGGCAGCCAGGAAGTTGTTTTCTTTGTACGACAACACATTGTCGTTGATGGCCACACCGGGAGTCACCAGTTCCGTAATTCCACGTTTGACGAGTTTTTTCGTGGTTTTCGGGTCTTCCAGCTGGTCGCAGATGGCTACTCTTCGTCCGGCACGAATCAGCTTGGACAAGTACGTATCGAGGGCATGGTGAGGAAATCCAGCCATTTCTACTGTCTTGCTTTGTCCGTTGGCACGTTTTGTTAAAGTGATTCCCAGAATTTCGGCTGCTGCCACGGCATCTTCGGAATAAGTTTCATAAAAGTCTCCACACCGGAAGAGCATGATAGCATCCGGGTGTTTGGCTTTTAAATCAAAATATTGTTTCATCATCGGGGTCAATACCACCTCTGTATCTTTTGCCACGGTTCAGTCCTTTCTTTTTTAGTTCATGATATTTCCTGCAAAGATACTTTAAAAGCCCGAAATGAAAAAAGATATTTTTTAGGATGCTATTTAAATTCGGTTTAAAAAACGAAAAACGGGAACCAGAATTTCCTTAGCTTTGTGGAAATTTAAAGTAAAGAGATTATGAAGAAAATAAGTGTGTCCGAATTGAAGGACAATATGTTTGATGCCATTGGCAAGGAGTGGATGCTGGTGACTGCCGGAACGCCTGAAAAGTTTAACATGATGACGGCCAGCTGGGGAGGTACCGGTATCCTGTGGGGAAAACCGGTGGCGTTTATTTTTATCCGTCCCGAACGTTATACTTACGAGTTCATTGAAAAGGGCGATACTTTGACCTTGTCTTTCCTGGGAGAAGCACATCGGGACATACATAAGATATGTGGAAGCCAATCGGGTAGGGATATTGATAAAGTAGCTGCTTCCGGCTTGAAACCGTATGTGACGGAAAATGGGAACATTGCTTATGAACAGGCTCGCTTGATATTGGAGTGCAAGAAGCTGTACGCCGATTTTATAGATGCTGATAACTTTGTGGATAAGTTGTTGATAAGCCGTTGGTACGGAGAAGGACATGGAGGATTTCATAAGATGTATATTCTTGAAATACAGAATGTTTTGGTGGAATAACAGGTTGTTCACAGGTTGTGGATAAACCGGTGTATAACAAAGCGGCCCTACAGGTGGATTACCTGCAGGGCCGTTTCCATAATCCGTCGTTATGTACGTTATTTATTCACTTCTTTTGGAGTGTCTGTTTGCTTTTCAATTACCTTCTTTGCGAGTGGTTGTGCTTCTTCCAGGTGACTAGCATATAAACCGTCGATGATACCGTCGGCCAGACCGATGACAGGCACATAGATATAAGTAGCATGAATGATGTCGGCAATGGTCAGGAAAATATCTCCTGCCGGTACGATGACATCTGCCCGGTCGGGTTTCAGCTGGTATTTCTCCATGCGTTCCTCTACGGACAAACTTTTCAATTCATCATGTAGCTTATGCAACACTTCTACGGTGATTCTTTGTTTCTTCTTGTCTTTTTTTTCTGCCAGGCGGTACAGTTTGTTGATGTTTCCACCCGAACCGATGATGTTCGTGCCGGGATAGGAAGCAGCCAGTTCCTGCATGTCGGTCTTCAACCGTTCCCATTCCGTATCTTTCACGGCATTGTTCAGGATACGGACCGTACCGATGTTGTACGAGCGGCTGCACACCAGTGTGCCCTGTGAAAGCAAGTTGATTTCCGTACTGCCACCCCCTACATCCACATACATGTAGTTTCCATTCCGGTCTTCCATACATTCAATGTGGTTGTTGTAAATCATCCGGGCCTCTTCCTGTCCGTCGATGATTTCGATACGGATACCCGTCTTCTTTTCAATCCGTTTGATGATAGCCTTTCCGTTCTTGGCATCCCGCATGGCAGAAGTAGCGCAGGCCCGGTAGTCTTCCACGTCGTAGATTTTCATCAGATGGCGGAACACCTTCATCAGGCGCAGCATGTTCTTTTCCTTTTTCTCGGCAATCTTGCCCATGGCAAACACATCGAATCCCAGACGAAGGGGGACACGAAGCAGGAGTACTTTCGAGAAGAAAGCCTTGCCCTGCTCGTCTTCCTCTACACACTTGATGAGTAATCTCACCGCATTGGAACCGATATCAATGGCTCCATAATAAGTTTCACAATTTTTTATGAGATTGTCCATAATAATAGTATTTAAGTTATTCTTCGGAATTTTCGGCCAGATAATAGTTGTAGAGTGCCTCCTGTGAACGGAAAGGAGTTTCCTGTCCTTCTTCGCTCCAGAACTGGTTGTCGCCCAGCCCGTCTACCACACGCCCCTGCAACGTATCTTTCAATCCATATTCCACAATCCGTTTCATTTCGCCCTTGATGGCCGGGTCATATACTGGCGTAATCACTTCGATACGGTGGTCGAGGTTACGCGGCATCCAGTCGGCGGAACCTAGGAATATTTTCTCTTCTCCTCCGTTGGCGAAGATGAAGATACGCGAATGTTCCAGGTAGCGGTCGATGATACCGTGAATCCGGATGTGTGTACTGAGGTCCGGAATATCGGTTATCAGGGAACAGTTGCCACGTACTACCAGGTCGATGTCCACACCCGCTTCGGAAGCCTCATACAGTTTGTTGACCATAATCGGGTCGGTGATGTGGTTGATTTTTATCTTGATGTACGCAGGTTTTCCCGCTTTCTTGTTCTTGATTTCGTTGTTGATGAGGGTGATGAACTTGTTCTTCATTTCGTTGGGCGAAACAAGAAGCTCCTTGAACCGGATTGGTGTGTAAGGACGTTCGATGAACTCGAATACCTGATTGACATCCTTTACCAGTTTCGGGTAAGCCGTCATCAACATACAGTCGGTGTACATCCGGGCATTTCCTTCGTGGAAGTTACCCGTGCTGATGCAAGCGATATCCGGCCCGGTTTTCATGCCGATGTGCGTAATCTTGGAGTGTACCTTCAGGCCTTCCACCCCGAAAATCACTTTGATGCCTGCATCCTGCATCTTCTTCGACCAGTTGATGTTGGAAGCCTCGTCAAAGCGGGCCAGCAGTTCGATGACCACGGTCACCTTCTTGCCGTTACGGGCTGCCCCGATAAGTGCTTTTACCACCTTCGATTCCTTGGCCAGACGGTAGAGTGTGATTTTGATGCTTGTGACCTGTTTGCTCACGGCTGCTTCCTGCAGCACCCGGATAAACGAGTCGAAGCTATGGTAAGGCACGTGGATGAAACGGTCTTTCTGCTGGATTTTTTTCAACAGGCTTTCCGGACCGTCGAGTTCCTTCTTCAGGATAGGCGGCCATTTCGGATATTTCAGGTTGCTGTGTCCACAGTCGGGGAATTTCATCAAATCCTTGTGGTTCTGATAGCGTCCGCTTTCAATCACCGTATCCAGGCTGTCGAGGTCGAGTTTTTTCAACACCCTTTTCAACAGGTCCTTCGGCATGTGATTATCGTAAATCACACGGAGCGGTTCGCCTCTTTTGCGGCTCTTTACCCCTTTGGAGATTTTCTGAAGGGTACCCGTACGCAGGTCGTTGTCGATTTCCATTTCCGCATCGCGGGTAAACTTGAAGGCATAAGCTTCAAACTTGTCGTAACCCAGTCCTTCGAAAACCAACGGGAGGCAGCAGCGGATGACATCGTCCAGATACATCAGGTAACTCTTATTATCATGGTCGGGCAGCTGTACGAAACGACCGCAGATATTGACCGGAAGTTCCAGAAAGGCATAGTCCGGGGAGGGTTTGCTGCCATTTTTGCTCACCTTCACAGCCAGGTAAATGTTTTCGTCGTTTTCACAGTCTAGCAGCTTGATGGCCGAGAACCATACCGGCACGATGAACCCGTTCAGTTTCTCTTTGTAGAAAGACTGGATAAACTGCAGCTGTTCGGGAGTGACTTCCGAATCGGATACCAGATAGATATTTTCCTTTTTCAGTTCCTGCGTAACCGTGCTTACCGCCTCTTCATAGTCTTTTACATAGCGTGCATTCAGTTTTCCAATCTGTTTAAGCAGTTTTTTGGCTTTCTCCCGCTCTTTGACAGCCGATTTATCCATGCACTCGGCAATACGGTTCTGAGAAGCCACTCTTACCCGGAAAAACTCATCCAGGTTGTTGGAATAGATGCCAAGAAATGCCATCCGTTCCAGCAAGGGCACATGACTACGGGTTGCTTCTTGCAGAATCCTGCGGTTAAAGTACATCCAGCTGATGTCTCTTTCCAAATAAGGCTTTTCTTTTTTTCTATTTCTTGTTACCATAAAATCACTTTTTTTGCAAAGAAAAGGATTTTATGTTACAAGATGATTTCAAAACGATTTTTTAGAATTTTTTACACAAACTCCTCTACCATGTACATGCCTTGCAGGGTATTTTGCGGTGCAAAACGCTCTATTTCATTCAGTATGATGTATTCGGCCGACCTTACCCATTCGCCGAACAGTCGGTTGGGTTTATAGGTCTGTGCGAAGCGCAACAGGTTGCTCAGGTTGAAATTCCGGTCGATGATGCCGGCGCCGTTCTGCAGTGCATCAAGGGCGTTACATTCCTGTTCGATATGAGCTGGTACCATCAGGATAGGTTTTCCGAGGTACATGGCTTCGCACACGGATTCAAATCCGGCCGTGCTGGCATAGGCCTTGCATCCCGCCATCTGACGCAGGAATTCTGTGTCGTCGAGCTGGTAGAAGGAGAGGGTGTCATCGACTTTTTTCACCGGCTCTTCTTCCCAGTGGTCCCAGAAGAAACGCAAGGGTACCTCCGGATGCTTCTGATGCCATTGGAGAATGTTTTCCGAGAATCCGGCATTCAACATGTAGCCGTGGATGTAATCGCCCGGCTGGCTTTCTTGTTGCAGCACGTCCTGACGCAACAGGGGAGGCACCACACTGATATGCTGATGTTTGTCTTGTGGCATGGCCCGGAAGGAGAGGGCCAGTTTCTGCGAAGCTCCCAGTGCCGTCAGCCGGGTGAAGAAGTTGAGCATAAATAAACTTCCTCTGTTTTTCTTGGGTAATTTGAACTGCGGGTGCAGGAACAGATACTGATGTCCGATACAGATTTGAGGCACCGACGGGCGGAAGAAGAGATAAGTCAGTCCGGTGAGCAGTTCATAGAAATTGAGGACCAGGTCGGCCTCTGTTTCCTTGATTTGTTGATGAATGAAAGAGATACTTTCCGCATATTCAGGAAGTTTCAGGAGATTATATAGCACACTTCTGGTCAGGTTCACCCGTTTGTTGGCGTGTGTGGGCAGGAAATTCGGGCTGATGAACTGTTTGATGGGTGCCTGGATGTTCCGGCTGAAAAAACCGGGGAGTCTTCTGGATTCACTTTTTCCTACGAGCACTTCCACCACTTCGTGTCCGTTGCTTCGGAGCAACTTCTCCATGGATATGGCCTGTGTGAGATGGCCGCGTCCTTCTCCTTGTACAATAAACAACACTCTCATGAGGCAATCGGTATGAAAGGTATGACATTATTTTCTTTTTCCCTGTCGGCTTGCTGTGCCAGTTCGGTGTAGTACACCACTTTCCACACCCCGTTTTCATCTTCCGTCAAGGCCGACATCGTTTCCACCCAGTCGCCCGAATTCAGGTAATGGATGTGATTGATCATGCGGTTTTCCGGATGATGGATGTGGCCGCAAATCACTCCTTCACATTGGCGGCTGCGGGCGAAATCCACCAGCACGTTTTCAAAGTCGGAAATATAAGACACGGCCGATTTCACTTTCTGCTTGATGGCCTGCGAGAGCGAGAAGTAAGGTTTACCTTTTTTCACCCGGTAGCGGTTGTACTGACTGTTGAGCCACAGCAGCAGCGTATAGCCCATGTCGCCGAGTTTGGCCAGCCATTTCATCTGGGTGGTCACCTTGTCGAACACATCGCCGTGCGTCACGAAATAATGCTTGCCGTTGCTTTCCAGTATATAATCTTTCGTGATGGTCAGATTGGCAAATTGCAGCGGGGCAAGGTTGTCCAGAAAGTCATCATGGTTTCCGCGGATGTAAATGATTTCCGTACCATGCTTTTCCATCATCTTCATGATAATTTTGAAGAAATGCGTATGTGCCGGCTTCCATTTGCTGATACCCGATTTCTGCAAGTGCCATCCGTCGATGATGTCACCGTTCAGAATCAGCCGTCCGCAATCGACTCTGCTCAGAAAATCGCTGATTTGATCCACCTTTGAATGGGTGGTTCCCAGGTGGATATCCGAAACCACGATGGTTCGGTAATAAGGTCTATCTTCCATAGATATATGTTTTTCTTAACGCTTCACAAAGGAAGAGAAAGCATATTACAAGCGTGTGACTGTCAGGTGAATAACCTGTTTCATCCACAGGCGGGGAAGGGAAAGAGAAAAGCCATTTCGGCATCCCGCGGAAATGGCTTTGAGAAATGACTAAATATCGGCAATTTATTTTTACAATGTGTTCAAATAGTATCAGGCTATGTCTTCGATATAGAAAATAGAATTGATTTCACCATAAAATTCTTCTGCAGCGTCTTCCAGGTTCTCCAGCGCTTCTTCTTCCGTCTCGCCGTAGGCAAAGCATTGCTCGTGATTGGACAGATAAGCATAATATTTTCCGTCTGGAGTACATTCCACTACATATTTGCTTCCATTAGTTTCCATTTTAACCTCCTTTTTAAAAGTCTGCCCAAAGGTCGGTTTTCTATGTTACAGAATGATTGCCAGGAGGTGACGTTTGCATGAAGAAAACAAACCGCTTGGACAATCTTTTTGTTGCATCCGTGAAATTTTTAGGGTTTCGTTTGGGAAAACGTACGTCTTGCAGTTGGGAAACGTATGTTTCCGATAAGGGAAACTTATGTTTCGGGGAAGGAAAACCTAAAAAGGGGACAAGTGTTTCAGAGAAGGAGGCCTTGTGTTTTTAGCATATTCTCTTGCAGAAAGCCTTTTTCTGGATAATAAAATCAAATACTCTCTAGAGCCATAGAGGAAGATTTTACACAGCAAATGAAATGTTCCTTGATTATGTAGAGCTAAGACAATCAAACTTTGCAGTAAAAAATGAACAACTCCTTCGTATCAGACAAAAAGAAAGCTGAAATAGAATTGGGTAGATACACATGTTGTAGAAAAGGGGGGATTGAATATAAACAGGAAGAAAAAATTATAGTTGCACATAAAAAAGATAATTGTAGAAGAATGAAGGAAGTTTTACAAAGATAAGTTTTACATAAGGTGTGTATCGTCATCTGATGTACGGAAAATTTGCGATTACATTATGTGTGAAGTTTTGACTATATTATTACCACAAATAATGATGGGAGGTGAAAATCTCTTTGAAGGGGTGGAAGATAAAAACTATAAATGGCTTTGCTGTAAAGGATGAAAACTGTCATTAGATGCTTGTAAAAATATAGTGAAAGGACTCGAACAAGTGGAATGAAAACTTGATAATGTTCCAGATATGTGATTTTAACATATTATTTGTCCTTATTCATATTAAATATAATTATTTTATAAGCCAGCATATTAAAGTAGATTAATTATTCAGATTTATTTCTTCTTATTATAATTTATTATGTATATTTATGGTGTTAGCTAAGAAATATTTTCTTATGAAAAAAATTATGCTATTTTTAAAAGTTGCAGTATTTGCAGGTTTTATTGGTTTTACTTTAGTTTCTTGTTCTTCTGATAGTTTATTAGAAGAACAGAGTGTTAAAAATGAAGCTGTTATTGATTTAGGGAATGATGAGAAAGTTTCTGAATTAATCTTGTTTATGAATGAGTCTGTGATGCAATTTCCATCTTATTCCCAAGTGGCTGAAACACGAAGTTTGAGAGGCTTTTTTAGATGGTTACGTGATGTTATCAAGTGTGATGCTTATGGATATTTATGGGGAATTACGCGTGGTGGTGGATTTAAGGGTAGTTTAGTTCCTGCTGTAGCATGCTCTATTATTGCCGCTGTTCAATTTTCTAATGATAATGGTTTAACCACAAATGATTGGATATTGAATAGTCAATGGGCCGTTTTCCCTACCAGTCAAGACTTTTATAAGATTGGTTCAGATCATAATCTGGGGATTTATAATATGTATAGGAGTGACCCCCAACTTTTTTCAAAGTCTAATTCTACAATTGTTACCAGTTCTATTTCATCTTTGAAGGGAATGGGGTATTCATCTTCTATATCAACATTGGAATTTAATGTTTTAATTAATTCTATAAATCAGTCTTATTTATCTTTTGAATCATTTGTAAAGAACTCGCTAATTAATACATCCTATTATTCTATAGTTAATGTTTTGGATTCTTATGCAGAAAATATAGTAAATTTATCAGATAATTCTCAGATTGTTTCATATACAAATATAATATTATCACAAATAGATGGAATGGGTTTTTCAAATGCCAAGGAATTAAAAGCAGCTATTTCAATCTGTGGAAATAGCAGATTACTTTGGAAAGAAAGATAATATTTCCTATTTAACATACAGTGTAAGTTCTTTCATTTTTACTTACACTGTATAAATAATTTAAATATTTACTATTATGAAAAGGTGTTTTATTTACATATTATTTTTACTATGCTTCATCCCGATTTATGCAAATGATTTTGAAGAAGAAATTATCCCTCAAAATGATTGGGTAATTAGGGTTAATGCTGGTTCTGCTTTTCCTAATAGAGTAGGTACTGGCGAGTCTTCTTGGTATAGTAATCTTGACGAAAGTAGTTGTGGTTTTCAATATGGAGTTGACTTGATACATTATAACAAATGTATAGGTTATGGTTTTACTTTTAAACATTATATGCATAATCTACCTTATATAGAAAACCAAGGGTTATCTATAGATGAAAAAACTCGAATATTATATGTAGCTCCTCAATTTTCAAATATAGATGAAGACTTTCTATTTAAAGGGATGGTAAGTAATATTGACTTAGGAATAGGATATGCTCATTATCTTAGTGATGGTATTATTAATGCGTCTCAAAACTATTCTGCGCCATGCTCAGGACTTGGCATTAATCTAAATTTAGGTCTTGAATATAAGTTTAATGTTAATTGGGGAGTTAAGATCTCAATCTCGGGTGAATATTATCATTTTAAAGATATTCATAAAGATAATGAATATAGTGTTGAAACATTTGATAAACGTTCTAAGCTTAATATGCTAATGGTTATACCTCAGATTGGAATTTCAGTTCATTTATAATTAAAAAAATATTAAGATAGAAAATGTATAAAAGTAAGAATTACTAGTGATATTAAAGAAAATAAGAACATAGTGATAAAAGTTTAAATTATTAGGCTGTAATATTTATACGGTTATCACCATGTTCTTTATTGAAAGTCGTGGAGATTTATAGTGCTTTGTGATACAATAAGGGAACAGATGTTTGATGACAAGGTTCAAGGTCCGCAATAAGTTCAAGCACATTAGCGATGCAAAGTTTTGATTCTTATCTTGGGCAAAGTTTTTGTAGTTTCCACTATCACAAGTTATTTTGAAGCTAGTGCTAAATCGGTAGCACATTCAATTCTGTAAAGTTTTTGTAAATGATTATTATTTTTTCTTTTGTTGTCTCAGGAATCCACCTTTTAACTCAATTTATTTTTATTTGAATTAGCTACTTGACAATCCATAACTACATCTGTTAGAGTCAGATTACCAATATAAGTCCATTTATAGGTAAGCTTCCAAAATTGGCGTATTGACTAGTATGTCCCTTTCCTTTACCTTCGTGCTAAACTTAAAACTCGAAAGATTATGTTTAGCGAAAAAGATTTTGAAAGACTGTGGTTCCTCTACAAGACCGAGGGCGAACCCAAAGGAGTTTCCATCAACTCATTCTGTATTAGCAACAACATTCCTTACACGGCATTCTATGACTGGTTCAAGAAGACACAGAAGAAAGTTGTACCTGTAGAAGTGGAAGGTATTCCTGAAGAGTTGATCCAGGCAGGCAATGAAGAACAGGATGTTACTCTAAAGGCAAGCCTAAACGTACATCTCCCCATAAAGGGAGCATCATGGTAACGATTAGAACCCGTGAGGGTTTGTGCATACAGAAGAAAGGCTTAGACTATCAGGGGCTGAAAACACTGGTGGAGAAACTGGAGGGCTTATGCTAAGTATTAACGGACTGCATAACTTCTATTATCTTCCTGAACTTCACGATATGAGATGCAAGGCTCAGCGTATATGCGAGATAATCCGCGGCAGGTATCACCGAGATCCGCTGAACGGAGACGTTTACATGTTTATGTCGAAAGACCAGCGTAAGGTTCGTATGATACACTATGAGCGGAATGCCTACTACCTTCATGAGAAGTCCTTCATTAAGGGTTATAAGTTCATGAAAATAGAGCGTAAGGACGATGTGACAGTGTATAAGATAGACTGGAAAGACCTGGTCACGATACTTGAAACTCCGGTAATAACGAGCATAAGAATTTAATGATATAACTCTGAATATCAGCAATAAAAGTTCTCTAAATATTTGCGTATCTCACTGAAAATGAGTATCTTTACATAAAATTTAGAGAACATGGAAACAGAGGAACTTATAGAACACATACTCAGACAGAAGCATCTTGAAGAGATGATGAACAGGCCTGAAAAGGAGCATACACCCCTTGAAGGTATGGATAATGAGCAGATAAAGAGGTTCGCCCTGTTCCTGTTTGAGGAGAATCAGAACAAGAGCAAGCAGCTTGATGAAATGATAGCACGACTTGATGAAATAGGAAAAGACCTGAAGGACGCCAACCGTAAGATTGATTCCCTTACAGATGCCCTGCTTAAGGCAAACAGCAAGGCAGAGAAGGCTGCCATTGAATGCAAGCTCCGCGACAAGGAATACCAAAAGCTTGAGAAAAAGCATAACGCCCTTGTCGAGCGTCTTTCACTTATGAATAACCAGACTTACGCTTCTTCCAAAAGCCTTAAAGGCATTGACCGCAAAAAGGTCGTAAAAGGAAAGCATGACGACAAGGATGACTTTGACGGAACTCCCACTGCTCCGGCTGGTGAAGTTCCACAGTCAGACTCTGCCGCATCATGCGACACGCAGGATACTCCGGCCACTCCTCTTCCCAAGGAAAGACCGTATAGAAAAGGAATGAGATACAACAAGGATTGTGTAGGCACTCCGATAATACACAAGTCCGATTATACAATGCTTCCTGAGGGTTCTGTAGTGATATCATCAAGCTACCGCAAGATTAGAAACATCGTCAGCTATATTGAGGAACATCATTTTGAGGTGCTCAAGGTGAAGCATGCCGACGGCAGGATTGAAAGCATGTTCCTTCCTATGAAGGATGACGTCCGGGCAAGCCTTTATGACGAGATAGTACCGGGTACAAGCATTACGGCAAACATGCTCTCGTATCTTATGTTCAACCGCTTCCAGATGTCAAGACCAGCATACAGGGAGGCAAAGAACCGTCTGTCGGATATGGACTGGAACACTTCTGTGCAGAACCTTCTGAACTGGGCCGACAAAGGTGCCATGCAGCTGAACAAGCTGATACCTGCTCTCAAGAAGATTGCCCTTCAGGACGGTGCCAACGTGAATGTGGACGAGACATGGCTTCGTTACCACGCTTACAATAAGAAACGCAAGACCTATATGTGGTGTCTGGTAAACAGAAAAGCCCGTATAGTCATCTTCTTTTATGAGGATACAACGGATGATGAAGGTGTACAGAAACATGGAGGCAGGAGCAGAAACGTGTTGAAGGAGTTTCTTGGTGATGCAAAAATCAAATCACTTCAGAGCGACGGTTACAACGTATATATGTATCTTGACAATGAACTTATCGATGTTGAGCATTTGTGTTGTCTGGCTCATGCAAGAGCTAAGTTCAAGTATGCCTACGACCAGGGAAGTCTGCAGGCAAGAATCTTCCTTGAGCTGATAGCAAAGTTATACGGCATGGAAGAGACTTACCGCCGGGAAAAACTCACTTCAGACGAGATTTACCACAGAAGAAACAGTAAGGAAACGACGGAAATCATTGATAAGATAAGGACAGAGCTTTATGATCTGCTTGCAAATCCGGATGAGAGCCGAAGTGAACTTATGGGCAAGGCCCTTAACTATCTGAAGAACTTCTGGAATCAGATCTTCGCCTACAGAAATGACGGAGAATACTCAATAGACAATATGGCGGCGGAAAGAGCGATAAGACCAATCACTGTCCAACGAAAGAACAGTCTGTTCTTCGGAAGCGTGAAAGGAATACAGAACTCCGCAATCTATAATACCTTTATAGAAACCTGCAAACAGGCAGGAGTCTCCTTCAGGGATTACTTCTGCAGGCTGCTCAGAGAATTAAAAAAGGGAAGAACGGATTACGAAAACCTGCTTCCCATGACAATATGCAAATAATAATCGTTAAATTTGTGAACTCTTTTTTAGACGGGTGCCTGCTGGCACCCGTCTAAAAGGGGCTACCCTAAAATTGGAAACTTACATATAACGAAAAAGAGGATGCATCATTTTGACACATCCTCTTTTTTATGGTATCTTTACGCCGTAATTTTTAAACTTAAAAACAAGAGACAATGATCAGACTAAACGTATTTATCCAAGCAGAAGAAAAGAACTACGACCAAGTAGTCACTGCAGCAAAAGAACTGGTAGCCGCATCCCTGAAAGACAACGGCTGTGTGGCATACGATTTGTTTCAGAGCAGCACCCGCAAGGATGTCCTGATGATTTGCGAAACATGGAAGGATGCAGCCTCACTGACTGCCCACGAACAGAGTGCTCACTTCACTACCCTGGTTCCTAAAATCCAAGGACTGGCTGCCATGAAACTGGAAAAGTTTGAGTTCTAAGCACTGTTCTACAGAACCTCATACAAAAAAAGAGGATGTGTCAAAATGATGCATCCTCTTTTTCGTTATATAATCATCGTTTTGCCATTTTTCATAGAGTATGATTTATGTTTTTCCTATGTCCATGCCTTTTGG
>CABIXF010000057.1 GCA_902362595.1 Bacteroidaceae bacterium | reverse complement strand
CGGAGGCAGGCTGTCGGAAACCTACCACCGTAAGGTGGCATGGCGCCGACAGCCGAGCCTACAAGTGACTGACAGGAAAGTGGACGAGGACATGAAACGGCTGAAAGCAGCCGGAATGGACCGAACTTTTGGTTTGTACGAAGAAGAGGTTATTGTCAAGAAACGGAGAAGGAAATTCGGATACCAATTGTCCGACAACAAAGAAACGACCTTGTAAAGAGGCCGTTTCTTTTACTTTTGCTTCATACCCATCGCTGTTCTTCCCTGCATCTTTTATATGCGTCGTCAAGAACTTTTTGTATGTCTGACTCTTTGTAAAGGGCTTTTCCCTGTACAAGATAGTAAGGTATCATACCGAGGGTCCGGTATTCCTGCAAGGTACGCCGGCTTACTTTCAACAGTTTTGAAAGTTCCTCGTCCGTGAGGAAATAATCACCGTGGAATGCGGGCCTTGGAGCCGTCCGTATTGCGTCTATCATGCGCTCCATGTTTTCCAGCCCTTTGAAAATAGTATCAATTCTCGGGTCTTTTCTGTTTATAAGATCGTAACTCATGGCTTTCTTTTTTGTGGGTGATAACTTGATTCCAACAGGCTTTGTACATCTTCCGGCTTATAGAAGAACTTGTTCTTGATCCGGGTGAAAGGCAACAGTCCTTTCTCGCGATATACCTGAAGTGTTCTCTTGGATATTCGGAGAATCCCGCATACCTCCTGATTGTCCATCCATTTTTTCAGTGCCGCGTCTTTGGTCTGACTACATATACCGGTGACTTTTTTCTCGATCATGCTGAGACGGACAACCAATTCGTCAAAGGTCTGTTTTTCCATACATATAATTTCCATACCGTCATTTTATTAGGGTTGAAGACCGAGTTCTTTTTTTATTCTCGCCGGCAGCACCTTCCCCTTCCTGTTCAGGAAGTCCTGGACTTCCGAAGCCTTGTAGTAGGTACGCCCGTCAATCATGTAGTATGTGACGAGCTTCTTCTGGCGGTAGCGTGCAAGGGTGCGTTTCGTAACGCCAAGGAGTTCGCACATATCCTGGTTGTCGAGCAGCTTGTCACCCTCAAGGGCGGCCGTCTGCCTGTTCATGCGGTTCAGTCTGTCATCTATCCTGTCAAACCGTTCCATTATCTGGTGGAGCATCATCTGGAATGTCTCCCTGTCTATCTGTATCATAATGAATTCTGTTTTTAGTGTAATAATTCCATTTTTTACACCGTGTTGCGCAACAGGTTTCATTATGATATAGGCCAAAACATGGACCAATGGAGCATATTGCCACATAAAAACATGGCAAGTCGCTGAATAATAGAGAAATAAAAAATCAGCCCCATAAAAACGAGACTGATGGAAGTATTGCAAATGCAAGAGCGTGCAATCTTTTATTGCAATGTTTTGCGATAAGTAAGGCGGCAGATCCCGTTTCTGAATGTTTTTGTCCTGACCAGTTCCCATTTGTCCGTGGAGATATGTTTTGATACGGGAACCGTTTCGGAACTGATTACCGGAAGAAGAAAAATGACCATCTCATCTATCAGGCGGTACAGGGACAGTCCCCGCAGCAGTTCTGCGCCGCTGTCGTCATAGATTTCAGCCAGATATATGTCAGAGGGTGCAGACTGTTCCTTGTCACAGATGAGGTCGACTAGCGGATAGCCCGGATACAACATGCGGGTGGACCGGCCCCGCCAGTAAGGGAAACCGTCATCGCTGTTTTGTATCCATTGCAGCAGGGAATCGTTCCGTGCGGGGACGAAACCGTTCAATGTCATTGCTATCAGAACCTGTAACTTTGCCATACCTTGATACTCCAAATGAAAAGCGTGAGGCTCACGCTATTTCGGATGGAGGCTCTGACAAAGCCCAATACAGAAATTTGCATGAGCTCACGCTATTAGGCATAGCATAAGCTGCACGCAAAAGCCTCTGTATTTTTGAATTTGTCAGATTCCCATCCGAGACGTCTTGCGACTTATGTATAATATCCGGCGAGGCTGTCAGCCCTGTCGGTATTTTCTTATGTTCCTGCTGGCAGTATGTATTCCATATTTTGCCAGACTTATGCAAATGTAGGCATTTTATTCCAGACTGGAAAACATCTCCGGTCTATATTGCCTTTATTTGTCGTTCAGTCCGTATTTCTTCATTTTTCTGTACAACGTAGAAGGATCAATGTGCAGCATCTCCGCCGTCCGTTTCCGGTTGCCCGTGCATATTTTCAAGGCCCTGATGATGGACTGTTTTTCCTGTGTCTCATTTTCCGGAAAAAGGAAGATTTTCTCTTTCTCATCCTCGATTCTTATGTTCAAACAAGCCGTTTCGATTATCGGCTGTTTGGACAGCAGGACGGCTCGTTTGATCTTGTTCTGCAATTCCCGTACATTTCCCGGCCAGCCGTATGAGAGCAGCTGTTGCTCTGCCTCACGGCTGAATCCGTCGGTCTGCCGTTTGAGTTCCCTGGAAAACTTTTCCCTGAAATGTTCGGCAAGCGGAAGTATGTCCTCCGGGCATTCATGCAGGGCCGGCAGGACGATTTCAAATTCCCCCAGACGGTGGTAGAGGTCTTCCCGGAAGCGTCTCTCCCTGATGGCCAGCTGAAGGTCCTCGTTGGTTGCCGCCACTATCCTTACGTCGGAGTGTTTCTCCCGGTTGCTGCCTATAGGGATATAGCTGCCTTCCTGCAAGGTACGCAGGAGCATGCTTTGTACCTCCATGGACAATGTTCCTACTTCGTCAAGGAACAGGGTCCCGCCACGGGCCGTTTCAAAGAAGCCTTCACGGTTTGTGTCCGCCCCCGTAAACGTCCCCTTCACATGCCCGAAAAAGAGCGAGGGCGCAAGCTCTTTGGGAATGACCCCGCAGTTTACTGCCAGGAACGGCTTTTCCCTGCGCTCGCTGGAATAATGGATACGTTGCGCTACGGATTCCTTGCCGGCACCGTTCGGACCAAGAATCAGTACGGAAATGTCAAATGGAGCGACCGTACGAGCTAGATTTTCCACTTCTTTCATCTGTCGGCTGTTCCTGGGAAGGATGCCCTTGTCCTTTCCGTATATGACTGAGCGAGGATGCAGGATGTTCTTTATCAGACTTTGCAGTTCATCCATCTGAACAGGCTTGGCCAGATAGTCTTTTGCCCCCATCTTGATGGCACGGACGGCATCCGACACGGAGGCATATCCGGTCATGATGATGAAGGGAACGTCTATCCGTTCTCTCTGCATCCATTCGAGCAGCGATATGCCGTCCCCCTGCGGAAGACGGACATCGGAAAGGACAAGATCGAAAGGCTCCTTTTTCAGAAGCCGCCTTGCACCGGGTTCGTCTATCGTCGTCACTGCTTCATAGCCGGATTTCTCAAACCATTTCTTTTGTTGTCCGGCCAGCAGGATATTGTCTTCAACTATGAGTATTCTGTGTTTCATCCGTATAGTTCTTTAAGTCAAGTTTTCTGATTTCCGAAAGCAGGTTCTTCGCATCGCCTACCAGCCGGTCTATTCTTCCGATGACCGTCTCTGTATATGTACTGATGGTCAGATCATCGGAAGTATCGTCATGTAGGATTCTGCTGTATGTTTCCAGTTCACAGGCCACTCCCAGCTGTTCCCAGGTGGGATACATGCGGTGCAGGGTGTTTTTCATCCGCTCCGTGTCCGTTTTCATGCTTTCAAGGGCTTTTTTCAGTTCCGTCCTGTTGTCGATCGATTCCTCAATGAAAGCATTGAGCATCCATTCCATATCCCCCGTCTCTGCGGCTAAGGCATTGAAATCCGCCTTCTGTTCCTGCCGCTGGCCCGACCTTTCCATTATGGAGGAAAGGAAAGCCTGCAGCTCGTTCATGGAGAACGGTTTCTGTATGCAGCCGGAAAAGCCGGCTTCAGTATAGCGGCTTTCGTCCACGTCGTTGCGGGCAGTCATGGCGGCAACCGGAATGGTGCGTGAATTTCCGATATTGGAATGACGCAGGAGATATAGCAAGTCAAAACCGCTGGTCCCGTGCATCTGGATGTCTGTCAGCAGTAAGTCGTAGGGTTCTTTCCGCAGTTCGCCCACCACGTCCTTCGCCCCGATGCAGGTACGGCATGATACACCGTTGCGCTCCAGCATCTCCATGACGATGCGCAGTTGTATCGGATCGTCGTCCACAAGGATGATACGCTTTGGAAGGCTGAGCCTTTTCACGGTCGGCATGACGTGGTTCTTTACCGGTTCAGTGGAAATGGCGAGGGGGATTTCCGTGTGGAACAGACTGCCTTCCCCGACATGGCTCGATACGGAAATACTGCCGCCGAGCAGGTTCACAAGTCCCTTGGTTATCGGAAGGCCGAGCCCGAAGCCTTCCGGCGAAATGTCTGGCGCCGCCCGTTCAAACGGTCTGAATATGCGTTCTATCGTTTCCTTGTCCATGCCGATGCCCGAGTCCTCCACCTCCATGGTCATTACCACGTCCTTGTGGCTTACCCGGAAACAGACTGTTCCGTTGCGGGTGAACTTGATAGCGTTAGTCAGCAGGTTGTCCGCCACCTGACGGATACGGTCCGCATCTCCGTATACCACTATGTCGGTGCCTTCTGCTTCCGTTTTGAAGACCAGCCCCTTGTCATTGGCCGCACAGGTGTATTCCTCGTTAATGTCGTCGACGAAGGCTTTCAGGTTGAAAGGTATCCTGTTCAGTGATTCCTTCGCTTCGTCCAGTCTGGAGAGGTCAAGCAGGCTGTTGGCAAGCCTTGTGATATGGCGTGAGGACTTGATGATGTTGTCAAGGTAAGTGTTGCGGCGTTTTCTTTCCCTGGTGTCAATGGCCAGTTCCGCACTGCCGCAGATGGCGTTCAATGGTCCCCTTATGTCATGGGAAAGCGTTACGATGATACGCTTTCTCATTTCGGACAGTTCCCGGTTCTGTTTGAGCGTATCCACCAGTCTGCTGCGGTCATGTTCCTTGCGCCGTATGTCCCTCTGTATGACAAGATGGGATATGATCAGCAGGACAATGGCAACGATGATGGTGGCCGCAAACAGCTTGAATGAAAGTGCCTTTGCCTCCGCAATCCTTGTTTCCCGGTTTTGGAAAGCGGCCTGGACCTGTTCGTCAAGGGCGGTGATGAAGGAGTTCAGTCTTTTGTTCAGTTTCAGGTTTTGCAAACGCAGACTGTCAATATAGAGTCCGATATGTCTGTCATGCTCTTCCTGCATGGTTATCAACTGGCGGTTGAGCTGCCGCAGTTCTGTCGTGGAAGCCGGCACCTGTACGGTTTCCTTCTTGCCAAAGAAACCTGCTATGCCGTTTTTCCGGCGGGTGACCGTGCGTGTACGGGTACTCTTGTCGATGACCTCGGGGAGATGGTTGTAGAGCAGGCTGTCTGATGTCCTCTGCTCCTGAAAAACCGTTGTAAGATGATACAGGCGGCTTTCCTTCTCTTCCAACAGTCGTCGCAATGTGTCTATCTGTTCGTGGCTTACCAGATCCAGGCCGTTGTCTTTCATCCGTTCCAGCAGGCTGTCTATGTGCAGGCGCCTGTTCTGGTATGCTGAGAAGTCCTCGCTGTCCCATCCGATGGCGGATTCCCCCAGCAATGCGATTCCGACAATGTGGCGGCGTATGGCGTTGACTTCATTCCGGATCTCACGTATTTCTGCGGTTCCGTTTGCTATGTCATGCATTTTTTTGCGCTCATGAAGCAGTATGGCAATCATGCTTCCGATGACTGCCAGCAATATCAGATAACCAGCTATGATTTTTGTCTGCAATGAAATTCCACTTAGCTTCCTCATACGCCTTATGATAAAAAAATCCCGAAAGGTTGTGGGGCGCAGTCTTCCGGGACGTGAGTAATTTGGATGTCACCCCGATGCGCTATCCAGTCGTACACAGAATGCACTCCGGCCTTTTATAACCTTGGCGGGCGACGGTTTGCCCGCATGATTCTCCCTTCTGCCGGCAGCTGTCGGCAGAAAATTCTCTGGTTCGGGTATCCAATATCTTGTCCATATTCTTTTTTTTACAGTCAGTCCATATTTCTGTTTCTCCGTATTTTCCGATGCAGGAAAAAATAAGGCCCCCTGTTATAGTCCCGTGTGGAAATGTGGATGGCCCTGTTTTCGTTTGCCTGAATTATGGAAGTTCCGGCAAGACAATACGTTGTCCTATTGTATAATATTCCAAAATACAAATATATACATTTGTTCCTAACTGCAATGAAGTTAATATATGTTTGTCTTGATTTCAAACAAGTTTTAACATGTTATAGGTCATAAAGCCGCGTTCAGACAGGTATCGGATTCATTTTCAAGGTAGAAAGGTTCAGGTACAGCCCGTAATGCTCGATCATGCCGTTGCGGAACATTTTCCACAGGATGTTGCAGCCGAGCTGTGCCAATGTGGAGTTGATGAACAGGTCCTGCTTTTCCAGGGCCTCTGCCAGTGAGCAGCTCGGTCCCGAGTCTTTCTCCTTTACTTTCGCGTATTTCACGTAGCGGGTAATCACTTTCAGTGACTCCACCGTTTCGTACAGCTTGGATTCCGGCTGCCTGATTTTTTTCGGTACGGTTCCGAGGACGACCTGTCCCGTGTCCTGTGTATTCCCAAAGTCCATCCAGTACAGGGGCGTCTCGTGGCTTCTGTATTCCGATACCGGCACGGCTTTCAGTATGTTCCACAGGTCGATACGTGACTTTATGTTGTCCGTGCAGGTGATCGTTATGTTGGCCAGATTATCCCGTCTAGCGTCCTTCAGGGCTGCCGGATAGATGTCCGGTACCGCCTTCCAGTCGTTGCCGAAGAAGTTGTTCATGCGTGTGACAAGACACTGTGCCTTGTTCAGGCCGATGTCCGAGGGGCTGAAGAGCTGTCGCCCGATGTTGGCCTCCGTCACGATGTCGGAATCATACACGGTTATAAACAGCCCGGGGTGTCCGAGTCCCCTCAGTGCCGTGTCAAGTCTGGCCAGGCAGGTAAGTACCTGCGAGCCTGTTCCTCCCGCTCCGATAAGGTTTACCGTTACCGGATGCTGCGGGTTTATGAGATAGTTGTCGATGTAATGTACTCTTTTCATTTCAGTATGTCTTTAAGTTTCATGTTGTTCAGTTGCTTCAGTTCGTCGAGGTTGAAGTCCCTGTCCCGTGCCGCCTTTGTCACCAGCACGAGGTTTGACCTTGTCGGGTTCCCGTTCCCTCCCAGGTGGGTGAATTCCGTAAGCCAGAATTTCCTTTCCCAGTACTGCAGCAGCTTCTCATAGGTCAGGTCCTTCGGCAGCTCTATCCTGGCGTTTCCCAGACATACGCTGGAACCTGTCACGTTGAAGAAGGGCGCGGCGTACAGCACGGTATCCGGTCCGGGAACATTTTCCTTGTAGGCATAGATTCTCATTCCGTGTTCTCCGGCCTCATAGATCACTCCCGGCAGGTAATATTCCGCGTTTTCTATTTTGAGCGCGGGGCTGAAGAACATCATCCTCTTGTGCGGAGGGTTGTACCACACGTATCTCTCGCTGCCCTTGCGCGGGTCGCAATACAACAGGTTGTCGGGTATCTTTCCATATGGAGTGGTGCTGTGTCTTTCCGAATATCCCTTCACGAGCGTGTTCATGAATTCCAGGGTTACCGGTCTTCCTTCCGTCATGTTTCCCCGGTCGTCAATTTCACGGATTTCAAGGAAAAAGTTCCTGTCATTCTCCGAGGCATAGGCAATCAGTGCCGCCCTGGGGTTGAGCGGCGTCTTGATTTTTCTGGTCAGTTCGTTGCTGTCTATCATATGCTTTCAGATTGGTTTATACTGTGATGTTGATGAATTTTTCCGCCCATTTGAAGAAACGTTCCGGATAGTCGTCCATGCGGAACAGTTCCTCCGTTTCCGGAGACAAGTCACAGGTAGTGACCGGAATGATGTCGTATGTCTCCTGGCTGTAGGAGTTGTAATAGTCGGTGAGATATTCCGTTATCATGTCGGTGCAGTTATAGATGACCCGGATCTGCTTGCTGAGATACATGGGCAAAAAGTCCGGTTCTTCCTCGTAGAAGGGATCGTAGCCGTATTCCATGATGCCGTGTTCAGGTGTAAGGAACTCCAGCCCCTCCTTCATGACAGAGAGCAGTGACTGTTCGTACCCGTCCTTCGGCTTATATCGGTCGATTGCCTTCGGCAGATTCTTGTAATAGGATTTGCGTTCCACCCGGCGTAACAGGGCATGTATCCTGCCTTCCTCATAGGAGTGCAGGAGCCGCCGCCTCTTTTTCCGGTCAGATGCCGTTTCACCCGAATCATCCTCAGACATCAGTGTCAGGGCATAGTCCATGTCATCCTCGTCCAGTATGGTGTTTATCCCGTTCGCCTGCATCAGGTTGTGGATGAAGGTGACGGATATGCGTCTCAGTTCCGGTCCGAGCCTTTCCATGAACTTCGTCGGGAAGTAATACAACGTGAGTTCTCCCCATTCATGACATTTCCAGAGACGGAACAGGAGTCTTTCTTCGTCCTGCTCAATGTTGACATTCATGTCATTGCCTACAAGGTTACACATCTCTTCGTGCAGTCTGGCAATGCTTTCGCCGGGCGTTCGTCCCGGTGTATGTACCGCCTCCTTCTTCATGAGGAGTGCATATCTGAAAAAGGAATCACGCAGGTACTCATAGTTTTCCTGCGTGATAAGATTGTGCGGCTTCCCGTCAGTACCGTCCGTGAACAGTTCCGATGGGGATATCGGCAAGAACGTAGCGTTCAGAAAAGAATTACGGCACCGCTGGGTGCCGCAATCCGTTTCTTTCTTTCCGTGCCGTAATGCACCTTCCTTTCTGTTTCCGCAATGATAAGTCTCGCGAGCTGTTCCGCCTGATATCCGTCCAATGGTACACATGATTTCTTCTTTTTTCTGTTGTCCTTTGCCATATCCTTTATCCTTTTGTTCCGATAGTAGTCTTGAACTCATATTCTGTCATGTCCTCCCTGATGACCGGTCCGTGAACGGTAGCCGTCGTCAGTTCCGGGTACATGTTCGAATAGTAGCTCATGACCATGTCCGGCGAGATGTTCGGATCCGGGTCCTGAAGGGTTATATACTCCGTTCCTTTCTTGAATTTGAATGAGCGTGTCATTCCTTTGATTTCGAGTGCCATGTCTTAAACTGTCTGATAAGGTGAATACTTGGGTTCCAGCATGGACTGCGGGAAATCGATGTATTCCTCGTAGTCCTTCTCACTGTATGCGGGGTGTTCCTGATCGGAGAGGTACGGTTGCTGTTCGTCCTCCTGCATGAACCGTTCTTCCTGCCAGTCCTGAATTTCAGGCTGCGGCGGATATTGAGGTTGGGAAGACTGCTGTCCTCCTGTCCGCTGGACATATTGCGCGTGCGGCTGTATCTGCGGTCTTGCCTGCGGCTGTTGTTGCGACGGCCATATTCCTGGCTGTTGCGGATGCTGCGTGTATGCCTGTTGTGGTCTCTGCGGTGCGGGCTGAGCCTGTCCCGGCATCGGTTGTGACGGTCTCCGCGTGTATGTCTGCTGCGGTGCCGGCTGTTGCGGACGTTGCGGTTGCGGATTTCTCTGTTCCGTTGCCTGTGTGTATGCCGGCTGTTGCTGCTGTACAGAAGGTTCCGGCTGTGCTTCCTGTTCCATCAGGTCGAAGAGGCTTCCCCGGTTCATTTCCGTGTCGGCCGCCTTTATCTTCTCCTCGATTTCCTTCAGCTGGGCGGCATTCGCGTGTGCTTTCGCCTGTGTAAACACGCTGACGGCTTCCCGGTGGTTTCTGGCGGCAGTCAGTTCTTCCGCCTTCTTCATCAGTTTCTCGTACTTTTCCCGTTTCTCGCGCTCCTCCTTCGTTTCCTTGGATTTGGCATCCTTGGCGGCCTTGCTGCTTGCGGCGGCTTTGTCCGCCTGAGCCTCGAACTGTGCCATGTTGGAGATCAGCCCGCAGGCTTTCTGTATCGGTCTTGTGACTGCCTGCAGGAATCCGGTGTCAAGTTCCTGCGGCGTTCCCGTAACTGTCAGCGGCACGATGTGGTTCTGGGCCTCGTCCTTGAGTCCGTTCGATTTGGGCAATGTGGAAACGGTCAGTTGTCCGTTTGTCTTGCGGATGACGATCGTGAGGTCCACGCTTTCCGTCATCATCTGGTGGATTGCTGTAAAAAACATAGTTTCAGATATTAAATGATTAGACGATAAATTTCAATATTCGCTGAAAAATTCTGCCAGCAGCCTGTCCCTGTCAGGATGCCTGCATATTTCCAGAACGGGGTTCAGCAGCTTTGAGATGTGAACCGGACCGGTGGTCCCTCTCGGTGGCAGCTTGATTGCCGGTTGCGGGACGTGTACTTTCGGTCTTCTTGTCACGGGCATCCCTATCGGGGCTGGTGACTGTCTTGTGATGATCGCTTGTTGCATATTCTTTAATTTTTAACTGTGAATACCAGGGCTTTGGCAGCCCGTTGAACTACAAGGGCCCAACGGCAAATGCTTCCGGAAAGGCAGGGTTTTCGGGAAAAATACCGGAGCGCAGCGAGGATGATTTTTTCCGAAACCGCTTGCGGCCTGACCTTGCCGTCCGACAAGAAGCGTTTGCCAACTTTGCCCTGTAGTTCTCGGTTTGCCAATGTCTGTGTTTTAGTCCATTTCCTTTTCTTCCCGTGTCATTTCCGGTTGTGACGGATACAAAAAGAGCCGCCCGCTCCCGGACAGCTCCCTTATGCTGCAATGATAAATTCCGTGCATGTTCCATATCGTCAGATTTCAGAAGACCAGAAAACTCAGTATGCACAGAATGATGGCCAGTGCCACGAGAAAACAGGCTACACGGTAGAGGAACCTGAAGAGTCCCCTGAAACAGATGATGGCCACGGCGGTCCATACAGGCGATATGCCGTGGGAATAGAGCCAGCTGAATATGATGGCTGCTGTTACGGCCAGCGCGAGTGTCCTTGCCCATCTGCTGTCCGCTATCTTTCTGATACGTTCTTTTGCTTTCATAATCTTCATTTGTTTGGCGGGAATGCCATTCCCGGTTTCAGGGGCTTTCTTGCAGTCCGCCTCCACAGGCAAGGTTTTCGGGAAAAATACCGGAGCCTCGGGCGAGGATGATTTTTCCCAGAAACCGTCAGGCCCGACCTTGCCGGTGGAAACGGGCGGGCTGCGACCTTTGCCCCGCGAATCGGGATGGCTTCATCATTTCCTTTTCCTGCCGTTCCCGTTTTTGGGGAACGAGAGTGTCAGGGTGAACCCGGCGTCAAAGGTGACCGAAGCGTCGAAGGCCACACCCTTCTTTCCCTTGAATCCCTTGATGAGCCGTGTGGAACCGGAAGAGAAAAGCTGTTCCAGATGCTGGTCCGTCAGTTCCTTGTTCAGGAATCTGCGGTACACGGTCAGTCCGCACCCTTTATTGTCACAGCGGGCACTCTTCTCCCTGACGATGATGTGTCCGGTCTTGCATTTGGGACAGGTGAATGTGCGGGCGGCTGCTGCCGGAAGGCTGAGGTTCAGGATTTCACGGGTAGCCTTGCGGGTGTAGTCCGTGATGGATGCCATGAACGTGTCCGGTCCGAGCGTGTGCCGCTCTATCTGGAGCAGGGTTTTCTCCCAGCTTCCTGTCAGGGAAACATCCGCCACGAGCATGTCCTTCACCGCATCGTAGATATGGAGTCCCTTTTCCGTGGGGACGATGCTCTTGCCGGAGCGGGCGATATAGTCACGTTTGAACAGTGTGGTGATGATGGCGGCTCTTGTGGCGGGCGTGCCGATGCCCAGCTCCTTCACGGCCTCGCGTGCCTGTTCGTCGGCTATCTCCCTGCCGCAGGTCTCCATGGCCGCCAGCAGCGTGGCTTCGGTATAGAGCGGTCTGGGCACGGTCTTCTTCTGGGCCAGTCCGAATCCTGAAACCGGAACCGTGTCCCCTTCGGCAAATACGGCCGTACCCTCGTCGGTTTCCGGCTCGTCATCCTCCCGGTCCTCTTTCCGGCCAAAGATGCCGCGCCATCCCGGGCTGACCACGGTAGAACCCTTCGAGCGGAAGTCCATCCCCTCCAGACGGCACTCCATGAGCAGCATTTCCTTCTCGCAGTAGGGCGAGAACGCCTCCAGCATACGTCCGGCTATCAGCGTATAGACGGCCTCCTCCGCCTCGGAAAGCCCTTCGGGTGCGATGCCGGTCGTGATGAGGGCATGGTGGTCCGTCACTTTCCTGTCGTCCACGCTGCGGGTGTTGAGACGCGCAAAGTCAAGGATTCCGGCACTTGTGGCGAATCCGGGCATGGCCATAATCCTTTCCAGCAGACCGGGCACACAGGCCATCACGTCGTGCGGGATGTAGCGGCTTCCCGTTCTCGGGTAGGAAATGAGCTTCTTCTCGTAGAGCGACTGGGCGATGTCCAGCGTCTTTGCCGCGGGCAGGTCGAGGTGCACGTTGCAGTCCTTCTGGAGTGCCGTCAGGTCGTAGAGCAACGGCGGCTGTTGCAGGGTTTTCCTGCGCTCCACCTTCGTGACCGTCGCCGAAGAATCGGGAGAGAGACTGCGGTAGGCGGCTTCCGCCTTCTGCCTGTCGTCAAAGGTCGCGGGATGGAAGAAGCGGCGGTGTGACGTGCCTCCATTGAGGGTGACATGCAGCTGCCAGTATGGTGTGGATACGAAACTGCGGTTCTCCTTGTAGCGGCTGCATATCATGGCGAGCGTCGGCGTCTGCACACGGCCGATTGAGTTGTTGGACGAGCCGGAGACGATGGCCAGGGCCCGGCTGGCGTTCATGCCCACCAGCCAGTCCGCCTTGGCGCGGCTGTCCGCTGCGGCGTACAGGCTGTCGTATTCCGAGCCGTCCTTCAGTTCCTCCAGACCTTTCCGTATGGCCTCGTCGGTCAGCGAGGAGATCCACAGGCGGCGGAACGGTTTCTTGCAGTCCAGGAGGGCATATATCCAGCGGAAGATAAGTTCCCCTTCGCGACCGGCATCGGTAGCCACGATGATGCTGTCACAGCGGTTGAACACGCTTTCTATGACTTTCAGCTGTTTCGAGGCGGCGATGTCCGTGACCATTCCCCTGTCCGTGCGCACCTGTCGGGAGACCAGGCGGAACGGGTCCGGCAGCATCGGCAGGTCCTCCGCCGCTGTTTTCGTGTAACCGTAAGTGTCCGGCATGGCCAGCGACACGAGGTGTCCCAGTGCCCATGTTACCATATATCCGTTGCCGGAACAGTAGCCGTCATTTCTTGTATCAGCCCCGACTACACGGGCTATGTCCATGCCTACACTCGGCTTTTCTGCGATGATTGCTATCATATTGTTAGGATAAAAATTAAGCCGTTTCCCGTTTTCCGTGCGGAAGACAGGAAACGGCGGTAAGACATCGGTTTACTTGATAATTGCTCTCAGGCTATCTGCCCAGCGGTGTCACTCCCTGGATTTCCAGCAGCGGTGCCTCGCCCTTGCGGACCAGCTGCAGGGTGGCGTCCATCACCACGTCCACGCCGAGGAGCACGAGGCTCAGGGACATCACTTTCGTTTTCTCTCCCCTGAGGAGGGTGTCCATTTCGCCGGAGAGTTCCAGCTCGTCCTTCATGATACCGATACCGGAGAGTTCGTCCCAGTTCACTTCATCAGCCTTGAAAGGCATGTCGTTTCCGTTTTCCTTTTTCATATTTCTTTCTTTTTTTGATTCAACATTCATTTTTCAGTAACCTGCCATCAGGCAATGCTCGCACCTTTTGACTTGCGGTTTCCCTGTTCCTGTCGCTGGCTGTTGGCCACCACGTTTCGCTGCGAGGCGTCACGCTTGCGGTCAGGATTCTCGTTGTAGAAGTCCAGACGCCCCTGGTTGAAGTTCGCCTTGACGTACTGCGAGATGGTCTTCCCGTCATATCCCTTTATGCCTTCCACCAGCACGGCCTTTCCGCTCTGCAGGTCCGCACGCTGCTGTCTGGTCAGTTCCACGTCCCATACCTTGGTTGGAATCTTGAAATCCTCGCGCTGCTCGAAACCGTCCGGCGTACGGGAGTAGCTCAGGCGTCCCGTTTCCAAATCGGCCTTGATGAAGGAGGAGAATTCCTCTCCCTTGCGATTCACCATGTCGTTGAGGAAAATCACCTTGCCGTCACGGAGCTGCTGCTGTTCCTCCGCCGTAATCTTCACCCCGTTGATTTCGTTGGGGATATAGATTTCACGTGCGCCCTCCGGGGAGTCCGGGTTGTAGCGGGTGTATGACGGACGGCCTGTCGCCTCGTCCAGCTTCACGTAGGAGGAGAACACCTCGCCGTCCTTGCGCTGCATGCCCTCCACGAAGATGGCTTTCCCGGCGTTCAGGTCTTCAATCTGTTTCTGTGTCAGTTCCACGCCCCCGAGTGTCTGGCGGTTGAAGAGCTTGTCGTTCTCGAAAATGAACTCGACACCCCTGCGTTCGGCATTTACCTGAATGAAGGCGTTGAACTCGTTGCCGGACTTGGCGATCATGCCCTCGACATAGACCTTCTTGCCTTCACGCAGGTCATTCTGCTCCTGCTCTGTCAGTTCCACGCCCTTGATTTCCCTCGGGATGAAGGCATTCTCCGCTTTCATGGCGACCACCTCGTTGGTCAGCTTGTCGATGCTGATGAAGGAAGGGATATATTCCCCGTTGCGTCCTTTCAGTTCCACGACACGTCCCATGTTGCCCGTTTCGAGCAGGTTCTTCTTGTCCTCGTCGGAGAAGATATGTCCGAAATACGGTCGGTCAAGGTCGGGTTTCTGCCGGATACCGTGGATGCCGAGCACCACTTCGCCTGCCATGGACTGCTGGAATGACAGACGTGCGTCCGTTCTCAGTACGGCCGAGCCGAAGTTCATGCTGATGGGTACTACCTGGTTGGTCTTGTATCCCTTGAGCATCTGTTCGAGCAGTCCGCGTTCCTGGAGGTATTCACGGGAGATTCCAAAATTCTTGAGCTGTTCCCAGTTGATCATGGACTCGTTGTAACGGTACTGTGGGGACTGGGTCTGCGGCTGGCTGTCAGCTGCGGCAGCCTGCTGCTGGGTTTCATTTTTCTTTGCCATTTCTTCTTGATTTTTTTGGTTGATACTTTGGTTTTCCTTGTTGCGCGGAACAATCTCGTACTGCTTGAGAAATTCCTCCACGGCTTTTGTCTTTTTTCCTGCGGCGATGTCCTCGATGGCCTGCTGTACGGCAGGGTCGTCCAGCCTGTCTTCCTTGACGGAGAGGATTCCGAAACGTGTCGGGTCTTTCAGCTGGCTCCAGAAGTTCTTAATGAAGTTCTCGAAGGCGTCTGCATAGCGGTCAATCTTCAGGAAGGAGTTCCGGTTCTGCCTGTCGGCGGCTACCGTGTTGAATTTTCCGTCCTGTCCGATTTGCGACACCGCTTCCAGAATCAGTTCCATCTTGTCGAGGATGAACACGATGTCACTCATCTGCTCGTTTTCGGAGACCTGCGGTTTCGGGGGTTCTTCCCTTGCATTTTTCTTTGCCATAATTTTTGATTTTTAGTGTTGATAACTCATGTTGTCACCGCAAATATATAGGAGAAAAATTGATAAATAATTGATTTGCAATGTGTTAGGATATATATTACACCATGTGTCATCACATTACACCGCAGGCCGGAGAAAACGGAGTGAAAAAACGGGGTAAAATGGCAGGAAAAGGAGAAAAAACGAAAGACGGCAAAGGAAAGGGTGGAACAGGCCGGACAGACAAGGGTATGGCGGTACACGCAGCCGCACGGAAGAAAAGGAAAAACTGTAATTATGCAGAGTTGGGAGCGAGCTGCTTTTGTCCCCCTTGATGTGTCCTTTTGTGACAGGAAGCGGAATTCTGTTTACGGGAATAACCGGATGGCGTAATCCATTGGGATGGCATACGGGAGCATGGTTCTCCCGTCGGATTCTTTTTTATTTTGACCTGTATCTATGCGTCGTAGGTCGCTTCGCTTGCTAAGTCCCGGTCCTTTCCCTAACTCGGACGGCAATACCGGAGCGTTTTTTTGGGCGGAAAATTACCGCAGGGAATTTTGTGTCCCGAAAACCGGAGGCTTGAACGTGGAGGTATTCGCCCTCCGAGTTAACTTCTCTGAAGGGACTTATCAAGTGAAGCGTGGCTTATGATGCCATTTTATAGAAATATGGAGAAAAATTCCCTTTCAACACAAAAAATGCAATAAATCTGCGTAAGTAGTCAAAAAATGACTACTTTTGCAATGTCATTGCAACTAAGTTATGAAGAAGCATATAGAAACTTTGTCAGATTGGATTGAAAGCCGGGAAGTAAGGGGATATTACACCTTCACTAAAGAGGATATAGAAAAGCAATTCCCTTCAGCGGGTAAGGTATATATCAAAACCGCATTGTACCGTTTGGCCGCCAAAGCGAAGATTGTTTCTCCCTGGCGTAATTTTTATGTCATTATGCCTGTGGAATATTCGTTAAAAGGCGTAATTCCGCCTGTTTTCTATATGGATCAGCTGATGTCCTATCTTGGGAAAAGATATTATGTTGCTCTTTTGAATGCGGCTTCATTTTATGGCGCGTCACATCAAAGAGTACAGACATTTTCCCTCATGGTGGAACAACCGAGCATGAGGAATACTTCAAAGAGCGGAACATCCATATTGTTCTTTTCCAAGAAGGAAATAAGTATGGAATTTGTAAGGAAGCACAAGACGCAGACAGGTTACATCAATGTTTCTTGTCCTGAACTGACAGCTGTTGACCTGGTGGAAAACGAAAAAAGTGTAGGTGGTCTGAATCGCGTCTGCACCGTGTTGAATGAATTGGCTGAGACAATGAATCTGGACAGCCTCGATGATTCCTTTTTCAAGACATCGGCCATACCGGTCTTTCAACGTCTGGGTTATATTCTGGAACATGTATTGGAAAGAGCGGATTTGGCGGAAACCTTATATTCCAAAATGGAGGTTGCAGGACTGAGATTTAGAAAGATACCGTTTAAGATAAACAAACCGACAGAGGGTTGTGAGGTTGACAAGAAATGGAAAGTAATCATTAACCAGGAAATAGAAATAGACGAATGATACCGGAATTTGCAATCAGAGAATGGAGCGAACATGTTCCATGGACAGAGTCCGAACAGGTCGAACAGGATCTGCTGATATGCAGAGCCTTGACTGAGATATACAAGGATGAATATCTTGCTTCCCATCTGGCTTTTCGCGGAGGGACCGCATTACACAAGTTGTTTCTCTCGCCCCAACCCAGGTACAGTGAAGATATTGACTTGGTACAGATTAATGCAGAACCGATCAAAGAGACCTATGACCATATAAGAGATACACTCGCTTTTCTCGGGGAGCCGAAAGTGAAGCAGAAAAAGCACAACAACACTTTGATTTTCAGGCTGGAATCAGAATCCATACCAGTGGTCCCGATTCATCTGAAAGTGGAAATCAACTGCAAGGAACATTTCAGTGTACTGCCTATGCAACGTATGCCATTTTCAGTGGTCAACAAATGGTATAACGGAAAATGCGATGTCCTGACTTACCAGTTGGATGAACTGGTAGGTACAAAACTGCGTGCCTTGTACCAACGGAGAAAAGGACGTGATTTGTATGATTTGTACAAGGCCTTGACCACATCAGACATCAACATAGACAACGTGCTGGCTTGCTATCAGAAGTATATGGAATTTGTGGTTGACCACATTCCTACTTACAAAGAATTTATTATCAATATGGAAGACAAAATGCAGGATGATGAGTTCTTGGGTGATACCATGCAGTTGCTTCGGCCGGATGAAGAGTTCAATCCGCAGGAAGGCTATGAGGTGGTACGAACGCTCCTGTTAGACAGGTTACAAAAGTGATGAAAGCCCATTTTCTCATTTACCGGGGTAAATGGGCTTTGTAGGATTTTATCTTCAGGTGTGTATGCTCCATCGTAAGCATTCTATTTTCCGCCTTGACGCACATTATTCACAAACCTACCTTTGCGCCATAACCAAATAACAACAATGATTATGGCGAAAGAAAAAGTAAACTATCAGGAGGTATATGACCTCTACCAGTTATGCAGCGAGACCAAGGATCTTCGCGAGTTCTGTGCGGATTATGGAGTAAACTACGACAAGTTCATGAACTGGCAACGTCATCAGCTTTGGAGCGAGAAGTTAGGCAAGACAGTTCTGGTTGATCAGCCCAAGGTTGCTAAAGTCCAGATAACCGGCAAGCCTTGCAACAGTCCGACTGTAAAGATGGAGGTGAAACAGCCTGAAGGCGAACCACCAATAAAATGGGTTAAGTTACAACTGGCGTCTGGAGCGACACTGTTTCTGAGAAACACCAGCGTTCTTGATCTGAGTCTGTTGCTTAATAAAATGATAGGATGATATGCTTGGACTGAGTGCTAACCTGAACTATTACCTGTTCAACGGTAATGTGGATTTACGGAAAGGCATCTTCCGTTTGTGTGAAAGTATAAGGCAAGAGATGTCACTTGACCCTAGTGATGCGTCCAATGTATATATGTTCATGTCCCGTAACCGGAAGGTCGTCAAGATACTTCATTACGAACGCGGTTTTTATGTGCTTTACGAGAAACGTCCTGTCATGGGAAAGTTCAAGAAACCTGTGTTTGACGAGGTGTCAAAATGCTACCGGATACAGTGGTCTGACATGGCTTACCTGACGGAAAGTATCGTAGTCGACAGAATGTATGTAACTCCTAAAGAATGAATAATAAGGCGTTGATTTACAATGGAATAATACAAAAATAATCGATAAAAAGTTTGCGTAACTGCCTGATTTTTCGTACCTTTATATCATGATTGATGAAAGAGCATACGAGTTACTTTGCTGCCAGCTGGGTCTGGCGAATGAGGAAAAAGCAGGGCTTCGCAAACAGAATAAAGAACTGATTGCGAGGCTTGAGTCTATTGAAAAATCCAACAAGGAGAACTCAAAAACTCTGATTGATACAATCAATGACCTCAAAGAATCCCTCGAAAAGCAATCAACCACGGTTGAACATTACAGGAAAGAAATGGAACTTATGAGGAAGCAGCTTGAAGCAAAAGACGAGGTGAACATGATGCTTGCAAACGAGATATCCAATCTCAGACTTCAGCTTGAAGACAGCAGGAAACACCGTTTCGGCCGTACATCTGAGCAAAGAAGGCTGTTGAACAACCGTAACATTGACAAGTCTGCAATGGAGAAGTCCGAATATGACGGTTCTGACAAGAAAGGTGATGATGATAATAAGGCCAATGGTAACGAAGCTGGTGGCAATACCTCTTCCGATAACGCAACAGCACAGAACAGCAAGCCTTCAAGAAGAAAGGAAACCGCACCACGTGCGGAAAAGACCAGGCTGAAGGTGGACAAGGTAGTGGTACATGAAATAGAAGACTATTACCAACTCCCGGATGGTGCAAGGCTTATGAACCGCAACGGAATGGCTGATGTGTGGGAATACAGGTTTATAGAACATGTGCGTGCCCATAACGTGGAACATGTGTACAAGGTGGCAAGGGTAAAGCTTGCAGACGGCACTTTCACTAACACGATGGAGCATCCCTTGAAAAACCTTGGAGGAATCTTCTCTCCTGAACTGCTTGCCCGTCTGCTTTGTCTGAAATATGACTTCAGCATGCCTGAGAACAGACAGATAAGACTGCTTGCAAGAGAAGGCATCCATATAAGCAATACCACGCTGAACAGCTATATCCACAACGGAATCTCCAGGCTTAGGGAGTTTATGGAAGATGTCTTCAAGAAGTTTGTACAACAGGCAAAATACCTTATGGTTGATGAGACT
Source organism: Bacteroidaceae bacterium (assembly GCA_902362595.1). Lineage (GTDB taxonomy): Bacteria > Bacteroidota > Bacteroidia > Bacteroidales > Bacteroidaceae > Phocaeicola > Phocaeicola fibrisolvens. The sequence continues at coordinate 256 of CABIXF010000057.1, read as the reverse complement.
ACCGAACTCGTTGGAGTTGAAACACCGGAAGGTAAGGCTTACAGGAGAAAGTACTTATGGGCTTTCTTTGCAAAGCATGTCAAGTTGGTTTATTATCATTACAATAACGGCAGCAGAGCATCTGATGTGGCAAAGACCTTCCTTGATCATTTTATGGGATCTATATCCTTAATTCCGCAACACTATTACAAATATAACTTTTTAAGTACCTGAGCAACAAAAAGTTGCTCAGGATTTTGCCATGTCAGATTTTTCA
>CABIXF010000056.1 GCA_902362595.1 Bacteroidaceae bacterium | reverse complement strand
CTCTTTGTCGGCTATAGCAGCATATTGCTTTTTTGAAAAGAAGCCCGCCATTGATGTAAACTTTGTCAATGACGGACAACTGTCTATTTTCTAATTTTATATCGAACTCACGTTTTTTAGGTATAGGAGTGATTTATTTCGGGAACTTCGCTTCGTTCTCGGCACCTATCTTTTTGATGGCTTGCTGGAAAGCGATGAATCCGCCACCCAATACCCGGTTGCCTTCGTAGAACACAGCCGACTGACCGGGGGTGATGGCAGAAGCCTCTTGTTGGAAGCGGACCAACAGTTGCCCGTTCTCCAGCAGAATCACCTGGCAAGGAATCGACCGGCTGCGGTAGCGGATGCGTACAGCCAAGTCCTTACAACTGAGCAACTCGTCCAAACTGGCCACGTTATAGTCCTCTACCAGCATATACTGGGTTTTAAGCTGGTCGGCATCTCCCAGCATGACTGTGTTTTTGGCCGGATTGATTTTCAATACGTAGGCCGGTTTGCCCAAGGCGATTTCCAATCCTTTCCGCTGTCCGATAGTGTAGTAGGCGAAACCTTTGTGCTGTCCCAGTTTCAGCCCTTTGCTGTCGACAAACCATCCCGGACCGATTTTCTCGTCAATATCAGGACAATGTTCTTTCAGAAATTCCCGGTAGTCTTTTTCAATGAAGCAGATTTCCATGCTTTCTCCTCCACGGGCTTTGGCCTCGAAACCTTTTGAGGCGAGGTAATCGCGTACGCTGGCTTTCGTCATGCCGCCAAGAGGGAACATCATCCGTTTCAAAATCTCTTGTGGCAGTTTCCATAGAAAATACGACTGGTCTTTCAGGGGGTCGTCGCCGGTCAGGATGTAGCGATAACCATTGATATCTTTCAACTGGCAGTAGTGTCCCGTGGCAATCCAGGCACAATTGCACCGGTCTGCCCATTCACAGAGAATCCGTTCCTTGAACAAGGGATTGCACATCACACAAGGGTTGGGGGTACGCCCCCGCATGTATTCATCGATGAAATACTGCACAATGACTTGGCGGAACTCGGTCCGCACATCGGCCACGTGGTGTTCGATACCTAGGCGGGCAGCCAGTTGTTGTGCTTCAATCACTTCATTGGGCTGGTCGTTGCCGGGGGTAAAATGAGACGCGACGTCCCAGGTACGCATGGTCACGCCTACTACTTCATATCCTTGCTCCTGTAGCATGATGCAGGCAGCCGAACTGTCGATGCCTCCACTCATGCCGACCAAAACTCTTTTTTCTCTTTCTTTCATGTAAACGCTGGGTTGAGATTAGAAAAACAATTCCGGTTGACGGCGGGCACTGCACTTTTCGTGGAGGATGGCCGCAAACGGGGTACTGAACTTACGGGCCTCGTTCGGACAGCATTTCACGCAGGCACAACATTTGATGCATTTATAGATGTCCGTTTCAATGGCAGTCTGGTCTGCATTGAAATGAATGGCATGGGTGGGGCAGACCTCGATACATTCTCCACAGGCGAAACAGCTCTCTGTACAAGTGGGGCATGCAGGGGTACCCGGAGTCCATGATTTATAGGGAAAGTTCCCTTTGACGGTCAGTTCGGGAATTGGAGTGTCGGTTGTGTGCAGGTGGTTCCATTTCTTTAGGCTGGCTTTCCCAAATTCGCGGGCCTGTAGCAAGTCGTCCGTATCCGGTCGTCCGGCAGCGATGGGCAGTTCAGGTGTGCTGTAACTATGCTCTCCAATAAAGGCTCCAGCAGTGAGAGGCACAAAGCCTAGTTGGATGGCTGTATCCCGGAGTTCCAATAAAGCGTCTTCATAATCCCGGTTGCCATATACGACCCCGAGAATCGCAGGAGCTCCGTTCCCTTTAAGACGTTGCAAGCGTTGAAGTGCGAGAGCGGGAACACGTCCTCCGTACACAGGGGTTACAATGACGCACAATTCTCCTTCCAACTCGATTGGAGAGTAAGATTCATTCAAGGTCAGGTCGGTTTCCATTCTTCTTCCCATTCCGATACCTTCCCCGATGGCCCGTGCGATTTGAGCCGAGGTGTGGGTGGGGGAGAAAAAAATCAGTCGGTTTCCATTCAGTGGGGTAGTGGTTGATGTCATAAGTTCAATCTGTCAATTTTTGTAGTAGACAAAAATACAATATATAAACGAAATTCGGGATTCTTCATCGGGGATTCTTCTTTTATTCGTACTTTTGTGACCAGACTTTTAGACGAATTTATGGAAGAACAGTTTGATATACGCGATTACAAACCAACCGGAAAGGAGCGTGACTTTGAAAACGCCCTTCGTCCGCTCCAGTTTGAGGACTTCAGCGGGCAGGACAAGGTGGTGGACAATCTGCGCATCTTTGTAAAAGCGGCACGGCTTCGGGCGGAAGCACTCGACCACGTATTACTTCACGGCCCTCCCGGACTGGGAAAAACCACATTGAGTAACATTATTGCCAACGAACTGGGGGTGGGCTTCAAGGTCACTTCAGGTCCGGTACTCGACAAGCCGGGTGATTTGGCCGGGGTACTGACCAGCCTGGAGCCTAACGACGTGTTGTTTATTGATGAGATTCACCGGTTGAGCCCGGTAGTGGAGGAGTACCTGTACTCGGCTATGGAGGACTACCGCATCGACATCATGATTGACAAAGGCCCTTCGGCCCGTAGCATCCAGATAGACCTGAACCCGTTCACCCTGGTGGGAGCCACGACCCGCAGTGGACTGCTGACAGCTCCGCTTCGTGCCCGTTTTGGTATCAACCTCCATCTGGAATATTACGACGATTCCATTCTGACGCGCATCATCCTGCGTTCGGCACGTATTCTGGATGTGCCTTGCGACGTGGATGCGGCGGGAGAGATTGCTTCACGCAGCCGGGGAACCCCGCGTATTGCCAATGCCCTGTTGAGGCGTGTGCGCGACTTCGCGCAGGTGAAAGGTTCGGGACGGATTGACGTGGAGATTGCCCGTTTTGCACTGGAAGCCTTGAACATCGACCAGTATGGACTGGATGAAATAGACAACAAGATTCTGTGTACGCTCATCGATAAGTTCAAGGGAGGACCGGTGGGGCTGACAACCATTGCCACTGCCTTGGGAGAAGACCCCGGTACGTTGGAAGAAGTGTATGAACCCTTCCTGATAAAAGAAGGATTCCTGAAACGTACACCCCGAGGCCGTGAAGTGACCGAACTGGCATATAAACATTTAGGAAAAAGTAAATACAGCAGTGAGAAAACACTGTTTGATTAATAGAAGAATATGGCCGGAATAAAATCTTTGGCAAAGGATACTGCCATTTATGGATTGAGCAGTATCGTAGGACGTTTTTTGAATTATTTGCTGGTACCTCTCTATACGGCTGTGTTGCCTGCCGCCTCCGGAGGCTATGGAGTGGTATCGAATGTATATGCTTATACGGCACTGATTCTGGTGTTGCTGACTTTTGGTATGGAGACAGGATTCTTCCGTTTCGCCAACAAGTCGGACGAGGATGCCGGGAAGGTGTATGCCAACTCCCTGCTGTTTGTGGGAGGACTTTCGTTGCTGTTTGTTGTGCTGTGCATGGCTTTCCTACATCCGCTTTCTGCCTTGCTGGAATACCCGGATCATCCGGACTATATTGCCATGATGGTGTGTGTGGTGGCACTCGATTCTTTCCAGTGCATACCTTTTGCGTATCTGCGTTATAAGAAACGCCCTATCAAGTTCGCTTCCATCAAGTTGCTGAACATTGTGGGAAACATTCTGCTGAACCTCTTTTTCCTGCTCGTTTGTCCGTGGCTGAATGTTCATGCCCCCGAAACGGTAAACTGGTTTTATAATCCGGACTATCTGGTGGGTTACATTTTCGTGTCCAACCTGATTATGTCGGCCTTGCAGATGTTTTTTTTCATACCGGAACTGCGTGGGGTATCCTATCACATGGACAAGGTGCTGATGAAGCGCATGGTTAACTATTCTTTTCCGATATTGATATTTGGGCTGGTAGGTATCCTGAACCAGACGGTCGACAAGATGATTTATCCTTATCTGTTCGACGACCGTTCGGAAGGGTTGGTGCAGCTGGGTATATACAGTGCCACGAGTAAGGTGGCGCTGGTGATGGCGATGTTTACACAGGCTTTCCGCTATGCCTACGAACCGTTCGTCTTTGGCAAGAACAAGGATGCAGACAGTAAGAAGGTCTACTCTTCGGCGATGAAGTTCTTCTTTATCTTCTCGCTGCTGGCTTTCTTGGCCGTGATGGGTTACATGGACATTCTGAAGTATATGGTAGCTTCCGACTATTGGGAGGGATTGAGCGTAGTGGCTATCGTCATGCTGGCCGAGATTTTTAAGGGCATTTATTTTAATCTCTCTTTCTGGTACAAACTGACCGATGAAACCTACTGGGGAGCTTACTTTTCTTTGATTGGCTGCGCCGTGATTCTGGGGTTGAATATCTGGCTGGTACCGACCTACGGATATGTGGCTTCTGCTTGGGCTTCGGTGGCAGGTTACGGAGTGATTACCTTGCTGTCTTATTTCATCGGGCAGAAAAAGTATCCGGTAGCTTATCCGTTGAAAGACATGACGCTCTATCTGATTGTGGCCGTGGTGCTTTATGTGTTGTCACAGGAAACGCCGATTGCCAATCTCTGGTTGCGTTTAGGTTTCCGTACGATATTAATTTTGCTGTTTATCGCATTTATTATCAAAAAAGACTTACCTTTAAGAACTTTACCTTTTGTCGGCCGTTTCTTTCGGTAACTGGCAAGAGGAGAAACTTATCAAGTAACCAAATCGGGCTGTTATGGAACTAGGAAACAAACGAAAATTTCTGCTTCGTAAATTTTTCAATGAGTATCTGGACTTGAACCGGAGCAAGGAAGACGAGCAACTGACAGTGGATACCATCCGCAACGGGGTGGAGTTTAAGGGAACCAACTTGTGGGTCTTGATATTTGCCACCTTTATTGCTTCGTTGGGCTTGAATGTCAATTCTACGGCTGTCATTATCGGTGCCATGTTGATATCTCCGTTGATGGGACCTATCATGGGAGTCGGACTTTCCATCGGTTTGAATGACTTTGAGTTGATGAAACGTTCATTAAAAAGTTACCTGATAGCGACTCTGTTTAGTGTAACTACCGCCACGATTTATTTTGCCTTTACCCCATTGGATGAAGTGCAATCGGAATTGCTGGCCCGTACGTCACCCACTATCTACGACGTATTCATTGCTTTGGTCGGTGGGTTGGCCGGTATTGTGGCTTTGGCTACCAAAGAGAAGGGAAATGTGATTCCGGGTGTAGCCATTGCTACGGCGTTGATGCCCCCTTTGTGTACGGCTGGGTTCGGACTGGCTACAGGGAATCTGTTGTATTTTCTGGGAGCTTTCTATTTGTATTTCATCAATTCCGTCTTTATCAGTCTGGCCACTTACATCGGGGTGCGTGTGATGCATTTCCAGCGCAAGCAGTTTGTGGACAAGGCCCGTGAGAAACTGGTGCGGCGTTATATCATCTGGATAACGGTAGGTACCATGTGTCCGGCAGTGTATCTTACTTATAATATTGTGCGGGAAACCTTCTATCAGACCTCTGCGAGTCATTTTATTGCCGAGGAGCTGCAGTTTCCCGACTCTCAAATCTTGAGCCGTGAGATTTCGTACGACAAGCGGGAGATAAAGGTCGTATTGATTGGAAAGGAAGTGTCGAAGGAACAGATTGCCGCCGCACAGCACCGTTTGCCCGATTATAATCTGGCCAAGACCAATCTGGTGGTATTCCAAGGTATGGGAGACGGTAATGCGGTAGACATCAGTAACATCAAGTCGATGGTAATGGAAGACTTTTATCGGAACAGTGAGAAACGTTTGAAGGAACAAGAGGCAGCGATTGACACCTTGCATAAACAGTTGGCTGATTTCTCTGGCTCGGATTGGCTGGGAAAGCAGTTGGGACAGGAAATCAAGGTCCTTTTCCCGGAAATCAAGACCTTGTCCGTTTCCAAGAGTCTGCGTTTGTCTGTGGATAGTTCCCGTGTTGATACACTGACATACGCGATTATCGACTGTCAGCGGGTACCCGACCAGAAAAGTAAGGAAAAAATAGTGAAATGGCTGAAAGCCAAGACGGGCGACACCCATTTAAAGTTGATTGTAGAATAACCTTTGAAGGTCAATTCGCTTCCTTCAAAAATACAAGTATATTTTATGTGCAAAGCGCAAGAACGTTTAGAAGACAACGATCTTGCGCTTTTTTAGAGTATTCCAATACCTTATTTTACTTTTTCTATACTGCGGACGGCGGTCACTTCTGTGGCTTGCGGATTGGTTGCTTTCCGGGTACAGTAGTCGAATTCGGCCGATTTTTCTCCACTAAATGAATTCCATTTCAAGGTCAGTTTCACGGTCTTTCCCTGTGTATCGGGCAGTCCGTCCAGCTTGAACGCAACCAGTCCGTCTCCCATTCTTCCGTTTGTGTCGCCAAAGGCATTATGGCAGAATTCCACTTCATAGGCGTTATCCGGGTTTTGTGTATTGATTAAGTTTACAAAATGCGGTTGGCCGTTTCCCCAAAGGGTAGCGAAACGAAGTGTCAGGTATCCGTCTTCCGCGATTGTGACCCAGTCGTTGAGGATTTCTACCGGATCGTTTCCATACGTTTCAAGGTTTGCTTCTTCTCCCAAGTTCGGTGCCATCGGTTTAGTCAGAATACTGTCAATCCAGTTGACGAAGACCGCTTTGTCGTATCCTTGAGGTGCTTCCTCCGAAAAGTCAAAATTGGTCAGTGCCCTTACTTCTTTGTCACCGAAAGGAGAGGTGGTCATGTTTACCGGGCGTAGGGTTGTACTGTCGTCAAGTTGCAGGTAGGGAGTATTGTCGGCACTCAGTTTTACGGTGACCAGTGCGTTGGCATAATAATGTGAAAGGTAGAAATCATTGTCATCATTCTGACAAGACTGGAATCCCACAGTGAAGCATGCCCCCATTATGAACATGAGACTTTTGTAGATAAATGATAGCGTTTTCATAATGCATTTTTAAGTTATTTCTTTTATTATTTTATGTATAAAATGCATAATACGCTGGATTCCTGCATCTCAAATGGTTAAATGGTGTTTTGTTTTGCGTAAGGACATAAAAAAAGCAGCTACGAAATTCGTAACTGCCTGCTATTCTTCGTGGACCAGCCAGGGCTTGAACCTGGGACCTCCAGATTATGAGAACGATAAGATGATATTCTGCGATAGTTCGTTTTGCTAATCTTGATTGAATATCAAGCGGTTATAAATTTTACTATTCCTTATAAAACTCATTAAATACCCCTAACCGAAACCGTTTGTTTACGCATTGTTTACGCAGACAAAATAGGAAGAATAGCACTTTAAGGAGTGTAAGTAGTATCACATATTTCTTATTTTTCTGATATAAGTTACTGATAACAAGTAATATATAGTCAACAATCCAAATAAGCACACTTAAATATGCTTATTTGGATTGTTATGGAACGAAGAGTTATAAACCGTATGATGCCTTTGTATGGTTCATTGTATTTTCTCCTACAATATAGGCATAACACGCCACCGGAATAAATTGCAAAGTTAAATTATCAATCTTTATACTTCCACTTTTGCTGATACTTGTGACAAGTGCATAGTTCATTTGATTTTTCTCCATGAAATATTTGAGTGAGACCAATTCATTGGGGTGTGCAAAGAAACGGTCTGTCCACTTTATCTCAACAGCCCAATCAGGTTTTTGGCGTGCGATATTTAATCCTACAATATCGACTTCGCCTTGCAGCTTACCTATTCTCCAGTTAGCGTAGCGGATTGATACACCTTGTCTTGGAATCCATTGGGCATAAACTGCTGTTTCAACCATATCTCCAATTTCACTATCTTGCTCGCTGATAGGTTGAAATAATGCACACCTAAGTGATGGATTAGTAAGATAGATTTTGAATTGCGTTTCTCGTTGATAGTGTTTCGCTGTATCATCCGTTCTGCGTACAACCTTTATAAGAAAAGCGGCTTCGAGGTAATTGATATACTTTTTCAAGGTTTCCTTTTTTACTCCAGACTCTTTTGAAAGCCTTTCATAAGAAAATTGTGCCCCTGAATGATATGCAATCATGGTGAATAGCGAATTGAGTTCTTGAACATCGCTAATACCATACAGACTGGGAAGATCACGAAGTAGCACTTTGTCTATTATGTCATGGCGGATAAATTGTCCGGGATTCTCTCGTATTTCTTCAGAGAATACGACTTCCGGGTAACCACCATAATTTATGTAGTCAATAAATAGCTTATTTAGCAGTTGCAGGTCTATTGCTTGATAGATACGTGCTTTTATACCATGCCATTCTAAAGAAGTTGGGAGCATGATATTCGAATAGTTTTTCAAATGTATATATTCATAAAAAGTAAGCGGGGGTAAACTGAAATCAGTAAAACGACCGGCACCACTTTCGTCACTTCTCTTTTTAAGTTCGGCTGCTGCAGAGCCTGAAGCGACGAACTTAACATTGCGATAAGTATCAACTAATGATTTAAGGTCTATCTCCCACTCTTTAAGGTATTGTATCTCATCATAGAATACGTACATTTGCTCTTGCGTGGGATTTTTACCTAATATCTGACAAGCTAAAACGAAAAGTTGTTCCAAGTAAATTTTGTTGTAGATGGGAGTCTCTACCGATATATAAATAATATTCTGGGCAGACACACCACTGTCAATCAGCCGTTGTATTGTATGAAACATCATCACGGTTTTACCTACCCTTCGTGGACCCATGAGTATCAATGCCCTTCGAATACCTGTGGATTGAACTAATGGCATAAAAATATTAAGATATAACCGGGGGGACATTTGGGCATAATAGTCCGGTATTCTGCCTTCCGTCCACCAAGGGTTATCGACTTTCAATCTTCCTATTATTTGCTTCTCTAACAGTTCTGTATATTCCATACACAAGTTGATATGATTTAATAATGCAAATATAGCTAAAAATACAAATATAAGCATATTCTTTTATGCTTATTTGCTTTAATTCTGCAAGATAAGCCATTCTATTAGAAGCAAACCACTTATCAATATCAAGTAGTTATGTAGATTGTAACTCTCTGTGAAACTCACTGAATCCCCCTAACTAAAATAGTTTGTTTACGCAGAATTAGGGAATATAGATATCAGCAGCTGTACTGCATAAGCCTTGTTTTGTCGCAAACAATTGCTGTTTTTGCGACAAATAAGTTATGATTTCTATATATAATCTGACATTTAGTATCTTAAAATCAAAAATAGCCCCAAATGTTATAATTGGCATCTACAGCATAACACATATCAATTTGAAGTCATTAGTGTCCAATAAAAATGGACGAGTTAAAAAATTAATCAAATAGTCCTTCAAAAAGGGGATAATCGAGTTCTTTGATATCGTTGAAATCAGTCTTATCGAACAGGTCACGTAAGTTCGTTTTGTCCGTTAGAGAGATGCTTAGAATCTGCAAAACTTCATAAGTTGAGCGTTTCAATTGCATATCGTGTTGGACAATAGCTACAAGACAGTATGTGATAATAGCTACACTGATTTGAATGCGGACAGCGTTTTCCGTTGTGCCCCAGAATCTTTTTATTTTAAGGTGCTGCTTTAGCCATTTGAAGAATAGCTCGATCAACCATCTTTTCTTATAGAGATTAGCAACGTCCAATGCAGAAATATGTGTTGCGTTTGTCAGGAAAGTGAACTCACGGTCACCCTCTTCATCGTAGTAACGAATGAATCGGAATGACTCGGGATATTTCTTCTCTGAGAGATATCCGGTCAGTTTCACTTCAGCATCTGTAAGTACATACTTAGGCATCCTACGCTTCCATTTAACCATTGTGTATTTCAAGTTCGTTTTAGCTCTGACAACGAAAAAGGAACCTGTCAGGTGTATCCTATATAGTTCCTTAAAAAAGTCATAAGCCCTATCGAACATATAATAAGCATTTGGTTCATAATGGATTGAACACATCTCTGTAGAGTCGTGCTTCGATGCTGTGGTTACAGTATAGAAGGCAGGAACTTGTGCTTCAATGTCATATAAGACATGAGCTTTCACTCCTCCTTTCTTTCTTCGGAACTTCGCCCATGGAAATGTGGCTAGACACAACGGAATGGTTGTTGAATCAAAAGCGTACTTATTTCCTGGGATTTCCAAGATATTGGTCCCTCGCTTTTCGCAAGCTTCCTTCATTATATAGAATGCGAAGTCTTCAAAGATTCTGTAGTCACGATTCTGATTAGCATAAGCGAGAGTGGCTTTGGCTATTGGATGGCGTCCCAAACCAAGATGATACTGCTTAGCTCGGTGTGCTTCAAAAGCCACAATTAGGTCGCGAAGACTCTCACGATTGCTCAGTTGTCCGAACATCATAGCAAGCAGCTGATTCCAGCAGGTGAATTGCTTCACGTAGCGATTGCCATCATACTTGCGAACGAAGTTGTTGAACTGGGTTCTGTTCAGAAACGCGGTAAGTTGAGCGAATACGTATTTATCTTGGTTCATAAGCGGCCTTCAATTTGACCGCTAAGCTACGAATTCAAATCCGTTTCATTCTAAAGGACTGCTTAAAAGACTGTATTTCAATAATTTCAAAGACCGATTAGCTAACTTTTATTGGACAGTAGTGATTTGAAGTTTAAAAGTTACATCTATTTACTTATAATGAAGAAAATGAATAATAATCATTATATTTGCAGGTAAAGGATACAACAATGGAAGATATAAATCGAATAAAACTCGTTTTAGTTGAGAAAAAACGTACTAGTAAATGGCTTTCAGAACAAATGGGAGTCAATCCATCTACTGTGTCAAAATGGTGCACAAATACATCACAGCCAGATATTGCTAGTTTGCTAAAGATAGCAGATTTATTGGAAGTTGACATTAAGGAACTGATAGTTCGTGAGTACAAAGCTTATTTATAGTCAATCAGAATTGATTTGCAAAAAATCAGCTATAAAGTCTATTGGTATTCAAATAGTTACGTTTAGAATTTTTCGCAATATATTTCTGTTTGACTATATTATCGCAAACATAACCAAACTACGCGAACATTGTGTTCGTGAGTTGCATTTACTTTTGCAAAAATATTAAGATATGCCAACGAATAAGAATGCTTTGACAAGGTATAAGTATCTTGATGAAATGCTGTCTGACAGGCATCATTTCTATGATATTCACGACCTTACAGAAAAATGCAATGAGAAACTTATTGATGCAGGATTCCCTGAAGTATCTCAGCGTTGCATTGAAAAGGACATAAACTATTTGGAGTACGATCCATTCTATGCTGAAATAGAACGCTATAGGGTTAATGGTCATCGGTGTATAAGGTATAAGAACCCTTCTTTTACTATCTTCAGAAAGGAACTGAGTGAGGAAGAAAGCAACCTGATATTGGAGGTACTTAATACAATAGGACAATTCGATGGCTTGGCTCATTTTGAATGGCTTGACCGTTTCAAAATCGGACTTGGTCTGAAGAAACGTCCTCGAATCATCAGCTTTAGCAATAATCCATACCTACAGAATTCCAACTTGTTAGGCGTATTATTCGACAACATATCAAATCAAGTTGTCACTAAATTGGAGTATCACACTTTCACGGATAAAGGAACTAGGGACATTATTTTCCATCCCTATTTGCTTAAGCAATATAATAATAGGTGGTACTTGATTGGTGCGGCTGATGCTGATGGAAAAATCCTCAATTTCGCTCTTGACAGAATTGATGTCGTGACTGCCCTCCCTGAAATGAAATACAAACCATGTAACGAAAATTTAGCTGAGCGTTTCGAAGATATTATTGGAGTAACTTTATATGAAAACCGGGATGTTGAACATATCCTTTTTTGGGTGAGCAATCATTCTAAGGATTATGTTGGAACTAAGCCTATTCACGGGTCACAATGCCAATATAAAAATGAGAAAGATGAAGAATTTCGTAGACAATACCCGTCTCTTGATGAGGGTGCATTTTTCTCTATAGATTGCATTCCGAACTATGAGTTAATCCGTGAACTTTGTTCTTTTGGTAAAGAACTTATCGTGTTGTCGCCTTCATCCATCCAAGACGATATTTTTAACCGTATTAAATCAATGCTTGATAGTTATTCTGTAGTACGAATATAGAGTTCGCAATATGCATTTACCTTTGCTGCAGAAATTAAAAGACAAGCATTATGAACACTCAGAATCCCAACAATGTTTTTGTTTTCGATATGGACAATACATTAATCAAAACGGATAAAGCTAACAGCCTTGCCTATTCCGAGGCAATAAGTTCAGTACTGGGTGTAAACTGTAATATTGAAAATGGCAAGAGATTTACAAGGGACGAACTAAAGGAGTTATTTCCCCAATTGACACAAACCCAAATTGATGAAATAATTGATCGTAAAGAAAAGTGCTTTGAATCATACCTCAGTGAGACAGAGTTGAACAATAACTTATTTAGTCTTCTAAAACGCCTCCATCGAGAAGGACATCATACAATTCTATTGACTAATTGTCATTCTAAAAGGGCAATTAGTCTATGTAACTTCTACAATCTTACGAAGTATTTTGTTCGGCGTTTTTTTTACGAAGATTGTCTTGGCAACAAATACACTCTTCTTAAATCTCTAGGATACGACTTACAAAACGTCGTTTTATATGAAAACGAAGAGACTTCTACCTCAGAGGCAGTTACTAATGGAATCAATATAGATAAAATCATCAAAGTAGAATTTTGAACAGTATGGAACAGTTTGTAATTCAGTCAAGAAGCAGCCTTTGTCGTAAAAGAGAAGGTGGTGTCGAAAAAGCTCTCAAGCAAGATATAATCGCTTTTTATCATGGTGATTACCAAGGTGGTGGTAACTGGCGCGTGCCTGGTACCATTGAAAATCTGATCTGCACTTTTAAGAATGATATCACGACATATCCACAGCAAACTCTGAATAATGCAATAAACAAACTTACTCAAATTTTGAAAGTCGACTTGCCTGAGATCCTGCGTCTTAGTGGGAAACAAAATCTTCGTGTTTGTGTCATTCCTAGATCAAAACGAGAAAATTCGTATCGCTGTAATCAACTATACTTAAGAGCCACAATCCAATTAGTGGCACAACAATTGAATGGCTTTATAGATGGTACACATGATATTATTAGACACACTGATACCGCCACAACGCATTTGGCTCGTAGTGGTCATGGGGGAGCAGGTGAATTGCCTTATGTTGGTATAGCAAAAGATACGTGTAATATTTCGGACGATGTAATCGGGCAAGATATATTGCTAATTGACGATCTTTACACTAAGACCGTTAACATTGACGAAGATTGCATTCAAGCCCTTTTAGACAAAGGTGCGAGAAGTGTCATTTTTTATTCTATCGGTAAAACGTTGTCAAGATTCTGAAAAAACTTTGTATATGAAATACTCGGAAAATGCATTAAATATTTTAACTGTTCGTACCTTTCCTCAAAAGGGGCCTGCGTGGATAGATAAAAATTTACGTGGGAACGAAGACTTATCTATTTTATATCACCTTTTAGAGACTCATGAATATGAGTTTATGAAGAAGCGGGAAAGAATAGAATCTGCCATCAACCAACTTGGAAATTGTGCAGATGGTCTTGTCGCAATCGGTGATGCTAATTTCCCTTCTTTGCGCGGAAGCGTGAAACCAGCAGACAAGCCTTTTGCGCTTTTCTATAAAGGTAATATAAGCTTACTAAGCAAAGATAATTTGAATATTGCTGTTATAGGAGTCCTTAATCCTGATGAAAAGATTGAACTGACAGAGAGAATGGTTACGTCAGAAATCATAAAACACAATGCAACAATAGTGAGTGGCCTCGCTCTTGGTTGTGACTCAATTGCTCATCAAACAGCTTTGGAGAAAGGTGCTAGAACTATCGCCATTTTGCCTAGCACTCTTGACAGTATCTTACCTAAGGAGAATGTAGAACTTGCTGAAAAAATTGTCGAAGCAGGAGGATTGCTTATTAGTGAATATTACGAAGCTCCCAAAAGTCGAAATGACATGGTGAGCAGATTTGTTGTCCGAGATAGGTTACAAGCCTTATTCTCTGATGCCGTACTTTTATCTGCAAGCTATGCTCCTAATAACTTAGGAAATGACTGTGGTTCGAGACATGCCATGGAAAAGGCAAAGTCCTATGGCATCAAACGTGGTGTTATCTATAATGACAGTAAGCATCACGATATTGCAATGTATGATTTGAATCGTCAAATTCTTGAAGAGGACAGCAGTGTGATACGAATTGATTCTGCTAATATGAGTGAGGCTGTTCTTCGGTTGGTTACCAAAACGAATCAACGTTTTTAATTTTAGAGTCAAACGGTATTAATTCTAAGTACGGATTACTATGGGTAGAACAAATACTGCAATTTGGGAGGAAATCAAATCTGAACACACGATCTGTTTATGCTATTCTGAATCGAAAGGTTTGTACGTATCCTCTATTTACTTCGCCCCTGAAGAAGATATTTTATTCCTTCCTCATGGCTATAAAGGTTTTTGGGAGAGAGAAGTGCAAATTCCAAAGGATAATCTTTCAATCAAGATTAAGACAAACTTCGGATACGGCAGTATGACCTATATGAAGGCCATTGTTGAACGGGACGGAAAAAGATTGCTCGATTTTGACAAGTCTAAATTCTTCGTTCTCAACAATAGTAGCGTTATGACATTAGATGTTGAACATTATGCTTGGAAAAAACTATTTGAGAAAATAATCTCTATATCAAAAGAATCTGATTCCACTCAATGTTCATCATCTTCCATATCATACATTGAAGAAATTGACAATATTCTATCTAAAAAGGAGATTTTTATTAAAAGTTCATTCATTCAAGAAAAAACCGTAAAATGGAGCGGAGAGTATATTGTGGCTTTGTTTGCAGCTAAAAAAATTGAAGATCTCATAAAAGGATGCCAGCTTGCAAGTATAACTGACGAATATTTCATTGATAAAACAAACGAACTCTGCCATAAATGGCTTCAGAAGATACAGAGCATCAATATTGATCTACGTGATAATAGAACCACTCAATTATCAGATTGTCTATTTGCTATTCACGATTTTATGATTCGAAATGGGAAAGGATTAGAATTCGTAGGGTATTTTATTCCAAAAACAAAAATGGCGAGTAGAACGAACATAGACTTCGTGAATATTTAATACCTTTGCACTAGAAAACAAGAAGAGGTGGTCTTTGGCAAGTTTGGGAACTGAAACAGAATTTTGAATTTCGTCCGGCGTATTTGCCCGGATGTCTCCTTGTTCTTCGGAATCATGGAGATAAACAATGTTAGTACGTTAACGTGTTGCACTATAGTACGTTGTACTTTTACTATTGTTATTATGATATTTATATATATTGTTATTATGATATTTATATTATTATATATTACATAAAGAAAAGATTTTTCAGTTCAGGTCTCAGAGATCACCTCTTATTTATTAGAAGATAAAGCAAATGGATAAAACAGAAATAGTACAAATTGCATCACAGATGTCAACAAGGGAAGACTTGTTGGCACTGCTCAATCGCATCAAACAGGATGAGATTCGTGAATTGGGCTTTGATGCAGATAAATTTTATCCATTTACGATGAAGCAACTTTTGTATTATTGCAACCCCAATCATGTATTTCATCGTTATCGTCAATTCAAAATAAAGAAGAAGTCTGGAGGTTTCCGCCAGATTGCAGCACCGCGCAATCGGAGTTTCATAATGCTTCTGCGGTCAGTAAATGAGGTTCTGAAAGCCATTTACACTCCCTCAGACTATGCTATGGGGTTTGCAGAAAAGCGTTCTGTTGTGACTAACGCCGCAGTTCATAGAAGCCAGAACTATGTGTTCAATATTGACTTAAAAGATTTCTTTCCAAGCGTAGAACAAGGACGGGTGATGAAACGTCTGACTCTAGCGCCCTTCAACTTTTCGCCCCAAATAGCACTATTGATTTCGGGTCTATGTTCCATGAGGGTTAAACGAGAACAACCCATAGAAACTAAACAACACGATTTAGACAAACAATTTATGTACGTGTTGCCACAGGGTGCACCGACATCACCCATCATTACCAATATGATTTGCGATACGTTAGACCGTAAACTGGCGGGACTGGCTAAGCGTTTTGGATTACGTTACACCCGATATGCAGATGATATCACATTCAGCTCTATGCATTATGTCTATTCAGAAAACAGTGAGTTTATGAAGGAACTTGCTCGCATTATAAATACTCAGGGCTTTGTGATGAATGAAGCAAAAATGAGGCTACAGAAACTTGGAAGCCGTCAGGAGGTAACTGGTATTATTGTTAGCGACAAACTAAATGTTACTAAGAAGTATGTTCGCGAGATTAGAAGCCTGCTTTATATATGGGATAAGTATGGGTACTCGGCAGCAATGTCTAGATTCTTTCCAAAGTATAAAGCGGAAAAAGGGCATATAAAGAAAGGTAATCCAGATCTGACAAATGTACTCGATGGGAAACTCATGTACTTGAAGATGGTAAAAGGTGATACCGATCCTGTATATGTAAGACTTTATACGAAATTTCAAGAACTTGTCAATAGAGATTCCGGTCCGGATAAAACCAATTCTTACGGCATTACCTATATTGAGTCTTTTCCTATTCTGGAATTTGAGAAAAATAGAAATACAAATATCACTATCCATCATAAAGATAGTGACAAACGATATGCTACGTTCAAATTAGGAGAAACACCTCAGGTTGCATCAATAAACAAGGGGGTGACACCTGATGATGAACAACAAAAAGAGAAGCTAGCTATCTCATGTTGTAAGGATTTTAGAGGAGAACAATTCTGGCTCATACATTTACTTGATAAAGTGACAGTGTTCAAGCCAAAGCCTGTTGATATTGACGAATTGAATAATGATTTAGACTTACTATTAGGTATTTGATATGGATGATAAGTTAATGTCTACGATAGACAAAATAACAAGATTAACTCAGCAAAATGCTGAGTTTGATATGGAATTGCGAAAGCAACTGAATGTAGCTTCCGCAAATTCTGTTTTGTCAGAAGATGAACGTATAAATCAAATTTACGAGTACTGCATTGAGGAAATCATAAGAAAGCAAGCCAACGAATTTTATACAGACTTCCCTTTGCAGTCTATAAAGGATACTTTGATTGGAGATTTTATCCGGATGGAGTCATTCAGGAGAAAGGATAATTTCGGAGACTTTTGTTTGTCACTTTATCAACAGATAGAGTGTATAACTAATAAACTGTGCGAGAAGAAAGATCTGTCCGATATTACAGAAAAAATGTGGGGTCAGCCTGCATATCTGAAAATAGAAAAAGACAAAGAGCCATCCATATATAGCAGAAGTGGTGACTATACTATTGCCAGTCTATTATTCGGAAAGACCAATGCTTTTGAGAAATCAAGAAAATCATTGCAGGCTCAATATGCTATAGACAAGATACGCACGATTGTATATTTTTTGGGTTATAAGGCCAAGATGAAGAACAGTGATTTTGACTCATTTCTCGAAATCACGTCACTGCTAAATGATATTTATCAATGCCGTAACATGAATCATCGCGGAAACACTCAAAACCAATGGGAAAAGGATACGTATGATAAAATCATCCCTCTAAAATCACTTTATTATTTTAAATTTCTTGGAGTGTTGGCACAATATGTTGAGTATATAAAAGAGGGATGGGGATATATCCCAGAATTAAAAAAATATAGCGATAGCATTGAGAAGCAGAAAATCTCTGCTCCCCAACCAAAAGTGTTGGGTAAAATAGAATTAAAAGATGACGGGAGAAAACGTTTCAAATAGTCTTTAGCTAGAACTTAATTTGTAAAAAAGCGTTACAATTCCGATCTTCAAATAGTAGGGCTCCACATCATTTTCAACAATATTAAAGAATGTCATTGTGGTATTATTTCAAATTATAGCCCCCTACAGAGGTATGAGGTTTGCCCATACTTGGAGAGAATTTAACTTGCTGACAACTTGCAAAGGTGGCATTTGACATGCATAGTATATTGAAAATCAAGCAGTAATATTCTGATTTTAACTTGCTTGTAATTTGCCGGATAGTTAAGAATAGGAGCTAATAGTTGCCCCTATTGCATTGCACCCCACATAAACTTCATCTAACGCAATATACAACTATCCCCAATGCCACCGTATAAACGAACAAAAATATCACCAAGACTTTCATCCAGAAATCAGAGAACCAAACGCCTTCATTCCGCCTAAGAAGTTTGCGCATATTGGATTCATGCTCCGTTAGCATCTTCATCAGTTCAGAGTGGTGATTCTCCAATACAGTTTTCCATGTTTTGATAGCTTGGTTTAAGAGCTGTTGAAGCTGGGCAAGATGCTCGGGACTTATAGTTGCCTTGAACTGTGTGTTTTGCTCTGCTTTTACGTAAGCATTCGGTAAACCACGTATTTTTGTCTCCAACTTCCATCATTAACTTTACGTCCAAAAAGCAAAGTTATGATGACACGAGAAGAAGTAGTAGAGATAATGAACTACTGCAAAGAGCACAAAGTGACTTATAAATCAAGATTAGAGGAACTCAATATCCCTGTATGGCGGTTTTATGACAGCAAATCCCGTTATGCCGCCGAGCAATCATCTGGTAAAACGGCTCAAGGTGAGTTTATCGAGCTTCCCCACAGCGGATCTTTTGTTCCTGTTCCTTCATTTGCCGGAACAAGCGGGCGTAAACAGAAAAACACACCGATTCCGCCAAGCGGATTGAAAGAGATAGAAATACGTACACCGGCCGGTACTGCCATACGCATTTGCGGTGAGCTAAATGAAAAGGAACTGTTTTCAATCATCCAGGCCTGCAGCCATGTTCAGCCTTAATGACAGCATGCGCTATCTGTTGTATAACCGCCCGACTGATATGCGCAAAAGTTTTCATACTCTTAGCGGTATCATCACCGACGCCATGGGTCAAGACCCTTGTAACGGCAACGTATATAACGTGAGTTCGAAATAGTAATAAATATATTTCAGTGATAATTAGAAACATAGCGATAAAAGTATTAAATTTATAGTGCTGAATTATAAGATTTAAACGATTACCACTATGTTTCCAGAGTCTAAAGTTACAGAGATTTATTGTATGGCCGATGATTTTTGCAAGGAATTTACATTGCAACAGGAAAAATATATGATTGAGGATAAGAAAACCAGGCATCGTAACAAACCTAACCGTATGAATGATGCTGAGATTATGGTTATTCTAATCCTATTTCACTCCGGTGGTTTTCGCTGTTTCAAGCATTACTACAAGGAATATGTCTGTAAACATCTGAAACACCTTTTTCCGCGTCAGGTTTCTTATAACCGTTTTGTGGAGCTGGAGAAGGAAGTGCTGCTTCCCATGACCATCTTCATCAAGAAAGTTTTGCTGGGAACCTGTACCGGCATCAGTTTTGTCGACTCCACTCCTTTACGTGTCTGCCGTAACCAAAGAATCCTTATTCATAAGACATTTGAAGGACTTGCCGAGCGTGGAAAATGTTCTATGGGATGGTTCTTCGGATTCAAACTACATCTGATAATCAATGACAAAGGGGAAATTCTCAATTTTATGTTTACTCCTGGAAACGTGGATGACCGGGAGCCTTTGAAGCAGGGTAAGTTTCTGAAAAACATCAAAGGAAAACTATGTGCAGACAAAGGATATATTGGCCAAGCTCTGTTCGAGAACCTTTTCCTTGATGGCATTCAGCTTGTCACTAAAGTTAAAAACAATATGAAGAACTCGCTGATGAGCATTGCCGACAAGATTCTGCTCAGAAAAAGGGCCTTGATTGAGACGGTCAATGACGAGCTGAAGAACATTGCACAGATAGAACACTCCAGACATCGTTCGTTCAATAACTTTATAGCCAACTCTTTGTCGGCTATAGCAGCATATTGCTTTTTTGAAAAGAAGCCCGCCATTGATGTAAACTTTGTCAATGACGGACAACTGTCTATTTTCTAATTTTATATCGAACTCACGT
>CABIXF010000055.1:1568-20385 GCA_902362595.1 Bacteroidaceae bacterium | reverse complement strand
CATTAGTGTCCACTAAAAAATCATAGTAGTTCTTTGAAATTATTGAGATTCAATTTGTTATGAGTAATTTTGGGGAGAACGGATTTGAATTTACTTTTGTCGTAATATTCAGACCGTTATGCATAAAGAGCCATATGTTTTTGCCCAATTAATCAAGTTCCTTGACCGGAGTAAATTCAATCGTATCGTTACTAAGTATGGAGGTGACAGATACATTAAGAGCTATACCTGTTGGAACCAACTACTTACAATGATGTTCGGTCAGCTTTCCAATCGGGAGAGCCTCCGGGATCTGATTGTGGCTATGGAAGCTCATGCAGGGAAACTTTACCATCTCGGAATCGGGAAGTCTGTAACGCGCAGCAATCTTAGCAAGGCCAATGAGCAGCGTGACTGCCGGATTTTCGAGGAGTATGCAACCTTCATGATAGCCGAGGCTCGCAAGCGCAGAATCAATAAAATCTTCGAGCTTGACGGCCATGTTTATGCATTTGACTCTACTACGATTGACTTGTGTCTATCGGTGTTTGGATGGGCCAAGTTTCGTAAGCAGAAAGGTGGAATCAAATTGCATACGCTCTACGATATTGAAGCAGAAGTTCCTGCGTTTGTGCATATTACACCTGCTAACGTTCACGATTCAAAGATTATGCCCGAGATTCCATACGAACCTGGAGCGCATTATATATTTGATCGTGGGTACAACGATTTTGGCAATCTTTATACGATAAATCGCATAGGCGCCTCCTTCGTTGTACGAGCCAAAAGCAATGTACGGGTTAAGCCCAAAACCTGGAAACGAAGATTGCCGGAATGTGTCGTTTCAGATGTAATCGGATACTTTACGGTTTATAAAAGTTCTAAGGACTACCCTGAAGAACTTAGAAAACTCATCGTTGAAGACCCTGAAGATGGTACACGATACATCTTCCTGACGAACAATTTTGATGCATCAGCGGAATTCATATCATTGCTCTATCGAAACAGATGGAGTGTTGAACTGTTCTTCAAATGGATAAAACAGCATCTCCGAATTAAGAAATTTTGGGGAACATCAGAAAACGCTGTCCGCATACAAATCTATTGTGCGATAATCACTTACTGCTTAGTGGCAATCGTGCAACACGATATGAAATTAGAGCGCAGCATCTATGAGGTTCTTCAAATTCTCGGAATATCATTGACGGACAAAACACACCTTAGTGACTTGTTCGACAAATCGAATTTCAAAAATGTCAAAGACCGATATGGTTCAAGTGAACCGAATTTATTTAACTTTTAACCTTGTCCATTTTTAGTGGACAGTAGTGAAATGGTGAATGTAAAAAATTAGTTTTAATCTAAATTAGTTTCTTGCCCAGTTAAACCGAATGCCGATATATCCTTTTGCTCCGTGCATTGGTCCCCATACCATAGTGGCATCGAAGGCATCGCCCCAGGGGTTGTCTGCTCCAATAATCGGATTCTTTTGGGTAAAATTGGTCAGGTTTTCTCCTCCGATATATACAGACCATCTGCGGAAATTGCGGGTAATCTGCATGCTTAATTGTCCAAAGGATTTGTAGCGCGCATCCCAGGAAGCATTGCCGTTTTCCAGTGTGTAAGGTGTCGGCATACGGCCTCCTCCGTTCTGTTGCCAGGTGACATCAAACTGCCATTTGCCGAGGGGAGTTTTGTAAGAGGCAGTAATCAAGCCTTTGTATCTGCCGGTCAGCGGCTTTTCGTATAAAATACCGTTGATTTCATTTTTCACATATGTCATTCTCCATGCGGCTGTCAGGTTGAAACCTTGGAAGAAAGGGTAAGTGGCTTCTACCTGAAATACATGAGAATACGACTGTCCGTTCAGGTTGGAGAAGATGACCGCATGGGGATTGGTTTCCATATCTACTACCACCTGATTGACAAACTGTGTGTAATAATATTCCCCATTCAGGTTTAATGTCTTTCCACATACCGGAAGATAGCTGGCGATGCTGAATCCGTAATTCCAGGCTTCTTCCTGCTTTAAGTCCTTGTCAATCTGGATGCTTCTGCTACTAGCCAGTAGGAAATTGTTTTCGGCCAACACATGATTGGTGCGGTAACCTTTTCCGGCAGAAGCACGGAAAGTGACGTAGTCATTGGGTGCATAGCGGATGTTTGCACGTGGAGTGACAAAAAAGCCGTACATGTCGCTGTAATCGCCGCGCAACCCCAGCATCAAGGTAAGCTTGTCGTTGGGAGTGTAAGTATATTGGGCATATCCACCGGTAACTGCCTCGTCATCGATGGCCTTCAGCGGAGTGTCTGCTACGTTGTTGGTCAGGCGGTAATCTTGGTCGTAACGGTCGTAGTTGAAGCTGAGTCCGGCCGACAGGGCATGCTGGTCTGTGAAGTTGCTTTCAAAGATAAGCGACGCATAGGCATTTTGCTGGTTCACATTATACAACTTGTGTCCGTAGGTTGCATCCAAGTTATGGATGGTCCCGGTAGTAATCAATGCCAGGTTGGTGTTATGCTCTTTATTGAAGATATAAGCCTGCTTTACGAATGCCTCATAGCGGTCGGTATTCATGTCAATCAAGTAAGGATTGCTGAATGAATGTCCACCGTGTGAAACCTGTCCGCTGGTACGTTGTTCGTTGAGGGCCTTGATACCCGCTTGGAACAGATATTTACTACCCATGTAGGCCCAGCGATTGAAGAAGTTGTACTGTTCCACTTCGGGGATATCGGTGAATCCGTCTCCGTTGGCATCGTGCGCTTTCGTTTCGTTTTCGTAGTGAGCCAGTAGCATGGTGCTCCATTTGTCATTCAGCTTGACCGTTGCATCGGCATTGGCTTCGTAACGGCTGGTGGTGCTGGCAAAAAGGTTGGCCGATACCCAGTCGGCCTCCGGGTTCTGTGGTTTCTTAAACTCAATGTTGATTTGTCCGGTCAGTGCTTCATAGCCGTTCTTCACGGAAGAGGTGCCTTTGCTCACTTGGATACTCTGCATCCACGGACCAGGTACGTATCCCAAACCATAGGCTGAAGATGCGCCTCTGAAATTAGGGATGTTTTCAGTCAGAATTTGTACATAGGTACCGGACAATCCCAGCAGACGAATCTGTTTGGCTCCGGTAGCCGCATCCGAATAGTTGACATCGACCGAAGGATTGGTTACAAAACTTTCTCCTAGGTTACAGCAAGCTGCCCGGAACAGCTCGTCCTTTGAGATTAGGTCAGCATTGCTCACACTGTTACGGATTTTTTGTGTTCCAGCCTTACGGGCAACCACGTTGACTTCCTGGAGTTCTACTCCTTCAGATAAGGTAATGTCGATGTATTCTTGTTCAGAAGAGATGTTCAAGGTGTCGGTGTTGAATCCGATGCAGCTTACTACCAGTTGGTTGTTTCCTTCTGCTCGTTCCAGTTCAAATGCACCGTTGGCGTCCGTACTGGTTCCTGTGGAGGTGTGCAACCAAATCAGGTTGGCTCCTGGGATGGTTTCTCCTTTCGTATCGGTCACACTGCCACTTAATGTTCTGTGAACAGTAGTGGCGTAGGTTGATAAATTCAATAATATGAATAGAAATGTAATGGATAAATGTCTCATAAAACTTGTTCTAATTAATAGCATAAATCATTGTGGAATTTATATGACATGTCGGTTAGAAACGTCGGGTGTTTCTAACGATATCTTCCATTTTGCCCTGTGGAGGGATTGGTTGCTAAATAATCAGAATGGAGTGCCGGATGAGCCTGTTTCTGCCACTCAGCGGAGGAGCATGGGACAAAATCGGATGGGACTGGAAAAATTGCACCGGGAAGAAATACCATGTAAACACTGGAGTTGATAAATCCATGGGCATTACAGCAGGCAACACATAATCTGTGTGGCTGAAATAAAATTCCGCAGTGTAATCGATTTGGAAACAAGTGCATGACGCTGACAGTTGCTGGGACGTGGTCTTTGAAGATGGAGACGCTTTGCAGCAACTGTCAGTGTCGGGTTGTATAGGAGAATGCATCAGGCATGACTTTGCTTTGCAACACTGGTCGGAGCATATATGGATATGACTCATTCCGGTACTCAGGCAAAGGATTGTAACCGATAAGATAAATATCAGAAAATGATGCAGTCGTTTCATGTCATGAATGCAGTTGATTAATTCTTAGAACCGTTTGTCTTTTCTTTATAATAATCTTGTTTGAATTTCTCTACCTCTCTCTTTAACGCAGCAAAATGGCGTTGGTTCAATAATGATTCTTCTTTTTGGGCCAGGTGCGCATCCAAATAGGATTCAACATCATCCAGATGAGACTCTACATAGAGCTTGGCATCGGAACGTGAAAATGCAGTATTGGCCTTCCGGGATTCTTCACTTTGGGGAACCAGCATGTTGAGGAGGAAGGATACATACATGCGCTCCATCTGCCGTGTGTAATAATTGACACGCTCCGGAGAGGACTCTATTGGCTTCCAAATAGCATTGAACACATCTTTCAGGTATTTATCCACAGGATAAGGTTCTGAGGCCACAAAGGATGCATTATGCAGGTTGCAGAGCAGTCCGGGAGCCAGTAGAAATGAGATGACAGAACTTTGACGGTCGAAGATTTCTGTGACGGGATCTACCTTGGAAATATGTTCCAGCACATCTTGCGGATACAACCAGAGAGGTGCTTCAAACAGATTCCGGCCAAACCATTCTATGGCTTCTTTTTGTCTGGAAGCAGGAACCCAGTCCTTAAATCTGGAGCCGGGAAGATTGCCTTGGTAATAGCGTCCGATATTTTTCTGTACATGTCCGATGTAGCGTATGTATTGGGCTCTTACGGCATTATAAATTGTATTCAGGTCGTCGTATTGTTCATCCGGCTGGTGTGTCCACTCTGTAATATGTTCCATCACTCGCTTCAGGTTCTGGATACCATATTCATTGGCCTTCATGTTGTTGTCGCCCAGATCCTCGCTCTGGCTTCTTGGATCGTTGCCTTTTCCTTCATCTCCTACATAGAACAGGCGTGGGTCTGCTTTCAGCTTCTGAGTGACAAGAGTGCGTAAAGCGTGTTTTTCATCCTCTGGGTCCTTAAACTCCGGATGCCATCTGTATCCCCAGTCAATTGCCCATTTGTCGTATACTCCGATACGTGGAAACAACCCTTTCGGGGAGATATGGTCTTCGGGTTGCGCTACATAGTTGAAACGGGCATAGTCCATAATAGAGACTGTATGTCCGTTCTTTTCTACCCATTTCTTGTTACGCAGGTTCTCCACGGGGGTAGCTGAACTGGCTATCATGTTATGACGCAAGCCGAGGGAGTGACCTACTTCGTGGGAAGATACAAAACGAATCAAGGTCCCCATCAGTTCGTCATCAAAATTCATAGTACGTGCGCGTTTGTCCAAAGGACCGCATTGCACCATATACCATTTTTTCAACAGGTTCATTACGTTATGGTACCAGCAGATATGACTTTCGATAATTTCTCCGCTACGTGGGTCTACAATGCGGGGACCGTATGCATTTTCTTTCTCGGAAGGAAGGTAGCGTATCACGCTGAACCGTGCATCGTCCAGACTCATCGTGGAATCGTTGGGCCATTCTTTAGCTATAATGGCATTCTTGAATCCGGCGGCTTCGAATGCTACATTCCAGTCTTCCACTCCCGCTTTCAGGTAAGGAATCCATTTGGCCGGTGTGGCTGGGTCGATGTAGTAGACAATGGGATGCTTCGGCTCGGTCGGCAATCCTTTGGCGTAACGGGCTGGGTCTTTGGGTTCCAGCCGGTAACGGTGAATCAGGCTTTCGGCCTCGGTCTTTTGTTGTGTGTCGGAGAAAATGGTAAAAGCATTCTGGAAATAGCCTACCCGATTGTCTGCCAGACGCGGACGCATAGGTGTTTTAGGGAGCAGTACCATACTGGTATTCAGCTTGAGTGTGACTTTTCCGCTTTGTGCAGCTGGATATTTTCCTGATGACACCGCATACGTACGCAAGGTCTGTACCTCCGTATTGATAGGATACGTCTTGACGGTATCCATAAAGCAGTAGTCTTTTTGAATACTGTTTACGTTCAGGATTTTTTTATCATTGGTCGTAAAACCACATACTTGGTTATCTTCCAGAAAGAAACTGGTCACTTTGATGAGTTGTGCATGAGTTTTAGGATTACGTCCGATTACCGTGAATTTGCTGATAATCGGGTCGACGGTTGATTCCTTCAGTGATTGTGAAATATGGTCTTTATCTTCTGCAAACTGGGTTTGTACGTATTCTCTTAGAAATAAAGTTTTGGTGTCATGTTGTTCCAAATAGATTACGCAATGATTCACTTCTTCTCCACTCAATAAATTGAAGCCTTGGGGAACGGCTTTAAAGCGGGTGACTGCCAGTATGTGGCGTTTTAAGAGGGAATCGGGTACCTCAAAATACCAGTCGTCTTTAATATGACGAACGGTGAACATTCCCACCTTTTCGCTGTGGTCATCTTTTACAAGTTTGGTATATTCATCTTCACTCACCTTGGTGGTGTCTGCCTGGGCGAGATGAGAAGAGGCTTTTGCCGGATAAGCATAGAGAGAAACACTGACCGGCTGAAAAGCCAGTCCGGTCAATGCGGCTATGAGTAATTGTCTGTACATCTGTTTTCTATTATTCATCGGTGTTGAGTGTTAAATTCGGGTTCTTTGTGCGTGCATCTTTGGGGAACGGAATGACGTACAAGCGTGAATCGGGCGCCAAAGTATAGGTCTGACTGGGAACCTCGGTGGATACCAGCGGGAAACGACGGGTTTGCGTCTTGGCATATTCCGGTTCCGTGTTCAATCTTTTCAAGTCCCAGAAACGGTTGAATCCGAACAAAAGTTCTTTTCTCCGTTCGTCAATGACAAGTCGGACCATCTCCTCTTTAGTTGAAGGCTGTGAAGGAACGGCTTCTTCTCCTTTGATGCGTTTGACTCTCAAGTCGCACAATGCCTGCATGGCTCCATCCAAATCATTCAGGCGAGCTTTCGCTTCGGCTAGAATCAGGTATACTTCGGCTGTACGCATGCCGACAGTCATATATTGGAATTTTGAATACGTGATGGAAGAGTTCCAAAGGGCTGCTCCTGAACCTTCATCAAAATAATAAGGACTGTTGCCTGTTGTGCGGAAAAACATTGTGAAGCGTGTATCGTTTTCATCGAATAGCTGAACGAGTTCAGGGCTGATCATACCGTAGCAGTAGGTCGGGTTGTCGGAATAGCTTCCCATGTAGGCATAGTTTAATACTTCCGGATTGCCGCCTTTTGCATAGGTATTATCCGATAATGGACCTCCATTGTTTTCCAGGGCGACGTAGTCAATCAGGTCACTTTTCAATTTCAATGACTCTTCTGCCGCGTTTTTGGCTTTTTCCCAATCATGATGGAACAGATAGACTTTGGCTGCCAGGGCATAGCCGAAGGCTTTGGACGGGTGGTATACATTCGACGGATTCTCCTGCAGATAGGGGAGCGCCTCTTCTATATCTCGGATGATGAAATCGTAGACTTCGGCTACCGTTGATTTGACCGGTACCGCTTCCAAGTCATATTTATCCATAATGGCTACGCCTCCATCTGTAGCAGCGGTAGCAGGATTATATGCCTTGGCAAAGGTATTGATTAGAATAAAGTGGTCCCATGCCCTGAAGATTCTGGCTTCCGCTTTGGCTACTTCCTTGAGTTCCGGATTGCCCAGACTTTCGTCTATCAGTGAAATGACGATATTTGAGCGAAGAATGTAGGAATAACAGTTGGCATATAAGTTGTTGTCACTTAATTCTTTTCGGTCGGCTGCTTCGTTGAAGGTCATATTGATTCCGTCCCAACTGATAAATTCATTTCCTATGATATTGGATTCTTTGGCCCACGTGTTATCACTGAGAAGAGCAAAAGCAGAAGGATAATAACATCTGTTGGGCAATACAATCAGGTCATAATAAGTGGCTGTTGAATCAACCGTTTTTTTACCTGTTGGAGTGATGTCAATGTATTGTTCACAGGATATAAGTCCCAATGTAATACAAGACAAGAGAATATAAATGAGCTTATGCATAATTGTCTGTTTTATATAAAGTTAGAAACTTGTTGAAATACCGATGGAATACGTTCTAGGAATAGCCATTCCTCGTGTTCCAGAGTTCAGACTATAGCTTTCTGGGTCGATTCCTTTGCCTGCTTTGCACCATGTGAACAAATTATCTACCTGAAACTTGAAACGCAAGGAATTGAGTCGCATCTTCTTACAGATAAAGGTAGGCATGGTGTATCCTATGCTCAGGCTGCGCAGCTTGAAATAATCAGCGTCTTTTACATTGAGATTGCCATATTTCCACCAGTTGTCGAGGGTGCTGGCATAGGTCCGGTTTTCAGTCGGCATATCCATGTACATACGTACATTGGCATTGGGATTATCGGCATCCCATCGCGCCGCTATTTCTTCGATGGTTTGAGAACCTGCCATATCGTTCATGCTGATGACGCAGTTACGCATCTTGTGACCGCCGGCAAACACAAAGAATGCATTGAAGTCAATGTTTTTATAACCGATTCTCCAAGTGAAGGAACCGTTGTATTTTGGGGTCAGTGTACCCATATTCACCAAATTCTCCGTTCCTTGCATCGTTGTTTTGATGTCTTTGACCGTTCCATCTTCATTAAATGTAATCAAGTCATTTCCGTCTTTATCTACCGCAATCGGATACCCGTTTTCTATGCGGTCTATGCGATAGGCCCATAACGTATTGTAGCTGGTTCCTTCGATGAAATAGTTTTGCGGACTCAGAATGAAGCTGGTAGATGAAGCCGTCGCATCGTGGTCTACTTTAGTCATCTTGTTTTTGTTGTATGAAAAGTTAAAGTCCACGCCCATGTTCCAGTCTTTTTTCCGGACGATATCCAGCATCAAAGACAATTCCACTCCTCGGTTACGCATCTTTCCGTTGTTGACCACGCGTGAGTCAGCGCCGATAGTAGGATCCATGTAACGTCTGACAAGTAGGTCGGAGGCACTACGATTATAGTATTCAATACTACCTCTGATTTTGTCGTTCAAAAAACGGAAGTCGAGTCCCATATTATAAGTCGCTGTCTTTTCCCATCGCAATTGTGGATTAGGCAAGTCATCGTCTTCATACGTGAGATAATTGGTCTTGATGGGGTTACTCTGCACTTTTTGCTTGACCACAAAGTAGGTGGTAGAACTTTGGTCTACGTTTCCGTTGATACCATAGGTAACACGTAGTTTCAAGTAATTCAGCCAGTCAATGTTTTTCAAGAAAGATTCTTCCGATAAAGTCCATGAACCTCCGACAGACCACAACGGATGACGCTGGTTACGGATGTCCAATCCGAACAGGTCGGCTTGGTCCCAGCGCAAACTTCCTGAGATGTTGTATTTTGACTTGTAGGAATAGTTGGCATTGGAATAGAATGAGGCGTATCGGTGACGGGTTTCCTGCAACGTGTTGGGCAGTCCGTTTAGTTTGATGGTAGAACCAGACAAGGCACTGGTGCCCACACCGTCTTCAAAGTCCTGCCAGTTCATGATGTCGGACGTCAGTGTTTGTGGGTCGTATCCATAGAGTAACTGCAGGATGGGTTTGGGAATTTTGTTTTCCCGAAATTCCAATCCGGCGATGGCTGTTACGGTATGGTCTTTCCACGTTTTGTCAAAATTAATCTGATTACGCAGAATGTAGCGGCGGCTGCCCAGTTCTGAACGGTATAAACGTCCTCCGTCGGGCATGTGGGATACGCCGTCTGTATCAATCATACTGTTGTAGGTCATGCGCATCTGATAAGAATCTACGGAATCAAATAATTCACTTTGTCCGTAGTTCCATTCATATTGATACATCAGGTTGTAGGTGAACATTTTCAGGAACTTGGCCTGCAGACTGAAGAAAGGACGTATGCTTAAATCTTGTGTCTCTGTCATTCCTTCGTACAAGGCATCAAGCACATTGAATCCGAATGATTTGTAGGGCTCCGTGTTTTCATACATGCTGACTACGCTGCCATTATAAGCGCTGCCGGTATATCCGCTTACATTGACATAGGGACTGATGTACCGGTTTCCATCGGCGTCGAGTATGCGTTCATATCGTTGTTGCAGGGTATAGCTGGTATAAGCACCGTTGGCGGTATTGCCATGGCTTAGGTTCGCATCGATGCCGAGGTTCAATGTCAGCCAATGGGTGAGGGCATAATTGGATTTGTAGTATAAGGAGAACCGGTCATTGCTTTCTGAAATGATACGTCCTTTTTCTTTTTCGTAGCTGAAAGAGGTGTAATGGTTGCTTTTTCCTCGTTTCTGCGAAATGTTGATGTTGTAACGCTGGCGCAGAGAAGTTCTCCAGGCATTATCCCGGAATTCTTTATAATAATCGTTGTTTCTCCATTGACTGAGGGTAGCATTGACTTCTTCTTGGCTTAGCTTGCCAGTGGATTGGTCCTGATACAATTGAAATAAAGGATTATAGTATCCTGACCGGTAGCTGGACAGAAAGTTTTCAATACTGCCGGCTTCTGCTACATTGTCATTGAATACCGCCGTCTGATAATCGATGATGTCACTCGTAGAGGCCAGATGAAGATTGTCAAAGCGGGGCTTGGTGGTAATGAACCAGTCTGCATTTATATTGACGGCAGTCTTTTCCTGGCTTGCCTGTTTGGTGGTGACCACAATTACTCCGTTGGCGGCTAATGCTCCATAAATACTGGCTGCCGCTGCATCTTTCAATACAGTAATGCTTTCCACGTTGTAGGGGTTGATGTCGTTCAAGGTCATGTTGGTAGGCATGTCGTCAATGACAATCAACGGTGAGGTACCAACTTCGCTGGAGAAAGTACCCACACCTCTCAGTACCGGAGTCATATCGCCGGTGTTGGGATTGATGTTCATCTGGAGTCCGGCAATTTTTCCTTCCAGTGAGGAACTCAGGTCACTGTGCATCTGTCGGTTCAGGTTTTCGGAGTTGATGAACCCGTAGGCAGCCGTCGACCGTTCCCGGCTGATATGCTGATAACCTGTGACAACAACTTCCGACATCAGATGAGTGTTTTCTTCAAGGATAAAGGTGTTTGTGGAGTTGAGTTTTACTTTTTGTTCAATACTTTTTTTCCCAATATAGGAAATCTGCAAAGTGACTTTCCCGTTATTGGAATGAATGTGTTCCAAGCGGAACCGGCCATTCATGTCGGTAGCCAGTCCTTGCCGGGTTTCTTTTACGACAACAGTGGCGCCAATCACGGCTTCTCTGGATTCATCGAGGATTTGTCCGGCAATGAATCCTTCCTGTGAGCGTAGAGTAGGTTGCTTTACCTGAATAGTGTAAATCCCGTTGTGGTAGGTGTAAGTCAGGTTGGTTCCTTTCAGCAAGAACGTGATGACATCGTTCACTTCCCTGTTCCGGAATGAACAGGCCTTGCATTTAATGTTTGAAGCCACATCCGTATTGTATACTAGCTGGATATTGTTTCCTTTCATGATTTGTTGGAAAGCCTGATCCAGGTTGCCTTGTTTGATGTGTACGGTTACTTGCTGTGCCCACATTTCTCCAGGTAATATGGAGGCAAGGCCTAAGCCGAAGGCCATAAGTACCTTCCCCAACCGTTGGGTGCTACTTTTGTAAGAACTTGCATGTTTGTGTCTCATCGTTGTATAGTATTTTATTGTGTAATAATGATTTCTTTTTGGTTTATCCGGAATTTGATGCCGGTGCTGGCTTCATAACTTTGCAACAAGATGCGTATGTCTTCTTGGCGGTTCAGTCGTCCGGACAATCTGATGTGACGTATTTCATCGGATTGGAATACAGGGGTGAAGTCATACCAGCGTGACAGCGTATTCATAATATTTTCCAGTGTTTCTCCTTTGAATATAAACTGATGATTGATCCAAGACGTGTAAATCAGGGTATCTACCTCCTGCACATCGATGTGGTCATATTGTGTATGGTAGACTACACGTTGTGAGGGACGTAACCGGACTGATTTCCCATGGGGCGATTGATATTCAATACTGCCGCTCACCAATACAGCCGAAAAATCTTCCTGATCATAGTCGGTGACATTGAACCGGGTGCCATACACGCGTATATCTCCTCCGGAAGTCGTGACTGTAAAGGGGTTTCGGGTGTCCTTCGTCACGTCAAAGAAAGCTTCGCCCTTGAGGTATACATGCCGCCCTTCTTTGTCGAAATTCTCCGGGAAGCGTAAGTTGCTTTTGGAGTTGAGCCAGACTTTGGTTCCGTCGGGCAGTACGTACTGGAATTCTCCTCCTGCAGGTACGCTTAGTTCGTGATAGGCGATCTGGTCTGCTTCTTTGAGGGCATCGGCTTGTGCCACTTGTTGAAGTAGTGTGTGCAGGCTGTCCGGATTAGTAGATTGCATGTCGAATTGCCGTCCGTCTGCCAGCGTCAGTATGGCAGCTGTGCTGCCGGGCTGAATCAGACTGACAGGAGTCGGGGGCTGTGCAGGCTGTGATGTGTGTTCAGGAAAACGGAATAAAACTGCGAGGAGTATGCAGGCTGCCGTCCCGATAGCTATGAATGTGTGTTTCCATAAGCGACGATGTGAGGACTGGAGGCGTTCCTTCTCAAAACGTTCGGCCATACGTGAGCCGTAGCCGCTTTTCTCCAGAAGCCATATTTGTTCTACCAAGTCTGTTTCTTCTACGTTCTGGTAGGTTTGCTGGTTTTGCGTCGATGTCTCCAACCATTGGTCGAGTTGGGCATTCTCCTCATCGGTGAGTTTATCTCCTAAAATACGACGGGCAATGAGTGAAGCTATTTCTTGTGGGGTTTCCATTTCTTTTGGCTGCATTGTTTTATTAAATAGACTGCAGGGATAAAAGAAAAGGATGACAGCTTATAGAATTTTTAACATTTCAATAAGCTAGTAGCAGAAGCAATAACAGGAAATCCTCTTTGGATAATAGGCTGGACAGACGTTTTAAAGCTCTGTATTTTACGGTTTTTACGGTATTGATAGACAAGTCTAATTCTTGTGCGATTTCGGGTATACTTTTTCCTTCCATACTCATCAAAAGAACTTGATTGCTTTGTTTGGATAATTTTTTTAATGCCTCGGTGATGAGCTGGGTACTTTCCATTTCCACAATATGATGGAAAAGAGAGCTGTCTGAAGGTATTTCTTGTATTTCTGGGGATTCTATTGATACCTTATGCGTCGGGGTGGATGCTTGTTTGTCCAGGATGGTGTGATAGAGGAGGGTGTAGAAGTAATTGCGTAATGATTTTACTTCACCGATGGATTTGCGGTGAGTCCATAATTTGATATAGGCCTCTTGCAGGAAGTCGTCAATTATATCAATGTCTTTTACGTAACGACTGGCAAATACACGGAATAAAGCTGAATTTGTTTCGATAAAGATTTTCATGCAGCGTTCGTCCCAGATTGACAAGTCGGAAGGTAATTCGTTCTCCATTTTATTGTTTCTCCTTGTTTCTGTTTCGCAAAGTAAAACAAAAACATAGAATTTATATGTGTTTTGTTGAAAAAAAGAATGGATTATCCACTTCTTCTAAATAAAAAGAATAGGATAACCCATTTAAAGTTGACAGATGTTTCTTCTGTTATTCCGACTTCAGACAGTCTATCGGATTGCTGGTGGCTGTCCGGTAATTCTGTATCGTAATGGTGACCAAGGTGATGGCGCTGATAAGCAGGCAGGTGCAGAGGAAGACCCAAGGCGAGATGGGAATCCGTTCATTGAACTGCTTCAGCCATTCTGATACGGCATACCAGGCGATGGGACTGGCGATGAGGGAACATACCACTGAGAGTATCAGATAGGAACGTCCGAACATCCAGAGGATTTGCTGGATGGAGGCTCCGTAGACCTTGCGTACGCCGATTTCTTTCTGCCGGTGTTCGGCCTCAAATATAATCAGGCCAAAGACACCTACCAGTGAAATGAGGATGGCCAGCAAGCTGAACCAGGTAATGATTTTTTGCTGGTCGGTTTCCTTCTGATACAGTTGTCCGTATATTTGGTCATAGAACTTCACTTCGGTGGGATAACCGGTGAAGCAGTCGCTGATGGTCTCGCGGATGTGTTTCAGGGCAGTGTCCATGTCGCTCCCAGCTTTTACGCGGACATAGGCAAACGGCAAGACTTGGTTGCTGTAGGCACCGTTGGGGCAGAATACGTAAGGCACGGGATTCATCTTTAATGAAGTAAACTGCACGTTGTTCACATATCCTTTGAGGAGGGCCTTCATTCCCCACGAGGAAAAGTCGAGTGTCTCTCCTGCCGGAATACCGCTTTCTTGCTGCAAGTCTTGTGTGGCGATGAAGTTCAGCTGGGAGGTGTAAATGGAATCGCTGGGCAGGAAGTCGCTTCCCGACAGGATGTGCAGACCCATGACACGGCAGAAATTGGGAGTGACGTCAATATACAGATGCCCGTATTGAGTCCCTTTGTAGGTGAAAGCATATTGCGTGTATCCTTCGCTGGCCCCCAGTTCCCATTTGGCATAGGCGATGTCGTCGATTTCCGCAAAACTCTTCAGCTGGCTGTCAAACTTGCGGTAAGGACTGCTGTGGAAAGGCTGTTGGGGGAGGGAAGCTACCAGTATCTGGTCTTTGTCGATGCCCAGGTCATGGTTGCGCATGAAGCGGTTCTGCAGGAAGATGAAAGCGGCAGTAGTAATCAGGGCGAACGAAACGATGTACTGGAAGCCGATGAGTATCGTACGCAACCGTTGTCCTTTTCCACTCAGGGCGTAGTTGCCTTTCAGCACGAGGGCAGGCGGGAAGGAGGTCATGTACCACGCCGGATACAGTCCTGCCACGATGCCGGTGAGTAGGGCTATCAGTCCGGTGTAGACCACGTATTTCCAGTAGACAAGCAGGGAGGGCGTGAAGCCCATGAAGGATAGTACGTTCAAGTGAATCAGGGCGGCCACGATGCACAATGACAGCAACCAGCTGACCAGTACGATGACGACCGATTCGAGGGTCAAGGCACGGCGCAGTTCTCCGTTGGTACTTCCCAGCACTTTCTGGGTGTTGATGCTGCGCATGCGCACCGGAGCCAGTGCTGTACTGAAATTGATGAGGTTGATGCACGCAATGAGGATGATCAGGAAGCCGATGCTTACCAGCAAGGTCATGGTGCTGCGGCTGCCCGTCTTGAAGTAGTAGGGGGAATACATGTCATAATACAGTTTCTGTATCGGGAAGACATAGAGTTTCTGTGTGCCTGGATCCCCGGTGAACAATCGTGCGTCGGCCCCTGTAGCCGTAATCTGTTGGTTGACTTCTTCTACGCTGACGCCCGGTTTCAGCAGAAAGAACGCATAGAAGTTCTGGCTGCCCCAGTCGTTCTCCTGCAGCTTTCCCATCGGTACGAAGAGGTCGTTCTTGAACTGGCAGTTCTCGGGGAGGTCTTCAAAGATACCGCATATCCGGAACTTCGTGGCTTCCGGGCTTCGCCAGTCTGGGGTGTCTGCATACAGATAGGAGCCCAAGGCATTTCCTTTGGGGAACAGCTTGCGGGCATAGCTCTCGGAGATAATGACACTTTCCGGCTGGTTCATCTCCTGGTTGCTGCCTTCCACGAACTTCAGTCCGATGATTTTGCCGAAATCCGGATATACGGCCCACGGTTCCTCGTAGAAATATTGCGGATTCTTGGGGTCGGTGTAGAAAGCCTGCTTGGACCAGGCGGGGGAATAGATGGTACCGTATTCGATGCCGGGCACTTGCTGGATGAGGTAGTCGATGGGGCCTCGGGGAAGCATACTGACATAATTGCTTCCTTTGGATTGTGACAGGTTCAGCATGACCAAGCGGTCGGCATGGGGATAGCAGGTATCGAAATTGCGTTCGTAGCTCACCTTCATCATGAGCAGGACAAAGGCGGCAAATGCAGCCGAAAGTCCCAGGAGGTTCAGCACGGAGGCGGTCCGGAAGCGCTTCAGGGTGTAAAATAGGTTTCGTAAAATGGTTTTCATATCGTTGCTATTTTATGTTTTGGGTTTGATAGGAATTATTCAGTCTTCAGGTTGCACACCGGATTTTCCCGTACGGCCTTTCGGCTGATGAGCCAGACGGAGGCCAGGGAGATGAGGCTCACAATCAGGAAGGAGGCAATTGGTACCCACCAGGGGAAACTGCTTTCGTAGGTCACAATCTTGTCTATTTGGTGGATTCCCATATACATCAGCGGGATCGCAATCAGCAGGCTGATAACGAGTGAGACAGCAGAGAATTTCATCAGTTGGAGCATCTCGTGGCGGCTGTCGGAACCGAAGACTTTGCGGATGGCAATGTCGCGTTTCCGCTGGGCGATGAAATAGATGCTCATGGCGGTCAGGCCCAACAGGGAGATGACCAGTGCCGCACAGGTGAAAATGCGAATCAGCTGGCTCATGCGGCTAATATTCTCATAGATGTCCTGCATCAGGGTGTCATACCATTTTGATTCAAACGGGTACCCGTCTATCACCCTAGAATAGAGCTGGTCGAGTTGCTTTTTGTAAGTTTCCAGTTGGCCGTCGCGTACTTCCACCAGAATGTTCCAGGGACTTATGCTGTCGGCAGGAGCAATTTGCATGCGCAGCGGGTGAGGGTCTTTTTCTAACAGGGAGCGGATTTGAAAGTCTTTGAATTCGCCGGTGATGTTCCAGGAATAGTTCCCGTCACTGCTGTTAACATGGTCGGTAAAGCCCAGCTGTTTCAGTTTCTTCATGGCCGATTGGCTCACCAGGTAATTGTGCGTATCGAATCCGGCATGACGGTCGTCCGTGATTTGGATGTGAAACATGTCGATAAAGGCCGAATCAACAATAAATGTCTGGAAGCTCAGCACCTGGATACTGTCTGCGGAGTTAAAGTTCATCGTGTCGTTGTTGCCTCCGTCCAAAGGAGTACCGCTTGAAAAACTGACGCGCTTCACAAAGGGGAGTTTTTGAGCTTCGTGGCGGAAGAGTTGCAACTTTTGGTCGTTGGACATTCGGGGATAAGAGAGTACATTTCCGTATTCATATCCTAATGGGGCGTGCAGGATGCGGTAAATCTGTACAGTCAGGTAGAGGGCACATCCCAACATGGCGATGGTCAGCCCGTTTTGCACGATGTTCAGCAAGCGGAGATATAACGTCTTGGTCTTCCGGCGGAAAGTACCTTTCACGATGTCCAGCGGATGATAATGCGACAGCATCGTGGCGGGCACGAAACCGGAAAGCAGGGAAAGTACGACAATCAGGAGCAGATAGCAGGATACGGTGACAGGATTTAATCCTCCTACGATGTCGAGCCGTATGTGAAGCAAGTTCATGGCGGTCGGTTCTGCAGCTTTGGCCAGCAAGAAACCCACCAGGAAGGCGAAGGTGGTCATCAGGAACGACTCGGCAATCATGCGCCAGAAAATATTTTTCTTGGAAGAACCTAGCAGGCGGCGGGTAGCCATTTCCTTTGCCCGGTAGCTGGTCTGGGCCACGCTCATACTGATGTAGTTGAAAATGGCCATGCACAGAATCAGGATACCGATGGTCAGGAAAATAAGTACCAGTTTCCGGCTGTACTGGTTAAGGTTTGCTCCAGCAGCAGGAATGTCGGAGAAATAAAAATCATGCACAGGTATAAAGCGTACTTCCTTGACGGCATCGTATTGGTAAATCCAGAAGAATTCCTTGAAGAAGCGGGCAATGTCACCGGCCTTGTCGTTGGGATTGACACCCGGATGGAAACGCAGGAAGAAGATGCAGCTGGCGGCATTGCCCAACTCGGTATTTTCTTCGCTGGCACTCCAATACACATACCGTACATTCTTATGAGGACTGAATGCTTCAATGTGGGAAGGAAAGATGGAGTTGTCAATGTCTTCTATGATACCGCTTACCGTACATTTCTGGTTGCCGAATGCTTGTTCTATGAGGGTTTTACCCAGCGCATGCTCCGTACCGAACAGCTTGATGGCGCAGGAACGTGTCAGTACGATGTTATTTTCATTGCTCAGTAAGGTTTCGGGATTCCCTTCCAGCAGATGGAAATTAAAGAACCGGAAGAAATTTTCGCGGACAAACATCATTTGTATATTCACGGGCTTGTCATTGGTTTTGACAAACTGTTCGTAGGAACCGCTCACGGCGCACCAGTCTTCTATTTCCGGATAACGGCTTTGTAGTTTGTCGCCCAGTAGGATATGACCTCCTGCCCATATTTCGCTGGCCAGTACGTAAGTGCGGTCTGCGTCTTTCATGTCTTTGTCTACAGTGAGTTGTCGGGTTACCATGTGGCTGATCAGCAGGAAGAACATCAGGGAGATGCTCAACCCGATGACGTTGACAAAAGTGAAGAGCTTGTTTCGTTGTAAGAATGTAAGGTAAGTTTTCATGCGCTATGGTTATATTTTTGTTTGTTGTCATTCTTGATACAATTTCCGTGCCATTATCGCAAGTAGCTGATTGATAGAATTATGCTGATTTTGCGATGAAGAAGGAGTGTCTAATTTTTTGACAATGAGTGTATGATTTTTAGACAACCGTAAGTCTTATTTCAAGAGTATAATATCCCGCATCGTGGAGTGTTGCACTTTTTCAGTTTTAATCCTTGTTCTGTTAATGGATTTTATCGGACAGTGTCAGATGGTTAATATGTGTTGTAAAACATAACTTTTCAGCTGTTTCTTTTGTGCTTTCAACAGGAATGTTTACTTTTGCACTGTGTTTTTCATAGTATTAGATTTAAGGTTAACAAAGGTTGGAGTTCAGCGGAACTCCTTTTTTTATGTCCGTACGTGAGGTCTTCTGTTTTCAATCCGCTTTTATCTTTCTGGTTTTCTGTAAG
>CABIXF010000055.1:0-1320 GCA_902362595.1 Bacteroidaceae bacterium | reverse complement strand
GATTTTTTGCCTTTCGGGGGAGGAATTTTGGCCGGGATTTCCGTGACGTCATTTGCCCTGCTGCATGGAAAAATTCCGGTTCTGTTTGTGGACATGTAGCTCCGTTTCCAGTTTTTCCGGAAATTTTTTTCGGATTTTCTGCCTTTCGGGGGAGGAATTTTGGTCGGGATTTCCCAGCCGGGCGAGGAAAAATGGTCGCCGGGTTCATTTTTTCGTCTTCCGGCTGTCATAAAACTGGCCGTTTTCGGGAAATTCTTGTCCTCCTGTTGGCAAAAAATGGTCTTTCTCGCGAAATTTTTGTCTATCGGATGGTATAAAAATGGCCTTTCTCGCGAAATTTTTGTCCTCCTGTTGGTAAAAAATGGCGATTCTCGGAAGATTTTTGTTCTTTGGATGACATAAAACTGACCGTTCCAGGGGAACAGATCCGGAAAATCCGGGATTTTTTCGGGGGGGGGAGGAACGGATTTTTTCAGGCTTTTCTTTCCGTTCCTTGAAAAAAATGTCCTTGATTGCGGATAAGCTTTACCGTGTTTCGGTTGTTTCTTCTCGTCGGGAACGGTTCATCAACCTGTTTTTTTCTGTGCGCAGCCGCAATTCCTTTATGTGTGCATGCTTCTTCCTGTTTGTCTGCACATGCACGCATGTGCGCGTACACACGCCCGCGCGCCCGCGCGAAATCATAATGTAGGGCTGTTTCCTTCCGTTTTTGAAAGCATCAAAAAACGCTCACATGCAACTGTCTTGTTTACAGGGATTTACAAAAATTCTTCAAAATTTCCGCAAAAAAGTATTGCGTAAAAGTTGCAGAACCGGAAAAAGTGCGTACCTTTGCAACCGCTTTCGAGAGGGAGAGCCGCTGAAGATGACAGACTGGTAAAGAGAGGCAGACTATCAAAGGCGCTGCACCCGAGTATCTTACCTTGCAGGGACGCAAGGGAGCGAGAAAAGGATAAGCCCCGCGAGGTCGTCCTGAAAAACTTTTTCGAAAAAAAAACTTCGGAAAAATTTGGAGGGAAAGAAAAAACGCCTTACCTTTACAAACGCTTTCCCGCTGAAACGGGAGCACGAAAGAAAGATAGTTCTTTGAAAGACTTTAGATAAACAAACGAAGATGTAGTACAAGAAGTAGTCTTATATATAATGTATATATGGGATGAAACAAGAACCGTCAATAACCTGAAAAGGATATAGAAAATCGGTTTCCTGGAACAGAATCAACGGTACCCGCAAGGGTAAGAAAATATTTTACAATGAAGAGTTTGATCCTGGCTCAGGATGAACGCTAGCTACAGGCTTAACACATGCAAGTCGAGGGGC
>CABIXF010000054.1 GCA_902362595.1 Bacteroidaceae bacterium | reverse complement strand
GGAAGAAGGAGGCGATAACCGTTTGTTTCCATAGCTGCTGATGATTCGTTGTTTGCAAAGATACGATTTTATACGGTTTACTCCTCAGATTTTTACGTTGAGCCCAAAAAAAGAGGTATCCGAAAAGTATATACATTTCAGATACCTCTCATCCTTATCATAAAAGCATTCTTCATGCTTTATCCGTTACGAGTTCCGTCAAAAAATAACACCCAAGCGGAAACCCGCATGATTCTGACCTTCTATGTCACAAGTCAACGTCTGAGTCTTGTTCGTAGCATAGCTGTAGTAACCGGCTACATGGAATCCCCACTTCTTTCCTGTCGGATAAATCTTCAAACCAATTTCCGGAGATACATAGAATCCCCACGACTTGTCGTACACACCTCCACTGCCGAAATAAGTGGTGTAACGGGCAAACATGGCACCGGCCTTGACACCTATATATGGCTTGATATACCGGTTGGTAGAAAGATTATAGGCTCCCATGACACCAAACGGCAACTGGAAAGCCGAACGTTGCTGGTCGGTGGTCAATGATTCCGTAGGAGACAACGACAAGGTCTGACGCTCCACATACTGGTGGTTGGTGTGATAAGAAGCAAAAACTCCCACTTCCCAACGTGGAGTCAGTTCATAGCCCAACTCAAAATTCATACCCCATCCGCTCAGTTTATCCGCAAAATCGGTAGAAAAAGGAGCGTTCATCTGCCAGTCTATCTTCAAGGTTGTCTTACTGACATCGTATTGCGAAAATCCTTTTACAGCAACTCCCAGACACATGAAAGCCACCATTACTATTCTTTTCAATGCATTCATCTTCATTTGAAATTCCTCCTCTAGTAGTTAGTTGACCGATTTAATATAAGGTGACTGTTCAAAAGCCTGAACCAC
The DNA here is from genome assembly GCA_902362595.1 of Bacteroidaceae bacterium. Taxonomy (GTDB): domain Bacteria; phylum Bacteroidota; class Bacteroidia; order Bacteroidales; family Bacteroidaceae; genus Phocaeicola; species Phocaeicola fibrisolvens. The sequence continues at coordinate 19,825 of CABIXF010000054.1, read as the reverse complement.
CGCATTCTGCAACATCTTCTGATTGAACTGTCCGCTATACTGGAATCCGGAAGCACTGGCATACCACACTACCGGAAGATTCTTTGTAGTACCATCGGATCCAGCCGAAAGATCCACCATTTCCATTACCAGTGTATTCGTATTATAGGAATACGACACCGGATACGGATAATACCAGCCCGACCAAGGTCCCCAGAACCCATAGTCCCACCAGCCACCCCAGTAGCCGCCAGTAATCACTTGAGTAGTCTGTGCCACGTAGGAAAGCTGTACTCCCACACTGGCCTCATCCTTCTTCTCCGGATCAAGGATACGGGTATATCCTCTGTCCTCCATTTCTTCAGCCACTTTATTGAGGATAGCCTTTGCATTCTCATCCTTCCAGTAAGTGGCACGGTATCCTCCCGCTTCCAAAATACTGTCGGGCAAGAAATAAGTCTTGTAGCTACCAAAATCGGCATCCTTATCATAATCAGTGTACACCACCAAGTCCGCGTCCAGTTTGTTCATATCAGGGTCTTTCTCACATGCCGATAACCCCAATAACAGACACGCAAAAAGAAACATCTTTTTCATAATACATCTCATTGATTAAAGTGAACGTCCTTTAAATATTGAACTCTTGCAGGCAGGTAAAATCACCCCGTTCAAGGTCAGACGATTCGAATTAAAGTTTGGCAAGATAGTTACCGTCGCATTGTTTGTACCCTTCGGCATACTGATGTCCAAACGGGCCGAAATGCCGGTTCCCATCACATTCATAGACAGATAAATCGTGCCTTTCTTATCGGTCTTCACTTCATAGGAAGACACCTTTCCATCCACAGTTACACCTCCCAGTCCGTTAGGACCTGCAGCTGGAATATTGAAGGCCACCTGTACAACCGCATCTTCTCCATTGACCGATACAAAATTGGTATTCGACGTCACATAAGCTGTCTGACCATATTTGAATACCACCTGATCAGCTTCAAGAGTGAACTTTTTCGCATTGATGGCTTCCACAGCTTCCACATACTGGATACTATCAATCTTCTCCTGAAGTGCCTTCTTTTCCGCTTTCGTCAACTCTACTTCCTGAGCCTGGATATGTCCAGCCATTAAGGCCAGCGCACATATCAAAATAGATACCATTTTTTTCATAAGTCTGCTACTTTAAAAGTTTACATCTAATAAACAAACATATCGTCCTTTTGCTGCATGAACCCTATTTAAAAAAGTATAATGTATACCCCCGTTTTCAAATAAAATTATTATCTTTAGAATATATAAAGAAATAATATATCAGCCAACCTTAAAAAAACGAACTATGACACACCTCAGCGAAATTACCCTATTAATTGCCGTCATTGCATTGGCCCTCTGGCCGGTCGTGCTGTTCATCCTGCGTTTCTGGCACGAACGCCGCAAACAGCTGGAACATATTGAGAGAATGACGAAGGACGAACTGGACGAAATCACCACAAAAGACCTCGTCATCAGCGTACTGAAGAAAATTGGCTGCCAGCCGAAAGTAAATGAGGAAAATCACATCACCTTCCAATACCAGGGAGACGATTTCTACATCGCCGCCGAAGAAGAAAACCGCTTCATCATGATATGGAACCCTTGGTGGGGCTCCATCAATGCCGACAATGAAGCTCTTCCCTATCTGAAGGAAATCATCAACTTGGCCAACGTGAACTCATTGGTCACTACGGTCTATATGGCCGACGAGGACGAAAAGACCATCGGTCTGCATTCCCGTTGTCACACTTTCTTCTCTCCCAACGAAGGAGAACTGGAAGAGCACATGAAAATGCTGCTCGACTATTTCTTCGACATGCACAATGTAATCAAGGACAACATGAACCAGCTGGGACAGGCTGCCATCAATGAGGAAGAAAAGAAGGAGCGCGTAAAAGTGAAAGGCTTCTCCGCCTACAAGGAAAACACCATGCCTATCGAGACGAAGAAGGAGACGGAAGCGGAGAAGAAGGAGTAGAAGGTTCTCCATCCGACTTGCGCATGCTGAACTCACAACCGCAATACTGCTGGTTGTAGAAATTATATTCCTTGATAATGGCGATGCGGCGCTCACTGAGTCCTCCCTTGCGCCAGTTCTGTTCCCACCATGTGACATCCGGATAGGAAGCCACAGCCCAACGTCCGGCCTCGTTTATCTGGTCCAGACTTTTCCAGCGCGAGGAAGCCAGCGTAGTGGTTATCACCGAAAAGCCGTGTTCATGAGCATAGCGGGCCGTATCGGCCAAACGCATCTTGAAACATTTCAGACAGCGACCTCCACGCTCTGGCTCATTTTCCAGTCCGGCCACCGTACATCGCCAGGCTTCGTGGTCATAGTCCGCATCCACAATTTCCAACCCCAGCGACTGGGCATAACGGGTACATTCGTCCTTGCGGATGGTATATTCCTCCAGCGGATAGATGTTCGGATTGCAATAATAAATGGTAGGACGCACCCCATGCTGCATCAGGCATTCAATAATGGCCGATGAACAAGGTGCACAGCAAGTGTGTAGCAACACTTTGTCTGCCCCACCGGGCACCTCCAGTTCAAATTTTTTCTTTTTCATCGCTTCCTCCCTTTTTATGCACACGATTCAGACGATTCATCCGTATAGGCCGCAAACAACGGTTGCAGGATTTCCGGCACCTCCACTCCTTCGTCACGTATGCCTTTCAGGCAACGGTACGCCTCGTCGGTCAATGAAAAATACATCTCCCGCTTGTCCTTCTCACCCAGGGTACGCACCAGCAGGTTACGTTCTTCCACCGCCCGGATTACCTTTGAAGCATGCGAAGGAGTCAGTCCGGTACGTTCTACAATCGTGCGGGCTGCCACCTGCTCCTTACCGATGGCACACAGCACCATAGCCTCGTTCAAAGACACCCCATGCGCCTGCAGCAAGTGCGATTCAAGATCAGAGAGAGCCCGGAAGAGCTCTCTCATCACACAGATACATTTTATTTTTTCCATACGTTAAATAAACAGATTGACATTGGCTTCTTCGGCACGGTCCATATAAGTGGCTACCCCACCAATGGTCACGTTGTCCAGCAGCTCTTCTTTCTTGACGCCCATCACGTCCATCGACATCTGGCAGGCAATAAACTCTACTCCGTTGTCAATGGCCTGCTGACGAAGCGATTCCAAGGAATCGATGCCTTTCTTCTGCATGATGTAACGCATCATCTTCGAACCCATGCCGCCCATGTTCATCTTCGAAAGCTTCAGTTTCCGTGAACTGGAGGGAAGCATCATGCCGAACATTTTTCCAAAAATGTCTTTCCGCACTGCCGGCTTCCGTTCCTTCTTGATGGCATTCAGTCCCCAGAAGGTAAAGAAAATGGTCACTTTCTTTCCGGTAGCCGCCGCGCCGTTAGCCAGCACAAAGGTAGCCAAAGTTTTGTCAAGGTCATCGCTGAAAAGAATGAAAGTTTTTCCCTTCTCTTCCGGTGCCCGGCGGACAGCCTCCATGGCGCAGGCCGTGGCCTTCTCTACCCGCACTTTATAGATTCCCCCTTCCGACTTCGAAGACAGGAAACGATTCCCGGTGGTACGGCACCACGCCTCGGCATCGCGCGGAAAACCCGCATCCGTGGCATGAATTTCCATCTGTTCCCCTGCTTTCAGTTCCTCCATCCCTTTCTTCAACCGCAAAATCGGACCCGGACACTGGATGCCGCAAGCATCAACCACGTGTACCTTCTTGCAGTCTGTGGTTCCTTCGGCCGTGTCACAAGAGCAAACCACCTCACATGCCTCATCCGGCTGGCAAACCGGAGTAACTGCCGCATTGTAGGTCTTGATACCGCCAATCAGGTTACGCACATCCTTGTAGCCATTGTCTTTCAGAATATTGGATGCCAGATACCCCCGCAGTCCCACGCCACAATACAGGAACACCGGCTTGTCCGACGGGATTTCCTTCATCCGCTCACGCATTTCATCCAAAGGTACATTGACCGCTCCGGCAATGTGGCCCAGTTCATACTCGTCTTTCGTACGAACATCAACCAGTGTAACCTTCGTCAAATCGGCCTGTTGCAATTCTCTCCAGTAAAGCGGAGTCATCTTGCCGCTCAAGATATTTCCGGCCACATAGCCCGACACGGCTACTGGATCTTTGGCTGAAGAGAAAGGAGGTGCATAGGCATGTTCCAGCTGCATCAAATCGTAGACCGTACCTTTCTGCTTGATGACCAATGCATATTCATCAATGCGTTTGTCCACCCCATTGTATCCCACAATCTGTGCGCCGTACAACCGACCGTCTTCCGGAGAGAAGGTGATCTTGATGTCCATCTGCAAAGCTCCCGGATAGTATCCGGCATGGGAACCGGAGTGGATGGTAGCCGACAAGTACGGAATGCCGAACGCCTTCAAACGTTTGGCGGGAAGTCCGGTAGAAGCCACGGTCAAATCGAACACCTTGGCAATGGCCGTACCAATGGAACCTTCATATTTTACTTTATTGCCAAACGTCATATTATCGGCTACGATACGTGCCTGACGGTTGGCCGGCCCTGCCAGGAAATTCAGCCAAGGCTTGCCCGTAATCGGATGCGGATATTCAATGGCATCGCCTACGGCATAGACAGACTCATCGGAAGTCTGCAAGTATTCATTCACGTAGATACCCTTCATTTCGCCCAACTTCAATCCGGCTTCCACGGCCAGACGAGTCTCTGCCCGTACACCGATGGAAAGAATCACCAGCTGTGCCTCAGCCTGCAAGCCCGACTGGAACTTCACCTTCAACCCGGACGCTGTTTTTTCAAAGGCTTCTACCGCCTGCTTCAAGTACAGTTTGACACCTTTCTGCTGCAGATGACTGTGTACCAAAGCCGCCATGGAGAAATCTACCGGTCCCATCACCTGGTCGGCCATTTCCACCACGGCTACCTCTATCCCTGCATGATGCAAGTTCTCGGCCATCTCCAGTCCGATGAAACCACCTCCTACGATGACGGCTTTCTTCACCTCATGACCCTGCATGTAATTCTTGATACGGTCAGTATCCGCCACATTCCGCAGAGTAAAGATTCCTTCACTATCAATTCCGGGCAGAGGGGGACGAACCGGAGAAGCCCCCGGAGAAAGCAACAGTTTGTCGTAAGTTTCGGTATACTCCTTTCCGTCTGAAGTGCGTACTTTCACTTCCTTACGGGCCGTATCGATAGCCGTCACTTCCGAACGTACCCGCACATCAATACGAAAACGGGTAGAAAAAGCTTCAGGAGTCTGCACAAACAAACGGTTACGATCCTGAATCACCCCACCTATATAATAAGGCAAACCACAATTGGCATAAGAGATGTATTCCCCGCGTTCAAACAAAATGATTTCGGCCTTTTCCGTGTTTCTCCGAATACGGGCAGCTGCAGTGGCTCCACCTGCTACTCCACCTACAATGACATACTTCATAGCTATTTCTTTTCTTTGTTATTATTTTCTATTGGAAACTATTTGCAAAGAAAAGAAATAATCGAGAAAAGAATAAATTTCCAGTGGAAAATATTTTACAATTAAGGATTATTAAGACGTTGCCGGAAATTCTTACGCTAATTTCTGATAAGCCAAGCGAGGGGTACCGTTGCTGATATAAATAATGCCACAATATACAAAGCCCATAGATTGCACCAAGTTCTGCATCACCTTGTTATCGGCATGCGTATCAATCCGCAAGCAAGGCCATTGACGGAAACACCAGTCGATACATAGTTTTCCGATTCCGTGACAAGAGCCGTCGGAAGCCAGACGATGAATCACATAATAAGGAGAATCATCCTTCCACTCCCCGTCCTCGATATAGGCATACGTGGGGTCGGGACCTTGAATGAAACAGAAGGTGGCCACTGCCTTTCCTTCTTCAGTCACACACACATAACAATGAGAAGCCTCTATTTCTTTCTGTATCAGTTCACGCTGTGGATAGCCGTTAATCCACTGATTCGGGTTTCCCGTACGACACATAAAACGACGGGCTTCTTCAAATATTTCCATCAAACGGTCCAAATCTGCCAATGAGGCCTTGCGTATCTGTAAATTCATAAATCTCCTTTTTACGAAAACCGACACAAAACTAATGGTTTTCTTTCGTTTCCCGGACGAATATGCTTGGTTTTTTAAAATATTATTGTACCTTTGTCACGTTTTCAAGCAATAATGGGGCATTAGCTCATCTGGCTAGAGCGTTTGACTGGCAGTCAAAAGGTGGCAGGTTCGAGTCCTGTATGCTCCACATTTCCTTTCCCCACCCCGTGGGAATTTTCCCCTGATAATCCATAAACAAACCTTGCCCCCTTATCCATCCACACTTATTATGTACAGCATTTTAATCATAGAAGACGATAAAAGGGTGGCCGACCTCCTGAAAACCGGATTGGAAGAAAACGGTTATACTACTTTTGTGGCATACGACGGTGCCATGGGACTACGACTTTTTCAGTCACATACTTTCCAACTGGTCATTTCGGATATCATTCTCCCCAAATTGGACGGATTTGAGCTTTGCAAGGAAATACGCAAACTCAACGCACAGATTCCCATCCTCATGCTGACGGCCCTCGGCTCCACGGATGACAAGCTGGACGGATTCGATGCCGGAGCAGACGATTATATGGTCAAACCTTTCGATTTCAGGGAACTGAATGCCCGCATAAAAGTTCTGCTGAAGCGGAAAAACGAAGCGGAGAATCCAGTTTCTCCTCCCGACAAACTGAATTACAAGGATTTGCAAGTGGACACCAGCCGCAGGGAAGTCACCCGCCAAGGGATTCCTATCCGTCTCTCCCCCAAAGAATACAACCTGCTGACCTATATGGTACAGTATCCGGAAAGAGTCATCAGTCGGGTGGAAATAGCCGAAAAGGTATGGAATACCCACTTCGATACCGGTACCAATTTCATCGATGTATATATCAACTACCTGCGCAAGAAAATAGACAAAGACTTCGACACCAAGCTGATTCACACCAAACCTGGAATCGGATTTATTCTTACCGACGAAAAGCCATGAAAATTAAGACCACCCTGACGCTCAAAAATACCGGAGTCATAGCCGTGGTATTTTTGTTGTGCATGAGCCTGATTTACCTGGTCAGCGAACACATCCGGAGCAACACTTTCTTCCATAACCTGAGAAGTGAGGCTGTGACCAAAGCACACCTTTTCCTGCAAGACCAGGTAGATGCCCACATCATGCAGTCCATCTATCTGAACAACAAAGAGTTTATCAATGAAGTGGAAGTGGCGGTCTATACCCCCGACTTCCGCATGCTTTACCACGATGCCGTCGAGAATGACATCATCAAGGAAAGTCCGGAAATGCTCACTCGCATTCTTCAAGAAAAAGAAATAGAATTCCACATCGGAAAGTACCAGGCCATCGGGATGGTCTATCCCTTTCAAGGAAAGGACTACATTATGACCGCCGCAGCTTACGACGGTTACGGCCACACCAACCTGCTGGAACTTCAGAAGACCTTAATCATTCTGTTTCTCTTCGGACTGCTGCTCTTGTTCGTGACCTGTTATTTTCTGGTACGGGCTTCTTTGAAGCCTATTCGGGAAATCGTAAGGGAAGTGGAGAATATCACGGCTTCCCATATCGACCGGCGATTACCGGTGAGAAACGAGAAAGACGAACTCGGAGAACTAAGCTTGGCCTTTAATGACTTGCTGGAACGACTGGAAATTTCATTCAACGCACAGAAGATGTTTGTCAGCAACGTATCCCACGAAATGAGAACGCCGTTGGCTGCCCTGATTGCGGAACTGGATTTAGCCTTGCAAAAGGAACGGACTGAAGCACAATACCGACAGGCCATGCAAAACGTATTACAGGATGCACGACGCATGACCAAACTGATTGACGGACTCCTCAATCTGGCCAAGGCAGATTACCAGAAAGAGCAAATCAAGATGCACGAAATCCGGCTCGACGAACTGCTGCTGGACACCCGGGAACTAATCCTGCGGGCCCACCCAGAATACCACATCGAACTGATTTTCGAACAAGAAGATGCCGAAGACGACCGAATGATTACCGTCATGGGAAACTCCTACCTGCTAAACATCGCCTTCGCCAACCTGATTGAAAACAACTGCAAGTATTCGGAAAACAAATCCTCCTTCGTCCAAATCTCCTACTGGGACAAATGGGCGATTATCCGCTTGTCCGACAATGGGATTGGTATATCGGATAAGGAAAAAGAGCAGATTTTCACTTTATTCTACCGAGGGGAACAAGACAAACAGACAGAAGGCCACGGCATCGGCATGGCACTTGCCAAAAAAATTATCGGGCTTCACCAAGGACATCTTTCCGTACATTCCAAGCAAGGAGAAGGCACAACCTTCACCATTGAGCTGCCTCATATCTAAAAGTTTCTTCTTCAGTTTCCACACCACACTATCAGAAAGACGGCCGGAAACAACCGGCAGGATTCTAATAGTTTTCTAATACCACTCTAATTATCCTCTAACAGGCCCTGCCAGAAGTATCGCTTACTTTTGCCGTGCGAAAAGGAAACAGAGTAATCACCCTATGAATTCAGGTATTATGTGGAAAAGAAGAAAAAGTAAGGAAACAAGCACATTCAATGCTGAAAAGGTATTTTTGGCAGCGACTCAGCCTCTCAACGCCGTATACAGCTATTTCCAGACAAGCAAGGGCGGACTGACCCACGAAGAAATAGAAAACCAACAATTGATTCACGGAAGAAATGAGGTAGAACACGAACAGAAGAAAAATCCAGTTTCTACCTTCATCAAAGCCTTTATCAACCCCTTCATTGGCGTGCTGACCATACTGGTAGTCATTTCTTTTGTACTTGATGTCTTGCTGGCCAATCCGGGAGAACAAGATTGGACCGCCATCTTTATTATCCTCACAATGGTAATTGCCAGTACCATCCTCCGCTTTTGCCAGGAATGGAAAGCCAACGCTTCCAGTGAAGCATTACTCAAGATGGTGACCAACACCTGTTACGTAAGACGTGCCGGACAGCACGATGAAGAAATCAACATTGCAGAACTGGTTCCGGGCGACCTTGTCATGATTGCCGCCGGCGACATGATACCCGCCGACCTCCGCATCATCGAAGCAAAAGACCTGTTTGTCAGCCAGTCTTCTTTGACAGGAGAATCAGATCCGATTGAAAAGCGCCCGGAAGCCAAAGGGAACAAACATTGCAAAGGGAGCGTAATAGAACTGGAAAACATCTGTTTCATGGGCTCCAACGTAGTCAGCGGTTCGGCCACCGGCATTGTCATTGCCACCGGAAACGACACTTACCTGGGCACTATTGCCCGCAGTATTGCCGGACACCGTGCCGCCACCGCCTTCGACAAAGGAATCAGCAAAGTCAGCTTCCTGCTTATCCGCTTCATGCTCATCATGATTCCCTTCGTGTTTCTGGTCAACGGAGTGACCAAAGGCGACTGGCTGGAAGCTTTTATCTTTGCCGTATCGGTAGCCGTGGGCCTCACGCCGGAGATGCTTCCGATGATTGTGACGGCCAACCTTGCCAAAGGAGCCGTAGCCATGTCCAAGAAGAAAACCATCGTAAAAGACTTGAATGCCATTCAGAACTTCGGGGCCATGAACATTCTCTGTACCGACAAAACCGGTACCCTCACCTGCGACCAGATTGTATTGGAAAAATACATCAATGCCGACGGGAGCAGCGATGAAAGCCGCCGTATTCTGCGTCATGCCTATTTCAACAGCTTCTTCCAGACCGGATTGAAAAACCTGATGGACAAGGCCATCCTGTCGCACGTCAAGGAACTGTCATTGGAATACCTGAAAGACAACTATGTCAAGGTGGACGAAATACCGTTTGATTTCACCCGGCGGAGAATGTCAGTCGTGGTAGAAGACCGACAAGGTAAACGACAGATTATCACCAAAGGTGCCGTAGAAGAGATGCTGGCCATCTGCTCACATGCCGAATTCGACGGAGAGGTACATCCCATGACGGAAGCCCTGAAACACAAGGCGCATCGTATCATCGAGCAGATGAACAAGCAAGGCATGCGGGTCATTGCCGTAGCGCAGAAAAGCTACCTCGACAAAGCGTGCGACTTCTGTGTGGAAGATGAAAAAGAGATGGTACTGATTGGCTATCTGGCCTTTTTGGACCCACCCAAGCCATCGGCAGCCAAGGCCATACAGCAATTGCATGAACACGGAATTGAGGTCAAAATCTTGTCTGGAGACAACGATGCCGTGGTGCGTACCATCGCCCGGCAAGTGGGCATCAACACTACCAACGCGCTCAGCGGCCCTCAACTGGCCGACTTGAATGAGGAGGAAAAGATGAAAGCGGTACGCGAGACGACCGTCTTCTCCAAACTGACTCCCGTGCAGAAAACGGAAATCATCACCCTCCTCCAAGCACAGCAAAATACCGTCGGCTTCTTAGGTGACGGTATCAACGATGCGGCAGCCCTCCGCCAGTCAGACATCGGTATCTCGGTCGACTCAGCCGTAGACATCGCCAAGGAAAGTGCCGACATCATCCTGCTGGAAAAAAGCCTGATGGTATTGGAAGACGGGGTACTGGAAGGAAGAAAGACCTTCGGCAACATCACCAAATACATCAAGATGACCGCCAGTTCCAATTTCGGCAACATGTTCAGTGTCATGGCAGCCAGTGCTTTCCTGCCCTTCCTGCCCATGCTTCCCATTCATCTGCTGATTCAGAACCTGCTGTATGATATTTCGCAGACCACCATCCCCTTCGACCGGATGGATGCGGAATACCTCCGGAAACCCCGGAAATGGGATGCCTCCGACCTGAGCCGCTTCATGATTTTCATCGGTCCCATCAGTTCCATCTTCGACATCGTCACTTATCTGGTGATGTGGTTCGCCTTCGGCTGTCAGAGCATGGAGCATCAGACCCTCTTCCAGTCCGGATGGTTCATCGAAGGCCTGCTGTCGCAAACACTGATTGTACACATGATACGTACGCGGAAAGTGCCGTTCATACAAAGCCGTGCCTCCTGGCAGGTAACCGGACTAACCCTGCTCATCATGGCTACTGGCATCCTGATTCCCTTCACCCCGTTTGGGACCTCCATCGGTCTGGAAGCTTTGCCTGCAAGCTATTTCCCCTGGCTGTTCGGCATCCTGCTCTCCTACTGCGTACTGACACAACTGATTAAGAACTGGTACATCCATCGTTTCACCAAATGGTTATGACAAAACTTATCAAATACCTACTGGTCATCGCAACGGTATCCTCTTGCCGTTGCTTTGCCCAGAAACTCCTGATTAATTATACCACCGAACTGCAGAGCGATTTCAAGAAAGGAGCCAACTGGGTGAATTTGTTACGGTTGGATTTTTCCGCCCCGCTAGGCCCGTCTGCCACCCTTGAAGCAGCCACCCTCAGCACGGCCAAAACCCGAGCTGAGTCTTTGGCCAACGATTTGCAGACCTTTTCCAACATCGAAGAAGACAATCACCCGCTTGCCGCAGCCATACTGGGCATCCGGCAGCCAATGGGAAACTCCAGCCTGTTCATCGGCATCCGCAACCTGAACGAAGACTATTTCACTTCGCCAGCCACCAGCCTGTTCACCAACAGCTCATGCGGCATCTTCCCCACCCTGTCGGCCGATTATCCCATAGCCAACTATCCGGTGTCTTCCATGGGGATACACTACGAGCTGCAACATGCTCAATGGAGTCTGCAAGCTTCTTTGTATAACGGAAAAGCCTCCTATCGCTTTACAGGAAAAGAAAATGTATTCCGTTTCTGCCCGAAGCACGACGGGATACTCTGTCTCACCTCATTCAGCTACCAGCATCATGACAGCAATTATCACATGGGCTTTGCTTTACATAGCGGGATGTATCGGAGTTATGCAGAAGGAGATACGGAACAAGCGTCCCCAAAAGAAAAGAAAGAAATCCGGAAAATAATCTGGGGATACGCAGAACAGTCAATCACTCCCCGCCTGCAAGTGCTCTTACAGGTTTCTGCCCAATGGCACGCCAGCCAAGGATGCAAACACTATTCCGGAGCAGGCCTTGTATGGCAATGTGGAAAAACAGAAGGCGGAGTATTCACCGATTATGCCCGTTTCTCCCATTCACACGAATGGGCCAGTGAATTCATTTGGAAGATTCCCTGCCTGGGCAAAGGGTTCATACAGCCCACCTTGCATCTGATTCATCAGCCGGAAGCACACTACCTGATTGGCCTGTTGCGCTTCGGGTACATGCTTCCGGCTCTCTGATATAGAATTATTTCACTACAATCTCGTCGGTAAACAAGAATCCACCGGCTTCAGGATTGATGTCAGCCTGTACCCGCACGTAACGAGCCTCGCAAGTGCCCTCCCATGCATAATTCTGGATAGTCAGCTTTTCATCCGTAATTGGCAGTGTCGTCGTAATCGTTTTCAACAACGTATATTCCTTTCCGTCGTCCGAAACCAGGAAACTGACCTTCTGCGGCAGGAACACACCCGGACCTATCAACTGCATGAAGTCGATGGAAAGCTGGCGGATAGGCTGTGATTTCTCCAAATCCACCACTGCGTCCATTCCTTTTCCAAGGAATCCCTGCCAGCGCAAATCGGTATAGACCCATCCCCCATGGATGCCGTTGGTCAATGCTCCGTCTCCTCCTGCCGGATAAGAATCTGCCGCATAAGGCCGCAGATACTCTACCTTCTTGCCTTTTGCCAGGTGGTTGTCGACACTCAGTGCCTCCGGACGGTTGCCCACTTCATTCTTCAAGTCAAAAGTATTGTATCCCAATGAATCCAACACCTCCACTTCCTGCAAAGCCTCCGCATGGAAACGCTTCCAGTCCTTCCGCTCCGGGTTGGTCCAAGCCACCTCGGCCAATGCCAGCAAACGAGGATAAATCATATATTCCGTATGTTCCGGCGTAGACAAATATTCTGCCCATACATTTCCTTGAACTCCCCACACACAATCCAGCTTATCTGCCGGGAAAGCCGGGGTTACAGGCTCATAAGAATATACCTTTTCCAACGGAAGATACCCTCCAATGGCTTCAGGCTGTGTGCGCGGCGCATCCTGATAACTGTCAAAATAACAATAGGCACCCGGCGACAGAATCGTACGCAGCCCTCTTTTCACCGACTCGGCTCCCTTATCTTCTCCGCGCCACACGGTCACAGCCGAAGTTTCATCCAACTCGCCCGTCAGTATTTCGTCCCAACCAATCATCTTGCGACCGTTCTCCCGCAAGAACTTTTCAATTCTGGAAACAAGATACTCCTGCAGCTCGCCTTCTTCTTTCATCCCTTCTTCCTTCATCCGTGCCTGACAGTCGGGACATTGTTTCCAGTGATTCGTGCTGGCCTCATCCCCTCCGATATGAATATATTCCGACGGGAAAAGCGCCATCACTTCCTTCAACACATCGGTCAGGAAAGTGTAAGTCAATTCTTTTCCAGGGCAAAACTCGCCCCCGGGCTTCAAATCACCCCCGCAGGCCAACTGCGGAAGGGCAGCCAAGACTTCCTCCGAGTGAGCCGGCATCTCAATCTCCGGAATCACCGTAATATGAAGCTGACGGGCATATTCCACAATCTCTTTCACATCTTCCTGCGTGTAGTATCCTCCGGAAGCCCCCGGAGCATCCTGCCGGCAATACGTCCGTCCGCCGTTCCACCAGCTTTTCCAGTCCGGGAAAGGACGAAAGGCTGTTTCACGCGTCAACTCCGGATATTTCTTGATTTCAATCCTCCATCCTGCTCCATCGGTCAGATGCCAGTGGAAACGGTTCAGCTTGTAACGAGCCAATGCATCCAGCTGCTTCTTGACAAATTCTTTGGTATAAAAATGACGTGACACGTCCAAATGCATGCCTCGGTATGCGAAACGCGGTGCATCCTCGATGGTCACCTCCGGCAACAGGAAGGTATTGTTTCCCGCCGGCTGTACCAACTGATTCATCGACTGAAAAGCATAGAACAAGCCGGAAGCAGAAGTGGCCTCCACTTGAATCCCCTTTTCCGTCACCTCCAACCGATAGGCTTCCTCCTTCATCTGCGACTGTTTCGGACTGAGCAATTTAAACACAATATCCGTCTTTCCCCTCTTTTTATAAGTCAATGCAAAAGGAGACTGACCGACATATTTTACAAAATCTTCCTTATCCGCCCCTTTCAGGTTACATGAGAAAGAAGCATTTTTCTGAAGAACAAAATGACCATCACCCACCACCATCTGTTGAGGATAAGGAATGACATAACTCTCCGATACAGAAGAAGCCACGGCCGAAAACGCCATCGCCACAAAGAAATAAAGGAATAACAAGGATTTCATCTACAAAGTAATTAAAGGGTACACTATTAATAAGAAATTACCCAAGCATACATTAATTAGTAAACTTGGGTAACTTCTACAGTTCAAAGATAAAAAAATCTTTTCAAAGTAACATCATATAACCGCTGCTAAATTTTACCAACCTGGATTCTGTTTAATATTAGGCGCTTTACCTATTTCATCCGTTGGAATCGGTGACAAATAATGCTTAGGATCTTCAAATACAGGAGTCGGACTCTGACCCGCATAACGTTTTTCATAAATAGTCAAAGCTCCATCGGAATTGACTCCTACAGTCTCTTTCAGTTCTGCAAGTTCTTCTTCCGAATATCCCGCTCCTTCTATAATAATTCCCAAACGAGGTGCAGTCAGCAAATTACCACATTTCCAACGACGGATATCATCATAACGTACACCTTCGGCAAACATTTCAATACGACGTTCACGACGGATTTCTCGAATTAATTTTGCATGATTTCCAGAAACATTAGGATAAGCATCTGCAATTACAGGATCATCAAATGGTACAGTCAATTCTAACTTTTTATTAAATCCTACACGTTCACGTAACTTGTTAATAGTCTCATCCAAATCAGTCTGAGTAATCGTACCTAATTCTGCTGCAGCTTCAGCCCGAATCAACATAATTTCACCTAAACGGAACACTGGAGCATCTTCAGTTCCCTGATAATGAGATGCACTGTATTCAGCCGCATTATAAAACTTTACAATCGGATATCCGGTAGAACATCTGCTAGGATTACCTGTATTGGTGACAGAAGCAATATTGGGAGCCATACCACCCATATAATAACAATGATCTGCATCACTCACATCCGGAGTTGCCGTTGTTTGCAACAAACGAGGATCACGGTTAGCCAGCTCAGCAATCAATGTAGTATGCTGTGTATGCCCCGGACAATTACACAAAGAAATCGGCAAACCTGTAGTAGCACACAAATAAGAATCTGCACAATTCTTGCTCATGCCCAAAGGAGTCTCACCCACAAAAATCTGACGAGTCAAATTATTACCTTTGTCAATTCCCGGATCGTACGCCTTCGACAAAATGACTTCCGGATTTGTAGACTGATCAGCCAAACAGAACAATTCATGATAAGCTGTTGCCGGATTGGAACCCTGATACAACGAATAACCATATTCAGGCTTCATCAGTTCACAAGCTGCATTATAAGCCTCTGTCAGGAACTTGTCGGGATCCTCAAGCCCATGATATTTACGCCAAGTACCTTCAAACAAGCACATACGAGCCTTCAAAGCCAATGCAGCATCCTTGCTGATGAGAGTTACATCGGTCTTTTTCGGCAGCCATTCAATCGCTTGGTTAATGTCTCTCAACATATTGTCCATCACCAAAATGCGTGAGTCACGTGCCTTATACATTTCTTCATCGCCTGGATTCATTACCTTTTCAAACCAAGGAACATCTCCATAAGCCTTTACCTTATTAAAATAATCCAACGTCTTAAAGAAAAGGATCATCCCTGCATACTTATGTTTTATATCTTCAGTTTCCGGAGATTGTTCATAATTCGCAAGAAAATCATTACATGCACGGATATTTTCCCAGTTCCACTGTGTGCCACTTGCACTAGAGGGCACCGTAGCCAAGCCAAAACTTGTCACATTACGCTCCCAGGGCAACACATCATCACTTGTAAAATCATCCCCTAACATTCCCCAATCATAACTTTTGGGAGCTCCGTAACCCACAATTAATTTCGGATAAAAATCATTACAATATTGCTCCAACGCAGTTGCATTAGCTGTCGTAAAGAATTGATCCTTACCAATGGCGTCCAATGGCTCTCTGTCCAAGAAATTACAACTAGACAATGCCATGGCAAACAGACACCCGGTTAATATAGATATTTTTTTCATAATCATAAATCTTTTTAGAATGTGAGATTAATACCAAATGAATAAGAACGGCAGAACGGATAATTCTTCATATCCGAATTCAATGTACCTACCATTCCATCCGATGACTTCTGATATGTATTTCCCGTCATATCCGGATCTACATATTTATATAAACCTGTAGCTTCCCACAAGTTCTGACCACTGAAGAAAATCTTCAACTGAGATACACCAATCGGTTCCAACCATTTCTTCGGCAACGTATACCCAATGGTCAAATCACGCAAACGGATATAAGATGCATTCTGCAAATACTTAGTCTGAACCTGTCGGCTTCGGCCATTCCACAATGGCACAGGATAATATGCATTCGGATTTTCTTCTGACCATGAGTTATCCACATGATAATCATTGATTGCACTGTTCCATACGCCATTAAATCCCCAAAAGACTTCACTGCTAAGCCACAAATCACGTTTCATCACTCCCTCAAACAAAGCTCGTACATCAAAATTCTTCCAGCTCAATCCCAAATTGATATTGAAACGATAACGAGGAGTTTCGTTGCCAATAATAGACTTATCACCGTGATTGCTCAAGGTATTGATAGGCCCTTTCTCACTGTCACCTTCATTAACAACTCCATCCCCATTCAAATCTGCATAACGGATATCTCCCGGAATCCATGTATTCGAGATATAAGACTGACGGACAGACTGTTCTGAAGCCTCTGCAGCATCCATAATAAACCCATCGGTTGTATATCCCCAGATTTCACCCAAACGCTTACCTACGTAAAGGTCGTTCAGAGTTCCTGTAGGATTATCATACTTTGTAATAGTAGAATAACTATCAGAAAGACCGATTCCAATATTATATTCCAACGGACTTCCTGCCACATCATTGATACGATCCGTCCAATTCAATGAAAGTTCCCATCCGTTAGTTCTCATACTTGCCAGGTTTTCTTTACCGCCACTCGTTCCCATTGTGTTAGGATAAGCCTTTGAAACCACCATATCGGTTGTATAGCGTATGTAATAATCAAACGATGCAGTCAAACGGTTGTTCAGCAACCCTAAATCAAGACCAAAGTTGGCTGTAGTCACTTTTTCCCAAGTTACATTGCTATAAGCCAATGTAGCCGGAGTAATGCCTGAAGGAATTTTTCCAGAAAGTACATAATTCAGGTTTTCACTTCCAACAGTTCCTATGTAATCAAAGTTTCCATTCGTCACCTGGTTACCAAGAGAACCTACAGAAGCACGTAACTTGAAGTTATCAAACAACTTACGAGCTGGTTCAAAGAACTTTTCTTCAGAAACACGCCATCCCAAAGAAGCAGAAGGGAAGAATCCCCACTGACTGCCGGATGCATATTTGGAAGAACCATCATAACGTCCATTCAATTCCACCAAATAACGTCCTTTATAATCATAATTCACACGGAAGAAAGCACCTTGGACAGCCCAGACAGTAGCAGCCTCAGACAGTGTTTCCTTATCCTTTGCCATATCAATGATGGGGAAATCATTTACATACAAGTTGGCAGCTACCCCATACATATCACTGGTATTTTTACGTTCCTGGTTATATCCCACCATTACAGAGAAAGAATGATCCTTAATTTGTTTCTTGTATTCAGCCCACACATTCAGTGCTTCATAAGTATCATCATACTTTCTCAATCCAGCCTTATTAGTAGGCATCTTGGCTGTTTGCGAACCATCTGGATTCAGCTGATAAATTGTCTTTAAGTGTTCGCGTTGCGTACGGAAATAGCGGTTTCCCGTATAATCTCCCTTGATAGAAAGACCCTCGAAAGGAGTGATATTAAATGAGCCTGTATACCAGATATCGTCATATACATTTTTCACACGTCCAGCTTCCGCCAAAATACCAGCATAGTTATAGTTGAAGTTACTACCTTCCATTGCTGCGAAATGCTGTCCATCCGGCAAATAGATAGGAATAAACGGGAAAGAACGATACACCTCATAATAAGGAGAACTACCCATATAAGCCTGAGTATTGGGTTCATCCGATTCGCTGCGGTTATATTTTGCCCGGAATCCGATTTCCAGCCATTTAGTCACTTGTGAAGTAAAGTTGAACGACATGTTGATACGCTTATAGGTGTCTGTACCATAAGCTAGCAAACCATCTTGTCCTTTGTAACCGACGGAAGCATAGTAAGCATTCTTTTCCGTACCACCTTGAATACTGGCATTATGCTGCTGCATGAAAGCCGCACTCTTGTAAAATTCATCAAACCAATCTGTATTTCCAGCATAAGCCCATTGTCCCTTAGCCGTAAAAGCACCTGTTTCATCCAAGAAAGCAGACGGACGGCTAGGATCTTGACAATACGCATGTACAGCGTCCACCAGTTCCTGACTGAAATAGCCGCTACCACTTGTATTCGTATTCGCTAACTGTACGGCATCAATCCATTTATCGGAAGAAATACCATCAGGAAGACGTGACGGAGCCGACCATGAGAAATTGTTATTGTAGTTGACGGTTACCTTCTGTCCTTTCTTACCTTTTTTAGTTGTAATAAGAACCACACCAAATGCGGCACGCGCACCGTATACGGCTGCAGAAGAAGCATCTTTCAACACAGAAACACTTTCAATATCCTGAGGATTCAGTAAAGAAATATCATTGGTTTCCACACCATCCACCAATATCAATGCCGAACCACCATTCAAAGAGGTAATACCACGCACGTTAAATGTAGCCGTTGCATTCGGATTACCACTCGGCATCGTAATATTCAAGTTTGGAATGGCTCCCTGCAAACCTTGAGCCAGGTTGGCAATCGGACGGTCTTCCAACATATCGCCTTCTGTCATGGCAACCGCACCTGTCAGATTCACTTTTTTCTGCGTACCATAACCTACCACCACGACTTCTTCCAAGGCCTGAGAATCTTCTTTCAATGTAACGGACATGGGTTTTCCGTTCCATTTAATTTCCTGAGTCACATATCCAATAAAAGAAATCTGGATCACATCCCCCACTTTAACACCCGGTAAGGTAAACCGACCATCCAAATCAGTCACCGTACCAACCGTAGTGCCCTTTATCATTACAGAGGCACCAATCACACTTTCACCTGTAGCGTCTGTTACAACACCATTACAGTTTTCTTGCTGCTGTCCAACATTTATACCCAAACTTTCTGCAAAAAGCGGAGCATTCATGCAAAACGAACCACCTAACAACAGCATCAATGCGTTTACTAATCTAATTCTTTTTAGCATAACAACAAATTTTGATTTAAGAAACAAGGTTAGCATTATACTTTTATATTATATATCAGAAATAAGGCTAACATTTACTTTACAAATATAAACAAAATATAATGAAATCACAAATAAACACAAACATTTTTAAATTTCTTTACAGTCAAGATTCAAACAAGTAAAAAAAAGGATAAATACAACAAGATAATTCACAACCATTTAATCAAGAAAAATGCAACGAACAACCAGACTACACATTTGTATATTCTGGCTCAACGTAAAAATCTGAGGAGTAAACCGTATAAAATCGTATCTTTGCAAACAACGAATCATCAGCAGCTATGGAAACAAACGGTTATCGCC
>CABIXF010000053.1 GCA_902362595.1 Bacteroidaceae bacterium | reverse complement strand
ACGTACGGTTCGGAGGCAGGCTGTCGGAAACCTACCACCGTAAGGTGGCATGGCGCCGACAGCCGAGCCTACAGATAACCAAAGAGAAGCTCAATCAGGACATGGAGAACCTTGCCGCAAGATTGAACGGCGTCGAGGAATTTGCAGGTTGCACCATCTAAAAAGAAAAGCCATGAAACGTGACACAATCATCATCGAGGACAAGGCAGTCAGCGTAACCGGTAACGACGTGTGGATGACCGCCACCGAAATAGCCGGATTGTTCCATACGACCGTCCCGGCAGTGAACGCCGCCATCAGAGCCGTCCGCAAGTCGGACGTGCTGAACGACTACGAGGTGTGCCGCTACATGCAGCTTGAAAACGGGCTGCACGCGGACGTGTACGCCCTTGAAATCATCATCCCGGTCGCTTTCAGGGTGAATACCTACAACACCCACCTGTTCCGCACATGGCTGGTGGGAAAGGCACTCTCACAAGAGAAACGGCAGACATACGTGATGTTCATACAGAACGGAAAAGCCGGGTATTGCTGATTGCACATACCCCATAAGACAAGTAAACGGGTAGCACCACAAAAGGTGTCACCCGTTTACTTTTTCATGAAACCGCCTCACTCCAGCGGCTTGCGGTAGTTCGCTTCCAGTACCCCGCGCAGCCCCGTTTCCGGGTAAAGCACCTTCCCTCCCAAAAGTATGAAGGGCAACACGCGGTTGTTGCGGTATTCCTGCAAGGTGCGCCGGCTCACACGGAGCAGTTCCGACACCTCGCCGTCCGTCAGGTAACGTTCCCCGTCCAGCGGAGGACGGTAGCTTTCCAGAAATGCGGACAGCCATTTCGAGCCTTTGCGCATATCCTGCACCACAGAGGCTATCGGCTCGTCTTCCATCGTAAAAACATCGTTGTTCTCGTTCATCATAACTTCGGATTCAGTGGGTGAATAAATCAAATCATCTGCCGTGCGGATAGAGCGTGCCGACAAGCGGTATCAGCCGCTTCACCTCCTCTGGCTTGTAATAGAACCTGCGGTTTATCTGCGAGTAGCCGATAAGCCGCCTGTCACGCAGCGTCTGCAACGTGCGCGGGCTTATTCTCAACTGCCCGCAGACCTCCTCGCCCGTGAGCCATCTTTCCATGCGCCCCGTGTCGCTTTTGCGCCTCAGGGCGGCGACCTTCTCCGAGAGTGCGCCGAATGCCGCCACCATCATCTCGAAAGTCTTTTTCTCGATAGATACTATTTCCATATTCATGTCATTTAGAGTTTGCCGCAAAGGTAACGAAACGGCATACAAGACGTATCGTTTTCCGCTGAAAGGCTGCCTGTTGCGCCGTTTGACCGGGTTACGGAGCCATCTTCCGCAAAAATCTTACGTGAGTCACGTAGTGAGTTGTTAAAGCCCCTTTTGTTTATTGCCGAATTTTGTCGCAGAAACAAAAAGAAAGGACTGAACATGAAAGTGATAACAATGGAAAGTTCCGCCTACAAGGAGATGATGGCGCAGATTGCGAACATCGCAGGGTACATCCGCGAGGCAAGGGACGAGAAGAAACGGAAGCGGGAAACCGAAGACAAGCTGCTTGACACGGCACAGGCGGCGAAGATGCTCAACGTGAGCAAGCGCACCATGCAGCGTATGCGCACCGACCACCGTATCGAGTATGTGGTGGTACGCGGAAGCTGCCGCTACCGCCTTTCCGAGATACTGCGGCTATTGGAGGACAACACAGTAAGGAACGAGGAAGGGACAATAGACACCCTGTTCCACAACCACACGCTGCGCACGGGCGGCAAACCAAAAGGAAGGAGGACATAGGTCATGGAACTGCTCACACGAAACAACTTCGAGGGCTGGATGCAGAAGCTGATGGAACGGCTCGACCGTCAGGACGAACTGCTGCTGGCGATGAAGGCTGAGGGGAAACAGCCCACTATCACGGAAAGCATCCGCCTTTTCGACAATCAGGATTTGTGCATGTTGCTCCAGATAAGCAAACGCACCCTCCAACGCTACCGCAGCGTAGGCGCATTGCCCTACAAGACGCTGGGCAAGAAGACCTATTACAGCGAGGAGGACGTGCTGACATTCCTTTCCAACCATATCAAGGACTTCAAAAAGGAAGATATAGCCTTCTACAAGGCTCGTATCCATAATTTCTTTCATAAATAACCCATTAAAACATTTTTCAGATGGCAAAGAAAAAAGACGAAAAGGACGTGCTGGTAGTCCGTGACGAGAAGACAGGCGAGATCAGCGTGGTAGCCGGGCTGAACGCGGACGGCACACCCAAGCGCACCCCCGCAAAAGCGGAGAACGCGCAGAGTTTCCTGCAATTCGACCGACATGGCGACGTGCTGGACAACTTCTTCAAGAACTTCTTCCGGCAGTGCAAGGAACCCAGCCGCTTCGGTTTCTACCGCATTGCGGCAGACCAAGCTGAAAATCTCTTAGAGGTGATGAAGCAACTGCTGAAAGACCCCGAAGCGAACAAGGAGCTGCTCGCCCCTCACAAGGTGGACACCTCCGACTATGAGAAGAAGGTGCAGGAAGAGATGGCAGCACAACAGACAGAGAAACAAGAACCTCAAAAACAGGAGAACATGGAACAACGGAAAGAACAGCAACAGGACAAATCCGAACAGATGCAGGGCAAACGTGGCTACCAGCCCATCGACGAGAGTAAAATCAACTGGCAGGAGCTGGAGGACAGATGGGGCGTAAAGCGGGACAACCTTGAAAAGTCCGGCGACCTTACGAAGATGCTCAACTATGGCAAGTCCGACTTGGTAAAGGTCAAACCGACCTTCGGCGGCGAATCATTCGAGCTGGACGCCCGCCTCTCCTTCAAGAAGGACGGTGAGGGAAACATCAGCCTCGTGCCGCACTTCATCCGCAAGGAGCAGAAGCTGGATGAGTACAAGGAACACAAATTCTCCGACAATGACCGGAAGAACCTCCGCGAAACGGGCAATCTCGGTAGGGTCGTGGACATTGTGGACAGGGAAACGGGCGAGATCATCCCCTCCTACATCAGCATCGACCGCAAGACGAATGAAATCACGGACATTCCGGCAAGCAGGGTGCGCATCCCGGAGCGCATCGGCAAGACGGAAATCACCACGCAGGAGCGGGACATGCTCCGCGCCGGACTGCCCGTACGCGACAAGCTCATCGAGCGCAACGACGGCAGAAAGTTCGTCACCACCCTGCAAGTGAACGTGGAGCAGCGCGGCGTGGAGTTCGTGCCGGGAACCGGCAAGTCGCCCCGTACCGCACAGACACAGGAAACCAAAGGCGACACATCGAAAAGTCAGGCGCAGGGCGGGGAAAATGCCGCACAGACCAAGAAGGAGCAACGCCGCAACACGTGGACGAACGAGGACGGCAGCATCCGCCCCATCAGCAAATGGAGCGGCGTGAGCTTCACCGACCAGCAGAAAGCCGACTATGTGGCGGGTAAAGCCGTGAAGCTGGAGAACGTGACCGACAAGCAGGGCTTCCATGCCACGATGTATATCAAGTTCAACCCGGAGAAGGGACGCCCGTACCGCTACGACACGAACCCTGACAATGCACAGCAGGTTGCTCCGTCCAACGAGAGCCGCACGCAGGTGGCGGTGAACAACGATGGCAAGACCAACGAGGCTACAAAGAATCTGAGAGAGCCGTTGCAGAAAGGTCAGACCAACCCGAAGGACGCCCGCCAGCAACAGCAGCAGGAGAAGCCGCAGAAGAAAACGGGCAAGGGCATGAAAATGTAATCCCGTGTCCGCCACTGAATCCAAAATAAAATCCAAAGTATCAACAAAAAAGAAGAAGACATGAAGACAATCATTGCAGAAAAGCCCTCCGTGGCACGTGAAATCGCCCGCATCGTGGGCGCGACAAAGAGAGAGGAAGGATATTTCGAGGGAGGCGGTTATGCCGTGACATGGGCATTCGGACACCTCGTTCAGCTTGCCATGCCCGACGGCTACGGCGTGCGCGGATTTGTCCGTGACAACCTCCCGATTATTCCCGACACATTCACGCTCGTCCCCCGTCAGGTCAGGACGGAGAAAGGTTACAAGCCCGACAGCGGCGTGGTGTCGCAGATAAAAGTCATCAAAAGACTGTTCGACACAAGCGAACATATCATCGTGGCGACCGATGCCGGACGCGAGGGAGAGCTTATCTTCCGCTACCTCTACCACTATACGGGTTGCACCACTCCTTTCGTGCGCCTGTGGATCAGCTCTCTCACCGACAAAGCTATCCGCGAGGGACTGCGGAAACTCGAAGACGGCAGCAAATACGACAACCTCTACCTCGCCGCCAAAGCGCGGAGCGAATCCGACTGGCTCGTGGGCATCAACGGCACACAGGCGTTATCCATCGCCGCCGGACACGGCACGTATTCCGTGGGGCGGGTGCAGACACCAACGTTGGCTATGGTATGTGAACGCTACTGGGAGAACCGCCGCTTTACGTCCGAAGCATTCTGGCAGCTCCATATCGCAACGGACGGTTGCGACGGCGAAGTCGTGAAATTCTCATCCTCCGAGAAATGGAAAGAGAAAGAACCGGCGATGGAACTATATAATAAGGTAAAGGCGGCAGGTTGCGCCACTGTCACGAAAGCCGAGCGCAAGGAGAAGACGGAGGAAACTCCCTTGCTCTACGACCTGACCACGCTCCAGAAAGAAGCCAACGCCAAGCACGGCTTCACGGCGGAACAGACGCTTGAAATCGCGCAGAAACTCTACGAAAAGAAGTTGATAACCTATCCGAGAACGGGAAGCCGCTACATCCCCGAAGACGTGTTTGCCGAAATTCCCAAACTGCTCGCTTTCATCGGCACACAGCCCGAATGGAAAGACAAGGTGCGGGCAAAAGCCGCCCCGACACGCCGCAGCGTGGACGACGGCAAGGTGACAGACCACCATGCCCTGCTCGTCACGGGTGAGAAACCGCTCTTCCTCTCCAAAGAGGACAATACCATCTATCAGATGATTGCCGGGCGCATGGTCGAGGCATTCTCTGAGAAATGCGTCAAGGATGTGACCACTGTCACGGCGGAATGTGCCGGAGTGGAGTTTACCGTAAAAGGCAGCGTCGTGAAGCAAACCGGATGGCGTGCCGTCTATGGCGAGGAAAAAGAGGAAATTACCATCCCCGGCTGGCAGGAAGGCGACACGCTGACACCGAAAGGCTCGTCCATTACCGAAGGAAAGACCAAACCCAAGCCGCTGCATACCGAAGCCACCCTGCTCTCGGCAATGGAAACGGCGGGCAAGGAAATTGAGGACGACGCACTGCGGCAGGCGATGAAGGACTGTGGCATCGGTACTCCCGCCACACGCGCCTCCATCATCGAAACGCTTTTCAAGCGCGGTTACATGGAACGCTGCAAGAAGTCGCTTGTTCCCACCGAAAAAGGACTTGCCCTCAATTCCGTCGTCAAGACGATGCGCATCGCCGATGTTGCCATGACGGGCGAATGGGAAAAGGAGCTGGCGCGTATCGAGCGCGGGGAACTGTCCGACGACACCTTCCGCAAGGAGATAGAGGCGTACACACGTGAGATAACCTCCGAACTGATCTCGTGCGACAAGCTCTTCGGCAGCCGTGACTCCGGCTGCGCGTGTCCCAAGTGTGGCACGGGCAGGATGCGGTTCTACGGCAAGGTGGTACGCTGCGACAACACGGAGTGCGGACTGCCCGTGTTCCGGCTGAAAGCGGGACGCACCCTGTCCGACGATGAAATCAAAGACCTGCTCACCGAAGGGCATACCAAGCTGCTCAAAGGGTTCAAGAGCAAATAGGGCAAGAGTTTCGATGCTGTTGTCGCCTTTGACGGGGAATATAACACGACTTTTGTGTTCCCGGAGGCTAAAAAGGACAAGAAATTTTCAGGACGGAAGAAATAGTATTAACTTTGCCACTTGTTCAGAGTAATGAATTGTTCTTCGATACCGGATTACACTCATACTTTGGATTTAGTGGTGGCACTCGGAGGGATACCGAGTGCCTTTTTCTTCCTTTTTCCAACCGATTATCCCGTTAATTATCAATCCGCTAAATCCAAAGTAATGAACAACAAGAAGAAAAACGAGGGTCAGACCGACTTTTCCTATTACGGTCTGTACCTGCTGGACTATCTCCGCACGAACAAGTTTGAACAGGCTGACGACACCGCTTTCATACGGGAACGGGCCGACCGTGCCGCCGAAACGTATGAGAGGGCACGGCTTGAAGGCTATCCCGCCGATGGTGCGCAGGAACTGGCGATGGACACGCTGCTGCGCGGGCTGCATTATTCCCGTTACGCCATCCTCCGCGAAGTCGTGGAAAACGAGTTTGCCGATGAAGTGCCGGAAGAGAAGCGTGAAGCCTTTGTCCTGAAACTGCTGCCGCTTGTCGGCAACGTGTTCTCCGTCTATGACCTCTCGGATGACAATTTCGCCCTGTCTTCCGATTACGACCTGCTCTACACGGAGCTGACGGGAGCAACCGTCCTTTACTTAGACGAATATGGCGTTTAACCGCAAACAGAAACTGCGGGACAACATCGAGGCGATACGGACGGCATTCATCCTTGACAGGGAAAATAGGACAGCGACAACCGAAGAGCGTGCCATACTTCAAAGGTACTGCGGTTTCGGCGGTCTGAAATGTATCCTCAACCCTGCAAAGGAACTGACGGATGCCGTCCGGTGGGCGAAATCCGACCTCGAACTGTTCGCCCCGACGGTGGAGCTGCACAGGCTTATCCGTGAGAACAGCAAGGACGAAACAGAGTACAAGCGGTTTGTGGATTCGCTGAAAGCGTCCGTGCTGACCGCTTTCTACACCCCCAAAGAGATAACCGACACCATCGCGGACGTGCTGGCAGATTACAGCGTCCGCCCCGCCCGTATGCTCGAACCGTCGGCAGGTGTCGGCGTGTTCGTGGATTCCATGCTGCGGCACAGCCCCAATGCGGATGTGATGGCTTTCGAGAAGGATCTGCTCACGGGTACAATCTTGAGGCATCTCTATCCCGACCAGAAAATGCGCACCTGCGGTTTTGAGAAAATCGAAAGACCGTTCAACAATTATTTCGACTTGGCGGTGTCCAACATTCCGTTCGGTGACATTGCCGTGTTCGACGCGGAGTTTCAGCGGAGCGACTCTTTCGGCAGACGCTCCGCCCAGAAAACCATCCACAACTATTTCTTTCTCAAAGGACTGGATGCCGTGCGTGACGGCGGTATCGTGGCGTTCATCACCTCGCAAGGGGTATTGAATAGCACCAAGACCTCCGTGCGTAACGAGCTGTTCAGTCAGGCCAATCTGGTATCCGCGATACGCCTGCCCAACAACCTGTTCACGGACAACGCGGGCACGGAGGTGGGCAGTGACCTGATTGTCCTGCAAAAGAACCTCAGCAAGAAGGAAATGTCGCAGGACGAGCGGCTGATGACCGTGATACAGACGGACACGAAAACCGCCCTGACCGACAACGCCTATTTCATCCACCACCCGGAACGCATCGTGCATACGATGGCGAAACTTGACACAGACCCCTACGGGAAGCCCGCTATGGTTTATCTGCACGAGGGCAAGGCAGCAGGCATCGCCGGGGATTTGCGCCGTATGCTCGACGAGGATTTCCATTACAGGCTTGCCATGCGCTTGTATTCGGGTTCAATCCGGCAGGCAGGAACGGAAGAAAAAGTTGCCGTTCAAAATAAAGTAGAGCGTCCTGCCATAAAATTGGAAACAGTATCCTCGGCGCAGACGGTGGAAACTCCGACAGAAAAGCCGCAACCCGCAGATGAAAAGCCGGAGATAGAACCGCGCCCGCAATATTCCGCAGGCGTGCAGCTCACCCTGCTTGACCTCTGGGGGATGACGGAAGAGGTCAGCCAACCGAAAACCTCCAAAAAGAAAAAGACGGTGAAAAAGGCAGTTACGGCAAAGTCCACTCCGCCCAAACCGAAAGTCACGGTTACACCGACAGCTCCAACTGCAAAACCCGCAATGGAGAATAAGGAGGTGAAAGCGGAGAACACCGCCAAGCCTGCCGACCCGGACGACATCTATGCCACACTGGACTGGGATACCAATCCTCCCATCAACGGTTTCTATGAAATGATGATGGGTTTGACGCCGGAGCGTAGGAAAGAACTTCGGGAACTGGCAAGGCAGCATAACGAGAAACAAGTGGCGGAAAAGACGGAAGTGAAAGCCGTGCCGGAAACTTCCCGTGAGCAGCCACGACAGGAGGAAACACAGCCGGAGGCAGTCGCCGCACCTGCCGTTACAGATACCCCATCGGAAGCGGTGGGGACTTTCCTTTTCCCCGACATCGAAGCGGAAAAGCCGAAGGAGGAAGTCGTGGACCTTTCTCCGCGTGCCTACCACCGCACGCCGGAGATGCACCTGCGCGAAGGGTCGCTGGTGGCTGACCGGGGGCGTCATAACATCGGCTACCTGAAAGACATCACGCCATACGGGGCGACATTCCAGCCGCTCGACCTGAAAGGATACCAGAAGGAAAAGGCGTTGTTGTATGTGTCGCTGCGTGACGCCTACGAGCGTCTGTACCGTTATGAATCGCTCCGGCGCGAGGCAAATGTTCCGTGGCGAGAGCATCTGAATACCTGTTACGATGAGTTTGTCATGCGCTACGGCAACCTCAACGCCAAGCAGAACGTGAAGTTAGTGATGATGGATGCGGGCGGGCGCGACATCCTTTCGCTGGAACGGATGGAAAACGGAAAGTTCGTCAAGGCGGACATCTTCGAGCATCCTGTTTCCTTCGCGGTGGAGAGCCATGCCAACGTAGGCTCTCCCGAAGAAGCCCTGTCTGCGTCGCTCAACAAATATGGTACGGTCAATCTCGACTATATGCGGGAGATAACCGACAGCACGGCGGAGGATTTGCTCACTGCCCTGCAAGGGCGCATCTACTACAATCCGCTCGTGACCGGTTACGAAATCAAAGACCGTTTCATCGCCGGAAATGTCATAGAGAAAGCGGAACGCATAGAAGCATGGATGGGTGACAATCCCGAAAATGAGCGTATGCCGGAGGTGAAGCAGGCGTTGGAGGCTCTGAAAGATGCCGAGCCGCAGCGCATCGCCTTCGAGGATCTGGACTTCAATTTCGGGGAACGCTGGATTCCGACGGGTGTCTATGCCGCCTACATGAGCCGGCTGTTCGACACGGAGGTGAAAATCGCCTATTCCGCAAGCATGGACGAGTTTTCGGTGGTGTGCGGCTACCGCACCATGAAAATCACGGACGAGTTTCTGGTGAAGGGGTATTACCGGAACTATGACGGTATGCACCTCCTAAAACACGCCCTGCACAACACCTGCCCTGACATGATGAAGTCCATCGGCAAGGACGAGCATGGCAACGACATCAAGATGCGCGACAGCGAGGGAATACAACTCGCCAACGCCAAGATTGACGAGATACGAAACGGCTTCTCCGAATGGCTCGAAGAGCAGTCGCCGCAGTTCAAGGAGCGGCTTGTGACGATGTATAACCGCAAGTTCAACTGTTTCGTGCGCCCGCGCTACGACGGCTCCCATCAGACCTTTCCCGACCTCAACCTGAAAGGGCTGGCAAGCCGGGGTATCAAGAGCGTCTATCCCTCACAGATGGATTGCGTCTGGATGTTGAAACAGAACGGCGGCGGAATTTGCGACCACGAGGTGGGAACCGGTAAGACGCTGATAATGTGCATCGCCGCGCATGAGATGAAGCGTCTGAATTTGGCACACAAGCCGATGATTATCGGGCTGAAAGCCAACGTTGCGGAGATTGCAGCCACCTATCAGGCGGCATATCCCAACGCACGTATTCTGTACGCTTCGGAGAAGGACTTTTCGACCGCCAACCGTGTGCGCTTCTTCAATAATATAAAGAACAACGACTACGATTGCGTCATCATGTCGCACGACCAGTTCGGCAAGATACCGCAGTCGCCGGAATTGCAGCAGCGCATCCTGCAAGCAGAGCTTGACACGGTGGAGGAAAACCTCGAAGTGCTACGGCAGCAGGGAAAGAACGTGTCGCGGGCGATGCTGAAAGGATTGGAGAAGCGCAAGCACAACCTTGAAGCGAAGCTGGAGAAGGTGGAACACGCCATAAAGTCACGCACGGACGACGTGGTGGATTTCAAGCAGATGGGCATCGACCACATCTTCATAGATGAGAGCCACCAGTTCAAGAATCTGACTTTCAACACGCGCCACGACCGTGTGGCGGGATTGGGAAACAGCGAGGGAAGCCAGAAGGCACTTAACATGCTCTTTGCCATACGCACCATACAGGAGCGCACAGGAAAAGACTTGGGTGCGACCTTCCTCTCCGGCACGACTATCAGCAACTCACTGACTGAATTGTACCTGCTGTTCAAGTACCTGCGCCCGAAGGAGCTGGAACGGCAGGACATAAGGTGTTTCGACGCTTGGGCGGCGATATTTGCCAAGAAGACGACGGATTTTGAATTTAACGTGACGAACAATGTGGTCCAGAAGGAGCGTTTCCGCTACTTCATCAAAGTGCCGGAGCTTGCCGCCTTCTATAATGAAATCACGGACTACCGCACGGCGGAGGATGTGGGCGTTGACCGTCCTGCCAAGAACGAGATACTGCACCATATACCGCCCACGCCGGAACAGGAGGACTTCATACAGAAACTGATGCAGTTCGCCAAGACGGGCGATGCCACCTTGTTGGGCAGGCTGCCGCTTTCGGAAACGGAAGAAAAGGCGAAGATGCTCATCGCCACGGACTATGCCCGGAAAATGGCACTCGACATGCGCATGATAGACCCGAATTACGAAGATCATCCCGACAACAAAGCGAGTCACTGTGCCAAGATGATCGCGGAGTATTATCAAAAATACGACGCCCAGAAAGGCACGCAGTTCGTTTTCTCTGATTTGGGGACATACCAGCCGGGCGACGGGTGGAACGTCTATTCGGAAATCAAGCGCAAACTGACGGAGGACTACGGTATACCGCCAAGCGAGGTGCGCTTCATTCAGGAGTGCAAGACCGACAAGGCGCGGAAGGCGGTGATAGACGCCATGAACGCCGGGACGGTGCGTGTGCTGTTCGGCTCTACCTCTATGCTCGGAACGGGTGTGAACGCCCAGAAACGGTGTGTGGCTATCCATCATCTCGATACGCCGTGGCGACCGTCCGACTTGCAACAGCGTGACGGACGCGGAGTTAGGGCAGGTAATGAGATTGCCAAACATTTCGCCGGGAACAACGTGGATGTAATCATCTACGCGGTGGAGAAGTCACTGGACAGCTACAAGTTCAACCTCCTGCACTGCAAGCAGACTTTCATAAGCCAGCTCAAAAGCGGTGCGATGGGTGCGCGTACCATCGACGAGGGGGCAATGGACGAAAAATCGGGCATGAATTTCTCGGAATACATGGCGTTGCTCTCCGGCAATACCGACCTGTTGGACAAGGCGAAACTGGAAAAGCGGATCGCATCGCTCGAAGGGGAACGCAAGTCGTTCAACAAGGGCAAGCGTGATTCGGAGTTCAAGCTGGAGTCAAAGACCGGCGAGTTGCGCAACAACACGGCTTTCATAGATGCCATGACGGAGGACTGGAACCGCTTCCTGTCGGTGGTGCAGACCGACAAGGAGGGCAACCGCCTTAATATAATAAAGGTGGACGGAGTGGATTCCGCCGATGAGAAGGTCATCGGAAAGCGTTTGCAGGAGATAGCCAAGAATGCCACGACCGGAGGGTTGTACACGCAGGTCGGTGAACTTTACGGTTTTCCGATAAAGGTGGTGAGCGAAAGGATACTCAAAGAGGGATTGGAGTTCACCGACAACCGCTTCGTGGTCGAGGGGAACTACAAGTACACCTACAACAACGGGCATCTGGCGATGGCTGACCCGTTGGCCGCCGCCCGCAACTTCCTCAACGCGATGGAGAGGATACCCTCCATCATCGACCAGTACAAGGCGAAGAACGAGGTGCTGGAGATGGAGATACCGCAGTTACAGGAGATAGCGGGTAAGGTGTGGAAGAAGGAGGACGAGCTGAAGCAGTTGAAGTCCGAACTTGCCGCCCTTGACCGAAAAATTCAGCTGGAGCTTGCGCCACCCACGCCCGAAGTCGCAGAAAAGGAGAATGAAGGGCAACAGCTCAAGCCGGAAGCGGAAGATGTGAGGAACAGGCAGGCGCAATATCCCGAAAATGCACCGCCGCAGATACGCAGTCCGGCGGATAGTATCGTTGCCAACCATGTCATAATCGGGCGTCCGGGACTGTATGCCAAGGAGGAAACCCGGTCCAAAGGATTGAAAATATAACCTAAGGAATTTTATCTGAAGTATTAATAAGGGCTATCCCAAAAGGTCTAAAAGTAAATTTTATCCTTTCTGCAAGTATCTATAGGATGGCAACTGCATTTTTTTCTTTTTGGGCAGCCCTTATTAAAATTTATTCTTATTTTAGGTTATATACATTCATGTCCATTTATGTAAAAAATTCCTGCTGACCTTGTTTATGTCTTGTCAGTCACCATTTGCAAAACCATATTTGACCCTCAAAGAGGCTGAATTTGATAAGTAACTTGCTACATACTCATAATAAGGAGCTAAATAGAACACGAATGGGAAATACACAAATGCTAAACTAAAGAAGATATTGGCCAAAATAAACGCTATACCGAGAGAGAAACTTGATTTTTCAACTTCCTAAAACGGTGTTGTTCAAACATTTCTACTTATTTGTACTTGCCAGTTGAACCTACGCTTCCCTAATAAAATGTCTATGGTAAAAAGTTAAAAAATCCTCCCACTTTTGTTAGATATATTTTTTTGTGTAATTTTGTAATCGTTATGCGGCAGTAATAATATACATATTAATACGAGTTAGTAATCCTGTAGTTCTCATATGCTACGAGGAGGTATTAAAAGGTGCGTTTCGACAATGCATCTACTGTAGTATATTATTGCTTAATCCAAATGAATATTATAAATTTAGGAATTCTTGCTCACATTGATGCAGGAAAAACTTCCGTAACCGAGAATCTGCTGTTTGCCAGTGGAGCAACGGAAAAGTGCGGCCGTGTGGATAATGGTGACACCATAACGGACTCTATGGATATAGAGAAACGTAGAGGAATTACTGTCCGGGCTTCTACGACATCTATTATCTGGAATGGAGTGAAATGCAATATCATTGACACTCCGGGACACATGGATTTTATTGCGGAAGTGGAGCGGACATTCAAAATGCTTGATGGAGCAGTCCTCATCTTATCCGCAAAGGAAGGCATACAAGCGCAGACAAAGTTGCTGTTCAGTACTTTACAAAAGCTGCAAATCCCGACAATTATATTTATCAATAAGATTGACCGTGCCGGTGTGAATTTGGAGCGTTTGTATATGGATATAAAAACAAATCTGTCGCAAGATGTCCTGTTTATGCAAACTGTTGTCGATGGATCGGTTTATCCGGTTTGCTCCCAAACATATATAAAGGAAGAATACAAAGAATTTGTATGCAACCATGACGACGATATATTAGAACGATATTTGGCGGATAGCGAAATTTCACCGGCTGATTATTGGAATACGATAATCGCTCTTGTGGCAAAAGCCAAAGTCTATCCGGTGCTACATGGATCAGCAATGTTCAATATCGGTATCAATGAGTTGTTGGACGCCATTTCTTCTTTTATACTTCCTCCGGCATCAGTCTCAAACAGACTTTCAGCTTATCTCTATAAGATAGAGCATGACCCCAAAGGGCATAAAAGAAGTTTTCTTAAAATAATTGACGGAAGTCTGAGACTTCGAGACGTTGTAAGAATCAACGATTCGGAAAAATTCATCAAGATTAAAAATCTAAAGACTATTTATCAGGGCAGAGAGATAAATGTTGATGAAGTGGGTGCCAATGATATCGCGATTGTAGAAGATATAGAAGATTTTCGAATCGGAGATTATTTAGGTGCTAAACCTTGTTTGATTCAAGGATTATCTCATCAGCATCCCGCTCTCAAATCCTCCGTCCGGCCAAATAAGCCCGAAGAGAGAAGCAAGGTGATATCCGCTCTGAATACATTGTGGATTGAAGACCCGTCTTTGTCCTTTTCCATAAACTCATATAGTGATGAATTGGAAATCTCGTTATATGGTTTGACCCAAAAGGAAATCATACAGACATTGCTGGAAGAACGATTTTCCGTAAAGGTCCATTTTGATGAGATCAAGACTATCTACAAAGAACGACCTATAAAAAAGGTCAATAAGATTATTCAGATCGAAGTACCACCCAACCCTTACTGGGCCACAATAGGGCTGACTCTTGAACCCTTACCGTTAGGGGCAGGGTTGCAAATCGAAAGTGACATCTCCTATGGTTATCTGAACCATTCTTTTCAAAATGCCGTTTTTGAAGGGATTCGTATGTCTTGCCAATCTGGTTTACATGGATGGGAAGTGACAGATCTGAAAGTAACTTTTACTCAAGCCGAGTATTATAGCCCGGTAAGTACACCTGCTGATTTCAGACAGCTGACCCCTTATGTCTTCAGGCTGGCTTTGCAACAGTCAGGTGTGGACATTCTCGAACCGATGCTCTGTTTTGAGTTGCAGATACCCCAAGTAGCGAGTTCCAAAGCTATTACAGATTTGCAAAAACTGATGTCTGAGATTGAAGACATCAGTTGTAATAATGAGTGGTGTCATATTAAAGGGAAAGTTCCATTAAATACAAGTAAAGACTATGCCTCAGAAGTAAGTTCGTACACTAAGGGCTTAGGCATTTTTATGGTTAAGCCATGTGGGTATCAAATAACAAAAGACGGTTATTCTGATAATATCCGCATGAACGAAAAAGATAAACTTTTATTCATGTTCCAAAAATCAATGTCATTAAAATAATGGAGCGGTCAGGAAATTTCTATAAGGCAATACGGTTGGGATATATACTTATCTCCATTCTTATCGGATGTATGGCATATAATAGCCTCTATGAATGGCAGGAGATAGAAGCATTAGAACTTGGCAATAAAAAAATAGACGAGCTCCGAAAAGAAATAAACAATATCAATATTCAAATGATAAAATTTTCTCTATTGGGTGAAACAATACTGGAATGGAACGATAAAGATATCGAGCATTACCATGCACGGCGTATGGCAATGGACAGTATGCTCTGCCGTTTCAAGGCCACCTATCCAGCAGAGCGCATCGATAGTGTGCGCAGTCTTTTAGAGGATAAGGAACGACAGATGTTCCAGATAGTCCGGTTAATGGATGAACAACAATCTATTAACAAGAAGATAGCCAATCAAATTCCGGTTATTGTACAGAAAAGTGTGCAGGAACAGTCCAAAAAGCCAAAACGAAAAGGTTTCTTAGGCATATTCGGCAAAAAAAAGGAAGTAACTCCAGCAGTATCAACCACTATCCTTCATTCGGTCAATAGAAACGTAATCAGCGAACAGAAAGTGCAGGATCGCCAATTGTCGGAACAAGCCGACAGCCTTGCAGCTCGTAATGCAGAACTTAACAGACAACTGCAAGAATTGATTTGCCAAATAGAAGAAAAGGTACAAACCGAACTGCAAAGCCGGGAAAACGAAATAGTTGCCATGCGTGAAAAGTCATTTATGCAAGTAGGCGGTTTAATGGGATTCGTTCTTCTATTGTTGTTAATTTCCTACATCATCATACATCGTGATGCAAAAAGCATTAAACAATACAAGCACAAGACAACTGATTTGATAAGGCAACTGGAACAATCCGTACAACGGAACGAGGCACTGATAACGTCAAGGAAGAAGGCGGTACATACTATCACCCATGAACTGCGCACACCGCTGACAGCAATAACAGGCTATGCCGGACTGATACGGAAAGAACAGTGTGAGGATAAGTCCGGGCAGTATATCCAAAACATACTGCAATCCTCCGACCGTATGCGGGATATGCTTAACACTTTGCTTGACTTCTTCCGCCTGGACAACGGCAAGGAACAGCCCCGTCTGTCACCCTGCCGGATTTCAGCAATCACGCACACACTTGAAACGGAGTTCATGCCTGTTGCCGTGAACAAAGGGCTGTCCTTGTCCGTGAAGACTGGACACGATGCCATTGTATTGACCGACAAAGAGCGAATAATACAAATCGGGAATAACCTGCTGTCAAACGCTGTCAAGTTCACAGAAGAAGGCGGTGTTTCTTTGATTACTGAATATGATAATGGAGTTCTGACACTGGTCGTTGAAGATACAGGTACAGGCATGACAGAAGAGGAACAGAAACAAGCGTTCGGTGCGTTTGAACGTCTATCAAATGCCGCCGCAAAGGAGGGTTTCGGGCTTGGGCTTGCCATAATGCGTAATATTGTGTCGATGCTTGGCGGAACAATCCGTTTAGACAGCAAGAAAGGGAAAGGCAGTCGTTTCACAGTTGAAATTTCTATGCAGGAAGCTGAAGAACAGCTTGGATATACAAGCAATACACCTGTTTATCATAACAATAAATTCCATGATGTTGTCGCCATTGACAATGATGAGGTATTACTTCTGATGCTGAAAGAGATGTATTCCCAAGAAGGAATACACTGCGACACTTGCACCGATGCTGCGGCACTGATGGAAATGATACGCCAGAAAGAATACAGCCTGTTGCTGACAGACTTGAATATGCCCGATATAAACGGTTTCGAATTGCTGGAACTGTTGCGTTCGTCCAACGTGGGCAATTCACCAACAATCCCGGTGGTTGTGGCAACCGCTTCGGGCAGTTGTAACAAAGGGGAACTATTGGCAAAAGGCTTTGCCGGATGCCTGTTCAAACCGTTCTCCATATCGGAACTGATGGAGGTTTCCGACAGGTGTGCCATAAAAGCGACACCGGACGGGAAACCGGACTTTTCCGCCTTATTGTCCTATGGCAATGAAGCCGTCATGCTGGAAAAGTTGATAACTGAAACAGAAAAGGAAATGCAGGCGGTACGGGATGCAGCAAAAGAAAAAGACCTGCAAAAGCTGGATTCCCTGATCCACCACCTGCGCAGTTCGTGGGAGGTGCTCCGTGCCGACCAACCGCTGAATGTACTTTACGGATTGCTTCGTGGCGATGCTCTCCCGGATGGTGAAGCGTTAAGCCATGCCGTGACTGCCGTGCTGGATAAGGGAGTGGAAATAATACGGTTGGCAGAAGAGGAAAGGAGAAAATACGAAGATGAATAAGACAAAAATAATTGTGGTGGAAGACAACATCGTGTATTGCGAATATGTCTGCAATATGCTGTCACGGGAGGGCTACCGCAATATGAAGGCTTACCACCTCTCAACCGCGAAGAAACATCTGCAACAGGCAACAGATAATGATATCGTGGTTGCCGACCTGCGTCTGCCTGACGGCAGTGGCATAGACCTTTTGTGCTGGATGCGAAAGGAGGGAAAGATGCAGCCCTTCATCATTATGACCGACTACGCCGAAGTTAATACCGCCGTGGAAAGCATGAAACTCGGCTCGATAGACTATATTCCCAAACAGCTTGTGGAGGATAAACTTGTCCCCCTGATCCGTTCCATACTGAAAGAACGTCAGGCAGGACAACGCCGTATGCCTATATTCGCCCGTGAAGGTTCCGCCTTTCAGAAAATCATGCACCGCATAAGGCTGGTAGCCGCCACCGATATGAGCGTGATGATATTTGGTGAGAACGGCACGGGCAAGGAGCATATTGCCCACCTGTTGCATGACAAGAGCAAACGTGCAGGCAAGCCATTTGTGGCGGTGGACTGCGGTTCACTCTCCAAAGAGCTTGCACCGTCGGCTTTCTTCGGACACGTCAAAGGTGCATTTACAGGTGCGGACAATGCCAAGAAAGGATATTTCCATGAGGCGGAAGGCGGCACGTTGTTTCTGGACGAGGTAGGAAACCTCGCGTTGGAAACCCAACAGATGTTGCTCCGTGCCATACAGGAGAGGCGGTATCGCCCGGTCGGAGACAAGGCAGACCGGAATTTCAATGTCCGCATCATCGCTGCTACCAATGAAGATTTGGAGGTATCGGTGAATGAAAAGCGTTTTCGGCAGGATCTTCTGTACCGCCTGCACGACTTCGGGATAACCGTTCCTCCGTTGCGTGACTGTCAAGAAGACATTATGCCGCTGGCAGAGTTCTTCCGTGATATGGCAAACAGAGAGCTGGAGTGTAGCGTGAGCGGGTTCAGTTCCGAAGCACGTAAAGCGTTGCTGACACACGCATGGCCGGGCAACGTGCGGGAACTTCGGCAGAAAGTTATGGGTGCTGTATTGCAGGCGCAGGAAGGTGTTGTCATGAAAGAGCATCTGGAACTTGCCGTGACGAAACCGACCTCTACTGTCAGCTTCGCCTTGCGCAATGACGCGGAGGATAAGGAGCGGATATTGCGTGCGTTGAAACAGGCAAACGGCAACCGGAGTGTCGCCGCAGAACTGCTCGGCATAGGCAGGACAACACTATACAGCAAACTTGAAGAGTATGGACTTAAATATAAATTCAAGCAATCATAGCCCGTAATTCACTGAATTTGGCTATCTTTGCATAACATTTGAGAAAAACGGCGATTGGCAGGAGCTTTTCGCCGCCAACATATAGGATAAGACCGCAAGGCGTTTCAAGCGAAAATCTGGTAAATTGGAACTACGGAGACGATTGCGTGATGCTTATGCTATGCTTACGCATAGCGTGCATTCACGTACTCTCCGTAAAGGCTTTACCAGAGCCATCGCTTGAAGGTAGTGTGAATTGCACGCTACTTTTTTACCCTTGCCTAACGAAAGGAAACGATTATGGGTAAAGTTCAGATTCTCGCCGTACTGACGATGGACGGATGTCTTTCTTCAGAGTTATATGATAAAGCACATCAGGATTTGTGCCTTGACCGTTGCGGTCTTGATGAAATCAGGAAGAAAGCCTTTTACCGTGTGACACCGGACTATTCCATTTCAATGCTGCACGAATGGAGAAAAGACTGCACAAACATCCGTTACCTCGCGGAAGCCACACCGGACACGGCAGACTATATAAACGGACTGCTGCGGATGCACGCTGTGGATGAAATCATACTATACACCGTTCCTTTCATATCCGGAAGCGGACGACATTTTTTTAAGTCGGCTCTGCCAGAGCAACACTGGACGCTTTCCTCTTTGAAAAGCTATCCCAACGGTGTATGTCGCATTATCTATATCCTTGATAAAAAAGCAAGATAGCCAAAATGTGCGGCAAGCATACATTTCTATTTTCAGGAATAGAATAAATGTTCCGATTACAAACAATTTAAGTCGGAGATAATTTGTCCTTGTGAAAAAATACTGAATTTTATACCTCTGAAATCCAGCACTTTGTAAAATTGAGTGTTGGATTTTTTATTTTCTGCCGCGTTTTTTGCCAATTATATTCATGTGCGCACGCAGAAAACAAAGTGTAATTTTCAAAATTGACAGAACCATGAATTATTTCTTGCTGGCGGAAACCGACTTTTTCCGCCTGATAAACGAAGCCGGCGACTGCAATATGGAAACGGCATACACGGCTTTCGCCACCCAAGTGATCGAACTGTGCAACGGCGGCATGGACATGAACCTTACCGTCATCGCGCTTGCCTACATCGAAATCGAGTTGCAGCACCATCCCGTACGTAATCTGTCAGAAGAAAAAAGAGAGATTGCCGCCTACGTCAGCAAGGCTCTGTCTTTCGTAAGAAAGATGCAGAAATTCCTTGCCACGCCCCAAGTGCCACCACTAATATCCGCCAACAACGCAACAGAAACCACCGCCAGCCTTCTTCAATGGACGGGCAATGCCATCGACCTCGTGGAACTTATCTACGGCATAGACGTGATGGGCTGCATCAACAACGGCAATATGCCGCTCAAACAGCTCGCCCCACTTCTCTATAAGATATTCGGGGTTGATTCTAAAGACTGCTACCGCTTCTACACTGATATCAAACGCCGGAAGAACGAAAGCCGCACCTATTTCATTGACAGGATGCAGGAAAAACTGAACGAGAGAATGTTGCGTGATGAGGAGTTGGAGCGGATGAGAAAATAAAAAAATATCCATTACATATGAGAAGACAGGAATACTCGTATCCTGTCTTTTTATTTTCATTTAATTATATATTACATTGCTGTCCGGAGAAAATTCGCCAAAACAGCTATTATTAATTAATAATCAGTTAGTTACCAAGCTAATAAAATTTTTCGATTAGAAATCATAGTTTTGCAAGAAGGTATAAACAGCCAATTTTGCAAACTATGAACAAAGGAAAAACAATATTTGCACAGGTTATGTCTCTTATAAACACATACGAATTTAAGAAGTGCGTCAACCGCTATAAGGGTGACAGGCACGCCATCAAGTTCACTTGCCGTGATCAGTTCATGGTAATGAGCTTTGCTCAGTTCACGGACAGGTCCGGGCTGAGAGACATAGAGACTACACTTAACCTTTGTTCTCCTGACCTTTACCGTTCTGGTATCAAGGTAATGCCTAAATCCACCTTGGCCGAAGCGAATGAAAAGAAGGATTGGCGTATTTATCAGGACTTTGCACAATTACTGATACAGCAAGCAAAGGAAGCATATAATGGACAGAAACTTAGACTTGCCTTGGATGAAATGGTCTATGCCTTTGACAGTAGCACTATAGAACTGTGTCTGAAGCTTTGTCCATGGGCTAAGTTTCATCATGAGAGAGGAGCAATCAAGATGCATACCTTGATGGATCTTAGGGGGGCCATCCCGACATTTGTCCATCTGACAGAAGGAGCTGTTCACGATTCCCGAATTATGGATAAGATACCTGTAGAAACCAACTCTTACTATCTTATGGACAAAGGATATGTCAAGTTTGACTCTTTGTTCCGGCATTTTCATCTTAATAATGCCTTTTTTGTAACAAGAGCAAAAGAAAATATGCTTTACGAAGTTCTTGATAGTAGAGAGGCAGACCAATCTGCCGGACTTTTCTCTGATGAAACAATCAAATTGACAGGACCACTCACCTCCAAGAAGTATCCCGATTCTCTTAGACTTGTTGTGTATGAAGACTTCAGCACAAATACAGTTTACCGTTTCCTCACCAATAACTTCAAGCTTGATGCATTGACTATTGCCGAGTTGTACAGGGAGAGATGGCAAATTGAGTTGTTCTTCAAATGGATAAAGCAGCATCTGCACATAAAGACATTCTATGGAACTACCAAGAATGCCGTGTTCACACAGATATGGATTGCCATCTGTGACTATCTTCTGCTTATCATTGCGAAGAAACATTATATGTTGAAACCAAGTCTTCATTCCATTTCAAACTCTATTGGTCAAGTCCTCTTCAAAAGAGGCGACATCAAAGATATATTTAATCAAACCGACCTCACTGCTAATGTTCCGGAGGGTAACGGTCCTAGACAGCTTACGCTGTGGTAAAATTTCTCCGGACAGCAATG
>CABIXF010000052.1 GCA_902362595.1 Bacteroidaceae bacterium | reverse complement strand
GATACAAAATCTTTAGGTAATAACAACGCCTCGGCTTGGGAAAGTCGGGGCGTTGTCATAAAAAAAGAGGGTATGCTTTTTGACACACCCTCTTTTGATATTTATTCAGAAAGATTATTTCTTACCTTCCAGCTGTTCCTTCAATGCAGCCAGTGCATCGATGTCACCCAAAGTGGTAGAAGCAGCCTGGTTCTGAATCATCGGAGTTTCTTCTTTCTTAGAAGACTTCTTAGAAGCTTTCTTTTCTGCCTTTTCTTCTGCCTTTGCAGCATCTTCGAAGATACGGCTGTGAGAAACGATGATACGTTTTGCATCTTTGTTGAATTCGATTACCTTGAACGGCAGTTTTTCATCCAGCTGAGCCTGAGAACCGTCTTCTTTTACCAGGTGTTTCGGAGTAGCGAAACCTTCTACACCGTAAGGCAATGCAACGACAGCACCCTTATCCAGCATTTCGATGATAGTACCTTCGTGGATAGAACCTACAGTGAATACTGTTTCGAATACATCCCAAGGATTGTCTTCCAGCTGCTTGTGGCCCAAGCTCAGACGACGGTTTTCCTTGTCGATTTCCAGTACTACTACGTCGATGTCTGCACCAATCTGAGTGAATTCAGAAGGATGTTTGATTTTCTTTGTCCAAGACAGGTCAGAGATGTGGATCAATCCGTCTACACCTTCTTCGATTTCTACGAATACACCGAAGTTAGTGAAGTTGCGAACCTTAGCCACGTGCTTAGAACCTACAGGATATTTTTCTTCGATAGTTTCCCATGGATCTGGTTTCAGCTGTTTGATACCCAAAGACATCTTACGTTCTTCGCGGTCCAGAGTCAGGATAACAGCTTCTACTTCGTCGCCCACTTTCATGAAGTCCTGAGCAGAACGCAGGTGCTGTGACCAAGACATTTCTGATACGTGGATCAAACCTTCAACGCCCGGAGCGATTTCGATGAATGCACCATAGTCAGCCATAACGACTACTTTACCTTTCACGTGGTCGCCTACCTTCAAGTTAGGATCCAGTGCATCCCATGGGTGTGGAGTCAACTGCTTCAAGCCAAGAGCGATACGTTTCTTTTCGTCGTCGAAGTCCAAGATAACTACGTTCAGTTTCTGATCCAGCTGAACCACTTCGCGAGGATCGCTTACACGGCCCCAAGACAAGTCGGTGATGTGAATCAAACCGTCTACGCCGCCCAAGTCGATGAATACACCGTAAGATGTGATATTCTTGACAGTACCTTCCAGTACCTGACCTTTTTCCAGTTTGCTGATGATTTCTTTCTTCTGCTGTTCCAGTTCAGCTTCAATAAGAGCCTTGTGAGAAACAACCACATTCTTGAATTCCTGGTTGATTTTAACCACCTTGAATTCCATAGTCTTGCCTACGAATACATCGTAGTCACGGATAGGTTTCACATCAATCTGAGAACCCGGCAAGAATGCTTCAATGCCGAATACGTCTACAATCATACCACCCTTCGTGCGGCACTTGATGTAACCCTTGATAATTTCTTCGTTTTCAAGCGCAGCGTTTACACGGTCCCAAGAACGAGTAGCGCGAGCTTTCTTGTGAGACAAAATCAACTGACCTTTTTTGTCTTCCTGGTTTTCGATGTACACTTCTACAGTGTCACCTACTTTCAAATCCGGATTGTAACGGAATTCGCTCAACGGAATGATACCGTCTGATTTGTAACCGATGTTTACAACCACTTCGCGTTTGTTCATTGCGATGACAGTACCGTCTACAACCTCACGGTCGTTTACTTTGTTCAGGGTGCTGTCGTAAGCCTTTTCAAGTTCTTCCTTGCTTACGTTGGTTGTTGCATCACCGTTTTCATACGCATCCCAGTTGAAATCTTCAATAGGAGCAATGTTCTTTAAGTTTTCCATTAAATAAAAAAATTGTTTTTAAATAACTAATTGTGTTAGACTTTATATTGTTTATATAAATCGGCTGCAAAGGTATAATAAAATACTGAATATTAAAATACTTCGTTCTTTTTTTTCGGGAGAAAGGAAAACAGAAAATCCGGAGAACGGCTCTGTGGAGGCTTCGTTCTCCAGATTTTGGATTTTTTTAGTTTTCAAGAGAGTAGTCGATGGTCGTGACTACACGTATTTTCTTGATGTACGGTGTATTAGGGTCGCGGTCGGTGATGCTGAACTGTCCCTGGTTGGCCTGCCGGATTTTTCCAAGACTGCTGCCGGAGTCTTTGGCAAATTTTTCAGCAGCCTCACGGGCGTTTTTGGTAGCTTCTTCAATCATTTGCGGCTTTACTTTGTTCAGGTCGGTGTATTCATACTGCACCCTGTACTGGTATTCGCCGGAAGTGATGGCGATACCCCGTTTCAGCAATTCTCCTTGTTCACTGATGAGTCCACGGATGAGGTCGACCTTGTCGGAAGTGACTGTGATTACGGTTGTCACGTTGTAGCGGTTAGCCGGATTCTGGTTGTTGCCGTAGCGTTCGGCAGCCAGATCGATGATTTCGGGAGCATTCACGCTGATTTCCTGTTCTGTCAGTCCCTTCTCTTTCAAAAAGCTGATAATGGTTTGGTTGGAATGTTTGATG
Organism: Bacteroidaceae bacterium; assembly: GCA_902362595.1. Lineage (GTDB taxonomy): Bacteria > Bacteroidota > Bacteroidia > Bacteroidales > Bacteroidaceae > Phocaeicola > Phocaeicola fibrisolvens. The sequence continues at coordinate 19,701 of CABIXF010000052.1, read as the reverse complement.
TCATCGTACAATTTTCCCAAGTCATTTCCCAGGCTTTTGTAAACAAGCGGCCAGGTGACTTTATTGGCCGGAACTTCGATTTCCGCCAGCCCTTTTACGGTGACGCAACGGTCTTTCTCGGCGAATTTGTTGAATCCTTTTTCAATGAAGACTCCTAACAACAAGAGTCCGACAGCCAGGATGAGGGCCTCGATTCTGAAATTTTTCATAATGATTTAATTATAGTTAGATGTGAGGAATAATAACGCAAGGTATTGAAAATTATTGAATTTCCCAAGGGCTTTAAAACGTCTTTACGTTTGCTTTAAAACGTTTAGACGTTTTGGATGAAACGTCAAAGCGTTTTTTCAGGCAGGTGAAAATGCCTCAGTTCCAGTATGGGAGACTGTATGAAAACGCCTGTGTGGAGGTGGAGCTTCTGTGCGGCTTCTTCTATTTCCTGATGGAAAAACCAGGCTACGGAGCCGGTAAAAGAAATGGGCAGCTGCCGGTATCCTTCGTAGGAAACCACGTTGCGCTGGAAGAAGTCGGTGAAACAGGTTGTCAGAAAATAATGTACTTCCGGTTGTGATTTGTGTTTATATATATAAGGTGTAAGACTGGCCAGGAAACGGTTGGCCAAAGGTTGTCTGTATACTCTTTCCAAGATGTCCGGCAGAGTCAGCTGGTATTCCTTCAACAACCCTTCCAGCAGTCCGGTCGGAAGTTGTTGTTTGATGCAGTCGCCCAAAAAACGTTTGCCCAGATAGGCCCCACTTCCTTCATCTCCCAAAATGTATCCCAACGGAGGAGTGTTTTGTATGATTTTCTCTCCGTCGTACAGACAGGAGTTGGCTCCTGTGCCCAGAATACAGGCTATTCCCGGCCGGTGCTGGCATAAAGCGCGTGCAGCTCCCACTAAATCGCTGTGTACTTCGATGGTGGCGTGGGGAAATGTCTGCCCTAAAAGGAACGCTAGCTTCTCTATTTTGTCGGGGGTGCAGCCGGCGCCATAGAAAAATACGGCCTGTACGTCGGAAGAAGGGCATGGAAGTTGGGGCAATAATCCATTACAGAGTATTTCATTTATTTTGTCCGCTGCCTGATGAAAAGGGTTGATGCCTTCTGTCTGGACAATCTGGCTATGGTGAAGAGTGGTTCCGAAACACCAGTCGGTTTTGGTGGCTCCACTGTCGGCAATAAGAATCATAGGGAAATAAGATTAAAACGGGTGGAAAATAAAAAGAAGACGGCGTGTCCCGTCTTCTTCGTATGGTAGTTATGGATTTCTCAGGATTAGTGGCAATGTCCGCAACCTCCACCGCAGCATCCGTCGTCTTCATGCTCGTGGTCGCCGCATCCACCTCCGCAACCTTCACATCCGCCTCCGCAGCCTTCGCCGCTCATCAGCTTGATGATGCTTTCCATTTCTTTGTTGGTGGCGTCGCGCATTTCCATGACGGTTCCTTCAAAATAAAGGTCTTTTCCAGCGTGAGGGTGATTCAGGTCGAGCACCACTTTGTCGTCTGTAATTTCACCCACGTTGGCATAGAACTGGTGTCCTTCGGAGTCGTTCAGCATGATGATGTTTCCTTCGAAAATATTGTCGCTGTCGAATTTTCCGTCCGGTCCGCAGAACATTGATTTAGGTACCTGGCGTACGTTGTCTTCGTCTCTTTCTCCGTATGCTTCTGCACAAGGAATGGTGAAGCTGAAGTTGTCTCCTTTTTGCAGGGCCAGGATTTCTTTTTCAAAGCGGTCCAGTGTATATCCTATTCCGGAAATGAACTGAAACGGGTGGGCAGCCGGAGCTTCTTCACGCAATTCTTTTTTTCCGTCTTCCACTGCATACAGTTTATATGCTACCGTAATGTATTTATTTTCCATGTTTCAAAATTAAATTTGCATTAATAATCGGTGGCAAAGATAGGAAATATCGCGAGAATAAGCGAATAAAAAAGAAAGAATGAAGCGGAAGACCGTTTTTTGTCGGAATGCTTTCCTATCTTTGCAGGGAGTTAGAACATAAAAATTGTGTGATGAAACAGGATAAGATTATAGAATTGTATCGTGGAGAGCTGTGGGAATGTCAGCTGCTGGAAACGGTATTGAAAGATGAAGGCATCGACTGTTTTCTGACCAATAGTGTCCGTAGTGGTTATGGCCCCATCATTGCATTTGCCCAACAAATACAGGTGATGATAAAGGAAAGTGATGCGGAAAAGGGACTGGCAGTGCTCGATACATTTAAGAAGGGAAAGCAGTAATATCATAATAAAAAATAGACAAGGAATATATGAAAGGGAAATTGGTTTTTATTACAGGTGCCACAAGTGGTATCGGTGAGGGTTGCGCACGGAAATTTGCAGCCATGGGAAGCAACCTGATATTGAACGGAAGAAACGTGGAAAAACTGGAAAGCCTGAAAAAAGAACTTACGGCACAGGGCGTGGAAGTGCTGACGCTGCCGTTTGATGTGCGCGACCGGCAGGCCATGCGTCAGGCAGTAGATTCCTTGCAGGATAAATGGCGGCACATTGACGTGCTGATTAACAATGCCGGACTGGTAATCGGAATGGATAAAGAATATGAAGGTTCGCTGGAAGAATGGGATGTGGTGATTGATACCAATATCAAGGCACTGTTGGCCATGACGCGGATGATTGTGCCGGGTATGGTGGAACGTGGATGCGGGCATATCATCAATATCGGTTCTGTGGCCGGAGATGCGGCTTATGCGGGCGGCAGTGTGTATTGTGCGACGAAAGCAGCTGTGAAAGCTTTGTCCGACGGGTTGCGCATTGATTTGGTAGACACGCCGTTGCGAGTGACGAACATCAAGCCAGGGCTGGTAGAGACAAACTTTTCGGTGGTCCGTTTTCGGGGTGACAAGGGAAAAGCCGATGCCGTGTACGAAGGCATTCGTCCGCTCACGGGGGAGGATGTGGCCGAGGTGGTGTATTATGCTGCTTCTGCTCCGGCACATATCCAGATAGCCGAGGTGTTGGTGATGCCTACTTACCAGGCAACGGGGACGGTTTGTTACCGGAAAAAATAAAATCCAAAATATTACTTTTATTGATTTTGGTAAAAAAACAAAAAAAAGAAAGGGAATAGATGTTGTCGAATGAACAATATTCCCTTTTTGTATGTATAAAAATACAGAAACTGACTAGAATATGATACGAATGAAAAAACTTTTTATCGCTTTTGCTGGTAGCATGATATTCTTGATGTCGTGTAAACAGGCAGAAGATATTTCTCAAATTTACGGCAATGAGTTCAATTTGAAGTGTGCCAAAACAGCGTGGACACAAGATACTCGTGTGATAACAAGTGATACAGGGAATGGAGACTTCTCGGATAATGATTGCATAGAGGTACAGGTGATGGCTGGAGACATGATTTCTGGTAAGCAGTTGCAATATGTATCCGGGCGGTGGACTCCGTCATTGAATCGCAGTGATTATGCACGGGGAGAGTGGAGCTTGTCGGCTCTTTTTCCGGTATTGCCACAGTCAGCTGGAAACAAAGAAAATAGAGACCTTCATTTGCCACTTGACCAAAGTACTTCAAAAAAAATGCAGGAAGCTGATGTTCTTTTTGCCAAGGTCAAGGTGGGAGAGGAAGAATCTTCTGCTACTTTGCAGTTTAATCATGCTTTGCATCGGATTAATATCCATTTGGAAGGTACAGTGCCAGATGATTTGAAACTGGAAGTACGTAATTGTGCGAGCGGAATAATTTCTATGACTGATGGTACTGTTTCCCTTGCAGGTTCTGCATATTCTTGGATTATTCCTCAGCGGAAGGATGTACGTACCTTTCAGTTATTGTCCTACCACAAGATGCTAAAGCTTATCAGTCCGAAGAGGGCTTGCTTCGTCTGACCTCCGGAGGTAAGTCTGTGATTTATCAGCTGCCTTCAGGTGTTCGGTCATTTTCTTCAGGTATGCAGACAACTCTTAATCTGACATTGAAATCGACTGAGGTAAGCGGAGGAGATATGGAATTTGCTAATCAAAACCGTTGGGTGTATGGCATAACCTCTCCGGATTTTCCGGGTAAAGATAAAGTGCAAACGTTGTCTATCAATACGTGGATTACTAAATTTCCGGAAGGGGAGTGGTTCCGATATGATTATAAAGAAATAGATTTGCTCAATGACGAGAATTATCTCACCTGGAAAGAGGGATGTGGATGGTATGACTGTAATAAGACTTTCGGTTATGTGGGAGACCGTAATATGTGTTGGGCTGCAACAGCGTCTAATTTGCTTCATTGGTGGATTGAACACAATCGTAAATACATAGAGGCATACGAAGTAAAATATCCAGGAAATCCTTGTCCCAAGGGATATCGGAAAATGACAGAAACTGACCAGCAGCACAGTGAGGTGTTCAATTTTTTTAAAAGAATGTATCCCAATAAAGGAAGTTGGGAAACTGGAGGAGTGAACTGGTTCATTAATGGCGACAAAAAAAATTTAAATGCGAGTAATGATGAAAGTTTTCCGGGATTCTTTTGTCAAGTATTTTCAAAGAAAGATGTTGTGGCAACAGACACTTACAACATGTCGAAAAAGAATTTCAATGATTGGATGAAGGATGCTTTCCGAAACCATAAAGCGATAGGTTTCTCTGTATATGGTTTTTCAAATGCGAATGAAGGACTTCATGCCATGACTGTTTGGGGGGCTGAATTTGATGCGGAAGGAAATGTGGCTTACTTGTATTTTTGTGATAATAATTCCGCAGAAGATGAACCCAACCATGCGTCTCTCAGGCGTTTTAAAGTAGTATATGAAGGAACCGGAACGCGGGAAACTTACATTGCTCCGCTGGATAATGTGGATGGAACACCGGTAAAAAGAAAATCGATGGTGTGTACTTTGACCTTGGTTGATTTGCGACAGGATATCTGGCAGAAAGCATTTCCAGAGATAAAATAAATAAAAACTAAGATAAAAATCGATGATGAGAAAAAATTATTTTTATGCGTTGATGGCTGTAGCGTTGGCACTGACAGCTTGTTCTAAAGATGTACCGGAAAAGGATAAATTGCCTTCGGGAAATACGATTACGATTTTGGCTAATGTAGCGCCGCAGTCACGTGCTCCGCAATTGGCTACGGATGGGAGTGGTAACTTTTCAAAAGGCGATGTCTTGTCACTTTTTGTAGGTGGAAATGGAATTTCTACGGTTGCTACTGATTTTGCGTATGATTCTGAGGTTCTTACCTGGGGCAAGCTAGGCCTGGCCGAAAATGTGAAACAGGTGACATTTGCTTCTTGCTATCCCAAGCAAATGGTAGGAGAAGAAGGGACATTTGAATTTAATAGTTTGCAAACTTCTGAGGCAGACTTACTTTTAGCTCCTGCAAAAACGGTGGCAGTAGGAACGGCCGAACCTGTTTCCATGACTTTTGTACATGCTTTGCATCATTTGATTCTGACGTTTGAACCAGGAAATGGATATACAGCGGATGATCTTCGGGAACTTTCACTGACCCTTCATGCCAAAACAACTTGTGTGGTAGATGCTGCCAAGGGAAGCATTGAAAGTGTGAAGAATATAACAGGTGACTATATTTCTACGGGAGTTTCTGCGTCGTTTTATCTTGTTCCACAAACTACAGATGGAATAACACTGGACGTGCGTGTCAACGGGGAGACGAAAAGAATACTCCTCGATGAATTGTTACGTCAGTTGGGCCATTCGCAGTCAGAATTGGAAGGAGGAAAATGTTGTAGTCTTACATTAAAGATAGGACGTGACAGTATTAGTGTTTCAGGAGGCTCTATCGGGGCTTGGGAAGATCAGGTGACAGCCGATGGAGAGGTTGTTATCGGTTAACTTATGAGCAGGACAATAGTAGTAACGGGCGGTGCTGGAGGCATCGGCCGTTGTATAGTAGAATATTTTGCTTCGCAGGGTGATGCGGTATATTTTGTAGATTGTGATGTGCAAGGGGTTCATACGCAGATGGAACGGATGCGCGGATATGGCTGGCAGGTAACAGGATATGCGGGAGATGTGGCAGAGAAACAGGTCTTGGAGGATTTTGACCGTAGGGTACTGGATGAACATCCCGAAGGCATTCATTGTCTTGTCAATAATGCTTGCCTGATGCATGGAGGAATTCTGGAAGGATGTGATTATGATGATTTCTTGTATGTGCAGCGTGTCGGAGTGGCAGCTCCTTATATGCTCTCAAAACTTTTTAAGGATCATTTTCAGGGATTAGGCTCTATCGTAAATCTTTCGTCCACTCGTGCTTTTCAATCGCAGCCCAATACTGAAAGCTATACGGCGGCTAAAGGTGGCATTACGGCATTGACTCATGCTTTGGCTGTGAGTCTGGCTGGAATTGCACGTGTAAATTCTATTGCTCCCGGATGGATTGATACGGGTGCTTACCATAAAGAGGAGGTGTATCAGCCTGTGTATAGTCAGGGGGATTTGAAACAGCATCCTTCGGGTAGAGTGGGAGAACCCATGGACATTGTGCGGGTGGTGGCTTTCCTTTGTGACGAACGCAACTCTTTTATCAATGGAGAAAATATCACGGTGGATGGAGGTATGAGTCGGCTGATGATATATCATAATGATTGTGGATGGAATTATCATCCTTAAGTCTGTATCTCGGTTTTCTCTTTTTGGGGCTTTGTTTCTTTTCGCATCCGGAACTTCAGAGGAGAAAGGCCGGTTTTCCGAATAAAAAATTTGCCGAATACCGACTGGTCAGAGAACCCTAGGTAGTCGGCAATTTCTTTGATATCCATGTCAGTACATTCCAGTAGTTTCCGGGCATCTGCACATAGGAGTTCCGACACATGAAAGCAGACAGTATGCCCTGTCAGGTCTTTGACAATACGGGAAAGATAGGTGGTTGAGATGTGGAGCTGGTCGGCATAGAACTGGATGGTGTGTTCTTCCCGGTAATGGTGTACCAGCAGTTTCTTGAAATTGCGGAAAATCTCGTTGGAACGTTTTACGCAGACCGGAGTATTCCGGTTTTCCTGGCAGAGGGCATCCGTGATTTGCAGGAGAAGAAAACTGCACAGATGGCGGATGATACCGTCCTGATACAGCTGCATGGTTTTCAACTGCTCGGAAAAGAGTGACATCGTTTTTTGCATGTATTCAGCAGGGGCATCTTGAAGACGAAAAATGGGAAGCTGGTAGTTGCCCAGGTAGCGGGCCACTTGATTGTACACGGGTTGTCCGTCGGGCAGGCTGTCAAAATAATCGGGATTGATGTACAGGGCCGACATGGAGAAATCGGAGCTGGCATCGGACAGCATACTCTCGGTACTGGGGGTAAGTACCAGTAGCTGGTTGGCGGAAAGTGTATAGCGATGGAAGGCATCGGTAATGGCCGTTGTTCCGTTTGTGACGAGCAGGAAGAAGAATCCTTGTTTGATGACGATGGAGTTTGCCAGAAAATGAGGATACTTTATTTGGATAAACAAGGTGTTTCCGGCCTTTTGGCCCGATTCTTTCATAATTTCTGTCAGTAGTCTGTCCATTGCGCCAATTTTTTTACAAAAGTAAGTTTTGTTTCGTTTTCGACCAAAATTGGTTGCTCATTTATGATTGAGAAGCGGAAAAATAGACAGAAATTTGCGGCGTTTATAAAAGCAGATGATATATGAATGTATTTCTTTTTAGACGCTACCTGTTGTTTTGCGTTTCTTTGTTTGTGAACGCGCTTGGAATTGCCTTCATTACCAAGGCTTTGCTGGGTACGTCTCCGATTACGAGTGTGACGTATGTATTGAGTATGTTTACTCCTTTGACCATCGGACAGTGGACCATCCTGTTGAACCTTCTGTTTGTGGTGCTGGAGCCGTTTCTGATGTCACGCCAGGAATTGAAATCCGATTTGCGGATGTACCTCCTACAGATTCCCATTTCTTTCTGTTTCGGTACGTTTATTGATATTTGTATGCACTATGTGTTGTTCTGGCTGCACCCGGAAACTTATGTATATATGATTATTGCCTTGCTGATAGGTTGTGTGATTCTGGCCGTAGGTATCGCACTGGAGGTAAAGGCAAATGCAGCCATGATGGCCGGGGAATATTTTGTGAACGTCATCACGAAAAGGTTCCGTGGAGAGTTTGGCTATGTGAAGCTGGGATTTGATGTGACTCTGGTCGTCCTTGCTTGCTTGTTGTCCTTGATTTTCATGTCGGGAATCTATGGGGTACGTGAAGGAACCGTGATTTCGGCGTTGGTAGTAGGTCCGATTGTGCATTTTGTAAGCCCGTATTATCAATTCTTGGATAAATGGATTACAGATTCTTCTGTGCGGGAAAAAGCGGCTATGGCTCAAGGACAGCATATTGTGATTACCATTGCGCGTGAGTATGGAAGTGGAGGACATTTGCTGGGCGAGATGCTTTCGAAGGAACTCGGTCTTAAGCTGTATGACAAGGAGTTTATCCAGCTGGCTGCCCAGCGTAGCGGAATGGATGAGCAGTACATTGTGAAGAATGAACAGTCTATCCCTTCTTTCTGGTTGAAATGCATTCTTTCGAAGAACAGTGAACGCCCACTCGAGTCCAGCCTTTCATCGGATGATGTGTTGTTCGTGTCCGAGAGCAAGATTATTCAGGAACTGGCCGCCAAAGAATCCTGCATCATCGTGGGCCGTTGTGCGGATTTCGTATTGAAGGATTATCCGAAAGTGTTGAAAGTGTTTTGTTACTCGGATGTAGCCAGCGCGGTGAACCGTTGTGTGGAAGAATATGGCATTGCCCGGGAAAATGCGGAAGCTGAAATCAAGCGGGTAAACCGTAACCGGGTTCATCACTATGAGTATTATACAGGCATGAAATGGGGGGAACCGCATCATTACAATCTGATGCTGAACACTGGAACGATTGATTTGAAAACGGCCTGTCAGCTTGTGAAAGGAGTTTATCAGGGTTTGGAGAAAGCCTGATAAACCATTTCTGAAATGTGTGCGATGATTACTTCGGTATGTTCAGGATTTTCCTGAGAATTTTTGACGAATACTACCAACGTATAACGACGTCCGTCTGGAAACACTATAAATCCGGCATCATTGATTGCAATGAGTTGTCCGGATTTGTTATAGTCTCCGGTACCGGTTTTGTGTCCTACAATCACATTTTTATCTTGTAAAGGACGGACTATTCTACTTTTTCCGGTCTGACAGGTGATAAGGGATTTTTTTATAAATTCCTGATGTTCCTTGTCGAACAAGGGACGGGTGAGTAAGGCCTCAATGACTTCTGCAGTGGCGAGAGGCGTACTCCAGTTCTGGTAGCAAAGATTCAGGTTGCGGTGCATATCCTCTTCCGTATGCTGAACGGAGAAATCTTTGATACCCAAACTTCGAATGTAACGGTCGGTCACATCGGGGCCTCCCATAAATCTAAATAAAATGTCGCATGCATTGTTGTCACTCAGATGAAGAGTATATTGCATCAATTGTTTGAGCGAGAATTTCCCTCCATTGGGATGTTGGTCTCTTAGTGGGCTATACGTATCGCGTTTGAGGTCCGTTTTGCTTACAGTGAGTAGGGTGTCAAAGGATATCCGATGTTTTTCACAATAATTTCCAACAGCTAATGCCTGATGTAATTTGAACACACTCATCAGGGGATAGTGGTGATTGTTTCCTATGGTGAGGGTGTCTTTTCCCTCTGCGATAATTGCCACTCCTATTTCTGCCTTTTGCTGTGCGATAAAATGATTGATATTTGAATATAGTTCTTGAAGACGATTGCCAGCCAAGGAAGGGATAGGGAGTAGGAGCAATAAAAGAATCAGGTAGCTTGTTTTCATATTGTACAGTTAAGATTGATTTGTACAAAGTTAGCTTTGTTTTTGCTTTGATGAAAATAAGTAGATTTGAAGATGTAAAAAAACTGTGTTAGCAAAGTTTATACTTGACCCCTTGCTGACACAGTTTAATTTATATTCTTCGTTTTTAAGAAGTGGATGTTTGCTCTTTTTTACAGCTTCTTATAAATAACTAGAATTCAGATTCTTTAAATATAAAGACGAATTCACCTTTACGATTAATACAACCGCAAGTGGTTTTTCCTCCTTCTTTTAAAACAATACAATAAGTCAATCCGTCTGAAAAATGATTTTTTAAGTGTTCTGCTCCCAAAATCATATCTCCCATTTCGGTTACGAAACAATTACTTACCAAAATATCATTTTCAGAATAAGATACGGCATCTTTTAAAGGTAAAGTATTCAAGTCTGTATGAAACTCAGAAACGACTTTAAAATTTTTATCTATTAAGGCGAGTGTGTATTTAGACATCCTGTCTAAACGGACAAAGGCTCTTCCATGATGGAAGTAATAGGCATCTCTTAATCCGTCAAAAACAACATTTCCTTGTTTGTCAATATAGCATTTTTTCCCATCCCGTTTTTCCACTACTGCATAACCTTCACTGAACGGACTTGGTTCTGACGAGAACTTTGCTTCAATTACCATTTTACCTGTTTTGTCAATGTAGCCCCATTTCCCACTTGTTGTCTGAACAGCTGCCAGTCCGTCATTGAAATCTTGCACTTTTGGATAGCTTGGTGAAATAACCAAATTCCCATCTTTATCCCTAAATCCATATAGTTGTTTCGAATAGCTATAATGGGCTGCAAGTCCTTCACGTAATGGACGAAGAGCTTCCAAAGTTCCAAATTTGACATCTTCAATCAAATTTTTATAAACAAGTGCTCCTTTTGTGTTAAAATAAACTGCTCTTGTAACTTTACTATATCCTTTAGTAACAGATAAGAATCCAACAGCTACTCCATCTACAAAGTTCGTGCAATTATATACTGGTAGTTCCATGACCACCTTACCTGCCTTGTCTATTAATGACATATTTTTTGCCATGTTTTTTTTCACAGGACAAACTCCCTGATAAAAACGAGGATATTCCTGCATAAAAGGAAGGCTATAATTGAAATCAAGCACTTTATTACCTAAGGTATCTACAAAGAAACATTTTTTGTCTACCTTCACAAAAGCAACCCCATCAGAATAAGGTGTCATATTTACATAAATATTGGGTGCCACATCCACTGTTATTACTTTGGTCTGATTGGTTACTACAGGACATTTCATCGTTATATCCCTGTCATACAATGTAGCCTGATGTATGCCATTTACAGTTCTATTTACTTGAGGGGAATCAGTCTCGGCATTTTCTGTTGCTGTATTGTTTTTCGAGGTATCTCCACCTAATGCTTTATCTACAGCTTCAAGCATATTGCCTATCTTTTTAAAGAACTGCGCTTCCATTGGTTGGGGAATGATACTTAGCATACACAAGGTAAAGAATATAAATTCAAGACTTCACGTTGTCGTTCGGACGAATGATACTTAGCATACACAAGGTAAAGCCTGATACTAATAAATTATTTACTTTCATTGTTTTTCTATATTAAGTTGGAACAATTATTAGCTAAAATTAAATTAAGAAATGGAATTAAAATGTTGAATATGAGAGGTCCATGCTTTATGAAGAACTTATATTCAGACATATATCAAATACTGGGATATACTGATGTAATCAAGTTTGATGGAATATTATTGCTAATTTATTCATCGTGCTAGTCATGATTCTGTAGGTTGGGTAATTAAACTATTGGGATATTATACTTTAACTCCAGAGTATTGTCGATGAGGATATAAGTGATACTTTTTTATTCATCCATCAATCTGTCTGTTCCGAACATTTGAATTTTCCACTCTCCTGTATCATCTTTTGTCAGATAGAAATCAGAAGTGTTTTCTGTGCCATCAACGTTGGTGAGCTTGTAGGTGATGCGAACCCACTTTCCTGTCTTACTTTGTTCTTCGTTTAGGATTTCGTAGCTTTTAACTTTTTCATCTTCGTCCTCCGAGTTGCGTTTTACTATTTCGATTAAATCCTGAATATCTTTTTCAACCTTTTCAGGATCTGATTTGTCTTCCACATAGAGGCTTCTTACATACGTTTCATAATCGCCGTCAATGAGTGCATCGAAGGCCTTTTCTACCGTTTTTTTGGGTGTGTTCGACGAACAAGCAACGAGCAGCATGCTGCATGCTGCCATTAGCACTACAGTTAGTTTTTTCATACTGAATAGATATTATATTAAACAATAAAGATTATTCTGATAAGATTTGTTTCAGTTTTTTGTGTCTGATTTCAAGATATGAACGTTCGGCTTTTATTTTATGAACCCCTCCCCATTTCCCCGTGATAGCATATTGTGTAACTAATTCCCTTGGAAGAATCTCTGATAAAGTTCTTCGTACCACAGAGCAGATTTCATAAATTCGGTTGCTTCCAGGTGAAACGAGGTTTTCTAAACTTCTTTTGATTTTTCTGGCTTCTATATTCTTCTCTTCGGAAACGATTTGGTAAATCTGATACAATTCTTTTAAATAGTGGTCTAGATTCTTGAACTCTACACCCGTATGATGAAGCAAGAAAAAAATATAAACTGTTTTAGGTAAATAGGACATTTTCACTTCCTTGTCGCTGTACATTGGAAAGAACAGACGACATTCTGTATCTATAATGATTGGAGTATTCATGGATGAGTTTCTGTCTTCTTCATTCTTTTGTAACGCCATATCTTTCAGCATCACTTTTATTTCTTCATCTTCCAGCAATTTATTATTCGCAAGTAATTCCATCAACATCTCTTTTGCTGTGTAATATGAAATAGTCAATTTCCGGTCCATGGCTTTAATATTTAATATTGCAAATTAAATTAAAAAAATCTCTACTTTAATTCAAAACAAGATTCTTGCTGAATGATAAAAACCTTGTTTGCAGAAAAAGATGTTTTGAGTAGGGATATTTAAAACATCTTTTTTATCTTTATCCTTCAAAGAGCTAAAAGGTAAATGGATAGTTGAATATTTTTTTAGTGCGTATATGTTTTTTTTCCGTTGTTTTTGTGTGTTATTTTTATTTGCAGTTCTGAGCGGGAGTCATGCAGACGCTCGTACGGGAAGGGCGTTGGTCGTGGCTATTGGCAAATATCCGATGGATAGTGGATGGGAAAATATTCATGGCGACAACGATGGTATATTAATTTCTGATTTGTTGAAAAGAAATTATTATCAGCAAATTATATTGTTAAAGAATGAAAGGGCCACCAAGAAGAATATTAATCTGTCATTGCAAAGGTTATATGAGGATGTGAAGGCTGGCGACTATTTGTTTTTGCATTTTTCTTGCCATGGGCAGCAGATGATGGATTTGAATGGGGATGAAGAGGACGGGTTGGATGAAGCCTTGATTCCTTATGATGCATTGTTCTGGTATCTTCCTGGTGTTTACGAGGGAGAAAAGCATTTCAGTGATGATGAATTGGGGGAATGGATTGACAGGTTTCGGTGCAAATTGGGGAAATCCGGACAGATTTTTGTACTTTTGGATGCATGTCATAGTGGAACAGCCAATCGCTATATGAGTGGTGTTTATATCCGTGGTGTCAATAAAATTTTTGCTCCGGATGATTATACTCCTCGACGAGGAAGACATTTGGAGTGTAGTATGAAATTGAAGTCTTTGGCTAATCTGGCTCCTACGATGGTATTGAGTGCATGTAGGCCGGAGGAGACTAATTATGAATATTATAGTCGGAAGAGCAAGTGTCATTATGGGAAACTGACTTATAGTTTCGTGCAGGTGGCAGAACGGCAATTAGCTGGATTTACGTCTGAAGGTTGGTGCAAGGTTGTAAATGAGACCATGCGACAGTTACCTTCCAGTCCGTTGTTGAAATTACAACATCCATATATGGAGTGTAGCGATAAGGAGAAGCTGTTTATATTGTCTGTGATTCATTAAAGTGGAAGTTATGCATTTTGTGTTTGATTGGAAAAAACGGAAGGTCCATCAGTCTGGTTGCAGGGATATTCTGTCCAAGGAAGGAATAGAGGAGCTTTATAGGTTGTACCGGGCACGATTTATGGGATATATGCAGAAAAGATATCAATTGGGAGAAGAGGAAATATCAGATATTTATCATGATAGTTTCTTGTTGATGATTGACAATATCCGTACAGGGAAATACCAGCAGCAGGATGCTTCTCTTTTCACTTATCTTTTGGGGATTGGGAAGAATCGGGTTTTGAAGAAGTTTCAGAAAGAAACCGAGCGTCCTCTTGTGGCTGGATGGCTGAGTGAATTATTACCGGATACCGACTGGAAGAATGCATTGGAAGAGGCGTCTCGTCTGGTGAACGAAGGAGAATCTGTGTGTAATCAAATATTGCAGCTGTTCTATTGGGAACGCTTGAGTATGAGTGCGATTGCTGAGCGGATGGGCTATCAATCGGCGAGTGTGGCTAAAAGTAAGAAAAATTCGTGTATGCGCCGTTTTTCTTTTGAGCTGAAACGCAGGCTGGAGGGAATGGGCATTTATTATAAACTGAAGAAGTAAGTTTATGGATAGAAATGAGGAAAACAGGATGCTGGATGAGATAGACCGGTTCCTGAATTATGAGATGATTCCGGAAGAAGAATCGGATTTCATCGCTCGAATGGAAAAAGATGAGGTTCTCAGGGAACAAGTCTTTCTCAGGCAACTGGTTGTAGAGGCCGAGAGAAAGAAGGCAGAAGCAAGAATCTTGTACCAGAAAAAGCCGGAAAGGAAGAAATTGTCAGTAAAGGCTCAGGTCCGTTGGATAGCAGCTTGTTTATGCGTGCTGATGATACTTGGTTACTTTTACGGGAGAATGTATCGTTTCAGTACCCAGGACGTTTTGCATGAGGTTTATAATCCGCCTGTATGGGAAACTTTGCGCTCAGAAGGTTTTTCTACTCCTGAAACAGCTAGAATAAACCGGCATATAGAGGAATGGTATTCAGAGGGAAAAAGTGATAGTTTGGTTCTTTATTACCAGCAGCTGTCGGAAGAAAATAAGCTGGCTTGCATTACGGAAAAGAGCAAAATGTATCTGGGAATAGCTTTTTTACGTCAGGATAATATCGGGCAGGCGTATGTATTGGCTGAGGAACTTCAGAAGAGTGTGAATAAAGAAGTGGGAGACTGGTTGATGTTGGGATGCTTGCTACACGATGGGAAGAGAGAGGAGGCGGTTGATTGGGCTTTATATATCAGCCAACAGAAGAACTCTTATAGTGAAGAAGCCCTGCAGATTTATGATGCATTAAATCAACGGCGATGGTTTTAAGGTACTTGTTCTTTGTTGTGGTATGGCTGGGATGTATGTTGAAGGTAACAGCTTTATATGCGTATCATTCTCCCAACCTACAGCAGGAAGCATATTGGGAACCGCTCACCAGAGATAGTATGGAATATGCCTGGGAACTTTATCAACAAAGTCTGGATTGCCTGGAAAAGAAATGCCCTTCATTCTTTGAGGAATTGTCGGAAGAAGCTGAGAAGATATTTGGTCGGGAATTGGATAAAAACGATTTTTCGTGGAAGAATCTGGAACTTGTGCGGAGAAATTTGGAAATCAACTTTAGCAGGAACAAAACACTCATTGATAAAGATGAGGACAGCAGTCTAGGAATAGCCTATATGTCTAATTTGTTAAAAGTGAGTACGAATTTGGTTCGTGTCAAAACAATTCTGGAACAGCATGATGGACAACCGGACAGTATTTATTCCTTTTATGAAGCCTGGTTTCAAAGATGTAAGGTACGCTATCTGGCAGATTGCAGTCTGTATAAAATCAAGCAAGGAAAGCTGCAGGAAGCCTTGACCAGTTGTGAAGAGGCATTGACTTTAAGTCTGCAATATGAGCCTGTTTCTTTTCACAGACTTTCCAAGCACAAGGACGCCATTCAGTATCTTATGCAGTTACATCCTGATGAAGCAGGGAAAATGGTGGAAGGATTGAAACAAATCGCTTCTCCAGTTTTTACGAAGGAAGAAATCTTTCAAAATGGCACTTTGCCTTTATTCTATTTATATACCATCCAAATGGCCTGTATATGCGAACGACAAGGATATCTGGAGCAAGCTGCTGGAGTCTATCGTTGTCTGCTGGCTGAAATCCGAAAATATTTAAGTGCGGATTTATCTTATTTTCTGCCAGAGGAACGAGACGAACTCGGTAATCTCTTGCGATATTATCTGGACATGATACAGCGTTTTTCTCTCCGCCATGTCCGGCATGAATCTGTGGCTGAGCTACTTCTGGAGCACAGCCTGTTGAAAGAAAATTTATTGGCTGTCAGTCCTTCGCCCGTCACTCGAATTAAGGAAGATTCCCGTCCTATAGCCCTCGATTTACAGAAATCGATAGATTCACTTTATTATACTCCTGATTATTATCTGTTGCCCGGAAATCCTCGCTATTTCAGTAAGTTTGAGATGTGGGTCAAGCTGATTGGATTGAAGCGGAGACAAGTTTCTTTGTTAGGAAGATTTTCGCCTTCAGAGAGTAATCCGGCGCAGTTAAAGGATTGGAAAAGCTTGAAAAAGTGGCTTGCTCCCGATGAAACGCTTATCAAAATAATCGATTTACCGATTAATTTCTATGACCGGCAATATGTAGCCTTGGTTATGAGGGCAGATTTGCCATGTCCAAGGGTTGTGGTGTTACCGAAGAAAAGGGAGCTTTTTCGCCTTCGTGTGGAAAATCGGGAGGCTGACGAGATATGGAAGCCTATCAACCGGTTTATTGGTTCTCCAACTAAGTTGTTTCTTTGTTTGGAAGGTGATATGATGGAGGTGTATTGGGGGAATATTCTGTATAGGAAGAAAAGATTACTTGAAACGTACGATTTACATTATTTATTGAGTATCAAAGATTTTCTTCGATTAAAAATGGAGAAAGAGGATTGTGAAGAGGCTGAATATACATTGTATGGGTTTGGCGGGGCTTACTTTTCGCAACTCCCTTCATTGAAAGGAGTGCGGGGACAGGGAGTCCAGTATTTGCCGGGAAGCAGGGAGGAGTTGTGTCGCATTGATACGATGCTTTCAGGGAGATGGAAATCCCATTTGTTTTTAGGGCGCGAGGCAAATAAGGCTAACTTTCTGAGTTTGTCTTTTCGGGTTGCTCCACATAGTATCATTCATGTGGCAACTCATGGCTTTTCTTTGTTGTATGATAAAACCATTCCGGATGGGAGGATTGTGTCTTTTGAAGAAAATCCGTTGGTGGGTTGCAGTGCGTATAAGAATCCGATGCTGCGGAATGGATTTTTGCTTACGGGAGCCAACCGTTATTGGAATAAACCGATACCTTATGATGCCATGGATTCCGGCATAGTGACGGCATGCGATGTTTCTCAAATGAATTTGAATGGAACTGATTTGGTGGTCTTGTCGGCCTGCCGTTCTGCTTCCGGCGAGATGAAGGATGGAGAAGGATTGTTTGGTTTGATAAGGGCTTTTAAAGTAGCAGGTGCCAAGGCTGTATTGGCTAACCTGAATGATATATCGGACACAAAGACGGTACTTTTCACTACGACTTTTTATCGTTATTGGGTCAATGGATGTAGTATGTTCGATGCGTTTGTCAAGACGCAGCGCGAACTGATAAACAGCCATCCGGAAAACGTGTTTTTGTGGAGTGGCTTTGTTTTGTTTGAATAATGTGTATTGTGGCAGATTTATTGTGTAAAACACGAGCTGTAACAGAAAGCGCTACAGCTCGTGTGGCATAGTAATCCTTTGGTTATTTCAGTTATTGTTTGGCATCATAAATTTGTTTGATTTCCTTGTCTGACAGACAGCGGGTATTGTAAACCCGGAAATTGTCTACTGACATGTTTGTGCCATTTATGGTTTTTCTTCCTATGGTGACATTACCTCCCATGATGAATTTGATGCCTGTGCCATAAGATGCTTGCGAAGGAGTTCCTTCTTCAAATGGATTAGCATATGCTGTAACAGTGTCTATAAGGACTCCATCTACGTAAAGCGATGTAGTTGTGGTAGCATATTCGATGTTATTGAAATCAGACACTAAAGCGATATGATGCCATTTGCCGTCTGTGATAGTTGGGTGTGTGAAGGCAGTCTCACCGTTATAATTATAATAATTATTATAACGGGTTGTTACAAACTTAAGACTTCCCTGACTCATTGTAAATGTGAACATGGAAGCATTGTCGTGAGACGATACCAAATAGAAAATATTGCCATCATTGAAGTCTTTTCCCCAAAAGCAGACTGTCAGGGTGCGGCTGTCAGTAATAGGTTTAGGAACGATGAATGAACTGTTGTCGGAAAGGCTGAACTTAATGGCCTGTGAGCCTTCGTCTATTCCTTTAACAAAAGACGGAGAATTATTTCCGAATCCATTAATGGCATTTTCTGTTGCATCGTTAAAGTCTCCGTCAAATTTATAATATGCATAAAGTCCCTGACCGACTACAAGGCTGGAAGAATTGTCTTTCTGTCCTGTTATTTGGATAGTCTTTTGTGTCTTTCCATCCGAAATAGTCAGTGTAGCATTAAGTTCCTCTGGCATATTGTCTCGATCTAACAACACATTTACAGTCTGGCTGCTTCCTGCCGTAATTTTTCCTTCAGTAGGAGTTGCCGACAGGCTGCTTTCATTGATTTCTTCGATAGACCAGCTTAATTCTCCCTTTCCGGTATTACTGATGGTAAACGAAGCCTCACTGCTTTCTTTTCCAAAATCAAGTATTTCAGGTTCAATATTCATGATACCAGCTAGCGATTCTGTACCGGAGACTATCTGTACGGTTTGTTCTTTAATTCCGTCAGATAATACCAAAGTAGTGTTGATATTTACTTCTCCATTACTGCGATTGAGAAAAACCTTTACTACTTTAGAACCTTGTGCCGTAATGGAGCCGTTGTTCTCTGATAAAGTGATAGCAGATTCTGTCGGGTCAGCAATAGTCCAGTTCAAGGCGGTGTTTCCTGTATTCTTGATGGTGAGAGGTAATTCTTGCAAGTCGCTGCCAAAATCAAGGATTTCAGGCTCTACACTCATATAAGATTGTGTATTTTTCGGAGCACATGTTACGTTGATCGGGAAAGAATTACCAAATGCAGATAGCTTGATAATGACAGTTTGTACTTCAGTTATCTTGCTGCGGTCTACGGTAAAAATGATGCTTTGCTGTTTGTCGGCCTCAATTTGTCCGGCTGCAGGATTGGCTGTAATCCAGGTATGGCTTCCTAAATCCAGGCTCCAGTCGGTACTTGTATTGCCATTGTTTTGAATTTTTACGGAGAGTTCCGTCTGTGTAGTTCCAAAATTTAATGTAGAAGGAGTGATTTGTATGAGTGCATCCTGTTTCACGGCAGTAAGCTGTATGTCTGCATTGGAAACCTGTCCAGGTACGACTGTTACACTTTTGCTGTTGGTCTCATACCCTTCTTTCATAAATTGAATCTTGTATTCTCCAGCTCCCAGTTTCGGAAAGCTGAATTTTCCATCACTTCCCGTACTGGTGCTAGCTCCATTAGGAAGGATACTCACTTGTACGCCGCTTAAAGGTTGTGTGCCATTGGCAGCATCCGTTACTACTCCCACAATGTCCCCTTGTGTGATTTCTTCTTCTTCAGTGCATGATGATAGTGATAATGCCCCAAGAATAAGCCAGAATAAAAAAAAGATTTTTTTCATGCTTACAATGTTTTTAATAGATAGATAATTTATATCATTAGTGTCCACTAAAAAATCATAGTAGTTCTTTGAAATTATTGAGATTCAATTTGTTATGAGTAATTTTGGGGAGAACGGATTTGAATTTACTTT
>CABIXF010000051.1 GCA_902362595.1 Bacteroidaceae bacterium | reverse complement strand
TCAAGGTACAGGGCACGGAACTGCAAGGGCTGTCCGTTAAGATGCCGGTGTCACAGAAGCCGGTCGGAAAGGATTGTGCAAGTGAATCATCGGCTGAGAAAAATCAAGGAAAGGGAACGTGAGAAACTCCTCTCTGCGGAAGGTCTTAAATACCGGAGCCAGCGGCCACAGGATGTGGAAGCCGTATTTGGAAACCTCAAGAACAACAAGCACTTCAAGAGGTTCCATCTCCGTGGGCTGAAAAAGGTGGAAATTGAATTTGGCCTGCTGGCCATAGCGCATAATCTTGCAAAAGTAGCCTCTTAGGAGGCTTCTGACGGGGGAAAACGGTTTAAAATGATGAAATTTGAAAGAGGAAACCTGGAAACTCCTTTTTTTTGAGGAAAATCCAAACGACTTCAATCTGATATGAAACGACAGAGGCCATCTCAATTCATTTTGAGACGGCCTCGTCCTTATCTATTATTCCTAAAGAAAGATTGATTACCAGCCCGGATTCTGCGGCAACAGATTCGGATTACGTTGCAATTCACCTGTAGGAATTGGGTACAAATACATCTTGTCGTCCCACTTACGAGCTTTCTCTGGAGATGCATAATTTTCATAAATTACCGTTTGATGGAATTGTCCATCCTCACCTTTGACATATTTTCCCATATAAGTCTGGCTATTCTCCAACAATTTTCCAGCTTTCCAACGCTTCAAATCAGCAAACCGGAAACCTTCGCCTGCCAATTCCACACGACGTTCTCGACGAATCTCTTGCAGCAAAGGAGACAAGTCATATCCCCAATTTGGCCAGTTGGTATCGACAAACCCAATGTCCAATTTTAAATCGGGCATTCCGACACGTTTACGCAACTGATTTATCGTCTTGTCCAAATCCTCTTGTGTAATCGTTTTCAGTTCAGCCTTAGCTTCTGCATTCACAAGCAAGGTTTCTGCATACCTATAAGCGATACCATCAATTGTACCTTTAGCCTCAATATCCTGTGAAGGATCGGGAGTGAAATATTTACGCACCCAATAGCCACTGGGACAATCTGCTCTCACAAAGTCCTCATCCTTAGTAATAAAAGTCATACCACCATCCACTGTCATCGTATAGGGTGCATCTCCTGTCAAAATCAACTGTTTGAAACGCGGGTCACGGTCCTGTGCTTCTTCAGCCATCGTTTTATTACGCTCATGTGCCTTCGAGGTAACCGAAGCAGGTTTTCCATCTGTATACAAAAAGCAATCCGCAAAATCTTTCGACCATCCACTCTTCGCATTCCGCAACCAATGGCAAGCATTATGCTCACGCAGCGCAGTCGCATAGTCAATATAAAGAATCGCTTCTTTCAAACTACTTTTATCTTCCATCACAAAAAGATTATAATAATCGACTTCCGGATGCCCGGTTTTATAAATCTCATAATGTGAAGAAGCGATTAGGGCATCTGTCGCGTCAGCTGCTTTCTGTAACAGACCTACCGCATCCGCATCATATCCCAGCTCTTTATGGTACTTATAATAAGTTCCCTCATTCAGACAAACACGGGCCATCACATGACGAGCTATATCTTTATTCAAGCGATTATTTTCTTCCTTTCCTTTCTCAGGCAACCATTCGACAGCAAACTCCAAGTCCTGCACAATTTTCTTTGCCACTTCATTTCTTGGCATTTTATTGCCATACAGTTCTTCGCTATCTATAGTCAGTTCACTTTCAAGCCAAGGTACATCACCAAATGTCTGGATTTTTTCAAAATACTCTAATGCTCGGAAGAAACGAATCTCTGCCACATACGGATTCATCTCTTCCTCAGATGCATTTACCCGTTTATAATGAGTCATAAAATAATTCAATTGCCGGATATTCTGCCATGATGCTTTTGTCCACCTTCCATCGTCACTACCCTCCGTAGGAACAGTATACTGTCCCCACAAAAAGGAGTTAGGCACGAATGGAATCTGATTATCACTGTCTTCATCCCCTAAATTGGTCACTCCCCCAGGCAATGTATTATAAAACGCATTGGCAAAAGTTTTCAAGTCACTGACAGACTTCCAAAATGTTTCATCATTCAGACTTTGTGGAGATCTGTCCAAAAAAGCATCGTTACAGCTTGTGAACGACAAGGCCGCAGCCATATAAAGTAAATATTGAATCTTCATAATTATTAATCAGCTAATAGTTAAAATACGACATTCATCCCTACCGACAACGACTTCTGTTGCGGATAACTATATGGATCAGATAATTCCGGATCAAATCCTTCCGGAGTATGCTTGAATGTCAGCAGATTTTCACCCGTAAAATAAATACGGCACTTCTGGATACCCCATTTTTGAGTCAATGCGACTGGAAGCGTATACCCAAAAGACAAAGATTTCAAGCGCAAATACGCAGCATTAACCAAATAACGAGTCTGGTTTCGTCCAATGGCTGTGCCTCCATTGAATCGAGCTACCGGAAGCCAAGCGCTGGTATTATTCACAGTCCAATAATCATTTGCCACCGCAACCGGCACCTGCCATTGACTTCCATATTGCCACTTGAATGTATTAGGAAGCATAATATCCCGTTTTCCTACACCTTGGAAGAAAATGCCCAAGTCAAAACCTTTCCAGTCGGCAGATATATTAAACCCGTACCGGAAACGAGCGCGATTGTTTCCTATAATTTTCTGGTCTCCGGGATTATCCACAGTATTATTTCCATTATCAACGATTCCATCGCCATTCACATCCATAAACCTTATATCTCCCGGAACCTTGTTGATTGCTCCATCTACCTTTGACTGGTCGGGTGCTTGCTTTATTTCATCCTCCGTCTGGAACAAGGTCGACTCATACCCCCAGATATCACTAATAATCTGTCCTTCATAATAAGGACTCGACAAAGATTTTGTAGGATTATCATACTTTGTAATCTCAGCTCTTGTATCCGACAAGTTAAATCCAAGGCTGTAATGCAATCCGTTTTCCAGCTGATCATTCCAAGTCAAAGACAATTCCCAGCCACGAGTCACCATATCTGCTGCATTCTCCTCAGGCTCGGCAGCACCTAGAATTGCCGGCAAAATTTTTCCAGGTCCCAGCATTCCAGTTGTAGCACGCTGATAATAGTCAAATGTACCCTGCAAACGACTCTGCAAGACCGCAAAATCCAATCCTAAATCCCATTGGGTTACTTTTTCCCATGTCACAATATTGCTGACCAAAGCTCCTGGTAACACATACGAATTCTTCTTGCCTCCCATTAAATAACTGTTTTGCCCTGTAGAATAATTAGACAAGTACACATACCAGCCATTATCCAAAGCCTGATTAGCCAGGCTACCATAAGAAGCACGAAGCTTCAATTCATCAAAAATATTATGGGTAATATTTTTAAACCAACTTTCTTCAGACAATCGCCATCCCAAGGAAAACGAAGGATTGAACACTGCACGATTGTGTTTCGGGAACTTAGAAGACAAGTCGTACCGCCCGTTCAGTTCCAACAAATAACGGTCTGCAAAGCTATAATTCACGCGGAAAAAACCACTTCTTGTGGCCCAACTATCATCCGAGTTCCCCACATATTTTTCTCCTGTAGCGGCATCCATTGAAGGAAGTTCATTGGATACAAGATTTTCACGCTGTGCTTAAAACGCCCGTGTATGCTTGGTTTCTTGATTAAAACCTAACATCACCTTAAAATAATGCTTGCCGAAAGTTCCTTCATAATCTCCGAACAAATTAAATGCATTATATGTATCATTTTGCTGATGTTCATACACATAATTAGGGTTTGTCCACTGGAACATTTGCAGAAACTTACCATCTATACCATACTCATCAAATGACTGTAAATGATTTTTTATATGTTCCGCATAATAATTGAATGTATAATCCATATTAAGCGTCAAGCCCTTAAGTGGAGTCAGTTTCAAGGCTAGTGTATTCCAAAAATCATTCTTTGTTGTTTTACGTGCGCCCCCATCGGTCAATATTGCTGCAAAGTTCGTATAATTACCCTGTCCGGACCAGTTCCCATCCGGATGCTTTACCGGCATCAAGGGCTGTGTATCATTGCCAATCCAATTCTCTCCATGCGCCCTATCCTGCACAATACCATCCAGTTCAGTACGGATAAAGCTCGTTTTCATTGAAACATGCATCCAATCATTAATATCATAATTGATATTATTTACCATATTGAATTTACGGAAACTTTCATTGCCATACCGCAAAAGCGATCCCTGATCAGTATATCCTACCGAAGTATAATATGTAGCCTTATCACTACCTCCATTGATATTGACATTATACTTTTGCACCGGATAGCTTTTCTTGTACATTTCTTTCATCCAGTCCGTATTCCCACAATAAGCATATTTCCCGGCCTGAGAATTGGCATATTGCCAACTATTCGGATCTGTAGCCACAAACACCGGAGAATTGTTTACCGGATCATTATAGTACGCTTCTATGTGTTCCATCTCTTCCTGGCTGAAGATGTTGCGTCCATTGGTAGTCTGCCCGGCCGCATTCATCCAAGTCATATATTCCATCGAATTCATGTAACGAGGACGGGTAGTAGGACTATTAAACGAAACAGAAGCATCGAAAGAGACACGAGTAGGCATATTCTTACGCCCGCTTTTGGTTGTTATCAAAATAACACCATACGCGGCACGTGCACCATAAATCGAAGCTGAAGCTGCATCTTTTAGAACTGAAACACTCGCAACATCTTGTGGGTTAATCAAGTTAGGGTCCATTTCCACTCCATCCACCAAAACCAACGGTGAACCTCCATTAATAGATGTTTCACCACGGACATTAAATGAAGAACCAGCTCCCGGCTTTCCACTCGTCGTTACATTCAGGTTAGGAATTGTACCTTGAAGTCCTTGTCCTAAGTTTACAATCGGACGATCAGCCAAGACTTTATCGTCCACAGCAGAAACAGCTCCTGTCAGGTTAGCCTTCTTTACTGTAGCATAACCCACAACTACAACCTCCTCTAAGGTCTCCGTATCCTCTTTTAAGACTATTTTTAACGGATTGCCATCCCACAAAATTTCCTGTGTCATATAACCGACATATGAAACGGTAATAACATCACCTTTTTTCACATTAGAAAGGTTAAACTCTCCATCAAGCCCCGTGATGGTACCGTTCGTCGTGCCCTTCACCACGACTGAGGCCCCAATAATCGATTCTCCATCACGATCTGTTACAAAACCCTCACAAGTAGTCTGTTGTTGTACTACCTGTGACTTCACAGCCTCTACATCGGGCATAGCTTGCATAAATCCGCAAGGAAGCCCCGACAAAAGCAAAAATGCACTTAATGATTTTAAATGCTCTTTAGTCATAGATTTAAGTTTAATAAGTTAAAGTCTCAAATTCAGATGCATAACAAGACCCATAATTCGCCTTTACAATCCACCTGATAAGTTTAGTTTTATGATAAGTTTATAAAAAGAGTAGTCCTTTTAAGTCTACAATTTAGTTTTATCTATTGTTTTTGCGTCACAAATATATAGATTTTCTTTATCATCGAGCAAGCGTTAAATTAAAGTTGATAAAAACAAAGCCTATAAATCAATCATTTTTAACGATTATATAATATAAAACCAACTTATTTTATTTCTATTTTTAATATATATAACATTTAAAGGAAAATCCTCTGATATATATCTACTATTTTTGTTTGAAAATATAAACCCTATCATGAGAAAAATTCTATCGATCCTAATTTGTGTGATGTTGCTATCTCTCCACCTCCACGCCCAGCAAACCAACCTGCAACGAGCCGCAAACATTCTGCGGTGGATGAAAGATGCCCAGAGCGACAGTATCTATGCCTGTTTCGATGCAAAGATGCAACAGGCCGTTCCTTTGTCGCAGCTAAAGGACATGTGGGCACAGGTGAAGCAACAACTTGGCCCGCTAGAAAAAGAGAAAGAATGGAAACAGGATGCAATCGACGGTACAGTGGTCTACTATACTGATTTGAAATTCCAACACGCTCCGTTACGCTTTCTGGTGGCCTTCAATACCGAAAATAAAGTGAGTGGACTCCGGTTGCTCCCGGTTCCTCCGGAAGAAAAACCCTTAGTTGTCCCGTTCGACAGTGTGCACTTGGAAGAATCCCCCATTGAAGTGACTACCGGAAATTACAAACTCCCCGGCACCCTCACCCGTCCGAAAGGAAAGACCCACCTCCCGATT
This sequence comes from Bacteroidaceae bacterium, assembly GCA_902362595.1. GTDB lineage: Bacteria > Bacteroidota > Bacteroidia > Bacteroidales > Bacteroidaceae > Phocaeicola > Phocaeicola fibrisolvens. Next base: position 16,706 of record CABIXF010000051.1, on the reverse strand, counting down.
GTCATCTTGGTACATGGTTCCGGCCCTCAAGACAGAGACGGAAGTATCGGCCCTAACAAAATTTACCGGGATATTGCCTGGGGACTAGCGGCAAAAGGTATAGCTGTACTCCGCTATGACAAACGTACGTATGTATATGGGAAAGCCTCCGTTCCGGAAGGCAAAGAGATTACCCCTGATGAAGAAGTGGTAGAAGATGCAGTTTCAGCTTGTCAGCTGGCGGCCTCTATGCCATTTATCGACAAACAAAAAATATTCTTAGCCGGACACAGTCTGGGAGGACTACTGGCTCCGCTTATTGCTACCCGCTGTCCGTCGGTCACTGGACTTATTCTGCTGGCCGCTCCGTCCCGTCCACAAGATGACATACTTAAAGAACAAATACGTTATTTGGGCTCATTGAACGGGAACACGGATGAAACGCTTCTCGCCCAACAATACCAGCAAGTGAAAGCCGCTGCTCCTCAAATCTATTGGGACTATCTGGATAAATATGCTCCTGTCATGACCGCCTGCTCCTTGTCTGTTCCGATGCTCTTCCTGCAGGGAGAACGTGATTATCAGGTAACGATGCAGGATTTTGCCATGTGGAAACTAGGGATGTTTGGCAAAACGAATGCCACGTTCCTCTCCTATCCGACATTAAACCACTGTTTCATGGAAGGTACCGGAAAATCCACGCCGATGGAATACAATCACCCCGCACGAGTTTCTGAAAAAGTAATGGAAGATATAGCAAAATGGGTCACTCAAAAATGAATGACCCATTTTGCTATCTGTAAAACCGGATGATTTATTTCCCGATTTTGATTTTATCCCATGACGGAGGAGTAACTCCCATCAAATTGCGGACAAAGAAATCATATCGTTTGTGTTCGCCAAAATCCTCTCCCATGGTATGGTGAGCACCCGGAATCACCACCAGTTCAAAGTCCTTATTGGCTTTTACCAACGCGTTGACCACCTGCATCGTAGAAGACGGATCTACATTGTCGTCCAATTCGCCGACGACCAACATCAGCGGACGAGTCAGCCGATAGGCATTGTCCACATTCGAACAAGCACTATAAGACTCATCTACCGGATATCCCATCCAAAGCTCGTTCCACCAAATTTTATCCATGCGGTTGTCGTGACAGCCACAAGCTGAATAAGCCGCCTTATAGAATTCTGGATGGAACAGCACGGCTCCTGTAGATTCCTGTCCGCCGGCTGAGCAACCAAAAATACCGACACGGTCGATGTCCATATAAGGATATTTCTGTGCGGCAGCCTTAATCCAGGCAATATGGTCGGGCAGTCCGGCATCTTTCAAGTTCTTGTAGCATACTTCCTCAAATTCTTTGGAGCGGAAAGAAGTGGTCATACCGTCTACCTGTACCACGATAAATCCAAGTTCAGCCAAAGAAGTCATCCACCAGTTATAAGAAGAGAAAGTCTTCGGCACATACTGGTCGCCCGGACCGGAATAGATATATTCAATCACCGGATATTTCTTCGACGGATCGAAATTGGACGGGCGATAAATGATACCCCACATGTCGGTCTTTCCGTCACGCCCTTTGGCTGTGAACACTTCGGGTGCCTTCCATCCGTTCGCCAGCAACGCAGAGATATCTGCCTTTTCCAGCTGCATACGGATTTTTCCATTCTTCGCCTCACGCAGCACTGCCACCGGTGCTTGGTCTACCTTACTGTACACATCCACCAGATACTTATAGTCGGGCGAGTACCAGCACTGGTGCATCCCCTCTTCGGGAGTCAGTTCCACCAAATTGCTGCCGTCGAAGTTGATTTTATAGTAATGAATCAAATAAGGGTCTTCCTTTTTATTCATGCCATTGGCAGAAAAATAGATCACCCCGTTGGCCTCATCCACATACTGTACGCCGCGCACGTACCATTCTCCTTTGGTTATCTGATTCAACGGTTTTCCGGTAGCCCGGTCATACATATACAAGTGATTGTAGTTGTCCCGTTCACTTGACCAGATGATACGCTTGCCGTCGCTCAGGTAATTCCGGTAAATACGCGGATAGTTCACGTATTTCTCTTCTTTTTCTTCAATCAACGGACGAACCTTGCCATCGACTGCCGACATTTCCAATACCCGATATACCTTGTGACCACGTTCGTTGTATTCAAAGGTGATGCCTTTGCTGTCTGCATTCCACATCGGAGCCGACAAATCATACTGGTGACTGAACAACTCAGTGGAAGGAATCAACCGACGACCAGATTCCACCTCAAAGATACAAGGCACCTTGAAACGCAGCTCATCGCCCGGTTTGGCGTACTCCTGTTTATGTAGCTTCGGCTGTGACTGGTCGGCAGGAGAAGACTCTACATAATACACATAGCGTTTCTCCACCGGACGAATCCGACAAGATACTACCGACTTAGAGTCGGGCGACCACTGGATATAAGAAGAATAATAGTTGCTCAATGTACCGTCCTGGCTCAACTGTTTTTCCTTTCCAGTAGCCACTTCACGCGCATACACATTGTCATTCTTGATGAAGGCCACCCATTTGCCATCGGGAGATGTCACCGGACCTCCGTTTTTTTCATCATCCACTTCCATCCAATGGCGTTCTTTCCCACGGGGAGGCACCATTCCTTCATCCAGCAAACGGTTATGTTTGATGCTGTAAGCCCAGAACTTTCCATCCAGTTGGAAGCGCAACGTATCAAGCGACGCATTCAGCCAGCAATTCTGAAGCGGAAGATGATACGCATCCACCTTACGACCCGACTTTTCAGACAAAGCATTGGCCATTTTCTGTTGATCGAACAGCGCTGTTCTTTTGGCAGATGCCGCATCCACTTTCACATACTCATTCCCTTTCTCGGTCTGACGTACATACCAGAAAGAAGAAGTATGTTCTACCCAATGTGGCACCACTCCTGCATAAAGCACCTGCTTCATACTGTATTTCTCCCGAAGCGCATAAGCCCGGTTATAATCTTCTACTGTACCTTGTGCAAAAAGCGGCATACAAGATACACTACCCAACATGATAGACAAAAGTCCTGATTTCCAAAAATTGTTTCCCATTGTGTCTTATTTTACAATTCGGGACTTCAGATATTCTTCCATCATACCTAAGAATACCCAAAGCCCCGAATCTGGTTGCATTATTATCTATAAATCAACATGGTCATTTCACTTCCCATTCATACAATCCTGAAGAGTTCTTATCCGGCTGCACAACCTCCAGTTTGACAGCCTTGGTCTTTACCGGTTCAAACTCTACCGTATTTGGATTGCCTTTCTGTACGCCATATCCCGTAAGATTCTGTACCGGAGTCCAGTTGCCGGAAGCATCTTTGTAATAAATCTTCCAAGCTTTCGGCACACGGCAACCTCCCCATGGTGCATCGTCAAACCAGTAAACCGTAGAGCTGGAAACTTCCATCTTTTCCGGAAATTCGTAAGAAATCCATTCCGTAGTACCTTCTTTCGGCCACCAATGATAATAAGGAATGGTACGGTCGTTTTCATCCTTCGGCACCAGCCCGTCGGTGATGGCAGACAAAGAAGTCACTTTATGGGATGCATCTATCTTACTCTTGGAAGCCAAGGTAGGAATAGCTACCGGACGAGTGGCACTTACTTCATTCGGCAACCATACCGCCATGTTACCGGCTCCACGGTGAGCCCATGCATAATACGGAATCATTGTCAGTGTATGATCTTTAGCCACCAGACGACCCGACTCATCGTATTCCAAGGTCTGGGCCTGTGTCTTGATTTCATTAATACCATACAGCAAATCCGGTTTTTCTACCACTTCAAACTTCGGCGTGCGGTTCATCAAGACACTCAACACATCGAAATCGTTATCCGGCCATTCTGCACAATAGACAATCGGGCCCCGTTCTACAGACACCCGACCACGGTCAGCTTCCACTTTACCGTTAGCTCTTACCGTGCGTACGTTCATATCAAAATGGATTTCTACCTTATCTCCCTTCTTCCATTTCCGGTCGATAGTCAGATATCCTTTCTCCAAATCCGATTTCACTTCTTGTCCGTTTACTTTCACACTGTATTTCGGACGACTGCCGTCTGTATAGGTGTACAGGTCACTTGGAACTACCTGGTTGCGAACCCATCCCGGGATACGGATCTTCATGGCAAACTGTCCGGCTGAATTGCGGTCTACGGCCAATGTGATATCTCCATTCCAAGGATAAGAAGTGGTCTGTGACAAAGTCACCTTCTTGCCATTTACTTTCAGCGTAGCATTGTTGGCAATGAACAAGTTGACATACACATCCTTGTCCTTTACCGCATACACATAACCCGGTACAGACGGGATGAAACGGCAGATGTTAGACGGGCAGCAGGCACAACCGAACCACGGCTGGCGCTGATGCTGTCCCATGGATTCCAACGGATTCGGATAGAAGAAAGCACCTCCATCCAGTGACACACCTGAAATCAGTCCGTTGTACAATGTACGTTCCAGCACATCATAATACTTGGAGTCCCCATGCAAGAGGAACAGACGGTAATTCATATACACATTTCCGATAGCCGCACAAGTCTCACAGTAAGCCGACATGTTGGGAAGTTCATAATTCTTTCCGAAAGCCTCTCCATTGTTAGTGGCTCCAATACCACCGGTAATATACAATTTCTTGGAAACGATGTTCTCCCAAATGCGGTCGATGGCATGCACATACGCTGTGTCTCCCGTCAAAGCAGCCACATCGGCCATACCGGAATACATGTAAGCCGCACGAACGGCGTGACCTACTGCCTCATCCTGTTCAATCACCGGCTTGTGAGCCTGACTGTATTCATCCCGGCGGGAAGTGTAGCCACGTTTGTCCAGGAAAAATTTAGCTTCATCCAAATATTTCTGGTCACCTGTTACCAGATACAGTTTGGCCAACGCCATTTCAGCAATCTGATGCCCCGGTACACGCACCTGCTGTCCCGGCTTGTCACCGATTTCCCGGCAGACACAGTCTGCATAACGAATTGCGATATCCAGAAAGTTGCGCTGTCCCGTAGCCTGATAATGTGCAATGGCTCCTTCAATCATGTGTCCCAGATTATAGAACTCATGACTCAGCTCCTCCACCTTTTCCCAGCGTTTGCTACCCGCCCATTCATGCGGATGTTTGGGGTTCATGGTACGTGCCGTGTACAAATAACCATCGGGCTCCTGTGCAGCTGCCACAATCACCAGTACACTGTCGATGTACTTCTTCAATTTCTCATCCGGATACGTCTGAAGCAGATAACTTGCTCCCTCAATAGTTTTGTACACATCCGTATCATCAAACGAATACCCTGTCACCTTGTTGTCTTCACTCGGGTGAGCAGCCATTTCAAAATTCTTGTAACGTCCGGTTTCTTCACATTTGCTGAAAGCCAACGGAATCGTTACCTCACGGCTAGCCTTCAAACGCTGTCCCCAAAAAGAATCCGTCAGTTTTACCGAAGTAAACGGAACCGGATCAATCGGATAGCCATGTGCCGGAGTTTTCTTCTGTGCGTACGCCCCGCCTCCAATCAACGAAAAGAGCAGAGCTGAAATCACTAGTTTTTTCATGGTTTCATTGTTTATTTATAGGTTCTTGTTTTTCATTTATTTTCCAATGGGAGAGCTTCATCCCAAATATTCAACGCATGCACATAACCGCTGAACGGCCAGTTGCCTTCCGCATTCTGTCCCAAAGTTACAAATTGTACCGGTTTTATCAGCAACTGAATGTCTTTCGAACTGATTAATTGGTCATTTATATACACTTTTTCTATTCTTCCATCAAAAACCACATAAATGTGCTGCCATTTCCCGGCCAAACTCTTGGCATCTTTATAACCCACGTCTTCATACCAGCCGTAATGGTTCAGCATACCGCAGCGTGGTTCTGTCCCGTTCACCAACATAATTTTTTCCATTTCATCGTGTGAACTGGTAAAATCGGCCACGCATTCATTTTCCGCCAGTTCCGGGTTCAACACCCACGCTTCCAAAGTGTAAGGCGCATTATCGCGAAGTGTAGCCGGCAACGTAAAGCTGGAGCGGAAGAACTGCTCGCCTTCAAAGCGGAAAGCCTTCTTTCCTTGCACTTCCTCCACCACTACCGGCGCCTTCTGTGCCTCGAAATAACCTTCCACTACACCCTTATTCGGGATATACGGTACCGTATCTCCTACGGCAAAATCTTCGGCTGTCATAGACACCAGCAACTCTTTCTTTACACAATCGGAAGCTTCCACACGTACCAGTCCAACCGTCGCATCGTATGCCTTCTCCGCTTCTTCCTGTTTCCAGTTATAATACCGGAAATTCGTCACGGCCAGTTCCTGACCTGAAGCCTGAATCACCACTTTTCCGCGTTGCACATAGTCTTCTGCCGACTTGGAAGTCCAGCGGTTGTTTTCATATACCCAGACGGTAGCCGTATGTTCCTCTTTCGGATTGATGACCGGTGATTCGAATTCCAGCTGCGTACCCGGTGCCAGTACAATAGCCTCCTGTCCGGCTATACGCTTGCGTGAAACCTGTCCGGTCTTCAGTCGGAAGATACCACCCAGCATACCGCCGTCGTTCTTCCATTCTGTGCCGTTCCAGTCCAAGCCTGAAAGGCCCATCCACAATTGAGGAGAGGCCGTTTCATACGCCCCAAACACCTTGATGTTCCACAACGCACCGGCAAAACCGTTTTTCTGTGTACCCGTGGTTGTCAACCGTACATAACGTGCATCCGTTTCCCCAAAATCCACCATCGGACTTCCAGCCAGATAATTGTGACGCTTGTCCGCAAAAACCTTCCATTGCTTTCCATCCACTGAGGTTTCAATCAAGTATTGATAATACGACGTACCGTATTCAAATTGCGTCCAGATAGTACGTATCTTTTCCACCTTCTGCAAATCAATTTCAATCCATTCCTGCCCCATGGTTTTCGGACGCCACAACGTTCCGTTATTGTCATCCACCGCATATTCTGGCAAGAAATTCGCATCATAATACGAAGAAGCCTTGACCGGTTTCCCGTATGCCAAATTCTTCGATTTCAAGATACTCTTGGCAAAAGCACCGACTCCACTGTGTGTTCCTTCCACCGGTACAATCGAACCATCGGCATTAAACTCCAGTTTGTCTATGCAAAGCTGGCGATGGAATCCCCGGTTGGAATGCGGATTGTCGTGACGATGATAGACAATATAGTAGTTGTCGCCTTCCTTCAGAATACTATGATGCCCCGGACCATGCACCGTACCGTCGGCCGAGGTTTTCAGTACCGTACCTCTGTACGTATAAGGACCGAGCGGTCCCACCGTGCTTGTAGCATACTGCACATGATACGTACTGTCATGACAAGAATCAGAAGAATACATGAAATAATAAATACCGTTCCGCTTCATGACAAACGGAGCCTCAAAAAAGTCCTTCACCTCCGTATTGGGAATCAATTTCGTTTCCACAAAACCTTTCATGTCGGGTGTCATTTTCCCTGCCCCGCAACCAAAGCCTTTGTAAATACCCCATGTTCCCCAGTACAGATACACGGAACCATCGTCATCCACAAACGACTGTCCGTCCAGTGTGATCGCATTTTTTACAAATCGGTCGGGTACCAGGACCGCCTCACTCTCGCCGAGCACATTCTTCCACGGGCCACGTGGCGTTTCGGCCATTCCTTCATACACATTACACGGCTGACAATAGAACATCCGATATGTTCCATCCGTATGTTTCATCACATCCGGTGCCCAAATCCAGTGACTGTCCGGCCAGTTCATCGGCATAATGGTCCAGTTCTCAAAATCCTTGCTGCACCACACCTGTGAAGGACCAAAGCCGGCTCCACTTCCATCGGTCGTGGCATATACATAATATGTGTCTCCAAATTTCTTTACAGTAGGGTCTGCAAAATAACCGGGAATAAAAGGATTGCCTGCTCCCGGTGTATTCCACTCCACTTTCTGTGAATACGCCGCCTGCAAGGCCATTCCCAGAAACAAGCCCGTCAAAACTTGCTTTTTCATTGTGTTTCTCTTTTTCTTATTACAGGTGAACTTCATTCAAAATAGGTATCTCTATCTCATAAAAATATTCTTTCAGCAGCTGATACATCTCCGGATCGTACGATTTCAGTTTCGTACGACGGTTCATGGAATTATGCACTTTGTCGGGAGTCTCCGAATAACGGTTGCAGTTGAAAAACGACTGTACACATTCTGCGAAGTACTCTTCCTTGTTTGAGATGGCATACGTATCTTTCCACAAACCTTTTGCAATGGCATGCTGACGGCATTCCTCCAAGCGTTCGTTAAAATCAGGCTCTACCCCCACTATACCGATGGTGTGGAACAAATGCGCAAACTCGTGAATCAAGATATTCTCACCCACATAGCGGTCGCCCGGCAAAGCCAGCACATTCTCTTCTCCACAGCTGGCCGAGAAATCATCCTCCGGCGCCCCGCCAAATCCCCGGGCCCGCTTGTTCCAAAAAGCAATGTTCTCCGGCGTATTGCAGATATGCGCATATTCCGGCAAGTCGCACACCTCTTCATGCTCTCCGATAATCATCACATGACAGCCTTTGCTCACCATCTCTTTCTTAATGTCCGGGCGCTTGGCCGTCATCAGTGAAATTATCTCGTAGGCTTTTTCCAATGCCTCGTCGCGTACATGCTCCGAAGACACGATATACAAGCCGTCTACTGCCAAGTATTTCTCATAGAAAGCAGGAATCCCCTTTCCTTCCGGTACAGCCGAAGGCTTCACTTCTGCCACAAACGTACGTTCCAGTTTCAAGGCGAAACCACCTCCCGAAGCCAGATGGATGGGCAGTTTTGTATTGGCATCTACGATGAAGGTCTGCTTTACGTAATCTTCCGCCTGACGAGAAGCATTGATACCGTCTTTAAACAACGTACATCTATACTTCTCCCCTTTGCCCAGGAACGAGAAGTCCAAGGTGATATCCCGCTCATCCCAATTGGTCATTCCACCGATATACCAGTTGATATCTTTCTTTCGGACCGTCACAATCGACTCACCCAGTTTACCCGAGTAAATAAACGTAGAATCCACCTCCACCGGAATCGAACTGATGAAATCCACACATTCCTGCTCTTTCAAGTAATTTGTCGGCGCGTCGCACAACATCGTAAACGGAGAATCATGTACGATGTAAGCTGCCAGCTGATGACAACGCGTCCCCATGCTGGCCGGAGTAGAATACATCGGCTGGAAGTCACGTTTCGACAAGTTCCGCATCGCCCCCGGCGTATAGTCCACGTATCCCGCCATCAAGCGGATGTAGGGGAAAGTCACATCGTAAAGCGGCATGTTCTTTTCCACCTCACTCCATTTCATTTCCTCCATACCGAACACACTCTCATAGTTCACCACGTTCGGATACGTACGGTTCAGCCCTGTCGGTTTGTAGATGCCGTGATAGTCCAGCATCAGTTTATATTCTGCCGCCTTTGCCGCAATACGATAAATCATCTCTACAGCTTTCTGATCATCCCTATCCAGAAAATCCACCTTGAATCCCTTGATACCCATCTCCGAATATTTCCGGCAAGCCTCATCCAACTGTGAATCCAACACGTTGAATACTGTCCAGAGAACCAGTTCCACTCCCTTGCTCTTTCCGTAACGAACCAGCTCCGGCAGATCCAGTTCCGGAATCACCGTCAGCATGTCCCCGCTCTTCGGATCGTACCATCCTTCATCCAGCACCACATATTCCAGCCCGTTTCGGGAAGCAAAATCGATATAATATTTATACGTATCCATGTTGATGCCCGCCTTGAAAGGTACTCCTTTCAGGTTCCAGTCATTCCACCAGTCCCAGGCCACCTTTCCCGGTTTCACCCACGAACAGTCGCCGATACGGTTTGGCGAAGCCAAGGCATACACCAGATTATTCACCGGCATGTCCGTATCTTTTTCCGTAATGGCCAGAATACGCCACGGATACGTGCGGCTACCTTTTACATGCGCGATATAATCTTCCGTTTCCGTCACATACTCCTGCTTACGCCACGGATAAAAGTCCGTCTTTTTCGGATAAGGAGCAAACACCCCCCTCAAGGTCTGCTTCCCGTCCGGCTGCACGAACATACCCGGATACGCCTCCAAGTCCGACTCCAGCAACGTCACCTTCACCTGCCGGCAATCCACTGTAACCGGCAAGAAAGCCAGTTCCTGCGGCGCTTCCGACAACGGTTTCACTTCATACGTATTCTGGTATGCCATCGCCATCGGCTTTTCCTTGTTCGTGGAATAAGGCAGATAGGCCGTATAATCACCGGCAAACCGGAATTCTGCGATTTCATTCTTGATAATCAAATCCTCTTTTGAAGAAGTATAAAAGCGATAAGCCACTCCTTCGTTGTAAACACGGAAACATACTCCATACTCCCCTTTCAGCTTCAAGTTCATTTCATTGCAAACAGCCTGAAATGACTTGAAGCGATAAAAAGGTGCGTCAACATCCTGAATCATCTTTTTAGTCTTGGAAGAAATCACTTTCTCCCCGCCTGCTGAAGCAGACTTCTTTCCTGTTTGAATTAACCCTAATTTACTATCTACAACAATAAGAGAGTCTTTATGATATATACAATAAGTCAACCCACCGGCAGCGGATGAGACCTCCACCTTCAGGTGTTTGTCCGGCGACTGCACGACATACACTTTATTACCGGCCGCCATCACAGAAAAGCAACCGCAAAGCCACAAAACGGCACTGAATAGAAATGAAGCATTTTTCATACCCATAGAATTATTTTTCCAGTTACAAAGAAAGAAGATAAACGAATAAATCCCTGACAGGGAAGTCTGAAACGATAACAATATCATCCCAAAATCTCTCCTCCTGCACTCAGAAGGAGAGATTTTGTATTATTTTTTCATCCTACTGGACGATTTTTGCCTGAGGCTTGGTCTTCACAAAGTATTGGTTGAACACGATGCCCAGCACAATCATCACCAGTCCGATGTAAGTGGTAAAGACGATGCGTTCGCCCAGCACCACGGAGATGAAAAACAATGACATGAAAGGAGACAGATAACACAGCTGGTTTATCAACGCCGGATTGGAGGTCTTCCGCATGGCCAGTCCGAAGAAAATAAAAGGAATGCCCATTTCAAAACCACCCACATACATACCCGACAATACCCCGGTCAGAGAATGTAAGTTCAATCCGCAGAACAAAGCGCCGATCGACAAATAAACCGAACCGAACAAAAAAGTCAGGAACAACACCACACTCCCGTCTGTCTGCACCTTATTCCGGTTGTTGAACATCCAGTAGGCAGCCCATAGCACCGCACTCAATGCCGCCAACAGAAAGCCTTCGGCCGACACGGTCATTTCACCTTCAAAACCTGTACCGATGGAAATCAAGGCGACTCCTGCCAACGATACAAACATCCCGATATATTTCTTTTTCGGAATCGGCTGCCCGGCAAACAGCGCCAGCAAAATCAGCAGCACAATCGGCCAAGCATAGTTGATGGGTTGTGCCACCTGCGCCGGCAGCAATTCATACGCCTTGAACAACACCAGATAGTAGGCCACCGGATTCAGTAGTCCCAACGCCGCATAATATCCCCATTGCTTCCCGGTCAGGTTTCCCAGCAGTCTCCATTTCCGCTGTACGGTGAGCAACACCGTAAATATCACCAGTGAGGTCAGGCTGGCCACCCACAACATTTCAAAATGCGTCAGGTAACGCAGCGCCATCTTGAACGCCGTGGCTACCGTCGACCAGCTCAATACCGCCACACAGGCACACGCAATCGCTTTGTTATCGTTCGTCATCTCATCGCCTCCACTTCTTCGGTTGTCAATGGAATCCTCTGGCCCAGCCGCCGTGCCCCGGTGGCCGTAATCAGGTAATCCTCTTCGTTACGCAAGCCCGTAAAGTCACGGTAACTCTCCAATTTCTCATAATTGATGAAATCCGTAAAGCGATGCTCTGATTTCCAATAATCTATCAGCTCCGGAATGAAATAAATACCCGGTTCAATGGTCAGCACGAACCCCGGTTCCAGTTTCCGGGCCAGACGCAGCGACTTCCGTCCGAACTGTGTACTCTTGGGCTGTCCGTCATAGCCGACCCACACTTCACCCAAGTTCTCCATGTCGTGCACATCCAGTCCCATCATGTGGCCCAGTCCGCAAGGGAAAAACATCGCGTGTACTCCCTGTTCCACGGCATCCGCCGGATTGCCTTTCATCAAGCCCAGTCCTTTCAAGCCCTCACAAATCACCCGGCAAGCCAAATCATACACATCCCGGAAATACACTCCCGGCTTCAAGGCATCCACCGCCGCCCGATGCGCCGCCACCTGAATGTCGTACACATCCTTCTGACGGCTGGTGAATTTCTTTCCGGCACAGATGGTAGACGACATGTCTCCAGCATAACCCATCTCCGTTTCTGCACCTGCATCCACCAACAGCATATCACCTTCCTTCACCGTATGACCGTAATAGTGGTTGTGGAGCGTTTGTCCGCACACCGTGGCGATGGTCGGGAAAGACAGACGGCATCCGTGTGCCCGTGCCACTGCCTCCAATGCGGCAGCCGCTTCGTATTCCTTCATACCGACGCGCAACACCCGCATGGCTTCCAGATGCATTTCTGCCGTCACATCACAAGCCCGTTCAATCTCCACGATTTCCTCTTCCGTCTTATAATTCCGCAAATTAACAACCCCTTTGATAAACGGTACAGAAGGAATCTCTTCCCCCGGTTTTACTCCTAACAAATCCATCAGTTTCAACCGATGCTCGGCCCGGTAGGGCGGCAAATAATGCACCATCCGCTTTTGTGCCACCACTTTCTGCACGTATGTCTTCAGTTCCGCCAACGGGCGCGTTTCCGTCACCCCTACCCGCTGCGCTTTCTCGCGCAAGGTCGGCTGCGTGCCCATCCACACAATATGGTCGATGGTCAGTTCATCGCCAAAAATGATTTCACGATCCTCATCAATGTCAATCACGGCAGCCAGTCCGGCATACGACAACCCCCAGAAATACAGAAAAGAAGAATCCTGCCGATAATCGTACGTGTTGTCCTCATAGTTCATTCCACACTCGTCGTTCCCTAAAAAGAGGAGCAGACCTGAGCCCACACTCTCCTTCAATTGCCGCCTGCGGGCGACATACGTTTCTTTTGCAAACATAGTTTTATCCATTTAGTCCTTTAAATCCGTTCCTTTCAGTTTGATGCGATAAGGCCATTGTGCATCTTTTTCCCTGCTCCGAGGCGAAGGGTTCATCCAATGCTCCTCCGGTGCTCCCATCACTACCAACCACAAATATACTAACTTCTCGTTTTCAGGTACTTTAAAAGTCAGTTTTCCTTTCTGCTTGGCACTCATTTCCCCATACAGACTTTTTCCATCTGCCTTTACGGCCACAAATCCATACCGCCAGCCTGCCTTTTCCGGATGAACCGATACATACCCGTCCTGCGGGCCTTTCAATCCTTCAAATTGTAAGGTTACCTTCGTTCCCGGTTCCGGGACCACCAACGGAATGACATTGAAGCCGTAGTTTTCGGGACAAACCTCGGCAGGCACCTGATACCATCCGTCAGCCTGCTTCGACAGCTTACAATCATACTGGTTGGCATAAGGGCGCGTATTCTTCCACACCCGTTCAAAGTCCAAGTTCACCAAATGACGGCTGGCATCGAACATCTCGTCGCAGAAAGCCTCCTGCGACAGTCCCGTCAGCCGTTTATACGTCATCACCGGGTCTTCTCCCTTCTTTCCCTGCCGGAAAAGTTCGGCAATGATGGGACGTCCCCTCTTCATCCCCCAATACTCCAGGATGTACGGAGAGTGATAGATATTCTCCAAGTGCAAATACGCCTTGTGCGTCAGTTTCGTAAAGGCATCCCAGTGATAACGCTCGTCGGTCTGCCAGTCCGGATTGACCTGCCACAACATCCATTGCGAAGCCATCTCGAAGAAACCGGAGCCTCCCCAGGCCTCTCCTGCTCCGTCACACGAGATCTGCGACTGGAAACTGTGGCCCAGTTCGTGTGCCACACAGTTCAGCTTTTCATCCTGAATACGGTTGGGTGCCACCCACAAAGCTCCAATCTGCTGGTCATAATCCCCGCCGTAGGCTGTTCCCTCAAGCGAATAGTTAATCATGACCATCATCCGGTAACGGTCGCTCTTCGACCCCGGCTTGGTGAATTGCAGGGAATCCCGGAAGAACGTATAAAACTTTTCCAGCTTATCCGTCAAGTTGTTCAAATCCACATGCATGTCGTGTCCTTCCAACTGAGGAGGATTCGCCAGGTCATTGCCGAATCCCTTCTCCCAAAATATCGCCACATTGTCCGTGCAGCACATCCGCTGATAGCTCCATTTAGAGTCCGGGTTATGGAGGTCCATGCCCTGCAAATCCTTGGGGATGTAGATTTCTTTGCCTTTTACATTACCACAAAGTTCTTTAGGACAAACATTCTGCCCCAAAGAAACTAAATTTAAACCTAAAAATGCTGATAGTAATAGTAACTGTCTCATGATATTAAAATAAAAAAATGAGCGTAATAAGACTTCTGTCCTATTACGCTCTACTAAAAGTTAATTAATCTTCATAAGGGAGTCCATCCAATTGTGGACATTTATTCAACTCATAACGAGGAATAGGCATCCAATACATTTCTTCTTTGAAATTCCGTTGCTGCAAAATCGTTGTATTATGAGAATACAACAGTGAGCCATCACCTAGTTTATAAATCTTCATAGCTGTTGGACAATTTTCAGGAGAATAAGCTTCCTCCATTCTCTTCCATCTACGCAAATCGAAGAAACGCTGTCCTTCAAACATCAATTCCACGGCTCTCTCCTGTTCATATTTTTCGCGAATATTACTTACATCAGTCAACGCCGGTAACAATGCACGAGTACGAGTCTTATTGATATAAGACAAAGCTTCATTATCATTACCCAATTCAATCTGACATTCAGCATAATTCAAATAAAACTCAGCTAACCGGAAGAAAATCCATGGAGTATTATCCATTACTGTCTCATCCCATTGGTTATAATTAGGATTCATAAACTTACGTAAATAATATCCAGTCTGGGTTGCATTCCAATATTCTCCACTCGTATAGGTAGGAGACTGTTCTCCTGAAATAACTCCTTCAGCACCAGACTCATAAATTTGAATAGGATGATTATCCTCACCATATCCCCACAATGCACCATCATAAAGAATATTCGCATAAAAACGCATTTCACGATTTTCCCATGGCGAATCCTTTGTGGCCACAACAGACTCATCCTTATAAACAATATTACCTGTAGCTGGATCTACACTTGGGACTTGAATGCTATAATTAGTCAGATTCTTCATTTCAAAGTCTGAGCCATCCTTAGTTTGGTACATATTCACTATATTATACGTAGGCAACCATATTCCCCATCCATTATAACCATTATAAGCTCCCGGAGGCGCTGACATCGGATAACTCTGAGAATAAGCTCCCCCACTCACAGTATTATACAACTTCTCAAATATAATCTCAGGGTTTTCAGGGTCACAGAATAATGCTGCATATTCTTCATAATCATTTACCTGTGGAAGAGTATACACTCCTTGATCCGCCAAATCAATCACGGCCTTCTGCGCATCCGCAGCTTCTTGCCACCTTTCTCTTGAAGGTGTACCAAACAATGGACTTGCCTTATAAAGCAGCGTACGGGCTTTTACCGCCAAAGCAGATTCTTTTGTAGCCCGACCAAAATCTGTACTACTATAGCTAAGAGGCAAAATGGCAGCAGCTCGATCACAGTCTGCTACAATAGAGTCTGCCACTTCATCCATATCAGCCCTTGTTTCCGTCCATTCTGAATCAATGTCGCAAGTATGATAAATCAATGGCACACGTCCATACAATGAATATAATTGGTGATAATAAAATGCACGCAGAAAATATCCCTGTCCCTTGATTTCTTCCTTACGATTTGTATCGTCTTCCGAAGCTACAGGGACCTCATCCACTCTTTCCAACAACTGATTCACATTCTTTATCGCATTATAATAGAAATACCAAGTATTTCCTCTTGCTTCAGAATATCCGACATTATAATTATCACACGAAACATTTCCTAAAGTATACACTTCCGTTGCATATCCCGCACGATGATATATTTCATCCGTATAACTACAGAAAGGCACACCATTTTGGTTTTCACCTTCAACCCAGCTATAGCAATTATTCAAGAAAGCCTCTGCATAATCCAAATTTCCCCAAACAGCAGCATCCGTCAGCTGATTATGTGGTTCTACATCCAGGAAATCAGAACATGCCACCATTCCTACTCCTACCAGAGCACATAATGTATTTTTAACGTGAGTTCGATATAAAATTAGAAAATAGACAGTTGTCCGTCATTGGCAAAGTTAACGTCAATGGCGGGCTTCTTTTCAAAAAAGCAGTATGCTGCAATAGCCGACAAAGAGTTGACTATAAAGTTATTGAATGAACGATGTCTGGAGTGTTCTATCTGTGCTATGTTCTTCAGCTCGTCATTGACCGTTTCAATCAAGGCCCTTTTTCTGAGCAGAATCTTGTCGGCTATACTCATCAGCGAGTTCTTCATATTGTTTTTAACTTTAGTGACAAGCTGAATGCCATCAAGGAAAAGGTTCTCGAACAGAGCTTGGCCAATATATCCTTT
>CABIXF010000050.1 GCA_902362595.1 Bacteroidaceae bacterium | reverse complement strand
AAATCTTATAATTCAGCACTATAAATTTAATACTTTTATCGCTATGTTTCTAATTATCACTGAAATATATTTATTACTATTTCGAACTCACGTTATTTTACCTATTAGCAAACGACAGAATATCCCTACATATAGGGATTGTTTTTCGCGTACGACGAACCCATAATGTCAAGGATTTTATGTACATTTGTCTGAGATTCTATTTTAAACCGCACAAACGTATGAAATATTTTGAAGTGACCTTTACCGCACAGCCGTGCAACGAGACCATCACAGATGTATTATCGGGACTGACCGCCGATATCGGTTTCGAAAGTTTCGTGGAATGTGAAAACGGCATGAAGGCCTATATCCAGCAAAGCCAGTTTGATGAAGCAGCCCTCAAGCAGGTAGTGGAGAATTTCCCGATACCTGATACAGCCATTACCTACTCCATCGCGGAACCGGAAGACAAAAACTGGAACGAAGAATGGGAAAAGAATTTCTTCCAGCCCATCGTCATCGACAACCGCTGTGTAATTCACAGTACCTTCCACAAAGACTACCCGAAGGCTGAATACGACATCGTGATTAATCCGCAGATGGCATTCGGTACAGGACACCATGAAACCACCAGCTCCATCTTGGGAGAACTGCTGGAAGCCGACCTGAAAGGAAAATCCGTACTTGATATGGGATGCGGCACATCCATTCTGGCTATTCTGGCCAGCATGAGAGGAGCTGAAAAAGTGACTGCCATCGATATTGACGACTGGTGCGTGAATAATTCGCGCGACAACATTGCTCTGAACGGTATCTCCAACATCACCGTAGCGCTGGGCGACGCTTCCCTGCTGGAAGGACATGAACCGTTTGATGTCATCATCGCCAACATCAACCGCAACATCCTGTTACAGGATATGCCGGCTTATGCAGCTTGCATGAAAAAAGGCTCCGAACTGTATATCAGCGGATTCTACACAGAAGACATTCCGGTATTGCGTGAAAAAGCGGAAAGTCTAAGTATGGAATACGTACACCACCGCGAAAAACACAACTGGGCAGCCGTAAAATTTAGAATGAAATAAAAACCAAAACAGCAAAGGCTGTCAACGCTTCAATGCCTTGACAGCCTTTTTCATCTCTTCACTTACGCGATAAGATTCGCCGATTTTCTGAAGGGTCTTGCGGAAGGTAAAATCATCCAAGTGACAGTTTTGGAGAAAATCCAAAGTCTTTTCAGGGAATTTTACCAGACAAACCGAAAGAGCCCATGCCACAGCCATACGTACGTAATATCCTTCGTGACGGATACCATCGAGTAAGGAAAGCAATTCATCCACATGATCCGTATCCAGAAAATAACTCATACCCATCACTACACCGAAACGGACTTCATACTCACCCGAGGCTTTCATCCATTCCTTCAGGTATTCCCAAAGACGGGCTGAATGACGGCGAATAAACGCCTTCCCGCCTCCAAACTTAAACGTATCGCACACCGACCAGCTGTTGATGTTCCACACAAAGCAGGTGACACGGTGCAGATACACTTCCACATCTTCATCGGGCTGGATGCAGCCCAACACCATTCCCTGCAACATGCGTTCTTCCATGTAATACCCGTCGGCTGTTTCAAGGTAATTTTCCCAGTCGCTCTTGGCAATCCTTGCAGCCAGTTTCCGCAACGCCGGCAAACGAATGCCCAACACATGTTCCACACCAGGGTGAAGCCCTTCTGTAAACTTGCGGTTCCCATCCGCTGCGAGTATCAGCAGATGTTCTTTGACGGTCAAACCGTCCAGTCTGAATTCCTCCATGACCTTATTATATACGCGATTTTAAAATTTCGGGCAAAGATAGGAAAAAGTAAAAAAATCACACTCTTTTGTTTGGAAAATTCAAATGAATCGTTACCTTTGCGAACGAAACAATAAAAAAACAAGAAAAATAACATTATGAGACATTCAATGGTAAATACATTCTTCTGGTGGCGCCGCTTACAACTTCACAAGTCGTAAGGGAACTCAGTCGCATGTATATACCTCAAGAGATATAATATCACGAAAAGGCTGTCGTAAACTTACGACAGCCTTTTTTGTTTTACCCCTAAAATACAAATACACTCATGAAAACTTATCAAGTCAATCAAGAAGGATTTTATGGAGATTTTGGTGGAGCCTACATCCCGGAAATTCTCCATCGCTGTGTGGAAGAATTACGAAACGCCTACCTTAAGGTACTAGCAGACGAAAGTTTCCAGAAAGAATATCAAGCCTTGCTCAAAGACTACGTAGGACGCCCCTCTCCTCTTTACCTCGCCAAACGGTTGTCGGAAAAATACGGATGCAAGATCTACCTGAAACGGGAAGACCTGAACCACACGGGAGCCCATAAAATCAACAATGCCATCGGCCAGGTACTTTTGGCCCGGAGAATGGGCAAGAAACGAATCATTGCCGAGACAGGAGCCGGACAACACGGTGTGGCAACCGCTACGGTATGTGCCCTGATGGGAATGGAATGTGTGGTCTACATGGGAAAGACCGATGTGGAACGCCAGCGGGTGAATGTGGAACGTATGCAAATGCTGGGAGCCAGAGTGGAAGCCGTCACCTCCGGCAACATGACCCTGAAGGACGCCACCAACGAAGCCATACGCGACTGGTGCTGCCACCCGGAAGACACGTATTACGTGATTGGTTCTACGGTAGGCCCTCACCCTTATCCGGACATGGTAGCCCGTCTGCAATCGGTCATCAGTGAAGAAATCAAGAAACAGCTGATGGAACACGAAGGACGTGACTATCCAGATTACCTGATGGCCTGTGTAGGGGGCGGAAGCAATGCCGCCGGCACCATCTACCATTATCTGGACGATGACCGGGTGAAAATCATTCTGGCAGAAGCCGGAGGAAAGGGTATCCACAGCGGATTCTCGGCCGCGACCATCCAGTTGGGACGCTTGGGAATCATCCACGGTTCCAAGACTCTGGTGATGCAGAATGAAGACGGACAGATTCTGGAACCCTACTCCGTATCCGCCGGACTGGATTATCCGGGCATCGGCCCCATGCATGCCAATCTGGCCGCACAGAAACGGGCTACCGTACTGGCCATCAACGACGATGAAGCCTTGCGTGCCGCTTTCGAACTGACCCGGTTGGAAGGCATCATTCCGGCATTGGAATCGGCTCATGCCCTGGGAGCCTTGGAAAAAGTCAAATTCCAGCCGTCTGACATCGTAGTCCTGACCGTATCGGGAAGAGGAGACAAAGACATCGAAACTTATTTGAGATACAAAAACCACCCTGAACAATTTTAAACGAGAAAACAATGAAAACTTTTGCTTATACAACCAGCTATAAAACACTCCCCGGTGATTTGCTGACCCCGGTAAGCACGTACCTGAAAGTACGCGACTTGTTCCCGCAGAGCATCTTGCTGGAAAGTTCAGATTATCACGGAGTAGAAAACAACCGCTCCTTTATCGGACTGAACCCCATCGCCAGTTTCTCTGTAAACCACGGAATCGTCACCACTGCTTTTCCGGATAAAAGCCGCGAAGAACGTCCCTTGACTCCGGACTTCCAGGTGGAAGATGCTTTCAAGGACTTCCTGAAACATTTCGAAGTGAAAGGTGAATATGCCCGCTACGCCGGTGTGTACGGTTATACCACGTTCAATGCCGTCCGTTATTTCGAACCGATTCCGGTGAAAGACAGCAGCGACCCCAAAAACGATGCACCGGAAATTCTCTATATTCTCTACAAATACCTGATTGTATTCAATGATTTCCAGAGCGAAATGGTATTGGTGGAACTGCAGGCAGACAACGAGCCGAGCCACATTGACGAAATTGAAAAGGCAGTCCACAACCGGAACTATACGACCTACGACTTCCGGGCGGTAGGTGAAACGACCAGTACCCTGACCGATGAAGAACACAAGGCCAACATCCGCAAGGGCATCGCCCACTGCAAGAGAGGAGATGTGTTCCAGATCGTACTTTCCCGCCGCTTCATCCAGCGCTATGAAGGCGATGACTTTACCCTCTACCGTGCCTTGAGAAGCATCAATCCTTCTCCTTACTTGTTCTACTTCGATTTCGGCGGGTTCCGTATCTTCGGTTCTTCTCCCGAAACACACTGCAAGATTGAAGACCGAAAAGCAACCATCGACCCCATTGCCGGTACGACCCGCAGAAGTGGAGACAAAAAGACGGATGAAGCCCTGACCCAAGCCTTACTGGCCGACCCGAAGGAGAATGCAGAACACGTGATGCTGGTTGATCTGGCCCGCAACGATCTGAGCCGGAACTGCCACCATACGCACGTGGAATTCTACAAGCAACCGCAATACTACAGCCATGTCATCCATCTGGTAAGCCGGGTTAGCGGTACCTTGGATGAAGGAGCCGACCCCATCAAGACCTTTATCGATACGTTCCCGGCCGGTACCCTGAGTGGAGCTCCGAAGGTGAAGGCCATGCAGCTGATCAGTGAAATCGAGCCGCACAACCGAGGCGCTTACGGAGGCTGCATCGGGTTCATCGGATTCAACGGCGACTTGAACCAGGCCATCACCATCCGCACCTTTGTAAGCCGCAACAACGAACTCTGGTTCCAGGCTGGAGGCGGCATCGTAGCCAAGAGTAACGAGAACAATGAACTACAAGAAGTAAACAACAAGCTGGGAGCCCTGAAGAAAGCCATTCTCCTGGCTGAAAAAAGATAACACACCATGAAAATTGTCATCATCGATAACTATGACTCATTTGTATACAACCTGAGTCACCTGCTGAAAGAGCTGGGAGCAGAAGTCACCGTAAAACGCAACGACCAGTTCCAACTGGAAGAACTGGAAGCATTCGACAAGATTCTTCTCTCTCCCGGACCCGGCATTCCGGAAGAAGCCGGACTCCTGCTGGATGTCATCCGTACGTATGCCGGAAAGAAACCGATTCTCGGCGTTTGCCTGGGTGAACAGGCCATTGGCGAAGTGTACGGAGGTAACCTTACCAACCTGGATGAGGTGTTCCACGGCATCCAGAGTACCATTACCCTGACCACACCGGACTATCTGTTTGAAGGACTTCCCTCACAAATTCAGGTCGGAAGATACCACTCCTGGGTAGTGGACCAGAAAGGGCTTCCGGACTGTCTGGAAGTCACTGCCGTCAGCAAAGAAGGCTATATCATGGCGCTCCGTCACAAAACCCTCGACGTACGCGGCGTGCAGTTCCATCCGGAATCCGTGCTGACCCCCGACGGCAAACAAATGCTGGCCAACTGGATACAGCACCGATAAGCCTCTAAAAGAACCCCATTTGATAACTGATAAAACTTTGACATACAATATGAAACAAATACTGAAACGAATCTTCCACCACGAAGAGCTGACCCGTGAAGAGGCCTGCTCGCTGATGCACAAAATGACCGGTGGTGAAATGAACGAGGCCCAAACTGCAGCCTTGCTGGCTGCTTTTCAGATGCGGGGCGTCACGGTAGACGAACTGATTGGCTTCCGGGATGCCTTGCTGGAGGCCTGTGTACCTATCGACCTTCATGAATTTCATCCGATTGACATCGTAGGAACTGGAGGAGACGGAAAAAATACCTTTAACATTTCTACCTGTGCCTGCTTTGTAGTGGCCGGAGCCGGCTACCGGGTAGCCAAGCACGGCAACTACGGAGCCACCTCAGTGAGCGGGGCCAGCAACGTCATGGAACATTACGGAGTGAAATTCACCAATAACCCGGATAAACTGAAACGGTCGATTGAAGAGTGCGGCATGGCTTATTTGCATGCTCCCTTTTTCCATCCGGCCCTGAAAACCGTGGCTCCTGTCCGGAAGGCATTGGGCGTACGTACCTTGTTCAACTTACTGGGCCCGCTGGTCAATCCCTGTCATCCGGCCTGCCAGCTGCTGGGGGTAGCCGACCTGCAGCAGATGCGGCTTTATACCAATACCCTCCAGAAACTCGGTATCCAGTTTGCCGTGGTCAACAACCTGGACGGATACGATGAAATCTCGCTGACCGATGAATTCAAGGTCATGACCAACCGCTATGAAACCATCTACCGTCCCTCTGAACTGGGCTTCTCGATGGCACGTCAGGAAGAACTCTACGGAGGAAAGACCCCGGAAGAGGCAGCTGCCATTTTCGACCGTGTGCTTCACAATGAAGGCAGCAAAGCACAGACTGATTGCGTACTAATCAATGCTTCCTTTGCCATCCAGGCTTTGGAACCGCAAAAGAAAATAGAAGAATGTGTGGCGTTGGCCAAAGAATCGCTCGAAAGCGGAAAGGCACTGGCCACATTACACAAATTCCTTACTCTTAACCAAGAATAAATTATGACTACTGATATTTTACAGACTATCGTCGCCCATAAACGTACAGAAATTACCCATCAGGAAGAAGCGGTATCCCGCGACTTCCTGATACGGCAATTGGAAACGAATCCTTCCCGTCCGACAAAAAGCCTGAAACAAGCATTGGCCAGCTCTCCGACAGGCATCATCGCCGAATTCAAGCGACGCTCTCCGTCCAAAGGATGGATAGCTCCAGAGGCAGACCCGACAATCATTGTTCCGGGTTATGCACAGGCTGGTGCTTCCGGCATCTCAGTGTTGACCGACCAGGAGTTCTTTGGAGGAAGCCTGAAAGATTTGCAGACCGTCCGTCCGCTGGTCCAGCTTCCGGTGCTGCGCAAAGATTTCATCATCAGCCCTTACCAGCTTTATCAGGCCAAATTGGCAGGAGCAGATGTGGTTCTCCTCATTGCAGCCGCCTTGACCATCGACGAATGTAAAGACTTGGGCAAACTGGCCCATCAGCTGGAAATGGAGGTGCTGTTGGAGATTCACGCTGAAAAAGAGCTCGACTACCTGCATGAATATGTAGACCTGATTGGGGTGAACAACCGCAACCTGGGTACCTTCCATACCGATGTGGAGAATTCCTTCCGCCTGGCCCAAAAACTTCCCAAAGAACTTTTATGGGTATCCGAAAGCGGTATTTCCCAATCAGAGACGCTCAAGCAATTGCGGGAAACCGGATTCAGGGGCTTCCTGATGGGAGAAAGGTTTATGAAAACCCCTTCCCCCGCACAGGCATTGTCAGACTTTCTTCAAGCAGCAGCCCTATGATTGTCAAGGTTTGCGGCATGAGGGACGCTGAAAATATCCGTCAGGTAGAACAAGCCGGGGCCGACTGGATGGGATTCATCGACTACGAACGTTCTCCACGTTATGTAGAAGGAGTACCGGAGTATCTTCCGGTCTCATTACAAAAGGTAGGAGTGTTTGTCAATGCTTCCCTTCCACACATTCAGGAACGAATCGCTGACTGGCATTTGGATTTCGTACAGCTTCATGGCAAGGAATCACCCGAATTTTGCCAGCAGCTTCAAGCTACAGGGATGAAAGTCATCAAAGCATTCTCCTTGCGTACGCCAGAAGACGTGCAGGCAACAGAAGATTATATTCCATTTTGTGATTATTTCCTGTTCGATACTCCCTGCCAAGGATATGGAGGTTCCGGAAAGAGTTTTGACTGGGAACTGTTGACCCACTATCAAGGTTCGGTTCCCTTCCTACTGAGCGGGGGACTGAACCCCACCAGTTTGGAAGCATTGGCTGCTTTTCATCATCCCCGCTGGGCCGGCATTGACCTGAACAGTGGTTTCGAACAGGCACCTGGAATGAAAGATGCCTCTTCCCTTTCCACTTTTATTCATTCATTCAAACAAAACAAGTACAACTTTTAAAAATTAGTAATTATGAACCGTATTGACCAATTATTCCGCACACACAAAGACCACATACTTTCCATTTATTTCTGCGCAGGTACTCCCACTCTGGAAGGAACTGCCGAGGTAATCCGCACGCTGGAGCGCAAAGGTGTACAAATGATTGAAGTCGGAATCCCGTTCAGCGACCCGATGGCCGACGGACCTGTCATCCAGCATGCAGCCACTCAGGCCCTGCGCAACGGCATGACCCTCCGCACCTTGTTCAGCCAACTGGAGCATATCCGCCCGGAAGTACAGATGCCACTGGTATTGATGGGCTACCTGAATCCTATCATGCAGTATGGTTTTGAGAATTTCTGCAAGAAATGTCAGGAGTGCGGAATCGATGGAGTCATCATTCCCGACCTGCCTTTCAAGGATTATATGAACGAATACCGTCCCGTAGCCGACAAATACGGACTCCATGTCATCATGCTGATTACTCCGGAAACCAGCGAAGAACGTATCCGCCAAATCGACGAACACACCAATGGATTCATCTACATGGTCTCTTCGGCTGCCGTCACAGGAGCACAGAAAGAATTCAATGCACAAAAACAAGCCTACTTCCAGCGTATCGAACAGATGCACCTGCGGAATCCACGCATGATTGGCTTCGGCATCTCCAATAAGAATACTTACGAGGCAGCCGCCGCTCATGCAGCCGGATGTATCATTGGAAGCAAATTTGTCAGCCTGCTGGAAGAAGAGAAAAATCCAGAAAAAGCTATCGACCGACTTTTAGAAATGCTGAAAAAGGAGGAATAATTAATCATTCTGTTATTTTTATAGGGTTAATTTATCGGTATAAACATATTTTTGCTATCTTTGTGCCAAACTAAACGAAGAGCCAAATGATAAAACCAGATTATCCTTCCGTATTACTCATTTACACAGGAGGAACAATCGGTATGATTGAAAACCCCGAAACCGGTGCCTTGGAAGCTTTTAATTTTGACCAGCTTCAAGAAAACGTACCGGAACTGAAGCGATTCAACTACCGTATTTCCTCCTATCAGTTTAATCCTCCCATTGATTCCTCTGACATGGAACCGGCTTTGTGGGCGAAACTGGTAAAGATTATCCAATATAACTACGATAATTTTGACGGTTTCGTCATCCTGCATGGTACAGATACGATGGCTTATACAGCCTCTGCCCTGAGTTTCATGCTGGAAAACCTGAGCAAACCGGTTATTCTTACTGGAAGCCAACTACCTATCGGAGTGCTGCGCACAGATGGAAAGGAAAATCTGATTACCTCCATTGAAATCGCCGCAGCCAAGCATCCTGACGGAACAGCGGTTGTACCAGAGGTATGCATCTTTTTTGAAAACCTTCTGCTTCGTGGAAACCGTACCACAAAAATCAATGCAGAAAATTTTAATGCTTTCCGCTCTTACAATTATCCGGCATTAGCAACTGCAGGAATCCATATCAAATATGAATACGACCGCATCCGAAAAGCAACCCCCGACATTCCGATGCACGCTCATTATGTTTTTGATACCAATGTAATTATCCTGACCCTCTTTCCTGGAATTCAGGAAAACATCGTACGCACAGTACTCAATACTCCCGGGCTGAAAGCGGTGGTACTGAAAACATACGGTTCAGGAAATGCCCCTCAGAAGCCTTGGTTCATCCGCTTGCTTTCTGAAGCTACAGCGAAAGGCATTGTCATCGTAAATATCTCGCAATGCCAGACGGGAATGGTAGAGATGGCACGTTATGAAACCGGACTTCACTTATTGGATGCAGGAGTAATCAGCGGCTATGATGCTACAGTAGAAAGCGTATTGACCAAACTGATGTTTCTACTTGGACATGGACTTAGTCCTAGGGAAATACGCAATGACATGAGTCGCTCCATAGCCGGAGAGTTCACCAAACCCACATTGTAACCCAAATGTAATATCTATTTCATAAGGACGAAACAAAAAAGGGTCATCTTTGTAACGAAAACTAAATCATACTGAATTTTGTATTAATCCTAATAGAGAATGCACATGAACGATTATCGGATTTTAGTCGTAGACGATGAAGAAGACCTGTGCGAGATTCTGAAGTTTAATCTCGAAATGGAAGGGTATACCGTAGATACAGCCAATTCTGCTGAAGAAGCATTGAAATTGGATCTTCCGCACTACAATTTGATTTTACTGGACGTGATGATGGGAGAAATTTCGGGCTTTAAAATGGCCAGCATGATGAAAAAGAACAAGGATACAGAAAATATTCCTATTATTTTCATCACAGCCAAAGACACTGAAAACGATACGCTGACCGGGTTTAATCTGGGAGCGGACGACTATATTTCTAAACCATTCTCACTCCGTGAAGTCATCATGAGGGTAAAAGCTGTATTGCGCCGTACAGCCGGAGTGCAGACACAGGTTCCTGAACAGCTCACTTACAAGGGCTTGTCTGTCAATATTCCAAAGAAAAAAGTAACCATCAACAATGAAGAAATTTCATTAACCAAAAAAGAATTCGAAATCCTCTTGCTGCTACTCCAAAATCAAGGAAGAGTATTTTCACGCGAAGAAATTCTGGCCAAGGTCTGGCATGATGAAGTGTATGTGCTCGACCGTACCATTGACGTAAACATTACCCGTCTTCGGAAAAAAATTGGTGAATATGGACAATGTATTGTGACCCGCCTCGGCTATGGTTACTGTTTTGAATGTGAATAAAGGGCTGTAGAACCATGACAAAATTTTCCTATCGCATCCTCCCTTTCAGCCAGAGGTTGTTTTTTTCTGTCATATTCTTATTCTTGGGATATGCAGTATGCTTTATGCTGTTCCAATACAAACGCGAAAAAGCCTATAAAATAGAACTGCTGAACACACAACTACAGAATTACAACAACCAGCTGTGCGATTTCATTTCCGAACACCACGGATTCAACCCGGATTCCATGCAGCGTTATGTGACCACTCACATGATGCCTAATCTGCGTGTGACCCTCATTGAACCCTCTGGAAAGGTGATTTATGACAACACCAATGCCAACTGGCAGAAATTCGCCAACCATTCCTCCCGCAAGGAAGTACAAGATGCACTGATGTATGGAAGCGGTTATTCCATCAGCCGACAGTCGGAAAGCATTCAGGGAGAAGAATATTTCTACTCGGCACGCTATTTTCCCCCGTATCGTCTCATCATCCGGGCCGCCCTACCCTATAACCTGAGCCTGGCTGAACACCTTCAAGCAGACTCCGGCTACCTGTGGTTTGCCCTTGTCATCTGCCTGGTATTGATTTTTATCTTCTATCGTTTTACACGAAAGCTAGGAAAATCCATCACCAAACTGCAGCAGTTTGCGATGAAGGCCGACCGCAATGAACCCATTGACATGGATATTCTACAGACGTTCCCTAAAAACGAATTAGGTGAAATCTCACAACATATTATTAAAATATACAAGCGTCTGCACCGAGCCAAAGAAGCTCTTTACATTGAACGCGAAAAGCTGATTTCTCACCTCCAGACATCTCATGAAGGTTTGGGAGTCTTCACCAAGGAACGGAAAGAAATTTTGGTCAACAACCTGTTCACGCAATACATCAACAACATTTCTGACCGGAACCTGCGTTCCACCAATGAGATTTTCGACATTCCGGAACTGAAACCCATTATCGAGTTTCTGAACCGGAACGAAGGTAATCTCAATAAAGAGGAAAAACGCTATTCCCTGCATATCAATAAAAATGCCCGCTCTTTTACCTTGGAATGCATCATTTTCCAAGATATGTCATTCGAAATATCCATCATTGACGTAACCCAGGAAGAAGAGCAGGCTCGCCTGAAACGCCAACTGACACAAAATATTGCCCATGAACTGAAAACTCCTGTCAGCAGTATTCAAGGATACCTGGAAACCATCATCAACAACCCGAACATCCCACAAGAAAACGTACGGGTATTTCTGGAAAGAAGTTACGCACAAAGTAACCGCCTGACCTTCCTATTACGCGATATTTCTGTACTGACACGGATGGACGAGGCGCCGGAAATGGTAGAAAAGGAATCTGTCAACTTAAGCAAGATTGTAGAGAACATTCTGAATGAAGTCACATTGGGACTGGAAGAGAAACACATCACCGTAGTCAACAAGCTCCCGCCGGAAATCATCTTGACCGGAAGCAGTTCGTTGCTCTACTCTATCTTCCGGAACCTGACCGACAATGCAATCGCCTATGCGGGAACCAATATACAAATCACCATCAAATGTTTCCGGGAAGATGAAAAGTTCTACTATTTCAGCTTCTCAGACACAGGCGTGGGCGTTCCGGAAGAACATCTCAACCGTTTGTTCGAACGGTTTTACCGAGTAGACAAAGGACGGTCACGGAAACTGGGAGGTACAGGTTTGGGACTGGCCATTGTCAAGAATGCGGTTCTTTTCCATGGAGGAACTATTTTCGCCAAGAACATGCCGACCGGAGGACTGGAGTTTGTCTTTACCTTAAAAAAATAAGCAAAGAAATTTTCCACGCGCACAAATACATCATAAAAAAGCCCTGGCTTTCCTTTCCATCAGGATATGCCAGGGCTTTTTATATCACTCGCACAGTCAGCGCTTTCCCTTCAAGTTTTTCAGATATTGCTGTTTCTCCCGTCGAGTCATTTCCTTCATGATCAGACTTTGCGGATGCTGCGCCGTAAATACAGGGACCGTTCCGGGGTACGGCTTACAGGTCTTTTTCTCGTCCGTGGCCAGCACAGGAACAAAAGAATGATATCCACGCCCTTCTATGGCATATTCCTTATCTGAATCCCGGAAACATCCGCTCATTTGCACCCGCAAATGAGAACCTTGACGATAGTTTCCTGCTCCAATCACTCCCAATGGCATACCAGCCTCTACCTTATCACCCGGTTTCACGAACACTCCGTTCTCCTTAAACTGTTTATAGGTAGCAAAACTCCCATCCTTATGATAAACCACCACATAGTTTTCAGTTCGTGCATAAATTTTGGTTTTCTCTTTCTGCAAGGCATCAGATGCCTGATGTTGGCAAACCTCACAAACTAAACCGCCTCGCATAGCATAAACTGTATCTCCCTCGTTCATCCGGAAAGCCAGTCCCGTCACTTTGGTCGGTTTCTTCTTCCGAAAGAAGTCCTCCAGCGCAGTCAAAGTCCGCACATACACCTCTTTCCCCGGTGCCACAGTAGGAAGATATACATAAGACGAATCAGAATCCATTTTCCAGTTTCCTTTGTAAATACGAGTCTGATAGGCAAATCCTATCGGCACCTCTTCCGTTTCACGTTTCAAGGTAAGCAACCGGTTACTTCCATGTCCTGACACATAAATATACGGAACACCTTGACTTAGAGCCGAAGCACCCGTAAGTTTCGTAAACATAATCTGAATTGTGTAGGGATAATAAGAAGTATTATCCGCTTTCAGCAGATAATTTTTGCCCACCGCTTCATAGGAAATCCTGACATCCTGTGCGCACAATGAAAGACCCGCCCACAGAGCCATTCCCACCAGTGAAGTCAATCGTTTGAAAAACATACTCAGCATAATTAAGATAAAAACAAAAATTCCTCATGCACAAAATGTCATGAGGAACTTAATCACATAATATCAAGCAATTTTATTTTGCTACACGTTCCAGCCATTTCACCATGAACAGCATGACTCCCATTGAAATGAGGCATACAATCATGAAAATAGCCCAGCAATATCCTATAGGAATGGCGTTATACATAAGAGGACCAATCCACAACAGAAGATTACCTACAGCAGTCGCACCCAGCCATAATCCCTGGCAAAGTCCCAGAAGATGCTTTGGAGCTACCTTCGAAACGAATGACAATCCAAGTGGAGAGATAAACAACTCGGCCACGGTAAGCAGGAAGTAAAGCACAATCAACACCCATGCACCTGCCTTTACCTGCTGGTCAATAGGAAGTTCACGATATTCAGCAGCAGAAGGATAACCCATAATAAGTGAATATGCAGACAGGAAGAGATAAGCCAGACCTGCGATGAACATACCGATGGCAATCTTACGCGGAGTAGAAATCTCCTTTCCTCTTCTTGAAAGAGAACCAAAAATCATCATGATAATCGGAGTCAATGTAATCACAAAGAAAGGATTCACTGCCTGCCATATTTCCGGAGCAATGGTAGATGTATCTACGAAGTCTCTCGCAAAGAGTGAAAGTGAAGTACCGTTCTGATGGAATGAGAACCAGAAGAAAATAACCACACCCAGCACTGCAAACAAAGCGTAAAGACGCTGTTTGATTTCCTTCGCCATGGCAACCTTTTCTTCTGCTGAATAAGTGACAGCAGCTGCGGCTTCTTTCTTTCCCGGATTTGGGAACTGACGCTTGGTCACAAAGAAGATAATCAAAGAAATAAGCATTGCGGCTACAGAGGCCAAAAATGAATAGTGAATACCTTCATTAAATATCTGCAAATATTGTGCGCAAGAAGCAGCCATATCGGTAGTTGCACCTACGCACTGTGACATCAGCTGATTCAAGTTGCCCATAGCCTCAGCCGACATGCCGTCTGCACCTTTCGCTATATATTCATGGCACAGAGCAGGAAGGCCCGCATTGTAGACCATATTGTGTGCACTCAACCACCAGCTTCTCAACAGAGGAGCGATAAACGGAGCGATAAGTCCACCAATATTGATAAATACATAAAATATCTGGAATCCGGAATCTCTCTTGCTCTTGGCTTCAATCAGTTCCTTTTCCCCCTTATTAGCAGCCTCTGCTTCAAGGTCATCGTACATCTGACCTACAATGGCCTGAAGGTTTCCCTTAAACAGCCCGTTACCAAATGCGATGAAGAACAAGGCGATACAAGTTAGTGTAAGCAACCATGATGTATTGCCTGCATTGGCAGTAATAGGAATAGATAATGCAATATATCCCACAGCCATGACCACGAGACCGGCCATGATTGTACCTTTATAATTCTGCTTTCTGTCGGCTATCAGCCCCCCAACAAGACTTAACAGATAAATACCTGCATAAAAGAACGAATAGATAAGTGTACTTTTTTCCTCACTTATACCAAATTTAGAACAAAGAAACAATACCAGCACGGCATTCATGATGTAGTAGCCGAAACGCTCCCCCATGTTAGAAAGTGCAGCAGGTATTAGACCTTTAGGATGCTTGTTAAACATAAATAATGAAGATTTTAATAATTAATAGTGTTAATACTCGTATAAATTCTGTCTCTAGTTCGCAAATATACAATTATTCAGATAAATAAGCAAAATGGATACCTATTTACTCAGCCCCATCCGGAAGTCTTCCTCTGTACGTACGGCTTATTACACGTTCAAAACTGTGAATAATGTCTACACCCATATTCACACGCGTACTGTCCACTTTCCGGATGGCAACAGGAGTCACTGCATCTTTATACTTTGCTTTGCCGATACGTATCTTCATTTTGTCAAGATTTCCGGTAATATTCACTCCGGCCTTGAAAGGCAAAGGCGACTTTAATACAGAAATATGGTAATTGAAATTCATATCCAATCCCTGAGTACCTCCTACTGCAGCTTTGTAACGGTCTATCTGAAGCAAAAATGGATATACTGTTACGTTCCCGTCCTTTACAGTCAAATTGACCGAGATACTGTCGAACACATTCCGTTTCTTGTTTTTGAACATCAGCGTCTTGGATATTTCAGCAAATGTCTCTCCGTCCATCAGCACCAGACTGTCACCCTTGATATGCATAGCCGCTCTCAAGGTCGGAATCTTTACATTCAGGTTGGAATCAAGCACAGCCTCAGCAGCCGCATCAAAATCCACCATTCCCTTGAACGAACGAAGCATCGGTACAATCGTGTCAAGTGAAGGAATGAAATCCACCAGTTTACCGATATTTACCTGCCTCAACCGGAAATCAAAACCGGCATAGCCGCGCGTCTTCTTACGGGCACGGTATACCAATGTAGTCTCCACATCCGCCTCCAGTCCTCGCATCGTCAACTTCTTCAGATAAACCGCCTGATTACGGATATCGACCGCTCCACGTACATGCTCAAAGACCATATTACCGTAAGTCACCTTGTTCAAGTTCGTTTTCAGTTCGAAATCAATATTGGAAGGGATGACAAACAACTGCAACGGTTCGGAGCTTGACACCGTATCGGTTTCTGCCTGGAGCGTATCCTGAGGAAAATTCAACGCATTAATCAACTGATTGCAATCCAGATTGCGTGAAGATATATCCAAATTAGCTTTCAACATCTCACCCTTTTTCATAGCCGCATACAATCCATGTACCGCACCACTCGCTGTAAGACTGGAACGCCCGATACGCAAACTGGCGTTCTTCAACGTAATGCACCGGTCACCTATTGTTACCGCTGTTTTCCGCATTCTAATCGGCAAGGCAAGCTCAGGCGTCCGGAAAGTAAGGCGATTGAAACCCACAATACCCTTCGGAAGCCAAAGTGAGTCGCGCACCTTTTCTGCCGACAAATTAAAACCGCCCTTATCCATTCCCATCTTCATGTTTCCTATCCGGCAGAAAAGCGTATCTGTTTCCAGTGCCAGCTTTAGACGAGGCATAGACGGATTCCGTTTACCGGGCTGCAAATGCAACGAAGCTTTTGCCAGCTTACTGAAGACCTTCAATGAATCTCCCATCTCCCCTTTCAGACGCCTCATCTGCAACTTGCATTCCACATCAATCAAACGGGTTGTATCCTGCGGATTTGTAGATTTCACTGCAGCTTTCAATTCTTCCAGTTCGGCAGAAATAGCCGAAGCATGGAGTACCGCCTTCTGAATATGTATCTGTGCAGCCAGATTATCCTCACCTGTAAAGCGAAGAGCAGCATGACTCGTAAATTCAAAATTCTTCTTTGTATCACGCAGAAACAGATTCTGCATATCCAGCTTTCCTTTCAAGCGCACACGCCCCCAATCTTGTTTCCGAAGAGACGACAAACGACAGTGCAAGCGGAAATCGGCCCCGACCTGTCCGCCAATCGACACACCTTCCTGCAAAGGGAACGTCTTGGCCAATGCCGTCAAATCAATTTCCGAACGCGTATTAAAGGTAATATCAGGATCCCCCAGTAAATCTTCCACCTTTCCATCAGCCAAAATATCTGTATGAGCTCCTTTAAAACGAAAGATCTTTAAATTAGCATACGAAGATTTACGCCGCATGAAATCTACATATCCGTTAAATTCTGCCGTAAGGTCATCCACCCCATAAGGTAAGCCCGCATATTGAGCCGAAGCGTTACGAATGTTCACATGCAAGGTAGCTTCCGGCATCTGCTGCTTCCCATAATGTCCTTTCAAGGTTCCTTCCATCAGGACCTCCCCCTTAGCCGTCAACTCCTGACGTTTCAATATACTTTCTGGAATCATCTGTAACACAGTCTCCAAAGAAGGTGCATGCAACTTGTAAGATAAATCCACCACAGCAGAACCTCCTACACTGTCCCGTCCCAATGTCCCCGACAAGTCCAGTGCTATTCCGTTAAGAGTCAGTCCAGTCTTTTTTAATACTAGCTGCCTTGAAGCTCGGTCTAGTTGCATATCCGCACGTAATCCAACCGCCAGATGGTTCATCAGCAACTGTCCATCCTGCCAGAAAAGAAGATTCTCGTTGTCATATTCCAACGCCAAAGAAGCATGCGTTTTCTTCAAAGCCGCCTTCAGATTCAGGTTTAAATTCTGTACCTTTGCATAAACTCTGGTATCCCGGTCATCAAACGTAACATTGGTCCGTTTCAGCGATACACGCTGAATATCTATCTCCTGAATCGTTACATTCTCCTGCGCCATTGTATCTTCTTCCACACATTCCTCTGCACCCTTTACAATGTCCCAGTTACTTTTTCCTTCTTTGTCCTTAAAAGCGTATATCGATGCATCTTCCAGCCCCAAATAACGAAGACTGATTTTATCGTTCAACAGATAATCCACCGGATTTACCACCACCACACATTTCTTGAACGATACCAGCGAATCCGTTTGCTGCCAAAGCGTATCCCGCATAGTTTTGGATATCAGTATGCCATCCGTCACTTTCAAACCAAAACGAGGGAAAGTAGAAAAGAAGGTCAATTCTACGCTTTTCATTTCCAGATGTGCATCCAGCGTACGGTTAGCCACATTCAAAACCACCGGAGTCAGTTTCTCCGGTGTAAAAATAAAATTTATCAGGACAGCCACGGCTAGCAGAAAAACAGACAGACATGTCCCCAAAGCAATAATCACAAGCCGAACCGTTCTACGAATTTTTCTGTTCATCTTTTTTCTTTCATAAACAATCTCATTGTCCGTTTGTTCAATCAACCGATTTCCCGACACAATAAGTACAAACGAAATCAGGATGTATAAGATAATGAATCCGATAACAAAATTCATGTTCCGGATGATATGACTCGCCTGCCAGGATACCGGAGGACGACAATCTGAAAGGTGCAATTCTCAGATGTCGCAAAAAATCCACTTCTGTACAATTCATCACCTTGAACATGGTTTCTTTCGCCGACCAGTGAAGCAACAGCTGATACAACTCTTCCTTCTCCTGCATCGCTTCGCCTTCAGGCAATTCGTCTTTCCGCACAAAACGCGACCTCACTCTTCTCACCTTATCACCATACTGTTCGATATCGATTCCCGGTATAGCCGTCTTATGCAGCCCTACTGCCACATAATTCCTTGTATGAGAAATCGATATATGTTCCGATTCACCTATCAGAAAAGGTCTGCCCGAAGGTTCGTGACCCACCTGTATTTCTCGCCCCGTCATTGCATACAAAAGTACCCTCACAGCCAGAAATTCCAGCTTGCGGGAAGAAGCTTTCAAACATGCATATTCCGCAAGCGCCGACATATCCGACACACTTGCCCGAAGTTCTTCCAACGACTCAGTCACGTGCCAGATACCCCACATTCCCCCTTCTTCATCCCATTTCCTTAGAAGTGGCATATCAATTCTCTTTTTCAGTTTTTTCTTCCGGAACGGCAGGCAAGACCGTTACTTTTACCTTCAGAATACGACGGGAAGTCATCTCCAGCACTTCAAAGCGATAATTGGAATAATTGATAATCTCATGCAGGACAGGAAATTCACCTTTCAGTTCCAACAACAACCCGGCTAAGGTATCCGCATCGCCCGACACGTCCTCAAACACTTCCTGACTATCCTTGATGACTTTATAAAAATCCGAAAGCAACGTCTTTCCCTCAAACACATATACATTCTCGGTCAGTTTCACATACGTACGTTCTTCCTCATCGTATTCATCGTTGATTTCACCTACAATTTCTTCAATGATATCCTCCATTGTCACAATACCGGAAGTTCCACCAAACTCATCCACCACCACCGCAATGTGAATTTTATTTGCCTGAAAGTCACGCAATAAATCACCAATCATCTTGTTTTCTGGTACAAACAATGCCGGACGAATCAAGTTCTGCCAGCGAAAATCACTTCCCTTATCCAAATACGGAAGTAAATCCTTGATATATAAAATTCCCTTTATGTTGTCACGAGTTTCTTCATAAACGGGAATTCGAGAATACCCATTTTCATTGATACATTTCAGTACATCGGCAAATGATTCATGAATCTCCAAATCTACAATATCCAGACGAGAAGTCATCACCTCCTTCGCCGTCTCCTCTCCAAAACGAATAATTCCCTCCAGCATATTCCCTTCTTCCGAGGTCTCATGAATATCCGTCAGCTCCAGTGCCTGCGACAATTCATTGACAGAAAGATTCCAGGCTTTTTTCCGCTGGCTAATCCGGTTTAAGAAAAAAGAAGAACGTACCAGCAAGGAAGATAACGGCCAAAATACCGTACGCAATACTGAAATGACCGGTGCTGCTTTCCGGGCAAAAGGAAGGGTATGCTGTGCCGAATAAATCTTAGGCATGATTTCTCCAAACAGCAACAACAAGAACGTCAAGACCACAGTCACAATCAGAAACTCTAGAATCTTTGCATTTCCAAAGTCAATCACGCTGGCAAAGACATAATTCAGCAGCATGATAATGGTCACATTTACAAAGTTGTTGGAAATCAGAATTGTAGCCAGCAAGCGTTCCGAATCGGCCAGCAAATCTTTTATTTTTACATCCGAAGGGTGATTTTCCTCCTCTATTTCACTCAAATCAGAAGGAGAAAGCGAAAAAAAAGCAATTTCTGAAGCAGACACAAAACCCGATACATACAACAATGTAAGGGCCAGAAATAAAGCAAAAGCAGCCCCTAATGAAAGGGGCATTACGGTAATTCCGTCACATAGCTCCGACAAACGGAGCAAACACGAGTCAGGATCCATCCTATAATATTCCTATTTTTTAAATTAAAGACAATCTGAAATCAGAACGGCAGATCATCCGAAGGGTTACTTTCCGACTGGGCCGGAGCAGAAGCTGTCGATATCGGCTGAGATTGAGCAGGGGCTGTCGGCTGAGCAGAACGCGGTGTCAACATTTCCATGTTATCACCAAAAATCTCTACCACATAACGCTTCACACCGTTCTGATCATCGTAAGAACGAGAACGAATCTTCCCTTCTATGTATAACTTGTCACCTTTGTGCACATATTTCTCTGCTGTTTCCGCCAATCCGCGCCACAATACAATGTTATGCCATTCGGTACGTTCCGGCACTTGTGTTCCGTTAGCCAGCGTATAGGCACGGTCCGTAGTTGCCAGCGGGAATGTAGCCACAGCCACTCCACTATCCAGGTATCTCACTTCGGGATCTTTTCCCACATTTCCAATCAATTGTACTTTATTCAATGACATGATTATGAGTTTTATAATTTGGTTTCAAAAGTAACGAAAAAAAACGAGATATCAAGCGCGACACAGGGAATTTATGCAATTCATCAACTCGAATGCGCTGGTATCCAGAAAGGAAAAAATCTTCCCCATCCAATACCACTTCATAGCATTTGGCATGAATCACCCGGTGCGACAACACATGTTTGATTTCCGGCGATACCAGACGAAAAGAAACCACCCGACAACCTTCCAGCAATTTTTTCAATTCCGGGAGCGAGAAAATTGCCTCTTCCCCCACCTCCCGTTCGGTCTCAATCAGCGGAAACTCATATAAATTTTGCCAGATATCTCCCGCCTCCCGTTTCTTTATATAAGTATATGCGCCCGCATGCACGTAAATATATGAAAAATAACGGTCAAGTACTTTTGTCTTCCGGGCTTTCCGAGGAAGCTTGTCTACCTGATTTTTCTGTAAGGCCACGCAACTATCTGCCAGCGGACAAAACAGGCAAGAAGGCGAGGAAGGTACACATTGCAAGGCCCCGAAATCCATGATAGCCTGATTGTATAAAGCCGGACGCGACTTGTCCATCATCTCATCTGCCAGAGAGGCAAACAATTTCTTGCCTGCACCGGTATCAATCGGTTCCTCCACTCCCATCCAGCGCGACAATACCCGATACACATTTCCATCAACCACGGCATACGGCAAATCGTACGCAAAAGAGCAAATAGCCGCAGCTGTATAATCTCCTACTCCTTTCAAGGCTCTCACTTCTTCATAAGTTGTAGGAAAACGTCCTTTATCTGCAATCACCTTTGCTGCTTCATGGAGATTACGGGCCCGCGAATAATATCCCAGCCCCTGCCAGCACTTCATCACTTCGTCTTCTGAAGCGTTCGCCAATGCATCTACATCAGGAAAATGTTCCATGAAACGGCAATAGTAATCATATCCCTGCACAACCCTGGTCTGCTGAAGAATAATTTCCGATATCCATATTTTATAAGGGTCTTTCGTTTCACGCCAAGGCAAATCCCGTTTGTTTTCCTTGTACCAATCTATAATCTTATCTGCAAATAAATTCATCCGGTATATATTTAGCTGCAAAAATAATATATTTGCCCGATATACGCAGACAAACCTCCTATTACAGTCTCCTAAAAGGATGGAAAAACTTCAAAAAGCACGACTTTTCAAAAAAAATGTTCCTGATATATTTCCAAAAGAAGCAGAAAAGCTATATATTTGCAGTCCAAAAAATTAAGATAACGTATA
Source organism: Bacteroidaceae bacterium (assembly GCA_902362595.1). Lineage (GTDB taxonomy): Bacteria > Bacteroidota > Bacteroidia > Bacteroidales > Bacteroidaceae > Phocaeicola > Phocaeicola fibrisolvens. Next base: position 2,343 of record CABIXF010000050.1, on the reverse strand, counting down.
ACAATAATTATTAGCGCAATGACTAAAGCAGATATTGTAAACGAAATTGCCAAGAACACAGGTATTGACAAGGCAACAGTATTGGCGACCCTTGAGGCGTTCATGGGATCAGTAAAAGAATCTTTGTCGAAAGATGAGAATGTCTACCTCCGTGGTTTCGGTAGTTTCATTGTGAAAAAAAGAGCACAGAAGACTGCTCGTAACATTTCTAAGAATACTACTATCATTATCCCAGAGCACAATATTCCGGCATTCAAACCAGCAAAAACATTTACTCTATCAGTAAAAAAATAATTAACATTTAGTATTAACCTATAAAATTTTGAAGCTATGCCAAGCGGAAAGAAAAGAAAAAGACATAAAATGTCTACTCACAAGCGTAAAAAAAGACTGAGAAAGAACAGACATAAAAGCAAAAAATAATTGTTAGTCTGTCCGACTTCAATAAAGAACAAACTTGCAAAGCTAAACAAAGTCTTTCAGGTTTGTTCTTTGTGTAATTAGCAATCTATTAAAAACAAAAAACCAAGCAAAAAGTGACAAGCGAATTAGTAGTAGACGTACAGCCCAAGGAAATATCTATCGCTCTCATGGAAGACAAGAACCTGGTAGAATTCCAGAAAGAAGAACGGAACCTTTCGTTCTCTGTCGGCAACATGTACGTAGGAAAAGTCCGGAAACTCATGCCCGGCCTCAACGCCTGCTTCGTAGATGTAGGTTTTGAGAAAGACGCTTTTCTTCACTATTTAGACTTGGGACCACAATTTCATTCTTACCAGAAATACCTCAAGCAAGTCATCAGTGACCGGAAGAAACTTTATCCCATGTCGAAAGCTTCCATGCTTCCCGACATTGACAAGGACGGAACAATCTCCAGTGTACTCCAGCAGGGACAAGAGGTCATCGTACAGATTGTCAAGGAACCCATTTCCACAAAAGGGCCGCGCCTGACCTGCGAATTGTCGTTCGCCGGACGCTATCTGGTACTGATTCCTTTCAATGACAAGGTATCCGTCTCTCAAAAAATTAAATCCAGCGAGGAAAGAGCTCGCCTCAAACAGCTGCTACAAAGCATCAAACCCAAAAATTTCGGGGTGATTGTACGCACCGTGGCCGAAGGAAAACGGGTGGCAGAACTGGATGCGGAACTGAAAGTCTTGCTGAAACATTGGGAAGAAACCATCACGAAGGTACAGAAGGCCACCAAACTGCCCTCATTGGTTTATGAGGAGACAAGCCGCACCGTAGCCATGCTGCGCGACTTGTTCAACCCGTCGTACGAGAACATTTACGTCAACGACGAAACCGTGTATAACGAAGTAAAAGATTATGTAGCGCTCATTGCCCCCGAGCGTGCAGGCATCGTGAAGCGCTACACCGGCCAACTTCCTATTTTCGATAATTTCGGTATCACCAAACAAATCAAGTCCTCTTTCGGAAAGACCGTTTCCTATAAAAGCGGAGCTTACCTGATTATCGAACATACTGAAGCACTCCACGTGGTGGACGTAAACAGTGGAAACCGTTCCAAATCGACCAACGGACAAGAGGCAAATGCACTCGACGTAAACCTGGGCGCAGCTGATGAGTTGGCACGCCAGCTCCGGTTGAGAGATATGGGCGGAATCATTGTGGTGGACTTCATCGATATGAACCTGGCAGAAAACCGGCAAAAACTTTACGAGCGCATGTGCCAGAACATGCAGAAAGACCGGGCCAAACACAACATCCTTCCTCTGAGCAAATTCGGACTGATGCAGATCACGCGCCAGCGGGTACGTCCGGCCATGGATGTCACTACCGATGAAGACTGTCCCGTTTGTTTCGGAAAGGGGAAAATCAAACCTTCCATCCTGTTTACCGATACCCTGGAAAGTAAGATCGACTATTTGGTCAACAAGCTGAAAGTGAAGAAATTCACCTTGCATATCCATCCTTACGTAGCTGCCTACGTAAATCAGGGATTCATGTCCCTGAAACGCAAATGGCAGATGAAGTATGGATTCGGCATCAAAATCGTTCCGAACCAAAACCTGGCTTTTTTACAGTATAAATTCTTTGACGTACACAACCAGGAAATGGATATGAAGGAAGAATTCGAAATCAAATAATCAGAAGGCCGCCTCCCTGAAAATGCGGAGACGGCCTTTTTTGTATCCTTACCTTTCTTTATTCAGAAACTCCAGTACGAAATCACCTCGTCACGTCCGCAGAGAAAACGCATCAAAATTTCTTTAACAGGATTTAGTTTTTAATGTTTGTATTTATCTGATTATCAGGTTGTTTAGTTTGCATGTGTCGATGTTTTTCATTATCTTTATAATAAAAAACAGATAAATATGG